>CAJYRQ010000001.1 GCA_913777465.1 uncultured Chryseobacterium sp.
GGGAAATCATCAACGGTAATTTCATCATGGAAGCCTTTGGACTGTAAATGGAGAGAGGAAAATTCTTTTGGTACGGTGATTTTTTCTTCAAAGTAAATATGTAAAAGGTTCTCTTTCTCTTCAAAGCGCACAATCTCGAAATAAGAAATTAAATATTCGGGAAGCAGTAATTTCAAAAGTTCGTTCTCACTAGACATTCAACAAAAATAAAACTTTATCTTTTTCTCCCCAACTTTTGTAACTGATCCACAAATAAACCTAACGGGTTTTTAAAAAACTGTGAGGTTAGGAATACTAAATCAATATTTTTATATACAGAAACGGAATTAATAAGAAGTTCTTTGGATTTTTGTTATCGTCGATTTGATCATAATTATTGATCGAGTGCTGAAGAAGTGTAAAAGATCAATAATGGTGAAACAAATACAAAGCGATCTCATTAGAAATTGTTTTTAATTATTAATTATAAAAATGATATTTCGCTTGTGAAAAGACAAATAAATCAAATATAAATTTTATATTTGTCACCGTTCAAAGTCTGATCTTTGAGACTTTCGGATACAGAAGGAATCTTTCCTTGAAATTATTGAAAAAATAATCGACTTATACATTATGAAGAAACTATTTTTACTCTTGTTTACTGCTTTTTTATTTGTAGGCTGCAGCAAAGATGACGATACGATCTACGATTTCATCGGAACATGGGCCGGAACTTATGAAGGAACTGAAAAAGGCGACTGGAACATCGTTGTGGCAACCGACGGAAAAGTAACGGGAACCATGCACTCCGACCAGACTACCGAAAACTACTATATCTCAGGATATGTGAGCGAATCAGGTGATCTTAATGCCACCATCGGTTCTCCTGATGATGGGGAGTTCAGAGGGACGCTGACAAGAGAAGATAAAAAAGCCAGCGGAACATGGACCAATGCTGTTCCGGCAACCGTAAGATCCGGTACATGGAAAGGGGCTAAAACATCCAAGTAAATATTTTTACAAGATAATACAGGCTGTCCGGTTTCGGACAGCTTTTTTTATGATCTATTGTAAAAGCATCTGCCTTACGGTCCCACAAAAACATAATTTGCTTATATTTGTAAACAGCGTAAAATTAAAGGAAAGTATGAACGACAGAATCTTTTGCAGAAAGCCATCCATCCGAAATTTATGGCTCTTATCCGCGCTTTCTTTACTGGCGGTCTCTTGTGGAAGCTCGAAAAAAGTATCCGCTAAAAAAAAATATTCCTATAAAAATGTAGCTAAAACGGAAAACCTCCGTAAGCTGGATTCCCGTTTTGACGGTAAAGTTTCAAAATCAATTAATGAACTTCTAAAGGATGCTGAGAAATACCTCGGTGCACCCTATAAATTCGGCGGAAGCACTTCTTCAGGATTCGACTGTTCCGGATTTGCTCTGAAAGTTTTTGAAGAAAACGATTACAAACTTCCGAGAAGGTCGGCAGACCAGGCTGAAACGGGCAGCGAAATCGATATAAAAGAAGCGAAGCCCGGAGACCTTTTGTTTTTCGCGACGGCCGGTGGCACCAAAGTTTCTCATGTTGGAATCGTTCATGACATCGGTAATGATGGGGAAGTACGCTTCATCCATGCCTCAACCACCAAAGGCGTTATTATCTCCTCGCTGAACGAAGCTTATTGGAATAAAGCCTATCTTCACGCCAAAAGGGTGTTGTAAACGAAAAAGCAAGGTAAAAAGTAGAAGAAAGCTAAATATGAATACCTTTTAAACCATTAAGAAATATGAAGATTTTAAGGTTTGATTAAGATAAAATCAAAGATTTTATTTAAAGTTTACTTAAAGCGAAGCTCAGCTTAATTTTACTAAACACCTTAATAAATCTTAACGGTTTAATTAACATAACAAACAATCCTGTCAGATAATCAAATAACCTGATTGTATCTGTTGAAGTAAGAAAACTCCCAACATCCGGTTTCCCGCTTCCAACTGCTCAATACTTCATCCCGCTTAATCTTAAGCTGAGCCTTTATCTTCCCCTAAACTTTTGTATCTTTGGCGCGAATAATTTTAAAAGAGAAACATGTCGTTACAACAAACTATTGAAAATATCTGGGACAACAGAGAACTATTGCAGAATGAAGACAGCCAGAAAGCCATCAGAAAGGTTATTGCCCTGGTCGATAAAGGAGAGCTCCGTACTGCTGAGCCTACCGAAAACGGATGGCAGGTAAACGAATGGGTGAAGAAAGCAGTAGTGATGTATTTCCCGATCCAGAAGATGGAAACCATTGAAGTAGGCCCGTTTGAATTTCATGATAAGATGCCTTTGAAGAGAAACTATGCTGAAAAAGGAGTTAGGGTTGTACCGCATGCCGTGGCCAGGGAAGGAGCTTATATCGCTCCGGGCGTTATCATGATGCCGTCTTATGTGAATATCGGTGCTTATGTGGATTCCGGGACCATGGTCGATACCTGGGCAACGGTAGGAAGCTGCGCACAGATCGGTAAGAACGTTCACCTGAGCGGCGGTGTTGGAATCGGTGGCGTATTGGAACCATTACAGGCTGCTCCGGTTATTATCGAGGACGATTGTTTCTTAGGTTCAAGATGTATTGTCGTAGAAGGCGTTCATGTAGAAAGAGAAGCGGTTTTAGGTGCAAATGTCGTTCTGACAGCTTCTACAAAGATTATTGACGTAACCGGCGATACTCCGGTAGAAATCAAAGGAAGAGTTCCGGCAAGATCGGTAGTGATTCCGGGAAGCTATACCAAAACTTTCCCTGCAGGAGAATACCAGGTTCCATGTGCGTTGATTATCGGTAAAAGAAAGGAATCCACAGACAAGAAAACGTCTTTGAATGATGCGTTGAGAGAGAACAATGTAGCCGTTTAATGAAAAAGGTACTTTTTGTTTCCGTTTTACTGGCTGCTGTTTCTGCATTGCTTTATTTTTCATATCATTTTTATTTTTCACAGAATAGGGTCAGAAATAAGCAAAGCAGTCCTGTGAAAGCACGTAAAGTTTCGATGCCGGAAGTTTCCGCAGAAAGTAAAAATATAATAACCAATCTGGAAAAATTCAGAAAAGCAGTTATCAGTAATGATGAGGAAACTGTTGAGGGCTTTATAGAATTTCCCATAGATGTTAATTGGGTGAATATCTGGACGTACAGCCGTGATATTTCTGCTGATTCTGTAGGAGCAGCCCTTTTAAAAGAGGATTACCTTTTGAACAAGAATGAAATATTTTCAGATGTATTTAAAAAACTTTTAAAAAAAATTGATTTTAACGGATTAAAAGAAAATAACCGGGTAGGATCTGTTATAAAATATAACGACGGAAATACATACAGTATGGAAGTCAAAATCCAGTCTTTGAGTAACAATGATATCATGGATGGAATTTGTTTCGAGGTTGTTAATGACAGCGATGCTTATGATAATAAATATTATGATTCAATAGTTGAAAGCAACAATAAGAGTATTCATAAATATTTTTGGGTGGCGCAACACTTTTTTAAAAAAGATATGAAAGGCAACCTCAGGCTTTCATATATTAATATTATGTAATGTCATGAAGAAAAATTTTAAAAATAAATTCTTATCCATCCTTCTAAACCCCAAATATATTTTTGGGGTTTATTTGATTATCGCTGTGTTAACAGCCGTTTCCAAATACCTGAGAGGGAATTCCATCAACAATTACCTGATCTTTAAAAATGTATTTTTTAATACCCTTCACGAAAGAAATCTTTACCTGCAGTATCCCGATCTTTATCAGGATTCAAACCATTACGGGATCTTTTTCAGCCTGCTGATTGCACCTTTTGCGCTGATGCCGGACTGGCTGGGAATCTGTCTTTGGAATGTTGCCAATACTTCAGTCTTTCTCTACGCCATCTATAAACTACCTTTTTCGGATCCGAAGAAAGCCCTGTTTGCTTTATTCTGTCTGCAGGAATACATTACATCCTCCCTGTATTTCCAGTTTAATATTGCGCTGGTGGCGCTTCTGGTTCTGGGAGCGGTTTATATCTATGAAAACAAAGAAAAGAACGCTACTGCAGCCATGATGGTCGGGTTTTTCGTGAAAATTTACGGTATTGTGGGATTGACGCAGTTTTTCTTCATCAAAGATAAATTCAAATATATTGTATCGGCTGTGGTGATTGGGATACTGTTTTTTGTGATCCCGATGATTTATTCGAGTCCAGCATTTGTTGTGCAGAGCTATACGGACTGGCTTCAGTCGCTGGCCGAAAAGAACGGGCAGAACCAGGGACTCACTTCCTATCAGGATATTTCCCTGATGGGTTTTGTAAGAAGAATTGTCGGTGATGCATCGATCTCCAATCTTACTTTTCTGGCATTCGGCTTACCGCTTTTTGCCGCACCGTATATCCGAATCAGTCAGTATAAAAATTATGCATTCCAGCTGATGATCCTGGCTTCCTCACTGCTGTTCCTGGTTCTGTTCAGCTCAAGCTCGGAATCTCCGACCTATATTATTGCCGTAGTGGGCGTGATGGTCTGGTTTTTTCTTCAGAAAAAGAGAACGCCTTTGGTCATTGGTTTACTGGTTTTCGTCATTGTTTTAACGTGCTTTTCCACTTCGGATCTGTTCCCGAAATTTGTAAGGGAAAACTACATCATCAAATACTCTCTGAAAGCCGTACCTTGTATTGCTGTTTGGTTCAGGGTGATTTATGAACTGTTGACCAAAGATTTTCAAAAAGAGTATAGCCTGAACTGATCCTATGAAAAAAATTTCAATTGTAATCCCGGCCCATAACGAAGAAGGAAATGTAGTACTTGTCCATCAGAAAATTAAGGAAGTTTTTGCAGGATTGCCCCATTATGACTTTGAAATTATTTTCGTGAACGACGGCAGCAGGGACAATACTCAGGAAAAGCTTGAAGAACTGTCCGCACAATACGAGGAAGTGAAATTCATCGAATTCTCCAGGAATTTCGGGCATCAGCCTGCCGTAAAGGCAGGGATGGATCTGGCTCACGGAAATGCCGTAATCTCTATGGACGGCGATCTTCAGCATCCTCCCGAAATGATTCCGGAAATGATCAGGAAGTGGGAAGAAGGCTATGATATCGTTTTTACCATCCGGAAATATCCAAAGCAGATTTCTTACTTTAAAAGAAAAACGTCTGACTTTTTTTATAAGATTTTATCCAGTCTCTCCGACGTCAACTTAACCAAAGGCGGCGGTTCGGATTTCAGGCTAATGGATGCCGGTGCGGTGGAAGTCATGCGTAACCTGAATGAAGATGATCTTTTCCTCCGCGGCCTTACCAGCTGGATGGGCTTTAAACAGGCGGGAATCGAATTTACGGCCAACGAAAGACTGTCCGGGGAAAGCAGCTACAACCTCAAAAAAATGATTACTTTTGCTTTTACGGGAATTACCGCTTTCAGTGTAAAGCCGTTATACATTGCGGCTTATCTGGGATTCCTTTTTTCAGGGTTTTCCGTGTTGGGTTACGGAATTTATGTGCTGTATTCATTCATTGCCAAAACGGAAATCTCCGGCTGGGCTTCGCTCATCATGACGATTGTCTTTTTCGGAGGATTGCAGCTGATCATTCTCGGGATCATCGGAATTTATTTAGGCAAAATTTTCAAACAGGTTAAAGAACGGCCCAATTATATCATTAAAAACAAAAACTTCTAAATGGTTTTACTAAGTTTTGACATCGAGGAATTTGATATGCCATTGGAATACAAAGGTAAAATTCCTTTCGAAAAACAGCTTTCAATCTCACAGACCGGTCTTGAACGGATTTTGAACATCCTTAAAAAGCATCAGGTGAAAGCCACGTTTTTCTCAACTGTGGTCTTTGCCGAAAACAGCAGAACTCTTATTGAAAGATTATTGAATGAAGGTCATGAACTGGCTTCCCACACCTGGTTCCATTCCGAATTTGAAGAAAAGCACCTGAAGGAATCGAAAGACCGCCTGGAAGAAATCTTCTCTGCAAAAGTGACGGGATTGCGGATGCCGAGAATGATGCCAGTAAGGAAAAATGCCGTTGAAGAAGCGGGATATTCCTACAATTCGTCGGTTAATCCTACCTTTCTTCCGGGAAGATACAACAACCTGAAAGTTTCGAGAACTTATTTCAAAGAAGGAAAAGTAACCCAGATCCCGGCTTCGGTTTCACCCAACTTCAGAATCCCTTTGTTCTGGCTGAGCTTTCACAATTTTCCGTTGTCCTTTTACAAAAAGCTGGCTTCCGATACCCTAAAAAAAGACCGTTATCTCAATATCTATTTCCATCCGTGGGAATTTGCGGAAATAAAAGAGGAAGCTTTTAAACTACCCGGTTTTACCGTAAAAAATTCAGGAGAAGAGATGGTCAGAAGGTTTGATGATTTCGTTTCATGGCTAAAAAATAAAAACCATACCTTTGGTACCTTCCAGGAATTTCAAAAACAGATCGAATCATGAAGATAGCCTATGATGCCAAAAGATTTTTCCACAACACGTCAGGGCTGGGCAACTATTCCCGTGATCTGGTGAGGATCCTCTCCCAATATTTCCCGGAGAACGAATATCTTCTTTTAAACAAAAACAAATCGGAACGCGGTGCGGATATTTTACAGCATCCCAACGTCCGTTTTGTGGAAACCTCAAAAGGACAGATGTCACGGCAGCTCAAAATGGGAAAAGATGCCCAGAAGACAGGAGCCGATATTTTCCATGGACTGTCCGGCGAACTTCCGCTGAAATGGGATAAAACCCCGGTTAAAAAAACAGTGACCATTCACGATCTTATTTTCGTCCGGTATCCAGAATACTATTCCTTTTTCGACCGTAAAATCCATTTCTGGAAATTCAGAAAGGCAGCAGAATCGGCAGATAAAATCATCGCTATTTCGGAACAGACCAAACGCGATATCATTCAGTTTCTAAAGGTTCCCGAATCGAAAGTGGAAGTTATTTACCAGGGCTGCCATCAGGCTTTTAAAGAGCAGCAGCCTGAGGAATTATTTATTAAAACAAAAGAGAAATTCAGACTTCCGGAAAAGTTTATTCTCAATGTCGGAACCATCGAGGAACGCAAAAACCTGCTTAATATAGTGAAGGCGTTAAAAGATACCGGTATTCCGTTGGTAGTCGTTGGCAAAAAGACAAAATACTTCAAAAAGGTAGAACGGTTTGTTCAGCAGAACAAAATTGAAGTCCGGTTTCTGGAAGGTGTTTCCATGGACGAGCTGGCCATATTATATAAAATGGCGGAAATATTTATTTATCCCAGCCTTTTCGAGGGATTCGGGATCCCGGTGATTGAAGCTCTGTTCTCCAAAACAGTGGTCATTACCAGCAATACCAGCTGCCTTCCCGAAGCCGGCGGACCGGATTCCGTCTATATCGATCCCAAAAATCCGCTTGATATCGCAGCAAAAATTAAATTTTTATGGGACAATGAAGCCGAACGCAAACGCCGTGCTGATAAGGGTTTCAGCTTTGTTCGGAAGTTCAACGACGAACCGATTGCCCGGCAGCTGATGAACTTTTATGAAAAAATTATTTCATAAAATTCTTGAAAGTTTAAAAATTAGTCCTACATTTGTACCCTAATTCATCAAAAATGAAACCGAATTTTTTAACCGTACATCATTATCATCATCTCTGCTAAGACGGACCTGATTGATATGTTACGAAGTTAAAAATCAAAATAAGAAAAACCGTCTGAGTAAACAGGCGGTTTTTTTGTTTTCGAATTCTTCCCGGGCAATTTGTTTCAATAAACCATTTCTTTTTACTCAGGCACAGCAAAAGTGAACTTATGAGTAAATTAAAAATAGCCATACAGAAAAGCGGAAGGCTCTATGAAGAATCGCTTCAGCTGCTTAAGGACTGCGGCATCTTCATCAACAACGGCAAAGACCAGCTGAAAGTTTCTGTAGACAATTTCCCGATAGAAATCATGTACCTGCGCAACTCCGATATTCCCCAGTACCTTGAAGACGGAGTAGTGGATGTAGCCATTGTCGGGGAAAACCTTCTGGCCGAAAAACAGAAAAACATCGAAATTGTGCAGCTTTTGGGATTCTCCAAATGCCGGGTTTCCCTGGCCATCCCAAAAGAAATAGAAACCGACGACATCAGCTATTTCCAGGGCAGGAAAATCGCAACTTCCTATCCGAATACCCTGAACAAATTCCTTAAGGAAAACAACATTTCAGCAGAAATCCACATCATTTCCGGTTCGGTGGAAATTGCCCCGAATATCGGACTGGCAGACGGCATCTGTGACATCGTAAGTTCAGGAAGCACCCTGTTTAAAAACGGATTGAGGGAAACGGTGACGCTTATGAAATCGGAAGCCGTACTTGCAAAAACAGCTTTTCTGAATGAAGAAAAAACAGCCATTCTCGAAAAATTCCTGTTCAGGATAAAGGCCGTTTTAAAAGCAAAAAATTCAAAATACATCCTGATGAATGTTCCGAATGATAAAATCGAACTGATCTCCAAAACGCTTCCGGTACTGAAAAGCCCAACGGTTATTCCGTTGGCGGAAGAAGGCTGGAGCAGCATACACTCGGTGATTGACGAAGAACGGTTCTGGGAAGTGATTGATGAGCTTAAAGCAAAAGGTGCCCAGGATATCCTGATTATTCCAATCGATAAAATGGTGATTTAGTATGAAGATTAATAAATATCCGAAGAAGGAAACCTGGCCGGTACTGGTAAAAAGACCGGTACTGAAAAGAGAAACACTTACGGAAACCATTATTGAAATTTTTGATGAAGTTTCTAAAAACGGTGACCGTGCTTTGATTGAATTCAATAAAAGATTCGACAATGCTGAAGTAGAGAATATTAAAGTTTCTCAGGAAGAAACAGATGCTGCTGACAAGTTGGTTGACCGTGATTTAAAATCAGCCATTCAGCAGGCAAAAGAAAATATTGCAAAATTCCACGCTTCCCAGATTCCACAGACTGAGAAGATTGAAACGGTGAAAGGCGTTGTTTGCTGGCGCGAAAACCGGGCGATCGGAAAGGTGGGAATTTATATTCCGGGAGGAACGGCACCGCTGTTTTCTACGGTTTTAATGCTTGCGGTGCCGGCTCAATTGGCAGGCTGTAAAGAAATTGTCCTGTGTACGCCTCCTAACGAAAACGGGAACATCAATCCTGCCATTTTATATGCGGCAAAGCTGTGCGGAGTTACTGAAATATTTAAGACCGGCGGCGCTCAGGCAGTTGCGGCCATGACCCTCGGAACGGAGAGTGTTCCTGCGGTGTATAAAATTTTCGGTCCCGGAAACCAGTATGTAATGGCCGCAAAAGAATACGCCCAGAATTACAGGGTAGCCATCGATATGCCGGCCGGACCCAGTGAAGTTTTAATCATAGCCGGTGAAAAAGCCGTTCCGGTATTCTGCGCAGCCGACCTGCTTTCCCAGGCGGAACACGGCAGCGACAGCCAGGTGGTTTTCCTCACAACCGATGAGAAGATTCTGGAGGAAACCATCCGGGAAACGGAAATCCAACTTGCCGCTCTTCCAAGGAATGAATTTGCAGGTGAAGCATTAAAAAACAGTCACTTCATCCTGATGGAAACATTGGAAGAATCATTGGAATTCAGTAACCTGTATGCTCCGGAACACCTGATCTTAGCGATGGAAAATGCAGAACAGTATATTTCCGGAATAGAAAATGCAGGTTCCGTTTTCCTAGGCAATTATTCATGCGAAAGTGCCGGGGATTATGCCAGCGGAACCAACCACACCCTTCCGACCAACGGTTTTGCAAAGAATTACAGCGGTGTCTCCTTAGACAGTTTTGTAAAGAAAATCACTTTTCAGAATCTATCAGAAGAAGGATTAAAGAATTTAGGTAAAACCATAGAGATCATGGCAGAAGCGGAAGGATTATCCGCTCACAAAAATGCCGTCAGTATCCGATTAAAAAAACAAAATGAAAGAATTTAATACCCGCAGTTTGGTACGCAAAAACATCCTGGAGCTCCAGCCTTATCTCAGTTTCAGGGACCTGCATGAATTTAATAATCCGGTATTCCTGGATGCCAATGAAAATGCTTCAGGGGAACTGAACCGTTACCCGGATTCTACCCAGAAAAAATTGAAGCAGAAATTAGCAGCACTAAAAGGAGTTTCAGCAGACCAGATCGCCGTAGGAAATGGAAGCGATGAGCTGATTGATCTGATCATCAAGGTATTTTGCGAGCCTAAAGAAGATTCCATTCTCATGATGAATCCCTCGTTTGCGATGTATGGTTTTTATGCCTCGGTGAACGGAAACAATGTTCTTCTGCTTGATCTCGATGAAAATTTTGAAATCAATAAAGATGAATTTTTAAAAACAGCGAATGATAAACAGCCTAAGGTTTTTTTTCTCTGCTCACCCAATAATCCAACCGGAAATTCGGTAGAAGACATTGAGTTCTATATTCAGAATTTTAATGGAATTGTCGTAGTGGACGAAGCGTATATTGAATTTTCAGATCAAAAATCATGCATTGGTCTTTTGGAAAAATATTCCAACCTGATCGTGCTCCAGACATTTTCCAAAGCCTGGGGAATGGCCGGCGCAAGGGTAGGAGCCGCTTATTCTTCAGCAGAAATCATTGCTCTGATTAATACCGTTAAAGCTCCGTACAACGTTAATTCTTTAAGTTTAAATAAAATAGGGGAAGCGATTGATCAGAAGGATCTTGCAGAAAAGAATATAAAAAAGACTTTAGCAGAGATGTCATGGCTGAACCATGAATTAGAGTGTCTTGAAGTTGTGAAAAAAATATACCCGAGCGATGCCAACTTCTTTCTGGTTGAATTTGAAGATGCGGAAAAAGTATATGCGAAATTACTTGAAAATGAAATCCTGACCAGTAAAAGAAGCCCTAAAATTCCAGGCTGTATCAGGATCAATGCCGGAAGCCGGGAAGAGAATATCCTCTTAATTGAAACCTTAAAAAACATAATATGAGAAAAGTTTTGTTCATCGACCGTGACGGGACATTAATTGTAGAACCGCCTGTTGATTTTCAGGTGGACTCGCTGGAGAAGCTGGAATTTTATCCCGGCGTTTTCAGGAACCTTTCTGCGATCGCCAAAGAGCTGGATTTTGAACTGGTGATGGTGACCAATCAGGACGGACTGGGAACCGAAAGCTTTCCTTTCGAAGATTTTATAAAGCCCCAGGAGAAAATGCTGAAAGCTTTTGAAAACGAAGGTATTTTATTCAGTGATATTTTAATCGATAAAAGCTTTGAGCATGAAAACCTGCCGACCCGGAAGCCGGGAACCGGAATGATGGGAAAATATATTTACGGCGATTATGACCTTAAAAATTCATTTGTAATCGGCGACCGGCCGACGGATGTCCAGCTGGCAAAAAATCTTGGTACCCAATCCATTCTGATCGGCAACTCATTAAATGAGGACGCGGTTTTAACGACAACAAACTGGCAGGATATTTACCAGTACCTGAAACAGATTCCGAGAAAAGCAGCAGTAGCACGGAAAACCAATGAAACTGCCATCGAAGTGGAAGTTAACCTCGACGGAAGCGGGAAGTCGGAGATTTCAACCGGGCTTCACTTTTTCGACCACATGCTGGAACAGATCTCAAGACACGGCAATCTCGACCTGAAAATTAAAGTGGAAGGGGATTTGCAGGTAGATGAGCACCACACGATAGAAGATACCGGAATTGTGCTGGGTGAAGCATTTTTGAAAGCGCTGGGAAAGAAAAAAGGAATCGAGCGGTATGGGTTTCTGCTTCCAATGGATGACTGCCTGGCTCAGGTGGCTCTTGACTTCGGAGGACGTCCATGGCTGGTCTGGGAAGCCGGTTTTAAAAGGGAAAAGATTGGTGATGTCCCGACGGAGATGTTTTACCACTTTTTCAAATCTTTTACCGATTCTGCCAAATGTAATCTAAACATCAAAACAGAAGGTGAAAACGAACACCACAAGATCGAATCCGTTTTTAAGGCATTTGCCAAAGCCGTTAAAATGGCGGTAAACCGATCCGATATGAATTTTAACCTGCCATCTACCAAAGGAAGCCTGTAATGATTGCCATCATCAAATACAACGGCGGAAACGTAAATTCCGTACAGAACGCAGTCCGCAGATTAGATGCCGACTCTATCATCACCGATGATTTCGACGTCATCCGGAATGCCGATAAGGTTATATTCCCCGGCGTGGGGGAAGCCTCTTCTACCATGAAAAACCTGAAAGAGAAAGGCCTTGACCTGCTGATTCCTTCACTCACACAGCCCGTCCTGGGAATCTGCCTGGGAATGCAGCTGATGTGTGGTGATAATGAGGAAGGAAATACCGTAGGAATGGGTATCTTCGACATCCGCGTAAGAAAGTTCCCGGCAAAGGATATTGTACCGCACATGGGCTGGAATACGGTTTCGCAGTTCAGATCTGATTTGTTTGCAGGGACAGACGAAAACAGTGATGTCTATTTCGTGCACAGCTATTACTGTGAGCGGTCGGAATTTACAACATCAGTGTGCGATTATATCCTGCCTTTCAGTGCTTCCCTGCAGAAAGATAACTTTTATGCGATGCAGTTTCACCCGGAAAAATCGGGGACGGTCGGAAGCCGGTTATTAGAGACCTTTTTAAACCTTTAAAAATGAAAATTATTCCTGCCATTGATATCATCGACGGAAAATGCGTCCGTCTCTCAAAAGGTGATTTCGGAACGAAAAAAATATATAATGAAGACCCGGTGGAAGTAGCCAGGGAATTTGAAAGCTACGGCATCAGGTACCTTCATCTGGTGGATCTGGACGGTGCGAAGTCGAAACATATCGTCAACCATAAAGTGCTGGAAAATATCGCAAGGGAAACCGGTCTTGAAATAGACTTTGGCGGTGGCCTGAAAACAATAGAAGATATTGAAACTGCTTTTAACTCGGGAGCCCGAAAAATCACCATCGGAAGCATTGCCGTTCAGGATCCCGGATTCTGTTTTCAGTTAATTGAAAAATATGGTCCTGAAAAAATAATCCTTGGTGCCGACTGTGAAAACAGAAAGATCAAAACCACCGGCTGGCTGGAAGAAAGCGGACTGGAGGTCATCGATTTTATCCTGCAATATCGGGAAAAAGGAATAAACACCGTCATTTGTACGGACATTGCGAAAGACGGAATGCTGCAGGGAGCGTCAGGGGAACTGTATTCGGAAATTTTAAGCAGAACAGCTGTCAATGTAATAGCGAGCGGCGGCATTTCCTGTTTGGAAGACCTTTATGAAATGAAAGAGATCGGCTGCTTCGGAACCATCATCGGAAAAGCAATCTATGAAGGGAGGATTTCTTTAAAACAATTGCAGGATTTTGTTTAAACACAAAAGCTTTCTCACATAAGTCACATGAGATTTTTAGGTTAAAGCTTTGCGCATATTTTAGAACATATCATGCTAAGAAATCAAAATTTTTTTGGTTCTAGCAGATCTTCTTAAAAGAACTGGCGGCTGAGGCACTCGAAGCCACATCATCTGTGAAGATCTGTGCGATCTGTAAGAAATATAAAACCATAAACCCTGAACCAAAAACTTTAAACTATTTACAATGCTAAAAAAAAGAATCATCCCCTGTCTGGATATAAAAAACGGAACCACCGTTAAAGGAATTAATTTTGAAGGATTACGGAACGCCGGAGATCCCATCGAGCTGGCCAAACGGTACGAAGTGGAAGGTGCAGACGAACTCGTATTCCTGGACATTACGGCAACGATTGAAGAACGGAAGACTTTTGCGGAGCTTGTGCGAAAAATTTCCGGGGAACTCAGCATTCCCTTCACGGTTGGCGGAGGCATTTCCACAGTGGATGATGTCAGGAAACTGTTGGAAGCCGGAGCGGATAAAATCAGCATCAATTCATCGGCTGTTAAAAACCCGTCGCTGATTTCAGAAATCGCAGAAATTTTTGGCAGTCAATGCGTTGTGGTAGCTATTGATACAAAAGAAGTAAACAGCTCGGATTATGTACACGTGAAGGGCGGACGGGAGCTTACGGGTCTGAAAACAGTTGACTGGGCAAAGCAAGCGGAAGCACTGGGTGCCGGTGAAATCCTGCTGACCTCGATGGACGGCGACGGTACCAAGAACGGATTCGACATCAGGATTACCAAACTGGTTTCCGAAAATATAAACATTCCGGTGGTCGCTTCCGGAGGAGCCGGGAAACCTGAGGATTTCGAAGAAGTTTTTACCCGGACGAAAGCAACGGCCGCTTTGGCCGCCAGTATTTTCCATTTCGGAGAAGTCGGGATCCGGGATCTGAAAAATAATTTAACCTTAAAAAATATTGCTGTACGATGAATATTGATTTTAATAAAAGCCAGGACGGCCTGGTACCGGTAATTGTGCAGGACGACCGGACGCTGCAGGTCCTGATGCTGGGCTACATGAATGAAGAAGCCTTTGAAAAAACACAGCAGGAAAAAATCGTTACTTTTTTCAGCCGTTCGAAAAACAGGCTCTGGACAAAAGGCGAGAAATCCGGAAATTTTTTAACTGTAAAAAGTATAGAAAGCGACTGCGATGCAGATACTATTTTAATTAGGGTCATTCCCCAAAATGTAGTCTGCCACACCGGAAGCTTCAGCTGTTTCGGGGATAAGGATTCCAAAGGGTTTCTGTATGAACTCGAAGCCAAAATCAGGCAAAGGATTGATGAAAAAACAGAGGGTTCTTACACCTATTCCCTGTTTCAGCGAGGCATTAATAAAATGGCCCAGAAAGTAGGAGAGGAAGCGGTAGAACTGGTGATTGAAGCGAAAGATGATAATGATGATCTGTTTAAAAATGAAGCGGCAGATCTGATGTATCACTTTTTAATTTTACTGAAAGCGAAGAATTTTTCATTGCAGGATATCGAAGAAACCCTGTTGTCACGAAATAAATAAAACGGGTATAATCCTTAAGATATTAAAAACAGTTAAAGCAAAAGCCAATCAATGACGATTGGCTTTTTACAGATAAGCTATTGATGCTATTTGATTATTTCGAAATAATCACTTTTCGTACAGCCGTTTTTCCATCCGATTTTACGGTAACCATATAAGCACCGTCCGATAATCCCGAAAGGTTTATTCTGGACTCATTTTCTTTGTTCAAAATCAGGCGGCCGGTCATGTCTGAGATTTCCAATTTGAAATTTTTGATCTCTTTCGGAAGTTCCACCTGCAGATAATCTTTAGCCGGGTTAGGATAAACTTTTACCGATTCCAAAGCATTCTGCTTTATTTCTTCAGTAGCCAGCTGGCTTGTAGAGGCCGTTGCAAAATGCTGCAAAGCACCCACTGCTGCCTTTCCTACATTGTACACGTAAGTAGGGTCTACGTTCGCAAAGGTGTCGTTTACCGTATGTTCGTTGTAACTTCTTGCATTTTCATAAAAACCGGTAATGATGTCTCCTTTTTGTTCAAAAGGAATATAATCCGAAGAATAAGCATCCGACATTACCGTCTGTAATGGCGAATACAATCCCGTGCAGGTAGCCAGTTGCTGGGTAAAGCTCAACGACGCGGCATTGTTTGAAGTTAATCCGGATTGGTCGCTTTCACATTTAATGGCATTATTGGTATTGCCCAGCTTTCCTCCGACCTGGTCAATATTGAAAACCACTCTGACATTAAACTGTCTGACATTGTTCTGGAACAACACATTATTCGCATAGTGGCTGCTTCCCTGTAGGTTCTGTTCTTCCCCTGAGAAATGGATGAATTTGATTGAATATTCGGTTGGGATATCCTTCAATATTCTGGCTGCTTCCAGAAGAATAGCCGTTCCGCTGCCATTATCACTTACTCCCGGCCCTACAATGGTATCGTAATGTCCGCAGATGATCACATAAATATTGGGATAAAGCGTTCCGGTTTTTGTGATGATCAGGTTTCTGGAATTTACGTTATTGCCGAATGTGAAAGGATCTTCCGTAATCTGGCTGGCTGTATAGCCGTAAGACTGGTATTTGGCTTTCAGCCAGTTCAGGGTATTGGTATTGGCCATAGAGCCGGTGGTTTTCACACCAAGATTCTGAAAATCCTGTAATAGGTTTGTAACCGTTGTCTGGGAAACCTGGTCGGCCCTGTTTTTATAAGCCTGAATAAAACTTTGTGCCTGAAGGCCGTATGCTGATAAAAAAACAAGCAATAGAGTCGTTATTTTTTTCACGGGTGAAGAAAAATTTTACATTTTTAATAATAAACAAATGTAAAGAATAAAAAAATCCTGAGCAAAAAACCCAGGATTTATATTGATAACAAAAATTTTACATTATTTTACTTGATCTACAACTGCTTTGAAAGCTTCAGGGTGATTCATTGCTAAATCGGCTAAAACTTTTCTGTTAAGCTCAACGTTGTTCTTTTTAAGAGCTCCCATAAACTGAGAGTAAGACATTCCGTGCTGTCTGGCTCCCGCGTTGATACGGGTAATCCATAGTGCTCTGAAGTTTCTCTTCTTCTCTTTTCTACCACGGTAAGCATATTGCATTGCTTTTTCTACCGCGTTTTTAGCTACTGTCCAAACGTTCTTTCTTCTACCGAAAAAACCTTTAGCTTGCTTAAAAATTTTCTTTCTGCGAGCTCTGGAAGCTACCGCATTTACTGATCTTGGCATAATTTAATTGTTTTTTTGAAGTGGGCGGCAATGGTTACATTACACTTATTTGCTCCATTTCAGGGTTAAAATGTTGAATTTGTTTTGAATTCTTATAAACCGGTATGGATTTATAAAAACTACTTGATGGCTAATTGACGAAGTACGCTTTTCTCGTCCACAGCAGCCACGTAAGAAGTCGTCGTAAGATTTCTCTTTTGTTTCGTTTCTTTCTTGGTTAAGATGTGGCTTTTGTAAGCATTCTTTCTTTTGATCTTACCGGAACCGGTAAGAGCAAAACGTTTCTTAGCACCTGATTTCGTTTTTAATTTTGGCATTGTTTTGCTTTTTATGGTTTTGTTATCAATATCTGTATCTGGTTTCCGGTGACTCCCGGAAATAATAGGGTGCAAAATTACAAAAAATTATTCATATTTTCGGTGTAATGGCAGGGTTTCTAAAAATATTTCCTTTTTCGGAATGATCTCAATGTTTATCGTGTTTCCAATATAACTGATTTTTGAATCGGGAGAAAATAAAGTAGATGCCTCCTTGCTTATTTCCCATTTTCTGGAACCCAGATTTTGAAGATAGAGGTTGTATTTCTTTCCTTTCTGCAGATGGTTCAGCAGTTTTCCGTTCTTAAAAACACTTTCATCATTTGAATCAGCACTCATCAAATAACCGGGGATAATCATTATATCTTCTTTTTTTAAAATACCTGTGCTTTTTCCATATTTGTTAAAATACAGAATATGCTCGTCATCACTTTGTTTAGCCACGACTTTCACATAATTATTTTTAAAAACCGGATTCACCTTCATCTGTTCACCAATGTTAAAGTTTAGATCTGCTCCGATGAAATAAATAATGATATCCGGATTTCTTCCCAGGACGTAGCGGGCATCTCCCAGCTCATGCGCCAAAGAGCCGGTTCCGAAATTCTTGGGAGGGTGGCGGGGCGTATAATAATCATTTAATCCAAGCATATCGATAGCGGGAAGTTCGGAGGCATAAGGGATACAGCCGGCTGCCGTTACTGCGATCAGGGTGGTTTCCGGAAAGGTATTTTTCAGGGTTTTCCCAAGTTTCAGCCCGCGGAATTCCCAACGTTCTCCGATGGCATACTCATTGGCCGGAATCAACAACTGGACAAACGGGTTAATGATAATCAGAATGATAAATCCTGTCCTGAGTTTTTTTGTTTTAAGGCCGGTCTGCAGATTGTCCAGACTAAAAATAATCGCAAATACCAACAAAATAAGCACTGGATAATAATGCCGGAAAGCCGGGAAAATGTCACCGCCTACCAGCACCACATAAGCCGTCCATGCTGCAGCATTCAGCAGCAGATAGTATCCGAAAGCATTTCTTTTCTGGTAAACCAAATGAAACAGACCGTACAGTCCCAGAACAGACAGCAGCAAAGTGCCAACAAATGATTTCAGGATATAAAACCCGCCCCTTAAAATGTGATGGAGGGTAACTTTTACTTTAACCAATGCCGTATTGGGAACAAGCTCGCCATAAAAATGATACCTGAAAATAAGCTGTCCCGACAGAAATAAAGCCGGTACCAATGCAACAATAAAAAATACTTTAATAAGATCTCTGTTGCTTTTCCTGAAAACAAACAATAAAAATGCAGCTGTTATAATCGTAAACAGAAAACCGTCCGGCCGGATAATGGCCAATAGTCCCAGCCATAGCGACAGATAATACATCCTACCGGAATTTTTATCGTTCACGATCTTTGAAACTTCGGTTAAGGCAAGGGTAAGCAGAAGAATATAAAAAGGCTGTTCCAGTCCGCCGATTGCCCAGACGGTGAAGCAGGGGGTCGTTACCAGCAGGAAAACAGCTAGAAATACATATTGCTTTTTAATATTTTTTGTTTTAAAATAAGAAAGAATAATGGCAAGCGTCCCTACGGAGCACAGTATTCCTAATATTCTGGTGGCAAGGATCAGGTCAACACCCAATTTCCCAAAAAAAGAAATAAGCAGAACCCATAACAGATTGGAATAGCCTTCTACAGGATGCCCGTCATTCCAGGTGAGTCCTTTGCCTTCGATAAAGCGTTGTGCATACCGCAGGGAGATCAGGCTGTCATCAGACAAAAAAGGGTAGTGGTAATAGCAACCCAGTGAAAAAATAATCAGGGTAAAATAGAAAAAGGAATCATATCCTGTCTTCATGAAATCAGTTAAAGAATTAACTTTCTTAAGCTTTTTAAGAATAAGTGCAAAATAACGAAAAATAAAAAGCAAAGACGAATGATTCTTTTCTGAATTACAACAAGAAACCGCTTCAGTAGTGAAGCGGTTCAGTTGATATGTTTTATCGGATCGAATGATCCCTGCTATCGATTATTTAGCCGGTTTTTTAGGACTCATCATCATAATCATTCTCTTTCCTTCAAGCTTTGGAAGCTGGTCTACTTTCCCAACGTGCTCCAGTTCCTGAGCAAGTTTCAGAAGCAGGATCTCTCCCTGATCTTTAAAGATAATCGAACGTCCTTTAAAAAATACGTAGGTCTTAAGCTTTGAACCTTCTTCAAGGAATTTTTCAGCGTGCTTCTTCTTGAATTCGTAATCGTGCTCGTCGGTCTGAGGCCCGAAACGGATCTCTTTTACCACCACTTTTACCTGCTTGGCCTTTAGTTCCTTCTGTTTTTTCTTTTGCTCATAAAGGAATTTTTTATATTCCAGAATTCTTGCAATAAACGGTTCAGCTTTATCGGAAATTACCACCAAATCAAGATCCTGCTCTGCGGCAATCTGTCTTGCTTTGTCGATAGGGTAAATTCCCGGCTCTACGTTATCGCCCACCAAACGAAGCTCTCTCACACGAATTTTATCGTTGATCAAGTGTAAGTCCTCTTGTACCGGACGTCTTTGTGGGCCCCTGTTGTTAAATCTTTGTGCTATTGTATTATAATTTTATTGGTTAACTCTTATTTAATAATCATTCAGAACCGGATTATGCATTCATCTTTAATTCTGAATTTAAAATCTCTGACTTTATATCGCAGATTCTTTTTTGAAATAGGAAATGAAATCTTCAAGATTCATTACCCCTAAATCTCCTTCACCACGTCTACGTACAGAAATTGTGCCATCCTTCTCTTCATTTTCGCCGACTACCAGCATAAATGGGATTTTATTTAATTCTGCATCACGGATCTTTTTTCCGGTCTTTTCGTTTCGGTCGTCAATCTGGCCGCTAATATCGTGATTTTCTAAAAATTCTGAAACTTTTTTAGCATAATCTACATATTTTTCACTAATCGGAAGAATGATAAACTGATCCGGGCTCAGCCACAACGGAAAGTCTCCGGCTGTATTTTCAAGCAGAATCGCAATGAAACGTTCCATCGAACCGAAAGGCGCTCTGTGGATCATTACCGGTCTGTGCTTTTCGTTATCGTTCCCGATATAATGAAGATCGAATCTTTCCGGCAGGTTATAATCTACCTGGATGGTTCCCAGCTGCCATTTTCTTCCCAAAGCATCTTTTACCATGAAATCCAGTTTCGGACCATAGAAGGCTGCTTCACCATATTCCACAACAGTTTTCAAGCCTTTGTTTTTGGCAGCAGTGATGATGGCATTTTCTGCTTTTTCCCAGTTCTCGTCGGAACCGATGTACTTTTCTCTGTTGTCAGGATCCCTTAAAGAAACCTGAGTAAGGAAATCTTCAAAACCTAACGATCTGAAAACATACAGTACCAGATCAATTACGGCTTCAAACTCTCCCAACAACTGGTCCGGAGTACAGAAAAGGTGGGCATCATCCTGAGTAAACCCACGAACCCTTGTCAGTCCGTGAAGCTCTCCCGACTGCTCGTAGCGGTAAACCGTTCCGAACTCGGCATACCTTTTCGGCAGATCCCTGTAGCTCCATTGTGATGTCTTGTAAATTTCACAGTGGTGCGGGCAGTTCATCGGTTTCAGTAGGAATTCTTCCCCTTCGTTCGGAGTTTTGATCGGCTGGAAGCTGTCAGCTCCGTATTTATCCCAGTGTCCTGAAGTTACGTAAAGTTCTTTGGACCCGATATGCGGAGACATCACGAATTCGTAACCTCCTTTTTTCTGAGCGGCAGACAGGAAATTTTCCAGCTTTCTTCTTAAAGCGGTTCCTTTCGGCAACCATAGCGGTAATCCGGCACCTACTTTTTCAGAGAAGGCAAAAATCCCCAATTCCTTACCTAATTTCCGGTGGTCTCTTCTTTTTGCTTCCTCCAGTCTTTCCAGGTATTCAGTCAGTTCCTTCTGCTTAGGGAAAGAGACACCGTAAACTCTTGTCAGCTGAGGATTTTTTTCATTTCCTCTCCAGTATGCTCCGGCGGCATTTAAAATCTTTACTGCTTTTACAATGCTTGTATTCGGAATATGTCCTCCACGGCAAAGATCCGTGAAGTTATCATGGGTTACAAAAGTAATTTCGCCATCGTTAAGATTGGAGATCAGCTCCACTTTATACGGATTATCAGCATATGTTTTCAGTGCGTCTTCTTTGGAGACAGGGTATAATGAGAACGTTGAACCTTTTTTGGCATTTTCCAACACCTTCTTCTCAATTTTCTCAAAATCTTTTTCCGATAAACTTTCGTCGCCGAAATCCACATCATAATAGAATCCGCTTTCAATGGCCGGACCGATGGTCAGCTTAGCATCAGGATAAAACTCAAGGATGGCCTGCGCCAGAAGGTGGGCAGAAGAATGCCAGAAAGCTTTCTTTCCAAGATCATCATTCCAGGTCAGCAGCTGTACCGTAGAATCCGTGGTGATAGGCGTGGTCGTTTCTACTTGTTTGTCATTAACGACTGCGGAAATGGTATTTCTAGCCAATCCCTCGCTAATAGATTTTGCCACATCTAGCGGAGTAACTCCCGCCTCGAATTCTTTGACGCTGTTGTCTGGAAGTGTAATTTTTATCATTGTTTACTAAGAAATTTTAAGTTGCAAAAATACGAAAATTTTACTTAGTATGCTATTTTCACGGGGATTTGTAAAAGATAGGCAGAAAATTTATCCCGGCTGTTTCAGGATATTCAGGTTAAACTTTCCGGCTATAGTGGTGTATGAAAAAACATCTTAATGGATAAATAGCTAATAAATAAAGGGTTAAAGCCAGAGCTGCCTAAAAGTGAAGCGTTCCTGACAGCCGCTTAAGAGTTGCCGGCTTCGGTTCAGATACAGATCCGATAATAAAAATATTCATCATAAAATATGGTGATTTTATCTTAAGAAGAGGCACTTGGAGTTGATCTCATCAGCATTGTGACATCCTGTGTTCCGGGCATTTCTAAAATCAGAAATCCCTTAAAGATAAAATCATCTCCGTCTCTTATATCTTACTTTCTCCTTGATAATCTCAATCACATCCACGTTCCGCACCTTGGATTTTACCCATCCGTGAATATCAATGTACAAAAGCGATCTCCGGTAATATTCGTTGCCGGCAAAAAGCTCCAGCTTACTATCAAATTTATTAAAAGATTCCAGTTGCCGGTCGGGCGTTACACCATTCAGGTTTTTAAAGAAAGCCACGCTTTCAAAATGGAATTCATCCGGTTTTTTCATTTTTTTGACAAACTTCGACGTTGCTTTGATAAAGTCATCATAATCTTCGTCATTCCCCGATTCATATTTGGCCATTAAAATCAGTATCCGGGTATGGAAGAGCAGGTCTTCCTGCACGTTACCCTTAGATTCAATAACCTTTAAAGAATATTTTATCGACTCCTTAAACTTTTTGCTTCCGAAAAATAAGGCAGCCATTTTCAGATATAAAATCATAAAATGGTGTTCGTCAATTTTATCCCTCAGCTTTTCCATCTTCAGCTCGATTTCAGGGATCAGCTTAGATCCTGAAAAGAATTCACCCTTCACGAAGTGAATATTCATTAATGTATTGTAATGGGTAAGGAAAATAAGCGATTGCAGGTTTTCATTTTGAGCAAAGCTTGAAGCATGCACCCTTTCATTAAATTCCCTGAAACTGTTCTCCAGGATATCAATATTCCCATACAGGAAAAGGATTTTCAGGAGATAGGTGTTGCCTTTGATATACCAGACCGGATGGCTGAAAATCATCTCCGGATTTTTGTGGAACAGATCCACCCATTGGAAAGCATATTTCAGGGTATATTTGTAATCCTGAAGCAGCTGGTTTTTCCAGACATGTGCTTTGAAATACCAGAGCTTTTCCGTAAAATTCAAGCACTCAAAATTAATTTTTTGGATCTGTGTATTGAAAAGGCCCATGATTTCTTCCCGGTCTTCATCGTTTTTTACGTAACCATGGGTAAGCATTTCGCTGTATAATTTCAACGAAAGATTGGATAATTCCGTGGTGTAATGATTCTGTTTGCTGATCTCCGTAGATTCCCGGATCAGTTCATCCGCGCGGCCTTCAATACTCCTGGTAATAAACTGGGATTCAATAACTTTTTCCAGGTCGATAATCTCGGAAGCAATGGTTTTTTCATCCAGCTGTAAAGCCGATTGCTTCGTTTTATCAAGAATTTTCAGCGCCTGTTTGTACAGGCCTTTCTGGTAGAGGATATTGGCGAAATCCAGTTGTTCCCGAAGCTGGATCCGGTAATTCTGATGGCTGGGATTCAGCCGCAAGCTTACGAGGATCTGTTTGTAGAGATGGGCTTTCAGATTGGACAACTGCTGTTTAGTGGAAATTTTCTTCTCAATGATAATGCCTTCATCGTATTCTTTCATCTTTTCGATTTCAGAAAACAGGAGAAGGAATTTGGCATCCACATTAATTCCGAGACGGTTTACATACAGCCTGAACTGCCTTTTCTCTGACGTTGTAAGGGATTTGATCAGGACAAATAAAAAATCTTTATGCAATTCTGCCATTGTAAATTTTCGGAATTTAAAATATTGGTAATTAAATAATTAGGGTTAAATTACAATATTTTGGCTATTGTAATTTTTATAAAAACCGGCAGAGAATAAACGTTTCATCTTTCTAGTTTTGGTTCAAAATTAAGTAAAAATCTTCATTATGAAATCCGAAAAAATTGAAATTTTTGATACCACGCTGCGTGACGGAGAGCAGGTCCCGGGTTGCAAGCTGAATACAGAGCAGAAATTAATAATTGCCGGGAAACTGGATGAGCTGGGAGTAGATGTTATCGAAGCCGGTTTTCCGATTTCAAGCCCCGGAGATTTTCATTCCGTTTCGGAGATTTCAAAACTGGTGAAAAATGCGAAAGTCTGCGGACTGACCAGAGCCAACCAAAAAGACATCGATGCCGCGGCTGAAGCCCTGCGCTTTGCCAAAAGGCCAAGAATCCATACCGGAATCGGAACTTCAGATTCCCATATCAGATTTAAATTCAATTCCAACCGGGAAGATATTATCGAAAGAGCTTCTCAGGCCGTAAAATACGCCAAGACTTTTGTAGAGGATGTTGAATTTTATGCTGAAGATGCCGGAAGAACCGATAACGATTATCTGGCCAGGGTTTGCGAAGCAGCCATTAAAGCCGGTGCCACGGTCCTTAATATCCCGGATACCACAGGGTATTGCCTGCCGGAAGAATACGGCGAAAAAATAAAATATTTAAAAGAAAATGTAAGCGGTATCCACAGAGCCATCCTTTCCTGCCACTGCCACAACGACCTGGGAATGGCGACTGCCAATTCTATTTCGGGTGTCATCAACGGAGCAAGGCAAATCGAATGTACCATCAACGGGCTTGGAGAAAGAGCCGGAAATACCGCTTTGGAGGAAGTGGTGATGATCCTGAGGCAACATCCCTACTTACAGCTGTATACGGATGTGAAATCCAGAATGCTGAACCCAATGAGCCTTTTGGTTTCCGAATTGATGGGAATGCCCGTACAGCCGAACAAAGCAATCGTAGGAGCCAACGCGTTTGCCCACAGCTCAGGAATCCACCAGGACGGGGTCATCAAAAACAGGGAAACTTACGAAATTATCGACCCTGCAGAAGTCGGAGTGAATGCTTCAACGATTGTGCTGACTGCAAGAAGCGGGCGTTCGGCGTTGGCTTACCGGTTTAAGCACATTGGTTTTGAAGTAACCAAAAACGAGCTTGACTTTTTATACGAGGAATTCCTGAGGGTGGCCGACCGTAAAAAAGAAGTCGATAATGATGATTTAAGTGCGATCATCGAAAAAGTCACCAGAAAAATAGGATAGAAATTTTGATTTTAACAGAATCATTTGAAATGAATAAAAAGAAAACACTTTTTGACAAAGTTTGGGATGCCCATGTGGTCGAAACCATTCCCGACGGACCTCAGATCATCTATATCGATAAACACCTGATCCACGAGGTTACCAGCCCACAGGCTTTCGCCGAACTGGAATCCAGAAATCTGCAAGTGTTCAGGCCGCAGCAGATTGTGGCGACGGCCGATCACAATGTTCCGACCTGGGATCAGGATAAGCCCATCCGTGACGAATCTTCAAGAAACCAGGTAGCACAGCTTACCGAAAACTGCAAGAAAAACAATATTGAATTGTATGGTTTGGGCCATCCATACCAGGGAATTGTGCACATCATTGCTCCCGAACTGGGCGTTACCCAGCCGGGGATGAGCATCGTTTGCGGCGACAGCCATACTTCCACCCACGGCGCTTTCGGCTCGATTGCGTTCGGAATCGGTACAAGCCAGGTGGCACAGGTTTTTGCGAGCCAGTGTTTATTGCTGAATAAACCCAAATCCATGCGGATTACGGTAAATGGAACATTAAATAAAAATGTTCAGCCCAAAGATGTAATTCTGTTTATCATTTCAAAAATCGGGACCGACGGCGGAACCGGATATTTCTGTGAATACGCCGGTAATGTTTTCGAAGAAATGTCGATGGAAGGCAGAATGACCGTCTGCAATATGAGTATTGAAATGGGTGCCCGCGGAGGAATGATTGCACCGGATGAAACCACTTTCCAATATGTAAAAGGAAGAACCTTCGCGCCGAAAGGAGAAGAATGGGACGAAAAAGTGGAGTACTGGAAAACGTTGAAAACCGACAATAAAGCTGTTTTTGATGCGGAATTTTCCTTCGATGCTTCCGATATTCATCCAATGGTAACTTATGGGACGAATCCTGGAATGGGAATTTCCATCAGCCAGAATATTCCGTTCCCGCAGAACGATTCTGAGGAAAAAGCATTGAAATATATGGGGCTAAAAGCCGGACAGGCGCTTTCTGACATTACAGTCAATTATGTCTTCATCGGAAGCTGCACGAATGCAAGGATCGAGGATTTCCGGACTGCAGCCAACTACATTAAGGGTAAAAGAAAATCGGAAAATGTCCATGCACTGATTGTTCCCGGTTCCCAGCAGGTCGTTAAACAGATTTTTGAAGAAGGACTGGACATTATTTTCACAGAGGCCGGATTTCAGATCAGGCAGCCGGGATGTTCGGCGTGCCTTGCCATGAACGACGATAAAATTCCGGAAGGCGAATATTGTGTATCTACTTCCAACAGGAATTTTGAAGGTAGGCAGGGGCAGGGCGCAAGAACGATTCTGGCAAGTCCGCTGACTGCCGCAAAAGTAGCTGTAGAAGGAAAAATTTCGGTCTTCGAAAATTGATCAACAAGTGAATGGTGAATTTCGCTTTGCGAGTCAATTTTGCTGCGCAAGTGAATTTTAAAAGTCGTTTAAATTGACCATTGACTTACGAAGTAAAATTGACTATTGACAAAAAAAACGAATGGCGGATTGACCCGCAGGAATTGACTGTTGACATTAAACAATTAAACAAAATGCAGAAATTAATAAAAATAAAATCCCGTGCGATTCCTTTGCCGGTTGAAAATATAGACACGGACCAGATCATTCCGGCCCGCTTTTTAAAAAGTATTGATAAAAAAGGCTTTGGAGAAAACCTTTTCAGGGACTGGCGGTATAACGTTCATACCGGAGTGCCGAATACTGATTTTGTTCTGAACAATCTGAAATACACCGGAGAAATCCTGGTCGCCGGCAATAATTTCGGCTGCGGAAGCAGTAGGGAACATGCAGCATGGTCATTAACGGATTACGGTTTTAAAGTGGTTGTCTCAAGTTTTTTTGCTGACATTTTTAAAGGAAATGCTTTGAATAACGGTTTGCTTCCGGTAAAGGTTTCCGAAGCTTTCCTGAAAGAAATTCTGGATGGCATCACTGAAAATCCTGAAAAAGAGCTTATAATTGATGTAGAAAAACAAACTGCCACTTTCAATAATCGGTCAGAACACTTTGAAATTGATTCATACAAAAAGATATGCCTGATGAACGGTTATGACGACATCGATTTTTTAATCAGCAGAAAACAGGCGATCAGAGAATTTGAACTTAAAACACAGAAAGTATATGAAAACTAAATTTAACATCGCGGTACTTCCCGGGGACGGCATTGGACCGGAGGTAGTAGGCGAAAGCATTAAGGTCTTAAATGCCATTGCTGAGGCTTTCCGTTATCAGTTTGATTTTACCTACGGACTGATGGGCGCGGAAGCCATTTATAAAACGGGAAACCCATTACCGGATGAGACCCTGGCGATCTGCCGGGCATCTGATGCAGTACTGTTCGGTGCCATCGGAGATCCTTCTTTTGATAATAACCCGGATGCGAAAGTGCGCCCGGAGCAGGGCCTGCTGAAACTCCGCAAGGAACTCGGTCTTTTTGCCAATATCCGGCCTTTGAAAACCTACACTTCGCTCATCGATAAAAGCCCTTTGAAAAAAGAAATAATTGATGGCACCGACATCCAGATTTTCCGGGAGCTGGTAAGCGGAATCTATTTCGGGGAAAAATTTACGGATGAGGAAGCAGGATATGCTTATGACAACTGTAAATATCACCGGGAAGAAATTGCCCCTATTGTGCATATGGCATTTCAGGAAGCCCGGAAGCGCAGGAAAAAAGTTACGCTTATCGATAAAGCTAACGTTCTCGATACTTCGAGATTATGGAGAAAGGTCTGTAAAGAGATTGCCGCAGAATATCCGGACGTGGAGCTGGATTTTATGTTTGTGGATAACGCAGCCATGCAGCTGATCCTGAATCCGAAACAATTCGATGTTATCGTAACGGAAAATATGTTCGGGGATATCATTTCAGATGAAGCGAGTGTCATCGGCGGTTCTATCGGACTGCTGCCTTCCGCATCCGTCGGCACCGAAAATGCTTTGTTTGAACCCATCCACGGTTCTTATCCGCAGGCCAAAGGAAAGGGAATTGCCAATCCGATTGCTTCGCTTTTAAGTACCGCCATGATGCTGGATTATTTAAAACTCGATCAGGCGGCCGAAAAATTAAGACAGTCGGTGGAACACGCCATTGAAAACAAATATGTAACGGTAGACCTGAATCCGGAACAGCCATGTTCTACTGCTGAAGTAGGAAGCTTTATTGCAGATTATATTACCTATTCCGAGAAATCGTATTATAATTTTGAAAATGTAAAGCTTGGAAAATCCACCATTGTATAATTCATAAACAGCAAAATTCGCTTCGCTAAAATTAGATACATTCAATAGTCCATAAAAAGTTCACTTGCGGAGCGAACTGCTGTTTTAGAAATAATCTGATGAAATCAGGCCGAAAAAAGGAGATTGAATGGTTTAGTTTATATTATTAACAGGTCTTCTTAGGAAGGAAACAGCATTTACAATCTGGCTCACTAGCCGTCCTGTTGTGCTTTTAACCGCCTAAGAAAATTACTCATGATCGGGCGTGCTAAATGTAAAACCGGGAGAGCCGAAAAATTGTCTTTTGATTTTATTTGTATATTTTTTTTCTGAAAAAAGGTTCCGCCTCATCTGAGACAGAACCTTTTTAAATTTATTCTTCCGTATTGTCCGTTTTGCCGGATTCATTATTTTCTGAAGATTTCTGAACATCTTCCTTATCTACATCAGATGGGTTTGTCTTTTCTGAAGAAGCCGGAATATTCTGAAAATCTTCGTTTTGCTTTTTGGTTTCCGCCTTATTGGCAGATTCTTTACCTTTTTTGTCGTCGTCTTGTGTGTTGTTCATAGCTTACATTTTAAAGTCCTAAAATACCCAGTTTGCCGGTCTGGTCTTCGATCTTATAATTCAAAGCTTTTGCCAAAACGAAAATATTATTCAGGTTTTCCATTAATTGCTGACGGCCTTCCGTTCTGAGCCGGTTCTGATCGATCGATCGGATCGCGGTATCTTTGGCTTTTTGCGTCACATTCTTAATATCCTTCTCGGAAATCCTGTTAAAAAAAGAATCATCTACCGACTGGATCTCCACGCTTGGCGTAATCCTGATATCGGCATCCGGCAGGGCAGTGATCATCAGTTTTCTGTTTACCGAATCCACTTCGATTTTCATTTTATTTAAATCGTAGGAAACCTGTGCATTGGTTTTGGTAAACGTAATGATGCTGTTGCTGGATACTTCTTTGCCTAAAAATTCGTAGCCCATTTTGGTTTTCTGTATGGAAGAGGTATTCTGTTCCATCACCACCATTTTGTTCATCTTGGCAATCTGGTTAGTAAGGATATAATAATCTGATTTTTCTGTTTTCTTGGTTGGATTCAGACAGGATCTAAAACTGAAAAACAGAATAACCATAAGGATGATTCCGGCCAGAAACGGGACTAAAATTTTAATATTTTTCAAATCTAAATTTATTTGCTGAAAATTTCTTTGATCACGGAACCGTCGTCTTTCTTCAGGATTTGAACCAGATCCCGCTCGATGTATCCGGTAGTCGGCATTTCAATAATCCTTCCGATCTCTTTGCCATATCTCTGTACGATGATGGTAGGGACTTTCTGAACATTATATAGCCCTTCTTCGCCGTTAGGAGATTCCTTTTTCCGGTTGACGGCAATGATTTTCAATTTACTGTCCGGATAATTTACTTCCTCTAAAATACGCATCAGCCTCGGAAAATCACGGTGGGAGTCCTCACACCAGGTTCCGATAAAAACGACGATGTTGTAAGAATTGATCTTATCTTTTCTAAGTTCGCTGATGGCTTTCTGATCCAGTGCATATTCGTCGTGCTCTTTCACATACCAATCGGCATAAGGTGCTTCGGTGAATTTGCTTTTCAGCTGCATTCCCAGCAGCATCTTTCCGTCATTTGTTGTTTCCACTTCACGGCCGACCACTACTTTCTGTGCGGTAAGCTGATGACCTGCCAGAAACAGGGCTGAAACGGCAAAAATATTTGTGACAATTCTTTTCATGCTGTTTATTTCTCAATAATGGTTTTTAAATCGGCAGGAGAGTAGTATTTGTTCTTAAGAACTTTATGATCAGCCTGTCGGTATACATTGAATTTCCCGCCCGATTTTTCATAAAAGGATGCGACTTCCTTTTCTTTATAAAACTCAACGGTTTCCTGTGCCTGTTCTTCATTGTCGCACGCTTTTGACATATTAGACCGCTGAACTTCGTTGAACAGTTCTACAAATTTGCTGCCAAGTCCGAATTCGAGAACCGCACCGCTCAGAACATACTGCAGGTCGCACAAAGCATCGGCAATTTCCACGATATTGTTGTCGGCGATGGCCTGCTTCAATTCGTTCAGCTCTTCCTGTAAAAGTTCAACCCTGAGATTGCATCTTTCCGGTGAAGGAATCTGCGGAGTCTCTAAAATAGGGGCTTTAAAAGTGGTGTGGAATTCTGCTACCTGGTTCAGACTGTCAATTTTATCCATGAATATTTTTTAATTTACGCAAATATAAAAATTAGGTTTTACAAATCGGGAATCAGCATCAAGGTTTTTCCAAACCTAAAGTTTAATTTGGTTAATAACTTGTTTAAATTCATCCTTTATTTTTTAATCTTGAACTTAAGATGCCGTACCCCGGAAAAATCAATATATTGGTTGTTCATTAGCATTCATTTAATTCATCTTATTGAAATAAAAAATAACGGCATCATCTGAGTATAAGTTAAAGACCTTTGCCTGAATAAGCGCCAAACCTTATTTTAACACAAATATTATTAATTATCTCACAAATGCTCACAATTGATATGGTATCATTAGTGAAATTATCAGTGTTATCAGTGAATATATTCGTGTGATTTGTGTTTAAGCTACCTGTATTAAGCTATTAGTATATCTTCGAAAAATCATATCAAAAAGTCTCCGAGTTGTCATCTGAAGCCCACCTTTGAAGATTCCATTAAATTTTAGTCATCACTCATTACCCATAAAAAAGGCCGCCCGTTTCCAGGCAGCCTTTCACAAGATTAAATTGAGTTGAGGATTAGTTTTTAATGAATCTCCTGGAAGTTTCCCCGATCTGGATCATGTAAGCCCCTTTAATCAGTCCGCTTACATTCACGGAGCCTCTTTCAAGTTTTCCGGAATTGATTAGTTTTCCACCCATATCGAAGATTCTGTAATCTTCGTTCGTTGTATTGGAAACATGCAGGATATCTTTGGCGGGATTCGGATACAATTTGATATCCGTAATCAGGTCTTTGATACCCGGCAAATCTCCTCTGCCTGATGAAACAATATTCACAGTGTAATCCTCCACCTGTCCGTAGGTATAAGATCCGCACGAAGATGAAGGAACAGCATTATACTGCATCATCACCCGCATTCTGGTACTTCCCGAAGCAGCGGTAGACGAGATGGTCACGGTTCCCGTTACCGGAGAAGTAGTGGATGCGGATCTGGACCAAACCAGTTCGCCGCTGTCTGTAAAATCACCGTCTCCGTTGTAATCGATGTATACGGCGTAGGCTTCTTTATATTTGGTTGAGGTCCATACAGGCGTCACGGAAATGGTATAGGAAGATCCTTTGGTAACATTGGTGGAGATGGAAGTAAAGTTTTCATATCCCGCTGTTCCCGTCGAGGTATTGTTGATGGTTCCGAACTTCACGTTTCCGATTCTCTCATCAGCCGTATTCGTTGCGGAAGCCGAACAGTAACTTACGGTACTTCCCGCAGCAGTGGTTACGGAAACCGTATTGCTGGAAGGCGAAGGGTTTCCTGCCGCATCCTTAGCCTTTACGCTGAAGCTGTAGGTGGTGGAAGGTGTTAATCCGGTTGCGGTATACGAAGTGGAAGAGGTAGATCCGATCATTGAGCTTCCCTGATAAACCTCATATCCCGTTACGCCTACATTATCGGTATCTCCCGACCATGAAAGATTGGTGCTTGTGGATGTCGTTCCAGAAGCGGAAAGAGTAGGAGCGGTAGGTGCTACCTGATCTGCGGTTGCAGAACCTGCATTTACCGTGATATTGGCATTATTGACGTCAAAGAAAATATGATTGGAACCTTTTACCATAATCCGTCCCGTGGAAGTAGAGGTATTCGGAATTGTTACGGCCTGTGAACCGTCATTAGGAGTTCCGGCAAGCAGGGTAGTCCAGGTATTGCCGCTGTCGGTAGACCACAGAATGTCTACATTGGATGCATTCACCCCGTTGGCTGTTGTTCCGGCAACATTCCAGGTTACCGTCTGGCTGCTTCCGCCGGTAAACGTTGTCGCTGAATTCTGGGAGCTTACGCTGAAAGGTCCTGCCGTTCCGTTTACCGTGATTACCGCATCGTCGGAATTATTCCCGGATCCGCCGGCCCTGTTGTCGCGCACAGTAAACCTGAAATTATAGGTTCTGGCCACGCTGGACAAAGCTTCCACAGTAATCTCCGAACCTGCCGTTGTTGTTGCCCCGGCTAGTACGGAAGCCATTCTCGGAAAATATCTTACCGGAGTGGTCTGCGGTGTGAATGATCTGAAGGTAGGTCCCGAAGCCTTTGTAGCACTGGCAGCAGAACTCGCTCCCGTCTGGGAAGACGAAGCATTGTCCATCTGTTCCCAGATATAGGTCAGGGCGTCGCCGTTGGCATCAGTTCCTGACCCTGTCAGCATAAACGGCGTTCCTTTCGGGATGGTGTAGTCCAGGCCGGCATTAGCCGTTGGAATCGAATTGCCCGTGCTTGTACTTACCGGACAGGTTTTTGATTTAATATTATTGGTAATCTGCTGAATGCTGATCGCATGGAAAAACGAATCCGAATGCGGCTGTATGTCCTGGGAGGTAATTCCCGCGTATCCCATGATGGTGGATCCGGATCCGGGTTCCATATTGGCTCCCGTTCCTTCGTTGCTCATGGAGAAGGTATGGTTTCCGCCGAACTGATGCCCCATTTCGTGGGCAACATAATCGATATCAAAATTATCGCCGGAAGGGATTCCGTCTGCAGGAGAAGTATATCCGCTTCCTTTGGATCCGTTGGTACATACACAGCCTATACATCCGGCATTCCCTCCGCCTCCCGAAGCACCGAACAGGTGACCGATGTCATAGTTGGCTTCCCCGATCACTGAAGTCAGGGTAGACTGCAGCTGGGAGTTCCAGTTGTTCATCTGTGAGGAAGGGGAATAAGGATCTGTTGACGCATTGGTATAAATCACGGAATCATTATTAGAGATCAAAACCATTCTGGCGGAAAAGTCTTTTTCAAAAACACCGTTGACGCGGGTCATGGTATTGTTCATAGCCGCCAGAGCATTGGCTTTTGTTCCGCCGAAATACGAGGTGTATTCTCCCGTACAGGATAAGGCCAGCCGGAAAGTCCTGAGCTTCGCATCATCGGCATTAGGCCTTGCCGCAAGATCCGTTGTTCCGGGAACGCCTTTCTGGGCTACATCGATTACTGTGCATTCGAAGGCATTCAGGTTGTCTTTTTTATCAGATTTTTTGTAAACCACATAGGTGGACAGGTCTTTGGAATAAGGTTCAATGAAAACGGCAGATTTATCACCGTAAATTTCCATCGAAGACAATCCCAGTGGAGAAACGCTGAAATAAACTGTTGTGCCGGCATCTCCCAGCCCTTCGCCTACATACGATTTGATATCCGGGTATCGGGCAGCCAGCTGAGGATCGAAGTTGGAGTTCTCTCTTACTTTAAAGCTTTCCATTTTTCCTTCGGCATTGGGGAACGAAATCAGGATTTCCGATTTTTCACCTGTTGCCAGTCTTTTTGGTGCTTTGGCAAGGGCATTTTTCAATCCGTTAATATCCAGGCTGTATAATTTCGGATGGCTGATCGTTAATTTGTTCTGAAAAATTTCTGAGGTACTTTTTTCTGAGGTTTCAGACCAGAGACGGTCGGTCTGAGCGGATGAAATGCCGGAAGCCAGCATCCCAATCAACAATAGTTGTTTTCTCATATATATCCTTTATTTTGATTGTGGAATATCAAAGCTAATAAAAAATACAGTACGAAAAACAAAATTTTTTAAGAAAATTTCTGATGATTCGTTTAAACGATTATATAATACATTAATTATCGTTAAATTCAGGTTTTCGATAAAAAAAATAGCACACGCCAAAGCATATGCTATTAAGTTTGAATATAATTTCTGTAATTACTTGGTAATATCTCTTCCGATTACCAGTCGCTGGATTTCCGAAGTTCCTTCACCGATCGTACAAAGTTTGGAATCCCTGTAGAATTTTTCAGCCGGGAAGTCTTTTGTATATCCGTAACCGCCGAAAATCTGAACCGCATTGTTGGCAATTCTTACACAGGCTTCAGAAGCATAAAGTTTGGCCATGGCTCCTTCCTTGGTCATTTTCTGTTTGGCATTTTTCATCGTGGAAGCTCTCTGAATCAGCAATTCCGCGGCATCGATTTCCGTTGCCATATCTGCCAGCATAAAGTTGATAGCCTGGAATTCTGAAATGGATTTTCCGAACTGATGTCTTTCTTTAGCATATTTCAAAGCTGCTTTGTAGGCACCTCTTGCCGTTCCTAAACTTAATGCTGCGATAGAAATTCTTCCGCCGTCAAGGATTTTCATGGCCTGTTTGAAACCTTCGCCCACTTCGCCCAAACGGTGGGAATCCGGTACGCGTACATTATCGAAAATAAGTTCTGCCGTTTCGGAAGCCCTCATGCCCAGCTTGTTTTCTTTCTTGCCTGAGCTGAATCCAGGCATCCCTTTTTCAAGAACAAATGCGGTGGAATTATTTTTAGCTCCTTTTTCACCCGTTCTGGTCATTACTACGGCAATGTCACCTGAAATTGCGTGGGTAATGAAGTTTTTAGCCCCGTTGATAACCCATTCGTCACCGTCCTTCACAGCTGTTGTAGACATTCCCCCGGAATCGGAACCGGTATTGTGTTCCGTCAGTCCCCAGGCTCCGATTACTTTACCGGATGCCAGTTGCGGAAGCCACCGGTGTCTCTGCTCCTCATTGGCAAATTCATAAATATGGTTGGTGCAAAGTGAATTGTGTGCCGCTACGGAAAGTCCGATGGAAGGATCCACCTGAGAAATCTCGTCAAGGATTGTTACATATTCATGATACCCGAGACCGGAACCTCCGTATTCTTCAGGAATAACGATTCCCATGAACCCCATTTCCCCCAACTCATGAAACAGATCTTTAGGGAACGTCTGGCTTTCGTCCCACTCCATAATGTTTGGTCTGATGTTCTTTTCAGCAAACTCCCTTGCCGTTTCCGCTATCATTTTGATATTGTCAATAGTCTCTGTATTCATATAGATAATAAGTTAGTTCCCAAAGATAAATAAATTGCGGTAACACCCAAAAAAATTATTGCATCCATAGGAATTTATTCGCAAAAAACTAATTTCCAATTTTTTATATTCTCATAGTTAATTATTTTTTAATAAAATTTTCCGAAATTTAAGCGGATTAATTTACTATTTTAGCCTCCCAATTTTTTTAAGTATGAAAAAACTTCTCCTTCCTGTTATATTGATTTCATCCGCTATTGCAGCGCAGGCTCCGGCCGGCTACTACAACGGGACAGCAGGCCTTACAGGCTATGCCCTGAAATCGAAGCTGCACGATATTATTGCAACAAAAAACATCAACTGGAATTACAGCGATCTGCAAAGTTATTACAACCAGACCGACCTGGATAAGTATTATGATCATACGGCAACGAATACGACCTATTTACTGGACATCTATTCTGAAATTCCGTCGGGTCCGGATGCTTATGAGTATACTTCCGCACAGATGATCGGCAGCGCATCTGGTGAGGGCCTGGGGTGGAACCGTGAACATATGATGCCGCAGAGTACATTTTACAGCAATTACCCGATGTATTCCGATCTTTTTTATATAGTTCCTACGGATGCATACATCAATCAGCGCAGGAGCAATTATCCTTATGGAGTTGTAGGCAACACGATTTATTATACGTTCTCCAATTCTTCCAGGATTGGCAACTGCGCAATTCCCGGAGTATCTTATACCGGAAGGGTGTATGAGCCGATCAATGAATTTAAAGGGGATATTGCCAGAAGTTTGCTGTATTTCGCCGTACGGTACGAAGGGAAACTAGGTACTTTCAATTTTAACAACGATACCAGTCCTACTTCCGACACCAACCCGCTGGACGGAACGGAAGAGCGGTCGTACGATCCGGCTTACATCGCTATGCTTCTTCAGTGGCATCAGCAGGATCCGGTTTCACAAAGAGAAATCGACCGCAATAATTCGGTGTACACCATACAGAACAATCGGAATCCTTTCATCGACAATCCTTCATGGGCAAATGCCATCTGGAGCCAGACCGCTGATGCTGTGGCACCGCAGGCTCCGATAAATCTGTCAGCAATTCAAAATAGCGCTTATTTTACGACCCTAAGCTGGACCCCAAGTACAAGCACGGATGTAATCGGCTATAAAATTTACCAGAACGGAACATTGATTGCGTCAACAAAGAATACAACCTTTACGGCAGATCATTTAACGCCTTCCACGGTTTATACTTTTACCGTAAAAGCTTATGACAACGGATATCTTCTCTCTCCGGACAGCAATACGGTTTCTTCAACAACACTGGCTTCCGATACTTATGCCAAAGATATTATGATCACCAAATATCTTGAAGGAACATCGAATAACAAAGGATTGGAAATTACCAATAAAACAGGCCACCCCGTAAATCTCAGCGATTACCGTTTATCTATTCAGCTACCAAGCAACAGCAATTATTACTACCCTGCTCCTTACGAAATGGAAGGTATATTGCAGAATGACGAATCTATAGTAGTGCTGAATCCTAATGCTAGTTTTTCGTGCTTTACGACAGGCCAAGCCAGGTTTGTGACGGCGGCCCCGCAGATGACATTTTCAGGAAGCCAGTATGTAGAATTAAGATATAAATCCTCTTCGGTAGACGCCATTGGGGTTCCGAATACAAATAATTCTTCCACTTTAGGAAATGTCTCATTATACAGAAAGGCTAATATTACCCAGCCGGTAACCACATTCAATATCAACGAATGGAATTCTTATCCTACCGATTACTGCCAGAACCTGGGAACCCTGGCATCAGCGGAGGTTGCTCCGGTACAGCAGGATGAATTTAAAGTGTACCCGAATCCGGTAAATGATCATATTTTTGTAAACGGAAAAACGGAAAATGTAAAATCCGCACAGATCATGGATTTTTCCGGAAAGCTGATCTATTCTGAACAAAACCCTTTCAAAAACAAAAAAGGGATTCTTGTTCAGCTCCTCCCTGCAGGTTCCTATCTTTTGAATCTTGAGGGTAAAGTCTATCAGTTTATCAAAAAATAGCTATCGGATTGCCGTTTAGTTATTTGCATTAAAATCGACATAAGCAGATGTACCGATAATTATTATCTATAAGTATATCTGCTTATATTTTTTATTTATAAGTAATTATGCTTATATTTGCAGAATGATAGCGGTCATTACCGGAGATATTATAAATTCACAACACGCGGAAACAGAGGTTTGGATCACCAGACTTAAAAATCTTCTCGACAAATGGGGAAGCGCTCCCGAGACATGGGAAATCTACAGGGGCGACGAATTCCAGTTCAAGTGTAATATCGACGACGTGTTCTGGCGTTTCTTAGCTATAAAATCATTAATCAGGAGTCAGGAAAATTTAGATGTGCGCATGGCCATCGGGATCGGTGAAGAAAATTTTTCTTCCGGAAAGATTACCGAATCCAACGGAACGGCATACGTGCATTCCGGAAGGCTGCTGAACGATCTGAAAAATGACGGTCACACCGTTGCCATCAAAACATCCAGTGTTTCCGTAGACCGGGACCTGAATATTCTGCTGAAATGGTCTTCTAAGGATTTTGACAGCTGGACGATGGCCACCGCAGAGATCATTCACGAAATGATCATGAATAAAGACCTCACGCAGGAAGATCTTGCGAAGAAGTTTGCGATTTCCCAATCTTCCGTAAGCCAGCGGCTGAAACGGGCAAACTATGAACTGATCGCCGAAACCAACCAGTATTTCAGAAAAAAAATCTCCGAACTCTAAGCATGATTTTTATCCAGCTCATATTCGCACATTTATTGGGAGATTTTATTCTTCAGCCGGATTCATGGGTTGCAGAGAAGGAAAGCAAAAAAATGAAGAGCGGCTATCTGTATCTTCATGTGCTGATTCATACGGTTTTAAGCTTTATCTTTTTATGGAATATTGAGCTTTGGTGGATCGCACTGATTTTCGGAATTTCACATCTGATGATCGATGTCTCCAAATTGAGTTTTCAGACCATTCAAAATAAAAAAAGCTGGTTCTTCTTCGATCAGACGCTGCATATTCTGGTGATTGCCGGAATTTCCTTTTATTCAAACGAATTCAATTTTGAATTTTTAAAAGATACAAACCTCTTAAAAGTAGTAGCGGGTGCCGTATTTCTGACGACGCCGGCTTCGGTTTTCATCAGGATACTGCTGTCTTCCTGGACCCCGGTTCCGGAAACCGCAGGAAATCTGCAGACCGAATCTTTATCGAGTGCCGGAAAATATATCGGGATCCTGGAGCGTTTAATGGTTTTCACCTTTATCATAGTGAATCATTGGGAAGGTGTCGGTTTTATGGTAGCAGCAAAATCCGTATTCAGATTCAGCGACCTGGCGCAGGCTAAACAGAGAAAGCTAACGGAATATGTGCTGATCGGGACGCTGCTGAGTTTCGGGATGGCGGTTTTAACAGGAATTTTAATTAAGTAATATAAATCTAACTAAAAAGTAATTTCAGAAAATGGAAAAGAAAGAAATGTTGTACGAAGGTAAGGCAAAACAGGTATTTGCTACCGATAATCCCAATGAAGTCGTAGTACGTTTCAAAGACGACGCTACGGCATTTAATGCTCAGAAAAGAGGATCTGTGGATCTTAAGGGAGAAATGAACAATGCGATCACCACTCTTATTTTTGAATATTTAAATGAAAAAGGGATTAAGACTCATTTCATTAAACAACTGGACGAAAGAGAGCAATTGGTAAAAAAAGTATCGATCATTCCTCTGGAAATGGTGGTAAGAAATTATTCCGCAGGAAGCATGGCTCAGAGATTAGGGGTGGAAGAAGGCATCAAATCGCCGGTGACGATCTTCGATATCTGCTACAAGAAAGACGAATTGGGAGATCCGCTGATCAACGATCACCACGCAGTTTTCTTAGGCGCTGCAACTTACGAGGAGCTTGATGAGATGTATGAGCTGACTTCAGACATCAACGAAATCCTGATCGATCTTTTTGATAAAATGAACATCATCCTGGTTGATTTCAAAATCGAATTGGGAAAAACGGCAGACGGCGAGATCATCCTGGCAGATGAAATATCTCCGGATACATGCAGACTTTGGGACAAAGACACCATGAAGAAGCTGGATAAAGACCGCTTCAGAAGAGATCTTGGTGAGGTTACCGAAGCCTATGTGGAGATCCACAACCGATTGAAAGCTGTTCTTGGCAAGTAAATAAAAGCATAGATCCATCAGATGCAGAATTTTTTATTTAACATAATGTCAGGTTCTGCATCTAATGAGTATCTGTCAACATAATCTAGATTAGAAAAAATAGAATGAAAAGTTTAGACATTCATAAAAGTGAATATTTAAAACAATTTGAAACCCAGACCTACGGAAGAAATCTTTTCAGAACGCAGGAAGAGGAAAGACTGGATGCTCCCAACGAGGAGTGTGGGATCTTCGGAATGTATTCTGACGATGATCTGGACACGTTCTCGCTTTCACAGTTCGGGCTTTTTGCCTTACAGCACAGAGGCCAGGAAGCCTGCGGTATTTCTGTTTTAAAGAACGGAAGGATCACGAATATGAAGGACGAAGGGCTGGTTTTGGATGTGTATAAAGAAATTCCGGATCCGGAAACTTTTATGGGAAATTCTGCCATCGGGCATACCCGCTACACGACGGCAGGAGACAAAAAGAAATACAATTTCCAGCCGTTCTTTGCCAAAAACGAATATGACCAGATCATCCTTTCCATTGCGCATAACGGAAACCTGACCAATGCCAAGGAGCTGAAAACGGAACTTGAAGCGGAAGGCGTGGTTTTCAGGGCAACTTCAGATTCCGAAGTGATTTTAAGGCTGATCCAGAAAAATTTAGACTTAGGTCTTCGCGGAGCCATTAAAGCCACTATGGAAAAAATCGAAGGGGCTTATTCGGTAGTGGGCATGACGAGAAACAAATTCTTTGCCTTCAGGGATTTCAACGGAATCAGACCGTTGGTTCTCGGAGCGATTAATGAAAATTCTTACGTTGTTGCTTCCGAATCGGTAGCTTTGGACGCTGTGGGAGCGCAGTACGTGCGTGATATTTTGCCGGGGGAAATCATTTATACCAATGAAAACGAACCGGGAAAACTTCATTCTTATATGGTGGACGAAGAAAAAGGAAAGCAGAGAATCTGTTCTTTCGAGTACATCTATTTCGCCAGACCCGACTCTTCTTTAGAAAATATCAACGTATATGAAATCAGGGAAAAATCGGGCGAAAAGATCTGGCATCAGGCTCCGGTAGAAGCAGATGTGGTAATCGGGGTTCCGGATTCGGGGGTTCCTGCTGCCATCGGGTTCTCCAAAGCTTCAGGCATTCCTTTCCGTCCTGTTCTGATCAAGAACCGGTATATCGGAAGAAGCTTCATCGTACCAACCCAGGAAATGAGAGAAAGGGTAGTGAACCTGAAACTGAATCCGATTATTTCAGAAATTAAAGATAAAAGGGTAGTGATCATCGATGATTCCATCGTTCGTGGTACCACTTCAAAAAGGCTGGTGAAGATCCTGAAAGATGCCGGTGTAAAAGAAATCCACTTCAGAAGTGTTTCTCCGCCGATCATTGCACCATGTTATTTAGGAATAGATACGCCTTCCAAGGATGATCTTATTTCAGCGAACATGTCTACGGAACAGCTGAGAGATTATCTGGGCGTAGATTCCCTTGAATTCCTAAGCGTAGAAAACCTGAAAGACATTTTGGGTTCAGCCAACCACTGCTTCGGATGCTTTACCGAACAGTATCCTGTCGGAAAAGGAGAAGAGGTGGAATTATTTAATTAAAATTTTTAGCTTAAATAAAACAAAACCCGGAATTTCATCGAAATCCGGGTTTTTTTATTCTATAAAAATCAGATTAAAACTTATAAGCAACCCCAACCTGAAAAAGGCTGTTTCTTATAGCATCACCCTGACCGTTTTCTATGATATTGGTAAGCCCGGCAACATACCGAGCCGTAACACCGAAGCCCTGTTCAAAATAGTATCCGGCTCCCAGCCCGAGACCGAAGTCGAATCCGTTGTACAGTCTCGTTGCATCTAAAGATCCGTTATCACTCTTGATCTTTTTGTTGATTGCAAAGCTGAGTTGCGGGCCTGCTTCAAGATACAGTGCAGGAAGAACATTATACTGAACCATTACAGGAACTGAAATATAATCAAGATTCAGTCTTATGCTGGGATTGTCCTTGTTTTTAGCGCCCATTCCGCTGTACAAAACTTCCGGCTGTAAGCTGAAATTGCCGGCTACCGGAATGTTGGCAAATACGCCTCCGTAAATTCCAGTTTTTGCTTTGGCATCGTCAGAACTGATGGCCGCTACATAAGTGGATCAGTAACAAAAGTTGGGGAGAAAAAGATAAAGTCTTATTTTTGTTGCATGTCTGGTGAGAACGAACTTTTAAAATTACTGCTTCCCGAATATTTAATTTCTTATTTCGAGATTGTGCGCTTTGAAGAGAGA
>CAJYRQ010000002.1 GCA_913777465.1 uncultured Chryseobacterium sp.
TGTCAAGAATTTGCCAAATAACAGGAAAGCGTGCAATGGTTGGTAACAACGTTTCTCACGCTAATAACAAAACGAAGCGTCGTTTTGAAATTAACTTATTAGAGAAGAAATTTTACCTTCCGGAGCAGGATAAGCACGTAACACTGAAAGTATCAGCTCATGGATTGAGAGTGATTAACAAGATTGGAATCGAGGAAGCTATTGAAAGAGCGACTAGAAACGGATTGATTAAAAAGAACTAAATCATGGCAAAAAAAGGAAACAGAGTTCAAGTAATCCTTGAATGTACAGAGCACAAAGAAAGTGGTATGCCAGGAATGTCAAGATACATTTCTACAAAAAATAAAAAGAACACGACAGAAAGATTGGAATTGAAAAAATACAATCCTGTTCTTAAAAAGGTAACCGTACACAAAGAAATCAAGTAATTTATAAAATATAATTTACCATGGCAAAGAAAGTAGTAGCAACCCTACAGAGCGGACAGTCTAAAAAAATGACTAAAGTGGTGAAAATGGTGAAGTCTTCTAAATCAGGAGCTTACGTTTTCGAAGAAAAAGTAATGAATGCAGACGAAGTAGACGGTTATTTGAAAAAATAATCTCCACTTTATTTACAATATAAAAAACTACTCATCTTTTGGGTAGTTTTTTTGTTATCTTTGCTTTTAATCTAGCTGGAAGTCCGTGGAATGGAGGCTTGGAGAATACCGTATTTATACGCTTCAGTCTTCCCCTTGCCTGGCTTCCTTCATTAATTAAATTCCATAATTCATAAGATGAGTTGGTTTAAAAATATTTTTAAAAAAGAAGAAAAAGAAACATTAGATAAAGGATTAGAAAAGTCCAGCCAGGGTTTCTTTGAAAAAATGACGAAAGCCGTAGTCGGTAAAAGTAAAGTAGACGATGAAGTACTGGATAATCTGGAAGAAATACTTATTGCCTCCGACGTCGGTGCCTCTACCACCATCAAAATCATCGAAAGAATTGAAGAGCGTGTTGCGCGTGACAAATATGTAGGCGTGAACGAACTGGATAAGATTCTCCGCGAGGAAATTTCGGGATTGCTCCTTGAAAATCCACATGCCGGAACAGGAAATATCGATGCTTCCAAAAAACCTTATGTCATCATGGTTGTCGGGGTAAATGGTGTGGGAAAAACCACCACCATTGGCAAGCTGGCCTATCAGTTTACGACAGAAGGAAAAAAAGTGGTCCTTGGAGCCGCCGATACCTTCAGGGCTGCCGCAGTAGACCAATTGGTAATCTGGAGCCAACGGGTGGGCGTACCGATTGTAAAACAGGAAATGGGTTCCGATCCTGCTTCTGTCGCTTTTGATACCGTACAGAGTGCGGTTGCTCAGAATGCCGATGTGGTTATCATTGATACTGCCGGAAGGCTTCATAACAAAGTTAACCTGATGAACGAGCTTTCCAAGATCAAAAGGGTAATGCAGAAGGTAATTCCTGATGCGCCTCACGAGATCCTGCTGGTTCTTGACGGCTCTACCGGACAGAATGCATTCGAACAGGCCAAACAGTTTACTGCCGCCACGGAAGTGAATGCCTTAGCCGTAACAAAACTCGACGGAACAGCGAAAGGAGGTGTGGTAATCGGCATTTCAGACCAGTTCCAGATTCCGGTGAAGTATATCGGCGTAGGAGAAAAGATGCAGGACCTGCAATTATTTAATGGTACAGAGTTTGTAGATTCATTTTTCAAGAAAAGATGATGTCTATCATGTTTTCCCAACATTAATAATGAACCAAATTAAATATTAACATTAAAAAATGCAGCTATGGGATTTATAACATGGATTATTTTCGGACTACTGGCCGGAGCAATTGCTAAAGCGATCATGCCTGGAAAACAGGGAGGTGGAATGCTTATCACAATGATTCTCGGAATCATAGGAGCCTTTATCGGGGGATCGATAGGAGTTTACTTACTTCACTGGGGAGATGTAGATTCTTTCTGGAACTTTAGAAGCTGGATCCTGGCAATCGGGGGTGCTCTAATTGTTCTCTGGATTTACGGAATGCTAACAGCCAGGAGAGTTTAAAAGTACAATAAAAAATTAAAACGGCGGATTTGAAATTCAAATCCGCCGTTTTTGTATAATATAATTTAGTTTAGTTGATTTTGATCTGGTAAGGCATTTCCATCTTCACTTCAGACTGCAGCTTTCTTTTTTCTACAATCTGCTGCAACAACTCATAATTGGCTTTTCCGATTTTGTTTTGCACCACCCTTGCAGAAATATCCTCTTCATTAAGATCTTTGAAAATCTGCTCAAAAGGCGTCATTCTTTTCGGATAAGAAGCCACGTTGTATGATTTCAGCCCGGCTTTCTGAGCAGCAAATTTTACAGCATCATTCAATGTTCCCAATTCGTCCACCAAACCGATCTGTTTCGCTCTGGTTCCGCTCCATACCCTTCCGCCGCCAACATTATCGATCTGTTCAAAACTCTTCTTTCTGTTCTGTGTAACGAAATGTACAAATCTTTTGTAGGTTCCTTCCACACTTCTGGTAATCATATTTACTCCGTAAGGCGTTACTCCGTTCAATGAAGAATAATATTGTGAATTGGCATTCGTTGAAACAATGTCTGAGCGGATCCCGTTTTTATTGGCCAGGTCCTTAAAGTAAGGAATCACACCAAAGACACCGATTGATCCCGTCAGGGTATTCGGCTCCGAATAGATTTTATCGGCGGCCATAGCAATATAATAGCCTCCCGAAGCGGCATAATCACCGAAAGAAACGACAAGCGTCTTTTTCTTTTTCAGCTGCTGCAGCTCGAATAAGATCTCATCGGAAGCATTGGCACTTCCCCCGGGGGAATTGATCCTGAAAACAACCGCTTTCACTTTATCATCTTCCTGAAGGTTTTTGATGTATTTGATATATTTTTCCGAATGGATATCATTATAATCCTCTCCCCCGTTAATGGAGCCTGAAGCATACAGTACCGCTACCCGATCGCCGGATTTTTCATCATCGGAATAGGAAGCTACATATTTCCCTAAAGAAATTTTATTCAATTTGTCATCTTCCTTTAAATTCAGTTTTGAACGGATGATCTGATCATATTCCGTTTTCTGGATTAATTTATCAGCCAATTTGTATTTCAGGCCAAGATCAGGAATCATCCCGTACAGGCTGTCGACTACTGTCCTGAACTGGGCCGTATCGATCTTTCTGGAAGCGGCTATGCTCGATGATGTATTTTTCCAGATGTCATTCAGCAGCGTACCCAGCTGTTCTTTATTTTCAGGCGAAATATCATTTCTTAAAAAAGGTTCTACTGCCGATTTGAACTTCCCGTGACGGATCACTTCGATCCCGATTCCGTATTTATCTGCAAAATCTTTGTAAAAGGCCACTTCGGTAGCCAGTCCTTTCAGCTCGATCATTCCTGCCGGATTCAGATAATACCGGTCTGCCACTGATCCTAAATAATATGCACCCTGTGAAACGGCATTACCATAAGCATAAACGAACTTTCCGCTTTTCTTAAAATCCTGAATGGCATTTCTCAGGTCATCGATCTGGGTGATTCCTGCATTCAGGTTATCGGCCTCAATACTGATTCCTTTGATGTTATCGTCCGTCTTTGCTTTATATATGGCCTCGATAGCATCGTAAATCAGCACATTCTTATTTTGGTCGCTGATCTCAAATAGGCCTTTACGCTCTTCCGTAGGGCTGTCCAGAATATTGGTTTTTAAATTAATGGTAAGAACAGAATTCTTTTTTACCACTACGGATTTCTCACTTCCCATCGCACTAAACACAAGCATTATGATAAAAAAGAAGAAAAACACGACACATAAAATGACAATAGCCACTATATTTGCCAGTACATTTTTAAAAAAACTTTTCATATATCAATCATTTTTCAATATGTCGCAGCATAAGGTGGTTTTGTTACTGGGCAGTAACCTGGGAGACCGAAAAAAAAATCTGGAAACCGCAATAAAAAAACTGGAAGAGGCCGGAAATGAAATATTAAAAATTAGTGAATTTTTAACATCCGAGCCCGTAGAATTTGCCAGTTCCAATATTTTTTGTAATATTGCATTGATAATATTTACGGATCTTTCGCCCGTTAAGCTCCTGGAACACATCAAGAGTATTGAAACGGAAATGGGAAGGACAAACGATTCTAAGGTATCAGGCGGATATACAGATAGAGTAATCGACATAGATATCGTTACCTTCAACGGGTTAAAGTTTAGCTCGGAAAGATTGGAAATCCCTCATCAGAAACATCTTTTTGAGAGAGAATTTTCTAAAATATTATTAAAAGATTTTATCTGACATAAAACATAAAACATATTGTATGAAATTAGGTTTATTATTATTGGCCACATTGCCTATTGCTACGTATGCACAGGATAGTATCGCTGTTACTTCAAACGACAAGTACCCGAATACATTCTCATCAGGTTCTGCCAATGTTCAACCTTTTAACAACAAAGCCAAAAGATTCAACGACTGGTCTGTATCAGTGGGGGGTGGTGCTGCCTTTATGGTGCATTCCGACCTTAAATCCATCTATGATAAAAAGATCAATTGGGGGTATAACTCGTATGTAAGTTTAGACAAACAGATTACCCATGTTTTTGGATTAAGCCTTATCTATCAGAGAGGTGAAACCAATCAGAAGGCTCAGTTGGAAGGTGCTGCCGGTATCGCGGCCGGAGTTGCAACAGCAAACACAAAGTATAACCAGATTGCCTTGATGGGAGACATCAACTTCTCGAATTTACTGAGAAGAGTTGATAACCATTCTCCTTACAGATGGGCGTTGCACGGTTATGCAGGTGCAGGATTCATGGACTTCAAAACGTCTCTGCATGACAACAACGAGTTCAGATGGAGCAACGATCCTAAGCGAATTCCTTTGTTTATTGAACAGAAACTTGCCATCAACTCTTTCTACTACCAATTTGGTGCAGGGGTGAAGTATAACGTTTCCAAACTGATCGACATCGAAGCCAGAACCATGTACATCATGAGTGGTGACGATGAATTTGACGGTGGAGGATATGCAGGCCCGGCAGATTATGACCCGTCTTCAAAAGTATCGAAGTACAACATGATCAGCAAAGGAAGATCTGACAATGCATGGACAGTTAACCTGGGGATTTCTTTCAAACTTGGAAAACATGATACCCACTTAGCGTGGCATGACCCGCTTCAGGAAGCTTACTACAAAACCAATGTTCTCGAAAACCAAAGCACGGAGCTTGTCGTATGTGAAAAAGGCGACTTAGACAACGACGGCGTATGTGATGATTGGGACAGACAGCTTGATACTCCTGCAGGTGCAAGAGTAGATGGCGCGGGAGTTGCATTGGATATGGACCTGGATGGTGTGATCGACTTATACGATAAGTGTGTAACCGTTCCGGGACCGGTAGAAAACCAAGGTTGTCCTACCACCACGACAAAATAACTAAATCATTTAATTAACTAAATAAAAAATACACTATGAAATTAAGTTTAGCAATTGTTGCATTGGCTTTAACTGTTCCTACAGTTGCTTTTGCACAAGACTCAACTGCAGTGTCATCATCAGGACAATATCCGAATACTTTTTCTTCGGGATCTGCAAATGTTTCCCCGTTTACAGATAAATCAAAAAGATTTAACGATTGGGCAATTTCCATCGGTGCCGGTGTACCATTGATGCAATCTGCCGACTTAACATCGATAAAAAACGGTAACGGTAACAACCTTTTCGGATATTCTGCTTATGTAAGTATTGATAAAGCCATCACCCATGCTTTTGGTTTAAACTTACAGTATGACAGAGGTGAAACCAGACAAGGTTTTTTCAATACAAAAGATGCTGCCCCTGCCAATGCTTCAGTAACGCAGCAGGTAGGAGCAAGAACACAGTATGATGCCATCTCTTTATTGGGAGACATCAACTTTTCAAACCTTTTAAGAAGAGTGGATAACCATTCACCTTTCAGATGGGCACTTCACGGATATGCGGGTGTGGGGGTTTTATCTTACAGAGCATACCAGAAAGACGAAAGAGGCCAGAGAATGGTAACCGAAGTGAAGCCTTTTGAATTGGGATCTATGTTCGCCCAGGCTGGTGCCGGTCTTAAATTCAAAGTAAACAGAAGACTTGACATCGAAGGTAGAGTAATGTATGTAGTAACCGGTGACGATCAATTCGACGGTGGAGGTGCTAAGTACAGTGCAATTAACCAACGTGAAGAGCAGGTTTCCGATAATTTCGTAAACGCAACTTTAGGGGTTTCCTTGAAACTTGGAAAACACGAATCTCACTTAATGTGGCATGACCCGCTTCAGGAAATCTATTATAAACTTGATGTATTGGCTAACAAAAACCAGGATATCGAGGTTTGTAAGAAAGGAGATCTTGATAACGACGGTGTTTGCGACGATTGGGACAGACAGCTTGATACTCCTGCAGGGGCAAGAGTTGACGGTGCGGGTGTAGCTCTTGATACTGACTTAGACGGTGTAATCGATCTTTACGACAAATGTGTAACGGTTCCGGGACCTGTTGAAAACCAAGGATGTCCTACAACTCCTGTAGGATTGGTAGATGAAAAAGAAACAAAACTGGAAGGAATTGAGTTTGATCTGAATTCTGACAGAATCTTACCATCCAACACTCCGATCCTTAACAACGCTGTTAACTATATCAACTCTTCAAACGGTACCTATACTGTAATCGGTGCTACCGATACAAGAGCTTCTGAAGCATACAACCAGAGATTGTCTGAAAGAAGAGCAAACAACGTTAAAGATTATTTAATTAAAAACGGTGTTCAGTCCGGTAAACTTGACGCAATCGGTAGAGGTGAAAAAGACCTTAAATACCCAGAGTGCGACCCTGCTACTAAATGTCCTGAGTGGAAAAACAGAGCAAACAGAAGAGTTTACTTCGAAGCTAAATAATAATTTTATTATTAAATTATATAAAGCCATGCATTGCGTGGCTTTTTTTATTATATTACTTTTAGTATTTTTATCCTATGATTTCCCAGCAAGACTTTCAGGAATTAAAGCTTAAAACGTTAAAGCATTTTTGGGGCTACAACCATTTCCGGGATGCCCAGGAAACCATCATTGATTCGGTAATCAATGAGAAAGATACGCTTGTTCTCCTGCCGACAGGTGCCGGAAAATCTTTATGTTATCAGCTGCCGGCCCTGCTCCGGGAAGGAACATGCCTGGTAATTTCACCACTGCTGGCCCTGATGAAAGACCAGGTGAACCAATTGAAATCACGGGGAATTGAAGCCGAATACCTGTCATCGGAACTGGATGAGTATGATGCGGAAAACATTTATGACCGATGTAAAGAAGGCCTTACCAAAATATTGTATATTTCGCCGGAACGGATTACCAACAAACAGTTTCTCCAGCATATTGAGGAAATCGAATTATCCTTCATTGCCGTAGACGAGGCGCACTGTATTTCAGAATGGGGACAGGATTTCCGGCCCAGCTATCAGAATATAAAAGAATTCAGAAGAAATAATCCGGAAATTCACTGCTTGGCTTTAACGGCAACGGCAACTCCCAAAGTACTTGACGAAATTAAACTGAAGCTCGGACTGAAAGACCCAAAAGTTTTTCAGAAAAGTTTTAAGAGGGATAATATTAAAATTTTTACCGAAGAGATTTCAGATAAATTCCAGAAGGTTTATGATATTTTAAAATTTACCAACGAATCCGGAATCGTTTATGTAAGGACCCGGAGAGAAGCGGAACAGCTGAATGAATTTCTGCGTAAAAACCAGTTAACCCATGTTGATTTCTTTCATGCAGGCCTTACCACGAAAGAAAAAAATACCCGTCAGCATATCTGGAATACGAGTGATAACAATGTCCTGATTTCCACCAATGCCTTCGGTATGGGAATCGATAAAGACAATGTACGTTTCGTGATCCACTACTCTCCTGCCCCGTCTATTGAAAACTATTACCAGGAAATCGGTAGATCAGGAAGAGACGGGAAGGAAAGTTTTGCCTTTCTGCTGTGGAACAAACAGGAAATCCTTAATTTCGACCAGATCCTGAAAAACCAGATTCCGAATAAAGCTGAATTCCTGAGGATCTTCACTTACCTCTACTCTGTTTTCCAGGTGGCTGAATTTGAGCTGCCGGAAAAAGTTTTCCCGCTGAACCTAAACGGGATCCAGAATTTTACCCGACTGTCGAATGCCAAAATCAGGAATGTCCTGGGCTTTCTTCACAACCAGGAAATCATTTATTTCAACGATCACAAAAGCCTTTCTTCTTTACAGCTCCTGATGGAAGCGCATGAAATCGACCAGATTCCTAAAAAAGATGCTTACTTCCTGGAACTTATGCTCCGCACCATCTCCGGAGTAACGACCCACAAAGTGATGTTCAGTGAACAGCAGGTAAGCAGTAAAGTCGGGGTGGGCGTTGAACTCATCAAAGAACGGCTGAAAGAACTTCAGCAGAAAGGTTATGTGGAATATATTGACGGTGCATTATCCAGCATTAAATTTTTGAAGCCGAGGGACGAACGGTTAAACAGTTCCATTTACTGGAAACTTTTTGAACATATTCAGAAAAACAAAATCCAGAAGTGGGAAGAAATGAAGTTTTTCCTGGAAGACAGCCAGTACTGCAAGATGAAGCTCATCCTGAGTTATTTCGGTGAAAAAAATGCCAAAAACTGCGGACAGTGCTCAGTCTGTGAAAAGAACAAGCAATCGATTTTCGGAAAAAATATTTCGAACCAGATTCTTAATCTTTTGACTAAAAGACCGGCAACCATCGAAGAACTTTCCATTCAGCTGAGCTATCATTCCAAAGAGAACATTCTAGAAAACCTGATCTTCCTTCTCGATACCGGAAAAATAAAGATGCTTAATTTCAGAACCTACGCGATTGCATGAGTAACGGGTAGTATTTAATAATAGGTTTTTAATTTTTAAACCACCGCTAAAGGGTTTATCTTTGCAGTATGAAATCATTGAAAGTCGTATTTTTAGGAACCCCGGAGTTTGCAAAAACTGCTTTGGAAGCCATTCACCATTCTCACCACGAAGTTGTAGGCGTTGTAACGGTTGCCGATAAAGCAAGCGGACGCGGGCAGAAGATCAGTCAGTCGCCGGTAAAAGTTTTTGCTGCAGAAAATAATCTTCCCGTTTTTCAGCCTGAAAAACTGAGAAATCCTGAATTCCTGGAAGAGCTTAGGAAAATGGATGCCGATGTTTTCGTCGTGGTCGCGTTCCGGATGATGCCTAAAGTATTATTTGAAATGCCTAAAATGGGAACGTTCAACCTTCATGCTTCCCTGCTTCCTGATTACAGAGGTGCAGCGCCGATCAACTATGCTATCATCAACGGTGAAGAAAAATCGGGTGCCACGACTTTTTTTATCAATGAAAAAATTGATGAAGGAAACATCCTGCTTCAGGAAGAAATTACCATTTTACCAGACGAAAATGCAGGAAGCCTTCACGACCGGTTGATGGAAATGGGCGCCAGACTGGTGGTGAAAACCCTTAACGGACTTGCTGAAAATTCAATCGTTGAAAAACCTCAGCCGCAGGTAGAATATCCGAAAAATGCTTTTAAAATATTTAAAGAAGATACCCGAATCAACTGGGCTAAAAATTCAAAGGAAATCCATCAATTTATCCTGGGAATGTCGCCGTATCCAGCCGCTTTTACAACGCTGAAAATCGGTGAAGAGGAAAAAGGACTGAAAATTTTCGGCGGCAGATTTGAAATTTCAGAACATGGAAAAACGGCAGGAAGCCTGGATATTTCTAAAAATGAATTTAAAATCTATACTGCAGACGGAAACTACTTTCCAGAAGAACTGCAATTGGAAGGCAAAAAAAGAATGAACATCAAGGATTTCCTGAACGGCTTCAGGAGCTTTGAACAAATAAAAATGGCTTGATTTTCATCAGGCCATTTTTATTTGTTATCAATATTGAATTTTGCTTCGCAAGTCAATAGTAAATTTTTAAACCTACAAAAAATTGACAAGCATAGCGAATTGACAATTCACCATTCACCTTAAAGCTGTACCATTTCCGTCACCTCAACATCATATCCTCCAACCTGAGGCTTGATGTTCGGATTCTGGGTAATTACTTTAAATTTATTGATTCCTAAATTTCTCAGGATCTGTGTACCGATTCCGTAGTCCCTGTAATTGAACGCCAGGGTCGGATGCTGCTGCTGTCCGTCCTGATAGTTCAGGAACTGCTGCAGTTTTTTCAGCGTGTTTTCAGAATTGGAAACGTTGTTGATAAAAATAATGGCTCCTTTCCCTGCTTCATTCACCATATGGGTAACTTTCTCCAGCAAAGGCTTTTCACCGTTGTTCAGTCTCGTCAGTACATCAAAATACGAATCGGACGACTGTACCCGCACCAAAACCGGCTCGTTTACTGTCCAGCTTCCTTTCGTTAAAGCAAAATGGATCTGATCGTTGGACGTTTCCCTGAAAGCGTAGAAATCGAAATCACCGTAAGCGGTCTTCACTTTTCTTTCTTCCAGCCTTTCAATCAGGTTTCCTTTTTTAAGCTGATAATGGATCAGGTCTTCAATGGAAACAATTTTCAGGTCATGTTTCTGAGCAAGAGCATATAGTTCCGGCAGGCGCGACATGGATCCGTCTTCATTCATGATCTCACAGATCACGCCTCCTTCTTTCAGACCAGCCAGACAGGTTAAATCGATGGCCGCTTCCGTATGGCCTGCTCTTTTCAGAACACCACCCTTTCTTGCCCGGAGCGGGAAGATGTGTCCCGGTCTCATAAAATCGGTCGGTTTGGAATTTTCGTCCATCAAAGCAAGAATGGTTTTCGCCCGGTCGGCTGCTGAAATTCCGGTAGAAGTTCCGTTGCCCAGTAAGTCAACTGAAACGGTAAAAGCGGTTTCCTTAGGATCGCTGCTCCGGCTCACCATCACTTCAAGACCCAGCTCGTCACATCTTTTTTCAGGAAGCGGCATACAGATCAGTCCTCTTCCGTGAAGTGCCATAAAATTGATAATTTCCGGGGTCGTCAGTTCGGCAGCACAAAGAAAATCTCCTTCGTTTTCTCTGTCCTCATCATCTACTACTATGATTATTTTACCATTTTTAAGGTCTTCGATGGCCTCGGGAATAGTATTTAACTTAATATCAGACATTTTTACTTTTTAAATTTTCACAAAGATACTTATAAAAACGGGCATTTTCCAATTAATATAAACTCTTTATTATTCGCCAAATACAGCGTTTTTTGCTTTTCTGAAAATATGATAAGACCCAAGCCTTTTCTGATGGTCATAGATATGGGAATTGATCATTAGCTCATCTACATTGAATTTTTGCTGGAAGCTTTTCAACTGTTCTTCAATTTCAGACTGGTCCCCGATCAAAGTATATCTGAGTTTTTGCAGCACCATCGATCTTTCCATCGGCGACCAGATGTCATCCATGCTGTCCACCGGTGGGGCAAACGGCTTTCTGTCGTTCCGGATGATGTTGATGAATGCCTCGAACAAAGTCGTTGACATTTTGTGTGCCTCTTCAGAAGTCTCTGCGGCCACTCCATTGATGCAGGCGATGATATAAGGCCGGTCCAGATATTTTGACGGCTCAAAATGTTCCCTGTAAATATTGAAGGCCATTTCCATCTGTTCCGGCGCAAAGTGTCCCGCAAAAGCATACGGCAATCCCAGTTCCGCTGCCAGAAAAGCACTGTCGGTACTCGACCCGAGAATGTACAACGGAATATCCAGTCCTTCCCCGGGAATGGCCCGGACCAAAGCGTTTGAATTTTCTTTGGAGAAATATTTCTGCAACTCCAGAATCTGTCTCGGAAACTTTTCGTTGATACTCGCCGGATTCCTTCCTAGAGCCTGGGCCGTCAGACCATCCGTTCCGGGTGCTCTTCCCAAACCGAGATCAATCCTTCCCGGGAAAAGGGATTCCAAAGTTCCGAACTGTTCTGCAATCACCAAAGAGCTGTGATTCGGAAGCATAATTCCTCCCGATCCGACTCTTATTTTTTTTGTTCCGTTGGCAATAAAGCCGATCAGAACCGAAGTTGCGGAACTGGCGATGCTTTCCATATTGTGATGCTCCGCAAGCCAGAACCTTTTATAATCCAAACTTTCAGCATGGTTGGCCAGGGATAAGCTGTCCTGAAACGTATCGTGAACGGTTTTTCCCTGTTTTACCGGCGCAAGATCCAATACTGATATTTCAAAATTTTTCATATTATCTATTTAGTTTTAAAAACTAAACAAAGATAAGGCTAATAAAACGCATTAGTTACTTTTTGTAATTGATAGGATTGATGGTAATGGAAAGGGAAAAGCTATTGGAAAAAAGATTTAATATTAAATTTCAAAAGTGCCGACCCATTATTTGTATCTTTAAATAATATAAAACTTTAACCGTATGATACCGAAATTTTTAAATAAATTCAAAGCCGATCTTGAAAGATTCCGAATGGAAACAATAAAAATCCAGGCAACTCCCGTTTCTGATGAAGAGTCCGTATCTATTACCGGAAGTAAATTCCTAGGAAAGCCATATCTTCCTAAAAATACAGAATATCCAAAAGATCAGAATAGCAAACCCATGATTCTCTGGGCGCAGATCAATTTTAGTGAAGTTCCTAATCTGCAGGGCTATCCATCCTCAGGAATATTACAATTATATGCATCTTCAGATAATTGGTATGATACTACCGATTATAAAATTATGTTCCATGAAGATACTGTTGGAGATGTACAAAATGATTTTTCTTTTCTTACCAAGGATCTTTATGAAGACTCACCAATTAATAAAGAACACCGTCTAAGCTTTATAAAGGATACGGAGTTTGGCGGTGCTACAGACTACAGATTTTCTATGCAATTTGACGGTTTGGACTTTTATGAATACCAGGATACATTAAGTGTAACAGAACAGGAAGAAATGGATAAAATAATCGACGGGTCCGGCCATCGCATTGGTGGTTATGCCTACTTTACCCAAAGCGATCCCAGGTATTATAGCCAGGATAAAAAAGATGATATTCTGCTTCTGCAGATTGATACGGATGACGAAATTATGTTCGGAGACTCAGGGGTAGCGCATTTGTTTATAAATCCAAAAGATCTTGTTGATAAAAAGTTTGAAAAAGCGTGGTTTAATTGGGATTGTTTTTAAAAGATGATCAAGCTTATGAAACCAAAAGTAATGTACATTGAAAACAAATTCCGTGATCACAGCGGTCCTGCGTGGATCGGGTTTGTTGAATTTTCAAAATCCGGACAAACGGTTTATTTCAATAATAAAGCATTGAAAAAACTTAAAGTTCCGGGCATTTCGGGAAACCATTTCGATATTGAAACCGGCGAAGAATATTGGGTCTCGGGCGTAAAGAAAAACGGACAGGACCGCCACTGGGCCGGCGGAGGAAAAATTATGCTTGATAAAAAATCTGTTTCTGAATATTTAAAGCTTGTTGATTTTACCGTGCTGGATGAAAATCATTTTGAACTTGTTGATTTTGAAAAAACAGACAAGGCAAGATTTAATGAGTTGGAGAATGCGGAAACTTTTTTGAGAAACAGAACACGCGCTGTTTCATTTTACGACAACAACCGAAGAAAATTAATTTCAGACCTAAAATATCCTGATTGAAAATCGCTACTTTAAACATCGATTGGGCCAGGAAAAAGAAGCCTGCAAAAACCGCAGCATTCCTGAACCGGTTTGATTTCGATTTCCTTATTCTAACCGAAGCCGTTGATCTGGATCTTGACCGGTTTCCCTATAAATATCCCTGCTCTCCCATCCCGGAACATACGGTGTATGAAAACCTCAACTACACAGAATATCTGAAAGGCGAAAAAGCTTTCAGGACGATACTCTATTCCAAAATTCCCTGCTCGGAAAAATATCCGGTGACGGATGATAAAACCAACCTTGCCCTGGAGTTTGAAACGGCATTTGGGAATATGGTCTTCTACTGCACCATTATCGGAACCTGGTTCAACCGACAGCCTTCTGCAGATAAAGAATTGCGGAATACCATCTAGGATTGCAGACGGATTCATGCAGAAAATCCCAACCTTTTTATTGTCGGCGATTTCAATACTTCCTTTAAAACAGGTGAAGAAAGATTATCCATCAGTTCCGGAATAACGGAATCCCTGAAGAATCTTTTTCTGGATTTAAAATTAAAGAATATCACTTCGGAAATTGAAGAGAATATTGATCACATTGTGGTTCCTGAAAGTTTTGCCGATTATACGATTGAAACCGGGATTTTTGCAGAGAAAAACCTGGTCAGCGATCATCAGGGGATTTTTATTTCATTTAAATAGATCCGGTAGATTATTTTATATTTCCAAATTAACAAACGTGTTAAATTTAAAAAATATACACGCATTATTAAAAGTTTATATATTTGTATTAAAATATAAATTATGAATACAAAATTAACGCTGACCATAGAACAATCGGTCATAGAGAAAGCGAAAAAATATGCCCGTAAAAAAGAGCGGAGTCTTTCCGATTTAATTGAAAATTACTTAAAAGCCATAACAGCAGAGCAACATCATCACCAGAAACAACTGTCTCCTACCCTGACATCCTTAAAGGGATCGTTTAAGGACACTGAAGATTTTGACTATAAGAAAGAATTATCAGATCATTTAACTCAGAAATATCTTTAATGGATAATATATTGATTGACACCGACATCATTCTTGATTTCTTCTTTGACAGAGAACCTTTTTCCGATAATGCAGCAAAGATATTGAGCTTATGTGAAGAAGGGAAAATTAAAGGCTATGTTACTGCGATCATGCTGAGCAATATTTATTATTTACTCAGAAAAAATGCAAAACATGAAAAGGTAATTGAAAGTCTAAAATTGCTGATGCATATTGTTGATGTCATAACAACAGATAAAGAAGCCGTTCTGGAAGCTTTAAACTCCGAATTTAAAGATTTTGAAGATGCGCTGCAAAATTTTTCCGCACAAAACAGATCCGAGGTTACGGTTATTGTTACGAGAAATGTAAAAGATTATAAGAAGAGTAATCTATCGGTAATGGATCCTGAAACTTACCTGAACCTCGGACATTTTAGTCCATGAGGTTCAGATAAATTTATGTTCAGGAATTCTTCTCCTTCAGATACGTAAAATGATTAATCAAGATCCGGATTTCATTAAATTCAAAGTGGCTTGGCAACGCATTTTTCCATTCCGTTAAAGTTTCCTTCGGGTTTTTATAGAAAAGCTCTTCAAAAGCTTCGATTTTATCTGAGGTAATCACCCTCGAAATATCCAGCAGGCCCTGTTCGGCAAATTTCGCCAGGTGCCCGATTACCGTTTCTTTTACCAGGCCTCTTTCCAGAGCGATCTCGGCGATGGTTTTTCCCTGTTCGAACAATTGGAAGGTCAGAACCTGGGACGGAACTTTGGCAATCTTCATACTAACTTCCTGGTTGTTCTTTTCATCCAGCAATTTAGTCTCCAGCAAATGGATATCCTTCAGGCTGTTCAGGTATTCCTCGATATCTTCCAGCCATACCCGGAACTCTTCATTATACTGCTTCAGCCCTTTGGTTCCTTTAATTTTCGCGTAGAAATCTTTCAGCGGATTAAAGACTTTATCCCGGATCCCGGTAAAAAAGAAATTAACAGCACCTTTGGTCTTGCTTTCGATCTCCGACCATTCTTCTTTCTGCTCAATGAAATTGTTAACCTTCTGGGAAATCACCCGTTGCAGCTTTTCGTAAATTTTCCCCAGATTTAAAATTTCATGCTTCAGCTGAAGATACAGCTGGTTGGTTTTTACATGGTCGATGCTTTTGGTAGCCATCGACAGCTTGTTCCACTCCTCCACTTCATTCAAAAACCATAAGCAATCCACCGTACGAAGGACTTTTTTGATGCTGTAGTCATACTTTTCGTTATTGAGGATGGCTTCCACCTTATCATTGGCCACCGTATCCGTATGGAAAGAAAGGATCCTGTTGTCTTTGAAAATAACTTCCGGCGTGATCATGGATTTTAAGACAATTCCTTCCAGGGTGCGGCAGCGCGACAAGGCAACATACACCTGCCCGGCCGTAAAGCTTTTTCCGGCGTCGATAATCACCCGGTCGAAGGTAAGTCCCTGGCTTTTATGGATGGTTACCGCCCAGGCCAGCTTGATCGGAAACTGCTCAAAGCTTCCCAGGACTTCTTCCTTGATATTTTTATCGGTGTCCAGGAAGTATTTTTTCTGTTCCCAGACTTCTCTTTTTACGGTAATTTCACGGTCGCTTCCGTCGAGGATCACTTTAATTTCGTTTTCATCCAGTGCGGAAATTTCACCCAACTTGCCGTTGAAATAGCGTTTTTCCCCGGAAACGTCATTCCGGATGAACATAATCTGGGCGCCGATCTTTAAATCCAGAAACTGCTCGTTCGGAAACTGGTTTTCCCTGAATTCTCCGAACAGCTTCGCTTCATAGGTCTTCGCCGTTACTTTGATTTCTTCCAGCTTTTCCTGGTTGATGTCGTCCGCCATTTTATTGTGCGAACACAGGTAAACATAAGGCTCATCTTCCGAACTGAAAACCGGGTCGTATCTTTCATTCAGCTTTTCAAAATCGATATTGGCCACGTCGCCGTCGCGGATAGCATTTAAAATCGCCAGGAACTCCTCATCGGACTGACGGTAAACTTTAGTAAGTTCAATGGTAATCAACGGAATTTCCTTGATTGCATGGCTGTCGAAAAAGAACGGGGAATGGTAATACATTTTTAAGATATGCTCATCCCGCACCACCGGCGGAAGCTGATACAGATCCCCGATGAACAGCATTTGTACCCCACCGAAACGCTGGTTGTTCCTTCGGATGAACCTAAGGGAAAAATCCATCATGTCCAGGACATCGGCCCTCAGCATCGAAACCTCATCAATGATGATGATCTCCACTTCGCGGAGAAGCTTCAATTTATCTTTCCGGTATTTGAAATGCGGCATCAGGTCGGCTATATTATTGGCCAGGCTGGTATCGATCCGTTCCGTGGTCGGCAAAAAGGTTCTTAAAGGAAGCCCGAACATCGAATGGATGGTAACGCCGCCTGCATTGATGGCTGCAATCCCGGTGGGGGCAACCACAATGTGTTTTTTTCTGGTGCGCTTTACAAAATCATTCAGGAAAGTCGTCTTTCCCGTTCCTGCTTTTCCCGTTAAAAATACGCTTCGGTTGGTATGCTCTATTAAGTCAAAAAAATGATTGTTCATCGCCGTCAAAATTACGGAAATGAATCTTAAAAACCTTACCTTGGCATAAGTTTTGAAAATTTTGAACCAGATTAATTTATTATGTTAAAAACGATTCCGCACGTTTCTGCTGCCCTGTTGGGTTTTACTTTATTCTTCGTTTCCTGCGGCTCTGCGAAAGACGTGGATGCCAACCTCCCGAAAGACATCTCGGAAAGACCTGTTGATGAAAGCAGCCAGAAATATGAGCAGGCCCAGCTGGATCAGTTAAGAGCGTCGATTGAATCTGAAGTAACCAAAGAAAAATGTACCAATGCCGGCGAATGGGCTTTTGCACCAATGGGAGCCAAAGCATGCGGTGGCCCTCAATTATACATTGCCTATCCGAAAAAGATGGAAACGGCTATTCTGGAAAGAATCAATGATTATACGGAAAAAGTGAAAGCATTCAACCAAAAGTATGGCGTCATCTCCGACTGCATGATGGTAAGTGAACCCACCGGCATCAAATGCATCAACGGAAAAGCCGAACTGATCAACCCGTAACACATTAATTTATATAAAATTCCTACAGGATTTTTCGCTAAGGAAAGAAGCATTGCCGGATAAAGCAATGCTTTTTTTATATCAATAGTCAATTTCTGCGAGTGAATAGTGAACCTGCTGACAGAGAAAAATTGACAATTCATTCGTCAGTATTAAATTTTAATCTGTCGAAAATCACCGTTAACTTCCACACCGATTTGCTCCGGAGGAGCAATATTTGTGTAGTATTAATATATTAACCTAGACCAGAACTCCGTAGGAGTTCTATCTTATACAGCATTACGGATAGTATACTTAAGGCGTGCTGGCACATACTGCATTCGATTTTCGGCTATACAGATCATATTCCTACGGAATATTTTCTTCAATGGTCAGCCCTAATGTTCAATAATAATTCATTTGTAGAGCAAAACTCACTATTGACCATTCACCTCCTTAACGTTTTCCTTGTACCAGGAAGAGTATTTCACATAATTGTCTGCAATACGGTTTACTTCTCCTTCCAGCAGCTGGGAATTGATGTCTTTGATTTTCCGTGCCGGGACCCCGCCCCAGACTTCCCCGGATTTGATGTGCGTTCCCTGGGTTACTACGGAACCGGCACCGACAATGGAGTTTTCTTCCACCAGGCAATCGTCCATGACAATGGAACCCATCCCGATCAGGACATTATCCCTGATGGTACAGCCGTGAACAATCGCATTATGGCCGATGGAAACATTATTCCCGATATTCAGCGGGTGCTTTTGATAGGTACAGTGCAGCATGGCGTTATCCTGAACATTAACTTTGTTTCCCATTTTGATGTAGTGGACATCGCCGCGGATCACCGCGTTGTACCAGATGCTGCAGTCTTTCCCCATGGTAACGTCGCCGATAATGGTTGCCGTTTCCGCTAAAAATGTATTATCCCCTATCTGTGGCGATTTTCCTAAAAGTTCTTTGATCAGTGCCATATGCTTAATTTGAAAATTTGATAATGTATTAATTTGAATTTGTCTTGCAAGGAATCGTTCCGGCTTTCGACTTTTAAATGATGCCGATAGCAAAAATCTAACTTCCGATACCTGCCTTCTAATTTCTAATTGCGTATTTTTGTATCTCAAATTTAAAGAAAAAATGCGTACTATACTTATAGAGCCTACCGAAAACCCGAAAGTGATGAAATTTGTGGCAGATTATAACCTGATCCCGGGATCTTTGGAGCTCGACAGAACTTCGGATATTGCAGAAATTCCCCTGGCCCAGGAGCTTTTCAATTATCCTTTTGTTGAGAAGATATTTATTACCGCCAATTTTGTAGCTGTGGCCAAACAGGATACGGTAGAATGGGAACATGTGGCTGAAAGCCTGAAAAACGTTATTGAAGACGAATTGCTGGCCAACCCGAGAATCTATCTTCAGAAGAAAAAGGAACTGTATCAGATCTACGCGGAAATGACACCGAACCCGAATGTGATGAAGTTTGTTTCCAATAAGTTACTGCTTGAAGGTTTCGTAGAGGTAAAATCACCTGAAGGTGCGGAAGGCGTACCCTTGGCCCAGGCCATCTTCAGGGAATTTGATTTTGCCAAAGAAGTTTTTATCTCTGATAATTTCGTGGCCGTAACCAGAGACAATTCTGTAGAATGGCACGAAGTGATGATGGCCGTTCGTGCGCTGATTGCAGAATACCTGCAGAACGGTGGCGAAATTTCCAATGTTGAAGCCCAGAAGCATGAAAATCCTGTGGAAAAGATCATCAACAGGGATTACACCGATGATGAACAGAAAATTTCAGACATCTTAAATGAATATGTAGCCCCGGCGGTAGAAAACGACGGCGGAAAAATTTCCTTAATGGAATACGACAAAGAAAACAAAACTGCAAAAATGCTGTTACAGGGCGCCTGCTCAGGATGCCCTAGCTCAACGGCTACGCTGAAGGGGGGAATTGAAAACATTTTAAAGCAGTTCATTCCGGATCTTGTGGAAAGAGTGGAAGCCGTAAACGGATAAAAAACACAGGCAATGGATAGTAATTTTCAGTAATTACTATCCATTGCTTATTACTTATATGTTATGAAAGGAATTTTATTAGTAAACCTGGGATCACCAAGATCAACGGCAGTAGAGGATGTAAAAGAATATCTGGATGAGTTCCTGATGGATGAGCGGGTCATCGATTACCGATGGTTCTTCCGTGCCCTGCTGGTACAGGGTATTATTCTGAAAACAAGACCTAAAAAATCAGCTGAAGCCTACAAAACGGTATGGACAGATGAAGGTTCGCCTCTGATCGTAATCACTGAAAAAATCCGGCAAAAACTTCAGAAAGTGGTGGATGTTCCGGTGGAAATCGGGATGAGATACGCCCAGCCGAGCATTGAAGCGGGAATCCAGAAACTGGTGGATCAGGGGGTTTCGGAAATCGTTCTTTTTCCGCTGTACCCGCAGTATGCGATGAGTACCACAGAGACCGTTATTGAAAAAGCGGAGGAAGTAAGAAAAGAGAAATTCCCGGAAGTAAAAATCAATTACATCCAGCCTTTCTACGACCGGGAAATTTACATCAATTGCCTTGCGGAGAGTATTAAGGAAAAACTTCCTGAAAATTTCGACGCCCTGCAGTTTTCTTATCACGGGGTTCCGGAAAGGCATATCTATAAAACCGATCCTACAAAAACCTGTAATCTGAACGACTGCTGTTCAAGAGAAAGCAATCCGAGCCATAAATTCTGTTACCGTCATCAGTGTTTTACCACAACCAATAAGGTAATTGAAAAGCTGAACATTCCGAAAGAGAAAACCATCGTTTCCTTCCAGTCAAGGTTAGGTAAAGATAAGTGGATCGAACCGTATACCGATGAGACCTTGGAAACCATTCCGGGAAAAGGGGTAAAAAACCTGGCCATTGTCTGTCCGGCCTTCGTATCGGACTGCCTGGAAACACTGGAAGAAATTTCCGTGGAAGGGAAACATCAGTTTACCCATGCCGGAGGAGAAAGCTTTCATTATATTCCTTGCCTGAACGATGAAGACCGCTGGATCGAGGTGGTAAAAATCCTTTGTGAAGAAAAACTTCATGAATTTTATCTGGTATAAATTTTCATTTTCAAAAATAGTAAAGAGGCTGTCTGAAAATTTCAGGCAGTCTTTATTTTTTATGGCTCAGATAATACCAGATTCCGTTGTCTCCTGCCGTTTATGTAATTGTGTAAATTCAATACGCCTTTTATTCTGAAATCTGCCAAGAGAACCATTACATTTTGTATCAAAACACAAACATCCCCTAAAAAACTAAGTGAAACTCATTAAAATTTATTTTTTTTCAATTAATACCCCTTATTTTTTACAATAAAATCTTAAAAATTAAATATTTTTATTACCTTTACCCCATCAAAAAAAATCATCAACCTTAAAAATTAAAAATGATGAATGCAACTGCTGAAATCCTGAAAAGTAAAATTGAAAATTTCAATCCTGAAATGCTGGAAGCTTTTGCACAAATGATGGAAAATTTCGAAACCGAAAAACCCGTGGCGATTTCCCGGTTTCACCTGGATGAAATTTTATACCGGATTCAGTTTCATAATGAAAATCCCGCTACCAAACTGGATTTTTATGAAAACGTAACGGAGCTGAAAAAATATTGTGCTTAGCATGAACGTATTGCTCTCCTCCATCGCCAAAAACGACATCAGGCTTCTTATGCGGGTTTTTAATGCGGAAAAAGAAAAGAGAGGAAACGATTTTCTGGAAAGTCTGAAAGAATCCATTGATGGCATTCTTCAAGATCATCGGACAACCGGCAGTGAAATTTCCGTAAGGCCCATGAAGGAATTTCCGGTCAACATCCACTACATTTTCGAGGATGAGGACCATCTGCTGATTACGGCCGTTTTTAAAATTTAATCGGTTCTGACTATTATTATATTGGACCTCGCAGGAATTTTCCTGTGAGGTTTTTATTGGTAGGATGCCGTGAACTAAACCTCATAGGTTTTAAAAACCTATGAGGTTTGTATTATCTGACCGGCGTTCTGAATTCCCCGTACCCTATCAGCCCATCATAATTCCTGCCGAATGGCGCATAATATAAAAAGGCTTGGTAAAGGTTTTCCGTCTGCCAGAAATTCCCGTTGACTTCACCAAAATTCAAGGTACCATCCGGATTTTTAGTTGCTAAAACATAGTTATAGAACCCTTGTTTCAGATAAATCCTGGCAACATATTTTTTGGTAGCCTCATCATACTGCATCTGGTTTTCTTTGGTCGGCAAAAAATTATTAAATCCTCCCAGCACATAAATTTCCTTATCTACCGGCTCCGAATCCAATGAAAAATGCACCCAAGAATAATCCGCTTCCCGTGCCGCATCCCTTTCCCTGCCCAGATCGTTTCTCCGGTAATACCAGGCACCGTTTACATCCGGCTGGTACTGATAATTCAGTGGAAACGCCCAGACCGGATGAAGGTAAGTCTGGTTTACCCCATCGATCTGCTCTGCAGCGCGGACCATATCCGCAGCCATGTTCATGTTTTTATTGTCGAAATAATAGAATTCGTTATTTCCCGGAAACACAAGAGACATCTGCTGGAAAAGCAACTGATTTCCCAAAGTGGTACTCAGCCTTAAATTACTGATGGAAACATTGGGGTTGTTGTTCTGCATTACCTTCAGCGTCATGGAATTGACATTGGATGATAAATCCCCGCCAGCCGGAACAGCCTTCACTTCCACCCGCTGCTGTGCTTCAGGATTACGGGCATCGGCAAAACGTGAAACGCCTACCGCCAGCGTTGCCCCGTTTTCCACAAGATAAAAGCGTTTTTTAAACAATGGTTTCTCTACAGAATCCTTATATACAATCAGCTCAAAATTCCCTGAAATTTTCGGCTGGATCTTGTCATTGGGAAACGTCAGCGTATAATGGGTATAAGCCTGCAGCGTATTAAAGGAATACTGGAATTTATCCAGCAGACCGTTCATGCTTCCGTTGGCAATTTCCGTAAAAAACAGATTATCGTCTTCCCAGTTGCGGTTGTAATGCCTGATAGTATATCGGTAAATCTCACTGGCATTGGTAAGGTCGTCAAAGCTCAGAACCAGCTGCTGCCCGAAGTTAATGACAGGCGTTTCGTCATTAGTCTGGGGATTAAAAAGCTGAATGCTCTGGATATTTTGTCCGAAGACCAGACCGCTGACGGAAAGTAGAAGGAGTCGCAATGTTTTCATTATGACGAAGATAAAGAAAAATCAGTTAAACCGTCACAGGAAGCGGTCTTTATTCATTAAAAGTTCATTAAAATTTTCAATCCGGACTTTTGTACTTACCTTTGTTCGTAATAAAATATTCATCTTATGCTTCAGATTCAAGGTTTCGTATTCAATTTTGCGAGCGAAAATACTTATGTCCTTTATAACGAAAATAAAAAAGCGTGGCTCTTCGATCCCGGAAACCGGAATGAAGAGGAGACGGAAGCCCTTGAAACCTTCATCCGGCAAAAAGAATTAACAGTTGAGAAAATCCTTCTCACCCACGCCCATATCGATCATGTCCTGGGTTTGCAATGGGCATTCGATACCTATCAGGTTCCCGTAACCATGCATCAGGAAGATAAAGAAGTCCTCGATATGTTTCAGGTAAGCGGGATGAGGTTTGGACTGCAAGTAAATCATATTGATGTTGAAATTGATTATGTAAATGAAGGGGATGAACTGGATTTTGACGGGGAAAAATTTAAAATTTACCATGTTCCGGGACATTCTCCGGGAAGCGTGGTTTACCACAATGAGAACCAGAATTTCATGATCTCGGGCGATGTCCTGTTTGAAGGAAGTATCGGCAGGACCGATCTTTTCAAAGGAAACTACGAACAGCTGATCGACGGTATTAAAACCAAACTGCTTATTCTTGATGATGACACGCAGGTTTTTTCCGGACATGGAAATTCTACAACCATCGGCTTTGAAAAGGAACATAATCCGTTTTTAAAATAGCGGAAATCCTGCAGGATAACCTATCCATGTTATAAACAAGGCCGCCGGATTTTCAGGTGGCCTTTCAATTAGGTAAAGAATAAGCTTAAAAAAATCCAGGTTACTGGGAAATCCTCACCACAGCTATTATAATCGGCCTTGCCATACAGATATCCCCCGCTCCGATCAGTTACAATCCGGGGTCACCTTCTGTAATCCCGCTTGTATTAAAAATATTCATTCCGAGTTTACAAAGAACTTTCTACACAATAGGATAAATGCCGATTTGAATCCTGGAAACAAAGTAAAACGAATGTGGGGTTTCTGACAATTCTTTATAAACAATTGTGGATAAGTCTGAACATAAATAGTAAACAATATAATCACCATTACTACAACCAAAAATTACAAGTATTTAATTACAAACACATTAACCTAAAAAATCCAGCTGATATTTTATTAACATTTATCCACAAAACCGTGTGGATAAAATTGTGGATAACTTTTGAACAACCGGTAATTGTGCATAAAAAAAGCTGCTCCAAAAGAACAGCTTTCTATATTTAATTACAAGATTAAAATTATTTCCACTTGATATTGCAGCCCATGCTCGGTTTCTGGATTTCTTCCTGAGGCTCGCCCAGTAGAAGATTTTCAAAAGCGATAATCAGATCCTCACCGGTTACTTCCTTGTGGTTTCCGGGTCTCGAATCATCCATCTGTCCTCTGTAGATCAGGTCCAATTTCTCATCAAAGAAAAAGAAATCCGGCGTACAGGCCGCGTCATAAGCTTTTGCGATGGCCTGGCTTTCATCATACAAGTAAGGGAAATCGAAATTTCTTTCAATCTGGAATTCGATCATCTTTTCCGGTGTATCGGCAGGATATTTTTCCACATCGTTCGCATTGATGGCAATAAACTCGATCCCTCTTTCATTATAATCTTCATACAGCTCGTTCAGCTTATCTATAACATGCAGAACAAACGGGCAATGGTTGCACATAAAGATCACCAAAGTCCCTTTTTCTCCTTTCAGATCATCCAATGACTGGATTTCATTGCTTTTAGAAGGGTTCGGCAGCTCAAAAAAAGGAGCTTTGGTACCCAGATCGATCATATTTGAAGGCGTATTCATAACTTTTTTATTTAAGCACAAAGATAAAAATTTCTTTTATATGGGTAAGGTAGATGGAGGCAGAATGTAGGAATACGGGTGCAGGATGATGGAAGTAAGTCATTGTTATTATGATCAGGCATTAATTTCAAATGAAATCAATCCAGCTCCCGACTCTCCAACTTACACCTAGCTAACTTTAATAAGCACCTGAAAAAAAAACCGGATAAAGTCAAAAACTTCCGCATCCATTCTTACAGCTTACAGCCATTAAAAGTTAAAGTTTAAATTTTATTTGGAATTTATATTCAAAAGTTTGTAGTTTTGCTAACACTGTTAGACAAATAAAAAATCATGGGATTACATGAACGCCGTCAGAGAGAAAAAGAAAATGTACGCACAAGTATTCTGGATGCAGCATTTTCCCTGGCTAAAACCGAAGGGTGGGCATCACTTTCCATGAGGAAGATTGCCGATGCCATTGAGTACAGTGCGCCGGTTGTGTATGATCATTTTGAAAATAAGGAAGCCATTCTTTATGAAATTTCGCTGAACGGGTTTCACTGCCTCCACATCGAACTTCTGAAGGCTCAGCAGGCTCACGATACGCCGGAAGATAAACTGAAAGCAATTGTAGATGCTTACTGGCAGTTTGCTTTCAAAAATAAAGAATATTACCAACTGATGTTCGGACTGGGAATGCAATGCAGTGGGAAAGGAATGATGAAGCAGGAGTTTTCTTCATTCCAGGATATGCTTTATGAAGGGACATTGGAAATCATTAAAAAGAAAAGTTCAAATCCTGATAATGCCTGCCACTCTTCCCATGCACTTTTTTCGGCGGTACACGGATTAATCTCAATTATGATGATGCGTAACGATGATATTCCTTCGACTATGAATAAAACCACTCTGGACGAAACGGTTTCTGCTTTTATTAAATCTTTGTAAATTTTTTTTAAACTAAAAATTAACACCGTTAGGAATATTAACACTAAATAATTTGGAAAAATATTGATAACCAAAACAAAGTTTGATTTTTTTTATCATTTAAATTAACACCGTTAGAAAATATAACACACCAAATCACTTTTTAATCCTATTTAATCCTATAAAATTTCCTTTATGAAAACAACTATCTGAAATCCGTATTTATTCTGTCTAATTTTTTGACGACTAATTAACACTGTTAGGAAAAATAACAGAATTCAAATTAAAAACAATTGCATTAAAATCTAACATTAAAAATTTAAACTCAATATGAAAATATTTGGAAAAACGAGGATGATGGTCCTGATCTCCAGTATCATCCTTCTCCAGAACTGCACCCAGGCAGCAGAAAGCTCCAACGCAGCTTTACCTGCTCCTGAATTACCGGTCTATTCCGTCATCACCTCCCCTGCTACAGTCTACCAGGAATTCCCCACGGCCCTTGAAGGGAAAAACAATGTAGAGATCCGGTCACAGGTTGATGGCTATCTTGACAAAATCTATGTGGAAGAAGGCGCTTATGTAAGGGCCGGACAACCCCTGTTTAAGATCGATTCCAGAAGCTACGGCGAACAGATGAATATGGCCAGCGCCAATCTGCAGGCTGCCAATGCCAATATCCAGAAGGCGAAAGTAGAAGTGGACCGGCTGGAGCCCCTGGTTTCGGCAAAAGTAGTTTCGGACGTCCAGCTGAGAACGGCAAAAGCCAATTATGCCGCCGCTGTGGCTGCAGCTTCGCAGGCAAGAGCCTCAGTAGGAAGCGCAAAAATCAATGTCGGATTCACCACCATTACTGCTCCCGTCAGCGGATACATTGGAAGGATCCCTTATAAAAAAGGAAGCCTGATTTCAAGAACCGATCCGAGCCCTCTGACTTTATTATCAGACATCAGCGAGATCTACGCTTATTTTTCTTTAAGTGAACTGGATTTCATTGCTTTTCAGAAGAAATATCCGGGGGCTACGTTGAATGAAAAACTGAAAAATATGCCGATGGTGGAATTGGTAATCGCCGACAACAGCGTTTATTCTGAAAAAGGGAAAATGAGTATCGTTGACGGACAGTTCGACAAAACGACCGGAGCCATCAGTGTGCGTGCCGTATTCCCGAATGCCGGAGGAATCCTGAGAACAGGAAACACAGGAAGGGTCCGCATGCCGCAACTGTTCAATAAAACGCTGGTGATCCCGCAGGAATCTACTTATGAGATCCAGGATAAAACCTATGTGTACGTCCTTGGAAAAGGGAATAAGGTGACCGGAAAACCGGTAAAAATTTCAGGGAAGACCGACAGCTATTACTTTATTTCAGAAGGGCTTGCTGCCGGCGATAAAATTGTATTCACCGGATTGGGTACCCTCAAAGACGGGGTTTCCATCAGGCCGAAAGCCATTTCATCCGACAGCCTTCTCAGAGCAAGGCCTTTATAAACTTTTACTTTTTAACTACAAAAGTCACAAAAACTTTTAAACACATGGGTATTTAAGCGCAATCATCTGTGCAAATCCGTGAAATCTGTGGGAGAAATATAACCACAAAAGCTTTTAAAACATTAGCGATTCATCTTTAAACCCGATGAAATATTTTGTGTCTTTTGTTGTAAAAACAAAAGCTCTATTAAAAAATAAACTTCTTATGTTAAAACAATTTATAGAAAGACCCGTGCTTTCAACGGTGATTTCCATTATTCTTTTATTATTGGGTGCCCTGTCGCTCTTTAATTTACCGATTGCCCTCTTTCCGGATATCGCACCGCCAAGCGTCCAGGTAACCGCTTTTTATCCGGGGGCGAATGCAGAAGTGGTTGCCCGTTCGGTAGCTACCCCGATTGAAGAAGCCGTAAACGGTGTAGAAAACATGACGTATATGACTTCCAACTCAAGCAACGACGGTACGATGACCCTGAGTGTATTCTTCAAGCAGGGGTCTGATCCGGACAATGCTGCCGTGAACGTTCAGAACCGGGTGTCCAAAGCCATGAGCCAGCTTACTCAGGAAGTCGTACAGGCCGGGATCTCCACCCAGAAAGTACAGAACAGTATGATTATGTTTATGGGATTAACCAGTAATAATCCCAAAGAATACGATGAACTTTTCCTTCAGAACTATTTGAAAATAAACATTATTCCTCAGATCCAGCGTATTCCGGGCGTAGCTCAGGCCCAGGTGTTCGGAACCAGGGATTATTCCATGCGGTTGTGGCTGAAGCCGGACCGTCTGGCGGCCAACAACCTTTCCCCTCAGGAAGTCCTGAATGCGGTAAAAGACCATAACCTGGAAGCAGCACCGGGACGTCTCGGGCAGGGAAGCAAGGAAACGTATGAATATATCCTTAAATACAAAGGAAAACTGAACAAGAATGAAGACTATGAAAACATCGCCATCAAAGCCAACAGCGACGGTTCTTTCCTGAGGCTGAAGGATGTGGCGCGTGTAGAATTCGGATCGTATACCTATACCGCAGCCAACCGGGTGGACGGAAAACCGGTCGCCGGATTTGCTATCATGCAGACTGCCGGTTCCAACGCCAACGAGATCCTGACTGAAATCGAAAAACAGGTTGATCAGTTAAAGACAACCCTTCCACAGGGTGTTGAGCCGATTATCATGTATAACTCCAAAGACTTTCTGGATGCTTCTATCCATCAGGTGGTGGAAACTTTGGTGATTGCCTTTATCCTGGTATTTATCGTGGTCTATATTTTCCTTCAGGATTTCAGGTCGACTTTAATTCCGGCCATCGCCGTTCCGGTAGCCATCATCGGTACTTTCTTTTTCCTGAATTTATTCGGGTTCAGCATCAATATGCTTACGCTCTTTGCCCTGGTTCTTGCCATCGGTATTGTAGTGGATGATGCGATTGTGGTGGTGGAAGCCGTCCACTCGAAGATGGAACACACCGGAATGCCGGTGGAACAGGCCACGATGAATTCGATGAGTGAGATTTCCGGAGCCATTATCTCCATTACCCTGGTGATGTGCGCCGTGTTTATTCCGGTAGGTTTTATGCAGGGGCCGGCGGGTGTTTTCTACAGACAGTTTGCCTTTACCCTGGCCATAGCCATTCTGATTTCAGCCGTTAATGCTTTGACGTTGAGTCCGGCTTTATGTGCACTGCTTCTCAATGATCCTCAGGGTGAACATGGCGAACATGGCAAAAAAACAGGTTTTGGAGCAAGATTCTTTAATGCTTTTAATACAAGCTTTAATAATTTAACCAGGAAATATATCTACAGCCTGAAGTTTTTAATTAAAAATAAATGGGTAGCGGTCGGAGGCCTGGCCCTTCTGGTTGCCGCCAGTGTTTTCTTAATAAAAAAGGCACCGTCCGGATTTATTCCTACCGAAGACCAGGGTTTCATCCTGTATGCGGTAAATACCCCGCCGGGAAGTTCACTGGACCGGACCCACCGGGCTACCGAGCAGATCGACAAGATCATCAACAGTGAAAAAGCCAAGAACCACCTTTGGGTTTCCGACGGCCTGAATTTCATCAGCAATGCCAATGCGTCTCCGTATTCTGCCGGGTTTATCAAGTTAAAAGACCACGACCAACGCGGTGCTGTTACCGATCCGAATGAAATTGCCGCAGGCCTGACGGGTAAAGTTTCACAGGTGAAAGACGCCAGTGCTTTCTTCTTCAATTTCCCTACCGTTCAGGGATTCGGGAATGTATCCGGTTTTGAATTCATGCTTCAGGATAAAACCAACGGTTCCCTGGAACAGCTGGGAACAACCACCCAGGCCTTTATCGGCGAACTGATGAAACGTCCGGAAATTGCATTCGCTTTCACCACCTATGCTGCCGGAAATCCACAGTTCACGATCGAGGTGGATAATGACAAGGCCAATCAGCTAGGCATTTCCATCACCGAGCTGATGCAGACGATGCAGATCTACTACGGAAGCAGTTTCGTGTCGGATTTCAACCGGTTCGGAAAATACTACCGGGTAATGGCGCAGGCCGATATTCCCTACCGTACCGATGCCAATTCCCTGGAAGGCATCTATGTGAAAAACAAATCGGGTGAAATGGTTCCCGTGAAAACCCTGGTGACTTTAAAAAGGGCTTTCGGGCCTGAAACGGTGACCAGAAACAACCTGTTCAACGCCGTTACCATCAACGGGACACCGAAACCGGGTTACAGTACCGGAGATGCCATCAAAGCGGTGGAAGAAGTTGCGCAGAAGTCGCTGCCGAGAGGTTATGGTTACGAATGGACCGGAATTACGCGTGAAGAAATTAAAACCAGCGGACAGACCGCCTTCATCTTTATGCTGAGCATCCTGTTTGTGTACTTCTTGTTGGCCGCACAGTATGAGAGCTACATTCTTCCTTTTGCGGTGATCCTGACGATTCCGACAGGGATTTTCGGAGTATTCGCTTTCACGGGACTGGCCGGAATTGATAATAATATTTACGTTCAGGTCGGTCTCATCATGCTGGTCGGATTGCTGGCCAAAAATGCGATCCTGATTGTGGAGTTTGCCGTACAGCGGAGAAATGCAGGAAGAACCCTGCTGGAATCTGCGCTTCAGGCTTCAAGATTACGTCTGCGGCCGATCTTAATGACCTCTTTCGCCTTTATTGTCGGGATGCTGCCGCTTGTTTTCACCCAGGGTGCTTCCGCAAAAGGAAACCATTCCATTGGTTTCAGTACCGTAGGAGGCATGCTGACAGGGGTTATCTTCGGAATCTTCATCATTCCCGTGATGTTTGTGATCTTCCAGTATCTGCATGAAAAGATGCCGAGCCGGAAAAAGAAAAGACTTGAGAGACAAAAACTGGAAGCCGAACTTTTGGCTCCGGCCCATTAATCAGAATGGATAACAAGCTTTGGGGATTTCAACCACAAATCCCACAAATATTTCATGAATAAACCCTATCATCCGGTAAATCCTTGATAATGTGAGAATTTGAAGATAAAATATTCCTTTGTTCATCTTTAAAAAATTCCTCAAAGTTTGTTATCAATAAAATTTTAAAAACTATGAAAAGAATAAAAAATATCATCATCACTTTTGCAGTAGCTTTGGGTTCGGTTTCCTGTGTGTCAAAACTGGCTTACCAGGAACCGACACCTGAGCTGCCTGAAAAGTTTGCCTACACCGCCACTGCCGATACCGCCAGTGTAGCCGATCTGGAATGGAAGCAGTTTTTCAGCGATCCTGTTTTACAAAGTTTAATTGAAAAAGGGATCAGAAATAATTATGATCTTCAGATCGCCCTGAAACAGGTGGCTGCCTCACAGGAAAGACTGAAGCAGGCGAAATATCTTCAGTACCCGGATATCGGTTTCGGGGTTTCCGCACAGATTTCGAAGCCGTCTAAAAACAGCATGAACGGGCAGAGCTTGAATTTATTTTTAGGCCAGAGCCATGTGGAAGATTACAACGCCGCATTCAATTTATCCTGGGAAGCGGATATCTGGGGAAAAATAAAAAACCAGCAGGAGGTTTCCAGAATGCAGTACCTGCAGACCTATGAAGCGACAAAAGCCATCCAGACCCAGGTGGTGGCTGCCATCGCCCAGGGATATTACAATCTGCTGATGCTGGATAAGCAGCTTCAGATTGCAAAATCGAATCTGGAACTCAGCACCAATACCTTATCCATCACGGAGAAAATGTGGCAGAGCGGCAATACGACTTCTTTAGGCGTGCAGCAGGCCACTGCCCAGAAGCAATCCACCGAGCTTCTGATCACCCAGCTCGAACAGAACATGGCGATCCAGGAAAATGCATTGAGTATTCTGGTCGGTGAAAATCCCGGGAAGATCAGCCGGACGATTGAAATGTCCGAAACCTCTTTACCACAGAATATTTCTGCAGGACTTCCGGCAGCCATGGTCAGCCGCCGGCCGGATGTAAGGCAGCAGGAGCTGGTCTTGCTGGAATCGAACGCTTTGGTGGGTATTGCCCAGGCGAATATGTATCCTGCCTTGCGCATAACAGCGAACGGCGGGGTGAATTCATTTAAGATCGACAACTGGTTCCAGATTCCGGCGTCGTTGTTCGGTTCCGTTTTAGGAGGCCTTACCCAGCCGGTTTTTCAGAAAAGACAATTGAAAACGGATCTGAATGTGGCTAAAATCCAGCGGGAGAAAAACGTACTGGCTTTCCGGCAGTCTGTTTTGAATGCCGTCGGTGAAGTTTCGGACGCCCTCGTTTCCAATGAGAGCTTAAAGGTTCAGGAACAGAAAGCTTCCGAGCAGGTGAACACCCTGAAAAACGGAATCAAAAGTGCCGAAATGCTCTACAAAGGCGGAATGGCCAATTATTTAGAAGTAATAACTGCCCAGGGAAACTCCTTACAGGCCGAACTGAATCTGGCGTCCGTGAAAAGACAAAGGCTAAGCAGCATTGTAGACCTGTACCGGGCCCTGGGCGGCGGCTGGAAGTAGTAAATTAAATTATATTTGTTTTAAATGTAGCCTTTCGGGGCTGCATTTTTTGTTTAACCGTTAAGATTTTGATAAGGGATTAAGTTCTATTAAGGAATCTAATAGATTTTAATGCATAATGCTTAAGCAAAGCTCCACTTCATATTCTTAATATCTTAACCAGCATCTTAATGTTTTAAATTAAGCTGTTCATTAATATATTTGATCAAACTATTAAAATCCTCCTGCGAATACCCCAACGGCAGATAATGAATGTCTTCCGCTTTCCGGTACCAGGTCAGCTGGCGTTTGGCATAGCGGCGGCTGTTTTTTTTGATTTCGGAAACGGCAAAATCCAGGTCCCATTCCCCATCAAAATATTTAAATAATTCAGCATAACCGACGGTATTCAAAGCGGTTAAATGTCTGAATTTTTCTAAACTCCTCGCTTCTTCCAGCAGACCGTTTTCCATCATCAGGTCTACCCTTCTGTTGATCCGGTCATAGAGTTCTTCCCTCGATGCTTCGATCCCGATGCGGAGGGCTTTAAAATCCCGGGAACCCTGGGATAAGGCAATCTGTTCAGAATATTTTTTACCGGTCTGCCAGATGACATCAATGGCACGCAGCAGCCTTCGGTGGTTGTGAAAATCAACTACGGCAAAATATTCCGGATCGAGTTCCTTCAACAGTTCCTGAAGTTTTTCAATGCCTTCATTCTCAAGAACAGACTGTAATTTCTTCTGGTTGTCTTCATCCGCTTCCGGCAGGTCGTTCAGGCCTTCGAGTACTGCTTTTTCATACATCATGCTTCCGCCCACTAGAATGACCGTATCATAACTTTCGAAAAGTTCGTTGAGCTTTTTCAGGGCATCTTCTTCATACTGCCCGATGGAATAATAATCCTCCACCGAAAGGTTGCCGATAAAATGATGCGGCGCTTCCGCCAGTTCCTCAGATGAAGGGGAAGCCGTTCCGATTTTCATTTCCTTAAAAAACTGCCTCGAATCACAGGAAACAATCTCGGTACTGAAATGTTTCGCAAGATCAATGGCCAGCCTCGTTTTCCCGATTCCGGTAGGTCCCACAACAGAAATTAAATTTTTCTTTTTCACGGGACAAATTTACGAAAATGCCGTTTATTTCAATTTAGCGCAAAAGAAACTAAATATTTTCTTATTTTTTAGATATTTAAATGTTTACAAATGGTCCCTGATCCTTTGATCATTAATTTAAACCCTTAAGAAATGAAGTGATTAAGTCTTGCCAGGAAAAATCAAACAGATCTATCAGTATTGCGCTTAAGCAAAGCCCAGCTTAATATTTCTTAATCTCTAAATTAGAATCTTATGGGTTTAAATATAGAAAATTATCTTATTCCCTGCCTCGAGCTTCCGGCGAATGCACATTAGCAAAACTATAGAGTTAAATGTTTATCTTTGTACAACAATAAAAAACTATGATTTTATCAATGACCGGCTTTGGTAGAGCCGAAGGCGTTTTTGAAGGGAAAAAGATCACGATCGACATTAAATCGCTGAACAGCAAAAGTTTCGATCTGAATATCAAAATTCCGCTCCGGTACAAAGAGAAGGAATTCGAGATCCGAAAGATTCTTAACGACCGGATTATCCGCGGAAAAGTAGACTGCTATCTTAATCTGGAGAATCTGGAAGAGTCTACCGATGTAAAAATCAACAAAAGCCTTATTGATTCCTATATCAGCGAACTAAAAAGCGTGGCCTCCGACGGTCCCGATTTTGAATACCTGAAAATGGCGGTACGTTTTCCGGATGCGATCACCTCAAGACCTGATGAACTGTCTGAAGGCGAATGGGAAGCCCTGGCAAAAATTGTCCATGCGGCGGTTGACCGTTTTGAAGAATTCAGAAAAACGGAAGGGAATATCCTCCATGAAGAGCTGGAAAGAAATCTTCAGAATATTGAAAAAAATCTTGCCGAAGTGGTTCCTTTTGAGGAAGAACGGATTGTTGCCGTAAAAGAACGTTACCAGAAGTCGCTTAAGGAATTTGAAAACGTAGATGAAACCCGTTTCTACCAGGAAATGGCATACTTCACGGAGAAGCTGGATATTTCGGAAGAGAAGGTAAGGCTATCGCAACACCTGAAATATTATAAGGAAGTAATGGACAATGAAGATTTCAACGGGAAGAAGCTTGGTTTTATCTCCCAGGAAATCGGCCGCGAGATCAATACTCTAGGTTCAAAAGCCAACCATGCCGCCATCCAGAAACTGGTTGTGATGATGAAAGATGATCTGGAAAAAATTAAAGAACAGACGTTAAACGTACTTTAAATTCAAAGTTTAATGTTTAAAATTCAAGGTTAACAGCCTTTGATCTAAACATAAGTTTGAATGACGAACGAAACTTTAAACCCTAAACTTTAAACTTTGAACAATAAAGTCATCATATTTTCCGCACCGTCGGGAAGCGGAAAAACAACATTGGTAAAACATGCGCTGGAAGTATTCAGCGAACTGCAGTTCTCGATTTCCTGTACCACCAGGCAGCGGAGAGGCAGTGAAGTACATGCGGTGGATTACCATTTTTTAACCCCTGATGAGTTCAGGCAGAAAATTTCGGAAGATGCCTTCGTGGAATTTGAAGAAGTATATACCGACAAATATTACGGAACACTGAAATCCGAAGTGGAAAAAATCTGGAACCAGGGAAAAGTAGTTATTTTTGACGTGGATGTGAAAGGCGGGATCTCTTTAAAAAAATATTTTGGGGAACAGGCTTTATCCATTTTCATCGAACCGCCTTCCATTGAAGAACTGGAACGCCGGCTGGTTTCCAGAGGAACCGATGATGTGGAAACCATCCGGATCCGTGTTGCCAAGGCAGAAGAAGAAATGTCTTACGCAGGGGAATTTGATAAAATCGTAGTCAATTCCGATCTGAATGAAGCAAAAAAAGAAATAGAACGTTTAATACAATATTTTATCGGAAACTAAGGTTTAATTTTTGACTTGTGATTTCCGATAAACCAAAACATTAAGGTGGATATGAGTACCGAAACATTAGAAAAAGCTAAATCTGCAATTCCGGTAAGGGGATTTTTAGATATCAAAGACCTGATTATCCCTGAAGGCGAGGAACTTGTAAAAGCGATCCTTAAGCTGAAAGAAGAAAAAAATGCGGTGATTTTAGCGCATTATTACCAACCCGGAGAAATCCAGGATATTGCCGATTTCCTGGGGGATTCCCTTCAGCTCGCAAGACAGGCGAAAGATACCGATGCCGATATGATTGTATTCTGCGGGGTTCATTTTATGGCTGAAGCGGCAAAAATTTTGAATCCGACCAAAAAAGTCGTTCTTCCTGATACGATGGCGGGATGCTCCCTGGCGGACGGATGTTCAGGAGAAGGGTTAAGAAAAATGCGAGAACAGCATCCGAACGCCCTGGTGGCAACCTACATCAATTGTAATGCGGAAACAAAAGCAGAGAGTGACATCATTGTAACGAGTTCCAACGCGGAAACCGTAATCGAAGCCCTGCCGAAAGACCGTCCGATTATTTTCGCCCCTGATAAAAATCTCGGAAGATACCTTTCACAGAAAACCGGACGTGACATGATCCTTTGGGACGGAAGCTGCATCGTTCACGAGGCCTTTTCCATGGAAAGAATAGCCAAACAATTAGCAGATAATCCTGATGCAAAATTAATTGCCCACCCGGAAAGTGAAGAAGCAGTTCTGAAGCTTGCCCATTTCATCGGCTCCACTTCTGCCCTGCTGAACTTTGTAGAACAGGACGACTGCCAGAAATTCATCATCGCCACCGAAGAAGGCATCCTGCATGAAATGAAAAAGCGTGCCCCTCATAAGGAGTTGATTCCGGCTTTGGTTTTCGATGAAAGCTGCAACTGTTCCGAGTGTTTCTATATGAAACGGAATACGATGGAAAAGCTGTACCTATGCATGAAATATGAGCTTCCGGAAATCCTGATGGACGAAGAATTAAGATTAAAAGCATTAAAGCCGATCGAAGCGATGCTGGATCTATCAAAGAGTATTAAGTAATTTTTTCACTGCGTGTTGAATATTTATTTATATTTGAAAAGAACTAAAAAATATTCAACATGAAAAATCTCAAAAAATTAGACCGGAAAAGTCTTAAAAAAGTAAATGGAGGAAGCGAAGCCTGTAACCTGCACTGTGAAATTCATGAAACCTGCGGAGTAGGATGCAACGGAGACCTGATCTGTGTACCGAAAGGACTTTATATTCCGGACAATTGTTAACAAACAAAGGCTGCCTATCATCGGGCAGCCTTTGTTTTTATCTGTTATTCATAACAATCCGTGCTTACATCTACGCATCTCTGACAATTTTCAGATAAGGTCAAATACTGTGCACAGGTGTTGGAATATTCGGGTCCTGTTCCGTAGTTGTTATTGACAGGGCAGCCTGCACAATTTACGGCACCTTTGATTGATTTTAATTTTGATCGGGATAATTTTTTCATAGCATGATCATTATAAATGAATTCATTAATCCAGAGAACATTCATAGCTTAGCAATACCTTCGGCTTACAGCATGCAGGTAGGGCATCATAATCTGCACAGGATTTCGGAAATCCGGGTCCGTATGGTCCCGGAGGGCAGGCATAGTTGCAGGTAGCTCCTCCATTGATCGATTTTAAATTTCCTCTACCAATTCTTTTTAAATTTTTCATAGATAATTTAACTTAAAATTTGATGAGCATCCACACTATTGCGGGCTGGAACTAAAGCATTCGGAACTTACCAATACACATGATTTACACCGGCTTGGTAAAACATTGTAATCTTCACAGGAATACATGTAACCGTTTGATGCTCCACCCGGGCCATATCCTCCGGTAGGGCATCCGGTGCAATTACCGGCACCGTTGATCTTCATGAGTTCTCCTCTGTTCAGCTTTTTTAGGTTTTTCATAATAATTTAATTTTTTTGTTTGACATTTAAATATATTACTTTTGCTATACATAACAAAGCTATGAGTAAAATATTTCTCGAAAATGTGAAAATATACGCCTACCATGGGGTTTTGCCGGAAGAAAATCTTATCGGGACCTATTATATTCTAAACGTGGAACTTCACACCGATTTATGGAAAGCAGCAGCATCTGACGGCCTGGATGACACGGTAAGTTATGCGGATATCAACGATATCATCCATCATGAAATGGAAACCCGTTCTAAGCTGCTGGAGCACGTGGCAGGAAGAATTATTTTCAGCATTCATAAGGAATTTCCGCAAATCGATTATGTGAAAGTAAAAATTACCAAAACCGCTCCTCCAATGAAGGGCGAAATACATGGCGCAAGCATCGAGCTTGAACGAAGTTTTAAACCCGGAAATTAAAAGAATCTTAATTCCCTTTAAAAATTAGAAGCTGTTTGAATTAAATTTTATTTGCTAATCTTCTGATGTTTGCGATGACAATATAGGCATTTGCATTTTCAGTTTTTCTTTCATAATCTTTGGAGCACCTTCTGTTATTAAGTGTCCAGGCAATGGTTCTTTCAACAATCCAACGCTTTTCATGAATCTCAACTTTACCCTTCTGAGCAATCGGGATGATGGGTATTTCAACTTCAATTTCATATTTTGCTTTCATCTGCCGGCGAAAAGTCCCTCCAAAAGTTCCATCGGCATAAATAAGTTCTATGTTTTCCAATAATTCGTTCGAGGAGTACTTTGCACACCAATGTTTTATGGCGGTGGTTCCATCATATAAATTAGCCGGAACCACAAAGCTGTCCAAAAGGTTTCCCAAAGTGTCTACGATATAGAACCGCTTTCTTCCCTTGATGAGTTTCCCGCCGTCGACACCGATATTCTCTGTACTGGTAGATGAGTTTTTGGTACTCTGGCTGTCAATTATTGCTGTTTTAGGCTGCCAGTGCTTTTCTTCCATCAGGCGGTTATTTGCTATCAGTAACCGGTTAATATTATTCCAGGTTCCATCTTTCACCCATTTACGATAATACCAGTAAACCGTTTGCCAGGGCGCAAACTCTCCCGGAATATCCCGCCATACACAGCCATTTTTAGTGAGATAAAATATGGCATTTATTATCTCATGAAGATCCCATCTGCTTTTTCTTTTTACCGGTAAGATATTTTTTATAACTTGCCAACTCCTGGCAGAAAGGTCTGAACTATATGTTTTTATTCGCATTTAAACAATATAAATCCTTTCTGCCTTTTTTCAAAAAATAATTCAAACAGCTTCTAAAATTTATTTTGATCTTATTAGACATTCAGATCAATAGTATGTCAATTTTCCGCTTGTGAATAAGTTGTGGATAACCTGTGAATTCTCTATTGGGAAGGTGTGAATTGGATATGGGTAAGGATAGAAATACTATGAATAAAAATTTTAACGGTTGTGAATAAAATATGGATAACGTATGAATAACGTATTAATAAACTATGGATAAGCCCGTATTGCGTTGCGGAAAGACTTGTGGAAAACCTATGGAAAAGCCGTTAATATCGCATGGATAACCGATGTTTTCACCGTGGATAAAGTATGGACAAACAAAAAGGAGGTCGTAAAGACGACCTCCTTCCGGATTAACTTACAGACTTATCCACAAGCTATTTTACCATCATTTTCTGGATCGCAACTCCTGTATCTGATTTTAAATGAACAAGATAGGCTCCTGTCGCATAATTTGTTTTCAATTCGTAGGTTCCGTTTTCACCGGTGAGTTTAAAGGAATCCATTCTTCTGCCGCTTAAATCATAGATCAATATTTCCCCATTCTTCACTTTGTGGTAAATTAATTTTGCCACACCGTTTTTCACCGGGTTATCCGCAATTTGAAGAGAAAGCTTATTTTCCGCATTTACGTCGGATGTGGACAAGCTTCCGGTATAATTCCCGAAAATCCTGAACTCACCCGGCTGAAGACTAATCGGAGCTGTTATAGACGTTACGTTTACCACAGAATTATCCATCAGGTTCTGCCACTGCCCGGCATAAGGGAAATACGGTACGACACTCTGAACCGCTGTGGAATAATTTGCCAGCACGACTACGTTTTTCATTCCCGACGTTAAAAGATTATCGTAAACGTAAATCCGGGTAATCAGCCCATTCGGATCATTTGCCAGGTTGTTAGATTCTATGGAATAGGTTTTCGATCTGAAAACCGGATACAGATTCCTGAAATTGATAATTTTCGCCCAGGTATCATACACCGCCTTCCTGTTGGTATTAGTATCATAGTTCAGGGTAAATGCAATGGGCTTCTGATCGGTACGGCATCCGTTATTGATGGTTCCGTCCTGACATCTGTTGATGCTGAATTCATAACCCAGCTCCCCGAACTGCCAGATCATTTTCGGACCGGGAATGGTAAAGAACGTCGCACCGAAAGTTTTCATCCTGTCCAGCGCGGTATTTAAGTTTTTCACATCATAGCTTCCGTTTACCGCACCATAAGCAAGATTTTTAAACATCAGCCTTTCCTCGTCATGGCTTTCCCCATATCCCACGGCAGACATATTGGTGAATCCGTGAAGGGTATGGTTCATCCTGTCATAATTGCTGTTCTCCTTATAGCCCATAGTATTCTGGTTATAAGAGCCGTTCTGGTTATTCCAGAGCATAACGCCTTTTCCTTCAGCAATCCTGTAATTGGCCCACTGCTGCTCTTCGGCATCGGTTCCCAGGTGTTCAAAAATCATATAAGAATTCGGATCAAGCGCCCACTGCCTGTCTGCATAATATTTTAGGATATCCACACGGTCCTGTTGATAAGCATTGGTGCAGGTTTCATCATTTTCAGAACAGTTCTGGGTAAATCCTTTCGTTAAATCCCAACGGAAACCGTCTATGCGGTACTCTGTCAGCCATTGCTGGAGGCATCTTTCAACGTAATATTTCGTTGAAGCACTGGTGTGGTTGAAATCATTAAAGACATTATAAGAATGCTTAGGCACCTGGTTGAAGTAAGGGTTATTGACTGCAATATCCCCATAGCCGTCTCCATCCGGATCGATATTCCACAATCTTGCCAGTGGAGAACGTCCGGTAGCATGGTTGAAAGCAACATCAAGAATCACAGCGATTCCGTTCTGGTGGCACAAATCCACAAATTCCTTGAATTTTTCAGGGGTTCCGTAGGCTTTGTCCAGGGCATAATGGAAAGAAGTATTGTATCCCCAGGACAGGTTCCCCTCAAACTCCATGATCGGCATCAGCTCAATGGCATTGATGTTCAGTCCTTTTAAATAAGTGATTTTATTGATCAGCGACTGCCAGTTCTTTTCCTGCGTAAAATCTCTTAACAACAATTCATAAACCACCAGGTTATCTTTGGAAGGACGCTGAAAATTAGTCACCTGCCAGTTGTAGGGCGTCTGTCCGGTTTTAAACATCGAAACCTCAAAGCCCTGTCCCGCCGGAAACGCCGGCAGGTTCGGATAGGTAGAGGCGGCAATATACTGGTCGTCATAAGAAGATAAAATCTGCGGGGAATAAGGATCCGCCACTTTTCTCAGATCATTGGTCCTGTACTGGAAAGTATACAGCTGCTGTGGCGTAAGCCCGCTCAGCTCAATCCAGTACAAGTCCGGATTGGTTGTGTCTCGCTTCATCAGATACGCATCGTTTACCGTCCAGTTGTTAAAGCTTCCGATTACATGGACGAAATTTTTAAACGGAGCATATAAAGCGAGCCCGACTTTTGTGTTGTCGGTCGGATTATAGTTAATCCCTTGTCTGATCCAACTCGGGATCGCCTGCGAAACCACATTTCTCGGAACCTGCAACGTGAATGCTGCATTTTTAACCGTTGAATTGGCGTCCGTTGCAATCAGTTCCATATTCGCATCCTGGGTTACGGTGTAGCTGTAGGAATAAGAAGTGGAAGGTGTTGATGTGGAATTCACAACCGCTCCGTTGGCTTTCAGCTGGAAGGTGGCGCTTACATTGGTTGTTGCCGTAATGTTGATTGAATTTCCTGCAGGAATCGATGTCAGGCTGTTTGCCACTGGATTGGTCAGCGTCAGGTTTAAAATCCCAACATTGACGAAATTGTCGGAGGTCTGGTGGGTTCCCGTTTTATCTTTTAATAAAAACCCGAACCTGCCGATTCCCGTTCTCCCGTAAAAGGCAGTCGGGGTGAAAGACAGGGAATAGGTATCGGTAGCCGCATTGTAACTAAGCCGGTTCAGCTCGTTGGAATTGTTCCAGCTTCCGTTGGTAGGGCAATCCTGGCTGTTCTGGTAATTGGTATCCAGCGACCACGACCAGATGTAGATGGCATTGTTCGACACGCCCCAGGCCGCTTCATCAATCTGGGTTCCCGGAACGGTTAAAGTAATAGCACTCGTTTCATTGAACGGGTTTGGTGCAATGGTATAGCTGATCTGGCCGAACGCAAAGGCCACCATCAGCAATAAAAGACCTGAATAAAACTTTTTCATATAGTTTCTAATTTTTGTACAGTTTAATAAAGATAATTTATTTTTCATCACCTTTTCATTCTGTACTCAAAAAATGTTGTTTAAGCCATTGAAATAGTATGCATTGACCATCAATCTTATAGAAAAAACCGGATCAGTCGTTATCATTAAAAAGCAGTCAGACCCGGAACCTTGCGCCATGCCTTGTTTAAAAATAATTTAACCTCGACTTAAACAAAAACAGAAGACTCCTTTACGAAGCCTTCTGTCAATCAACTATTATGGACGAAAATTTAATTCTTAATCACTTTTTTGGAAATCACCTGCTCCTGTCCCCTTAATTTGATTTCGACCATATATAGTCCTTTCGGGAGCCCCTCCAAGTTTAGCTGGTTGCCTGAAAGATTTGCCGGTATTTTCCGGCCTGCAACATTTGTGATATTTACAGCCTCAACGGATGAATCGGTTTTGATGTATAATGCACCGGTGGTCGGGTTTGGATATACCTGGATAGATTTTATAGCAAGCCCGATGTCGGAAGTCGCCAATGCTGAAAAATCTTTTATGCATCTTACCGATTCTCCCTGACCTCTCGGGCCTCCGGAAGTCGGCGTTACGATTGCTGAACCGACATATAAAAATTTACCTCCGGAATTTGCGGTGTCGGAACTCCAAAAATATCCGCGCTGCCCGACGAATGTAAAGGCTCCGGTGGTATTGCTCCGGTACCCTCCTGCCGGCAGCTTCAGATAACTTGCATAAGCTGTTGCCGGATTACTGATTCCTTCCGCACCAACCAGGGTGACCCATTCTGCTGAGGTAGGAAGCCTCCACCCTGCACCTACCGCCTTACAGGGATCTGCTCCGTTTGTAGGTGTTACTGTAGAGGAAGACTCCTCATTCCATCGGTCGCTGGTTGCATTGGTAGCCCACCACGAGCCTGAGCCTGATCCGGCAATGAAAGCGTTTGCCCCGGCTAATCCGTCCGGTGAGTTTACAGAAGGCGCCGCGGCTGTTGTAGAGCTTCTCAGCTGATGACCGTCGTCCCATCTTCCCCATTGAAACAGGTCTCCGTAAGAATTGGCATCGTCGGGAGAGGCTGCCACCTGGCGGCTCCCCAGGTTCTGCTGAAGCCAGATTTTTCCATCCGCAGCCCTTACCGTAGTATAGCTTATCGTCTGTCCTCTGTAGTTGAATTTCACACAGCCCAAATCTCCAGGACTATTTCCCGGATCGGTATTATTACAAGCCGGAGTAAGCGAAATCCTTTTTACTTTTGTTCCGTTTTGTGAATATGCCAAAACAAGATAATTATTCGCGTTATCATAGGCGAGATCATTGTAAACCGCCTGTCCATCGGAAATGAAGCTTCCTCCCAATGCGCCCCAGGTCTGGGTAGCCACATCAAGTTTATAGACCGTATTCCTCGAAAAGTCGTCGTTTTCCCAACGGCTGGCTACAACATAAGGCTTTCCTGAAGGGGTAACGGCAATAGCCACATGCTGTGCCCTGCCACTGGAAAAGTTGGCATTACCTACCTGCACCCAGGATGTTCCGTTGAACTTTTTAACATTCAGCTTTCTCCCGTTGGTTGAATTTGAGATGTAAGCCACATAGAGATTATTATCGGCATCGATCGCCATATCCGAATTGTATTGTTCGCTGGAAGATGCAGCATCCACAATACTCCCGCCTACCAAAGTCCAGTTATCCGAAGCCGTGGCCGTCGTTGAATTTTTATATACCTGTACGCCACCGGATACATTGCAGGTGTAGACTTTATTGTTGCTGCCAATCGCCATTTCCGCAAAAGATGCTCCGCTGGAAAACCCGGTGTTTCCAACCTTTTCCCAGGCTCCGTTTAAATAACGCTGCACCGTTCCCGAATTGTGGGTGGAATAGGTAAAAAGAATATTGGAAGGTGAAACGGCAGAAGCCTGATAATTTACCATAGAGGCAGTGGGACCTGGAAGCTGTGACCAAGCCGTTCCATTAAACTCCCGGACTTCCAGACCGGTTCCCTGATTGGTATAATAAATATTTCCATTCGGAGCCAGTGACAGGGAATTGTATGTCGCATAGCTATTGGTAATCCCGGGACTTCCGCCGACGTACGACCATGAGTTTCCGTCGAACATCTGTACCGAACCTTTGGCTGCTGCCACATCATAATAAGAAAGGAAATATTTCCCTGACGGGCTTATGGCCAGATTATTAAAGCTTGTTCCACCGGCAGAAACCGTTGATATTACTCCGACATTTTCCCATTGCTGGGCATAAGAATAATTTACTGACATCATGAGTAAACTTAAACTTATCCCGATTTTTTGTACTGCGTAATATAAATTTTTAAACATAACTAATCCTGCTTATTTCTAAATTGTATTTAATTTTCGTGAAATTACTTTTATCCAAAAGGAAGTCATCATTTCTGAACATTTCATGGTCATCAGCAATAGAGCATTACTTTTTCAGAATTTTTTGGGAAAGTGTTTTCCCGTTTTTTAAATGGATTTCCAGGAAATAGAGTCCTTTCGGGAACTGCTGTAAATCAATTCTGTTTCCTGAGAAATCTGCCTTCAGTTTTTGCCCTGCTACATTCAAGATCATCACGTGATCAACAGGAGCCTCTGCTTTAATATTTACAATGCCTTCGGTTGGATTAGGATAGACGCCTGCGTATGATTTTCCCAGGTCAGAAGTTCCCAGCATGGAGGAAGCATCTTTGATGCATCTTACGGACATCCCGCCATCTCTTCCGCCACTGTTGGTAAGCGCAGAATACTGGCTGATGTAAAGGTGCTGGCCGGAACCGGTATAAGGAGATGATGAGGAAGACCACAGATAAAGTCGGGTTCCCGGTGAAAAAATTCCGTTGTAGTCTTTCATACCTGCAGGGACCAGCTTGAGGTTGCTTGCAAGCGCCGAACTTGTGTCCGAAATATTTTCTGCGGTAAGAAGGGCTTCTATTTCATTTACCGTAGGAAGCTTCCACCCGGCCCCAATGGCTTTGCATGGATCAGCTCCGTTTACCGCAGTAATCGCAGAAGAGCTTGATGCTGTCCACTGATTATCCGGGGCACCTGCCGACCACCAGTTGGACGGTGAATTATAACCTGCCGAATAAAAACCTGTACTGTTTCCGCTCAGCCCGGAAGGGTTATTCGGTGTGGGAGCGTTCGCCTGCAGGGCGGAATTTCTCAGCTGATGGCCATCATCCCATCTTCCCCACTGGAAGAGATCTCCGTAGGCTCCGGTATCGGTTAGTGATGAAGCCACCGTGCTGCTTCCCAGGTTTTGCTGAAGCCAGACCTTTCCGTCCGCGCTTCTTACCGTTGAGTAAGTCACACCCTGCCCCCGATAAACGAAAGATACACATCCTGTATTTCCCGGAGTGTTTCCCGGATCTGTATTGTTGCAGCCCTGTGCATCTGCATACCCTGATATCATTACAAGTAAAACCGCCAGTCCTGTTGTGCAAAAAGAAATAAATAACTTATTCATTGTAAATATTATTTTTATTTATTCTAAATTATAATTAATTTTGCGCAAAAGTATTTGACTTATTTAAGATCAGGTTATCATTAACAAACTTTTTGTTATCGTATTTGTACCCATTTATAAAATCATCCATATGAAGAATCAGGGATTATTCAGTTCCGAAAACATTAAAATTTTTCTGAAGGAAGAGTTGTATACAGGTAGGTTTTCCAAATCTGATATAATAGAAGGCAGGACCAGCTTTAATCTCCTTTTTTTTCTAAGTGAAAATGTTCATCTTAATGCTGAAGACTGCGGAACGAAATTTTTATTTAAAAAAAACCAATACATCCTGCATTATTCCCGTGAAGAAAGCACAGCCGAATTATGGACGGAAAATGAAGAAATGCTCAAATACTTACAGATCCGGATCAAGTACGATTATATCTCAGACCTCATCAATCCGGAATCCAATAAAGAAAATGCGGATATTCTGAAGAGCATGATCCGTAATCATTATATTTTCCTGCACAAGCAGACGCCTCCTTCCATGACCGTGGAAATGCAAATTATTTTAAAGGAAATCATCAGCTGTTCCAAGAAAGGAATTCTTCAGAAATTATTTGTTGAAGCCAAAATTATCAAGCTGCTGCTGCTGATTTTCGAACAGTTCATTGAAAAAAATACGGTTGACGAAACGCCGGAAACCCCTTTAATGATTAAAGAATTTATCGACGAGAATTACCACAGAAATATAAAAGCGGAAGATATCGGGAAACTGATCGGCATCAACCAGAATAAGATCCGGAAAGAATTTAAAGCACATTATCACCGGACGGTAAGCGATTATATGGCAGAACTGAGAATGCTGAAGGCCAAAAAGCTGATTACCAACCGGAAAATTATGATTAAAGAGATCGCCATAGAATGCGGGTATGAATATGTACAGAATTTCACCCGGGCCTTCAAGAAAAAATTCGGGATTTCGCCGGAAAAGCTGAGAATGGAGTCGCTGAACTAACGTGAATTCGAGGTACAAACCTTAAATAAAGGCTAGAAGAGGGAAGCTGGATGCCGGAAGTTTCTCTTGTCAAAAAACAGGATCGAAGATCCTGATGATCAATGTGCCTCGGAGGGCTGAATTCTGTTTAAAATCCTGGCTGAATCAGCTTTAATTTTATTTTTTCAATCAAACTACTGATTACAGGCTTAAATATGATCGGATTTACATTAAACTAAAAAAAACCACTTAAAAAATAAGTGGTTTCAATATATGTTGTTTTGCTTTGATATTGCTTTTTCAGAATTCAGGTGAAAAAGCAATGACAATCAATTAATGATGTCCTTTTCCGTGGCTGTCGTGTCCATGACCGTGATCATGAATGAACGGACCGTGACCTTTAGGCTCATTGTAAATAACTTCTACACCATCCTGCTCATACACCATTTTGCTTCTGATATCTTCAGGATTGAACGGCTTTATTTTTCCGAAGTATTCTTTCAAACCTTCCGTTAACCATAACGGGATAACAAATCCGAAGAACATGAAAATACACCAGAACCCAACCAGGAACATAATAATGAAAAATACGGTCCAAAGGAACTGATAAAACGGCCAAAATGCTGATAAAATCGTTATCATTTTTCTTAAAGATTTTAGGCAAAAATAGGACTTTTTATTTTTTTACACAAAATATCCACATCCTATTTTATTATTTATTTTGATTTTAAACTAATTAATGCGCCAGATTTGCAAAGAAATCATTCCCTTTATCATCCGTAATAATGAATGCCGGGAAATCTTTCACCTCAATCTTCCGTACGGCTTCCATCCCCAGTTCAGGAAAATCCACCACCTCAACGGAAAGGATATTGTCTTTTGCCAAGATGGCAGCCGGACCCCCGATCGACCCTAAATAGAACCCGCCGTATTTTCCGCAGGCGTTGGTAACATCCTTGCTTCTGTTTCCTTTCGCCAGCATGATCATGCTTCCGCCATGGCTCTGGAATTCGTCTACATACACATCCATTCTCCCTGCAGTCGTAGGCCCGAAACTTCCCGAAGCCATTCCGTCCGGGGTTTTTGCCGGCCCCGCATAATAAATCGGGTGATTTTTGAAATATTCCGGCATCGGCTGGCCGCTGTCGATAATCTCTTTGATTTTCGCGTGGGCAATATCCCTTGCTACGATCAGCGTCCCTTTTAATTTTAATCTTGTTTTGATCGGGTATTTTGAAAGTTCGGCTAAAATTTCCGGCATCGGCTTGTTCAGATCAATTTCCACTGCTTCTTCCAGGTGCGGCGGTGTAGCCGGCAGGAATCTCTTAGGATTTTCTTCCAGCTGCTCCAGGAAAATTCCGTCTCTGGTAATTTTTCCTTTGATGTTCCGGTCTGCCGAACAGGAAACGCCCATTCCCACCGGACAGGATGCGGCGTGGCGCGGAAGCCTGATCACCCTCACGTCATGCGTCAGGTATTTTCCTCCGAACTGTGCTCCGATGGCACTTTCCTGGCAGATCTTCTGTACTTTTGCCTCCCATTCGAGGTCCCTGAATGCCTGTCCTGCTTCGTTTCCTTCCGTCGGAAGGTTATCGTAATATTTGGCGGATGCTTTTTTCACGGCGGCCAGATTTGCTTCAGCAGAGGTTCCCCCGATTACCAAAGCCAGGTGATAAGGCGGGCAGGCTGCCGTTCCCAGGTCTGAAATCTTTTCTTTGATGAATTCTTCCAATGACTTTTCGTTCAGCAACGATTTAGTTTTCTGATACAGGAACGTCTTGTTGGCAGAACCTCCTCCTTTCGTCAGGAACAGGAATTCGTAATAATTCCCTTTTTTCGCATAGATGTCGATCTGTGCCGGAAGATTGGACCCGGAGTTCTTTTCATCAAACATCGTTAAAGGCACCACCTGGGAATACCGTAAGTTTCTTTTCTGATAGGTATTGTAGATTCCTTTGCTCAGGTATTCTCCGTCATCCACGCCTGTATACACATTCTCCCCCTTTTTACCCATCACGATCGCCGTCCCGGTATCCTGGCAGGAAGGTAAAGCGCCTTCAGCCGCCACCGCTGCGTTCTGTAGGAGATTATATGCCACAAACCGGTCGTTATCCGTTGCTTCAGGATCATCAATTATTCTTCTCAGGCTTTCCAGGTGGGAAGAACGGAGCATAAACGAAACATCTGCCATGGCCTCTTCCGCCAGTAATTCCAGCCCTTTCGGGTCGATGGTTAAAATTTCACGGTCTCCCAATTGTTCAACCTTTACATAGTCTGAAGTAAGCTTCTTGTACACCGTATCATCTTTCTGAATAGGGTACGGATCCTGATATCTGAATTCCATTCTCTTTTCTTTGGCTGCAAAAATAAAACATCATGAAAAAAGCATGAGCAAAATCAGCGACTTAGAATGATATTTATAATGATTATAAATTGCGAATGTTTCAGGCAATGATTAACTTTAGGAAAACTTTTTAAACCACAAAAGTCACAAAAGTCTTTTTCCTCATTTAAGTTTAATGATATCAGTATCCGGAAGGGCATATAAGTTTTAAAATCTCTGATTTTAATTTTTATGAATCTTACAGATTTTGTTATCGATCTTAAAATTCAAACTGAATCTTTTGTGCCTCTTGTGGTTAAATTAAAAATTCCATCACAATGAATTACAGAATAGAGAAAGACACCATGGGTGAAGTGCAGGTTCCTGCCGACAAGTTTTGGGGTGCACAGACCGAACGTTCCAGAAACAATTTCAAAATCGGACCCGAAGGTTCCATGCCGCATGAAATCATCGAAGCTTTTGCTTATCTAAAGAAAGCCGCCGCTTTTACTAATGCGGACCTGGGCGTTCTGCCGGCAGAAAAAAGAGAGATGATCGCCAAAGTATGCGATGAGATCCTGGAAGGAAAACTGAATGACCAGTTTCCCCTGGTAATCTGGCAAACCGGTTCCGGAACCCAGTCGAATATGAACATGAATGAGGTAATCTCCAACCGGTCGCATGTAAACAACGGCGGTACGCTGGGAGAAAAAGCAGAAGTTCACCCGAATGACGACGTCAATAAATCCCAGTCTTCCAACGATACTTACCCTACCGCCATGCACATCGCCGCTTATAAGAAAGTGTTGGAAGTAACGGTTCCTGCGGTTGAAAAATTACGGGATACCCTGGCGCAGAAGTCAGAAGCATTTAAAGACATCGTTAAAATCGGAAGAACCCACCTGATGGATGCCACCCCGCTGACCCTGGGACAGGAATTCTCCGGGTACGTAGCCCAGCTGAATTACGGGATTAAAGCATTGAGAAACACCTTACCTCACCTTTCTGAACTGGCATTGGGCGGGACGGCCGTGGGGACAGGTTTGAATACCCCAAAGGGTTATGACGTAAAAGTAGCGGAATACATTTCCAAATTTACCGGGCTTCCCTTTGTAACGGCAGAGAATAAATTCGAGGCATTGGCGGCCCATGATGCTATTGTGGAATCCCATGGAGCTTTGAAACAGCTGGCCGTTTCCCTGTTTAAGATCGCCCAGGACATCCGCTTGCTGGCTTCCGGTCCGCGTTCGGGAATCGGGGAAATTCATATCCCGGAAAATGAGCCGGGGTCTTCCATTATGCCGGGGAAAGTAAATCCTACACAGAACGAAGCCATGACGATGGTCTGCGCCCAGGTTTTAGGAAACGACACTACGATTTCATTCGCCGGAACCCAGGGGAATTATGAACTGAATGTCTTCAAGCCGGTGATGGCCTACAATTTCCTGCAGTCTGCCCAACTGATTGCCGATGCCTGTATTTCATTCAACGATCATTGTGCCGTAGGCATCGAGCCGAACCATGAAAGAATTAAAGAGCTGGTGGATAAATCCTTGATGCTGGTAACGGCCCTGAATACCCATATCGGTTATGAAAATGCCGCTAAGATTGCAAAGACGGCCCACAAAAACGGAACCACTTTAAAAGAGGAAGCGGTGAATCTCGGTCTTTTAACCGCCGAGCAGTTCGATGAGTGGGTGAGACCTGAAGATATGGTGGGAAGCCTGAAATAATTGACATCAATTCATTTAAAATTTAACCAAAAAAAGGGACAAAAGATATTTATGCCTGAAAAAAGCTGAATGCTTCATGCTGAAAAGCACTCCAAAGTTTTTAGAAATCTTTGATTTTTAATTTTGGAAACTTTGAAATTCGGTAGATCTTCTTTAACTTTTGTAGTATAATAAAAGCTCACATCAATTAAAAACGCCGGAAAAGAAATTTTCCGGCGTTTATCATTTAATATGAAAATCATTTTACCACCAAAGCGCTACTCCGAAGATTAAAGTTTTATCGTTTTCAAAAGTTCCGTTTTTAAAGAAGTTGCCAAAATCTTTTTTTACAAAAATACTGAAATCGTTATAGGAAACGGTGAACTGGCCTCCGTAGATAAACGGACTTACCTGATAATCACTTCGGTCGCGGTTGCTGATCCCATCGCCTTTGATGATGTTGTTGGTGGACATTTTTACCCCGCCGTACATATGGGCTCCAATTCTGAATCCTTCGGAATAATCAAGATACTGAACATCCATTCCTGCATTTTTCAGCTTGGAAAAATTGTACTGTATTCCCAAAGGAACAATAATATATCCGGTTCTCAGCTTGCTTTTGCTTAATCCTTTATCATAGTTTGCAAGGTACACGTTGGCATTCGCATCTTTGGCAACAAACATATTGTTGTCGATGCTCAGTGTTCTCCATGAAAATCCGATTCCGGAGATCAATCCCCAAGGGCTTGTCCTCCCGAACTGGTAATTGAACTTCAATCCGAATTCAAAGTTCCCGGCATAGCGCAGATGATTATCCAGGGCGTTATCCGGCTTGTCATTCGTAAGGTTCATGATTCCGTAAGAGATATAAGGAGAAAGATCTTTCGTAGGCCTGAATTTTTTCAGGAGCTTCTCTTTTAATTCTTCATTGGAAGTTACATCCGAGTTCAGCAGGGAAAAGCGTACCTGCTTCTGGATCACAGCATCCATATCGAATCCCAGGGCTTCGATGCGCTGATCTATTTTTTCGGAATACCGGTCGGCCACCTGGGCTTTCTGCTTATCGAATTCTGCCTTATCCAGGTTCTTGGCCTGGAGTTCCAGTAATTCCGCTTCCATCATTTTTTTCTCTTCCTGAATAATGGTATCGATCTTTCTGGCATAATCATCCACTTTCTCTTTTACGATAGGGCTCACCCCGGTATCTTCTTTCGGCTGAAGGTTCAGGACCGGTTTTTTCTGTGCATATACTGCCGTTGATAAAAGGCATACAAAGCCCATCATGATAAATTTCCTGATCATATAATAGTTTTAATTGTTAAAAAATAAAGGGTTAGTCTCTGTTCAGATCGATTGTGGCGACATTGCTTTTTCCTTTGGTCTTCTCGATAACGTCTTTGTGTTCCACCGAAAAAAGCAGTGTAGAAGGATCTACATACCGTTTCTTTCTCACCGGTATTTTGGCGGAATCTGTCCGGGCAATGGTTTTTCCCGGCTGGATGGGTGAAAGTTCCGATATAATCTGTGCCGAATTCTGTCTGATAACCGATAGTTCTTCCTGCTGGGCAAAGGCTTGCGGCCCCTGTTTCTGCACCTCATCTTTGATTCCTTCTGAAATATTTTCTACAGCCGTTTTTCCTTTTTGACTTTTAATTGCCGGTTCTTTCTGCTGTACCTGTACGATATGCTCTACAGGGTTCTTAACGGCAGGTTCTGCACTGGTCCGAACAATGGTTTGCCATGATCCGGCCGGCCTATTTTCCTGATTAAAAAAGAGTACAGCTCCTAAACTGAACGTCAGAATAAAGCAGGCTGCTATCAGAAGCCAATTGAAGGATGGTTTTGAAGTTTTTACCGCAGAATGGCTTTCAATTTCAGACCACAGATCCCTTGAAGGAGCGATTTCCCTCCCTTCGATCTGTTTCCTGATCTGTTGTTCTATATTGCTTTTAACAGTTTTCATTTTGTAGTGCTTTTTGTTGTTGGAAATAAATTTTTCTCATCTTTTCTTTGGCCCTGAACAGCTGGGTTTTGCTTACGGCCGTAGAGATCTGTAGGGCATCGGCAATTTCCTGGTGCGAATAGTCTTCCAAAACATACAGGTTGAAGACCATCCGGTAGGCATCCGGAAGCTGGTCCAGCAGCTCCTGGGCATTGAAATTAAAAACCAAGTCTTCCTCATACATTTCTTCAAGATAAGCCGGATTGATATCGTCCAGGTAAAAAACCGTTTTGTGGCTCTTGATAAAATTGAGGCATTCGTTGACAACAATTCTTCTTGCCCATCCGTCGAAACTTCCTTCGTTCCTGAAGCTTTCCATATTTTTAAAGATCTTGCAGAATGCTTTGATAACGCAGTCTTCTGCCTGGTACAGATCGGTAATATAACTCCTGCTGATGCTCAGGAATTTTTTCACATTCTGATCATAAAAAATTTTCTGGGCTGCCGGCTCCTGTTTTTTCAGGCGGTCCAGCAAATCATCTTTTTTATTTCCAAACAGAAGCTTCATAATTATTTTGTTTCTAATAGTAAGACAGCAAAAAACCGAAAAGGTTACAGCATTTAATTTTATTTTACTCTTTAATTAAAAATTTTTATTTCCTCAAATTACAAAAATAAATTAATCACATGTAAATCAATACCTTATTACAAAATGTTAAAATTAAAAAACGGTCAGAAAAATTCCTGACCGTCTGATATGATATTTAATGTTATTATTAACCAAGCATTTTTTGTGCTTTTTTCACGCCTTCCACCAAAACATCAATTTCGTTGAAGGTATTGTACACCGCAAAACTTGCGCGTACAGTTCCTGCAATATTAAAGAAGCTCATGATCGGCTGTGTACAGTGATGGCCCGTCCGTACCGCGATCCCAAGTTTATCGAGGATCATCCCTACATCCGACGCAATCCCGATGCCTTCCAGATTGAAGGAAACAACTCCTGTCCGTTTTGCTTTTTCACCGTATACTTTTAATCCTTCAATTTCCAGAAGCTGTCTCTGTGCATATTCCAATAAAGCATTTTCATGGGTTCTGATATTTTCATGTCCCGTTTCCAGGATAAAATCCACAGCAGCACCCAGCGCAATATTTCCACCGACATTCGGGGTTCCCGCTTCGTATTTAAACGGAAGCCCGGCGTAGGAGGTCTCTTCGAAAGAGCAGGTGGCAATCATCTCTCCGCCTCCGTGGAACGGTGGCAGTTCTTCAAGGATTTCCTGTTTTCCATATAAAATTCCCGTTCCCATCGGCGCATACATTTTATGGCCCGAGAATACAAAAAAGTCACAGTCCATCGCCTGAACATCAATGGTGAAGTGCGGTACCGACTGAGCACCGTCGATGACGATGTAGGCATCCGTATTTTTACGTGTCCTTGCAATGATTTCTTCTACCGGATTGATCACTCCTAAGGCATTGGAAACCTGATTCATAGAAACAATCTTTGTTCTTTCACTCAACAAAGTATCGAAAACATCCAATTGAAGAATTCCGTTTTCATCCATCGGAATGACTTTCAGTTTGGCTCCCGTCCTTTCGCAAAGCAACTGCCAAGGAACAATATTCGAGTGGTGTTCCAGATAAGAAATGATGATCTCGTCGTCTTTTTTTAATTTTTGGGTTAAAATATAAGAGATAAGGTTCAGCCCTTCGGTGGTTCCTTTGGTAAAGATAACTTCAAAATCGTGCTTTGCATTGATAAATTTCCGGATCTTTCTTCTGGAAAGTTCCATTTCTTCCGTAGCCAGCTGGCTTAAGGTATGGATTCCCCGGTGTACGTTCGCATTAAGCTCTTTATAATAAGCTTCCCAAATTTTCAGTACCGAATCCGGTTTTTGGGAGGTCGCTGCATTGTCCAGGTAAACCAATGGCTTACCGTTCACCTTCTGATCCAATATAGAAAACTGACTTCTGATTTCCTGAATGTCAAACATTTATTAAATTTTAAATTAAAACGTCCTTATTTAGAACTCTTCAAATTTACGGCTTTTTTTCCAAAAGGAAACTGACAGTTGTTAGCAATGGATTGTAAATCAATAGAAAGATTCAATGTAAATCATTTTGTATTGAAGGCTGGAAGTTTTTCCCAATCAATATTACTATTCGATAGGCTAAGCATAAACTTTCTGCTTATAAAAGGTACAGAGATTTAATTAACCCGAGTTCTTTAATCCTTCTTTTTTAAACATAAAAAAACCTGCCAATAAATCGGCAGGTCTTAATATTTTCAGATAAGAAATTCTTATTCTGCTGCAGTTGTTTCTTCAGCTGCCGGAGCTGCTCCTTCTTCTGCTGCAACTTCGTCTTCATCTTCATCGTCCATTGCTGCTGCACCTCCTTTCATTGCATTTCTAGACATCTTCACAGCAACTACTACTGCATTATCAGGGTGCATGAAAGAATAACCTTCTGCTTTGATACCTCCTACATAAAGTTTGTTACCGATTCTTAACGGCGTAACGTCCACAACGATTTCGTCCGGTAAGTTAGCCGGGATCGCTTTTACTTTCAGTTTTCTGAAAGACTGACGAAGAACACCACCCGCAACAACACCTTTAGAACGACCTGTAATTCTTACAGGAACTTCCATAATTACCGGCTTGTCTTCCGCTAACTGATAGAAATCTGCGTGAAGGATTTTGTCTGTAATCGGGTGAAACTGGATATCCTGAAGAACAGCAGGGATTGTCTGACCATCAACCTCAATAGATACCGTGTGTGCTTCAGGAGTGTATACCAACCCTTTGAAAGATTTCTCTGTAGCAGAGAAGTTCAAAGGAGCTTCACCTCCGTAAACAACACAAGGAACTAATTCAGCATCACGTAAAGCTTTTGTAGACTTTTTGCCCACGCTTTCTCTTTTTGTACCTTGAATTGTAATAGATTTCATTTATAAAAATTTAAAAAATTG
>CAJYRQ010000003.1 GCA_913777465.1 uncultured Chryseobacterium sp.
AAGTTTGCTTTGCAAATCCTCAAGGAGCATGATGATAAACTAAGCCTCAAGAAGCGAAAGGTAAGAGCTGCATATGATGTACAATATCTAAAAGACTTAATCTCATAATTTCATGCGTTTGCCCTAACAGTTGTTAGTGTTTTATTTTTTTGTTTATCTTTGCCTTCTATGGAAAATACACTTCACGAAAAAGTTTCTCAGGATATTCTGCTAAAGGCTTACAACCACATGATGCTTGCCAGGGCCATGGCAGACATTTACGAAGAAAACAGAAATGTTACCAAATATGTGCACAGCACCTCAAGAGGGCATGAAGCCGTCCAGCTGGCAACCGCCTACCAATTAAAAAAAGAAGACTGGGTATCGCCTTATTACAGAGACGAAAGCATTCTTCTGGGAATCGGTTTTGAGCCTTACCAATTGATGCTGCAGCTGTTGGCCAAAGCGGATGATCCTTTTTCGGGAGGAAGATCGTATTATTCCCATCCTTCCAGCCGGGATGAAGACAAGCCGAAAATCATCCATCAGAGTTCGGCAACGGGAATGCAGACCATCCCGACGGCAGGTGTTGCCCAGGGGATCAAGTACATCCAGGATTTTAATTTACAGCAGTTTGAGAATAATCCGGTGGTGGTTTGCAGTCTCGGTGATAATTCGGTAACGGAAGGCGAAGTGAGTGAAGCACTTCAGTTTTCCGCATTGCACCAGCTCCCGATTATTTTCCTGGTACAGGATAATGAATGGGGAATTTCCGTAACCAAAGATGAAGCAAGAACCTGCGATGCCTACGAATTTGTAGCCGGATTTACGGGATTAAGCAGAATGAGGGTGGACGGAACCGATTTCATTGAAAGTTTCGAGGTGATGAAAAAAGCGGTGGATTTTGTACGGACCGAAAGAAAGCCGTTGGTCGTATGTGCCAAAACCGTACTGATCGGTCACCACACTTCAGGGGTAAGACGGGAGTTCTACCGGGATGAGGAAGACCTGACCAAGCACAGGGCGAAAGATCCGGGAGAAATTCTCAGAAACCATTTGCTTGAATTGGGTATTGACGAAGACTTGCTGAAACAGATAACGAAAAAAGCACGCCTGGAAGCGGAAGAAGCTTTTGACAGAGCACAGAAAGCGGAAGATCCGAAGCCTGAAACGGTAATGCAGCACGTTTTCGCACCGACCCCGATTACTGAAGAAACGGGCACGCGCGAACCTCAGGGCGGAGAAAAGATCGTGATGGTCGATGCTGCCATTCATGCCATCCAGGAACTCATGTGGAAGCATCCCGAAGCATTGTTGTACGGACAGGATGTCGGGGAAAGAATCGGCGGAGTTTTCCGGGAAACGGTGACTTTAGGAAAAAAATTCGGAAGCAAGAGGGTATTCAATACCGCGATCCAGGAAGCTTATATTATTGGTTCCACAACGGGAATGAGTGCTGTTGGATTAAAACCGATCGTAGAAGTACAGTTTGCCGATTATATTTATCCGGGCATCAACCAGCTGATTACGGAAATTTCAAAATCAAGCTATTTAAGCCAGGGAAAATTCCCGGTGAGCAATATCATCCGTGTCCCGATCGGGGCTTACGGCGGCGGCGGACCTTACCACAGCGGAAGCGTGGAAAGTATCCTGGCCAATATCAAAGGAATTAAAATTGCCTATCCGAGCAATGCAGCAGATTTCAAAGGCTTACTGAAAGCGGCCTATTATGACCCGAATCCGGTAATTATGCTGGAGCACAAGGGACTTTATTGGAGTAAAGTTCCGGGGACTGAAGATGCCAAAACCATTGAGCCGGCTGAAGATTATATTTTACCTTTCGGAAAAGGAAAGGTAATTATCGAAGCTGATAAAGAAGAAACCGAAAAAGGAAGGACCTTATTGGTTGTAACGTATGGAATGGGTGTCTATTGGGCCAAAGAAGCGGTAAAAAAATTCAATGGAAGAGTTGAGGTGATCGATTTGAGAACCCTGATTCCTCTTGATGAAGAACTGGTTTTTGAAAGGGTAAAGGCTCACGGAAAATGCATCGTCTTGACGGAAGAACAACTGAACAATTCCTTTGCGGAAGCTTTTGCACACCGGATTTCGAAGAACTGCTTCAGGTATCTGGATGCTCCGGTAGAGACCATGGGATCGCTGGATGTTCCGGCGGTACCGATCAATCTGGTATTGGAAAAGGAAATGCTGCCGAATGCAGAAAAGCTGAGCACAAAAATAGAAGAAATGCTGAACTGTTAATTCAGATCAAAAAATAACCAACCTCCGCAAATCCGGAGGTTTTTTTATGCCTCTTTCAATTATATCGGTCATAAAAGCTTCCGGCCTGCAGTTTCCCTTTTCCGGCCTTGTAACATGGTATTCATTTTGCTTATTGTTTCGCTGACTTCAATTAGTTTGCACCGCTATGATTACAACCAAATATGTCAACTATAAGCAGATTCTTAATTTATCGGGATTCCATGTGCTTCTGATTTCCCTTTGGTGTACATTAATTGCCGTGCTTTTTCACTTTTTTCACTGGGACTGGATGATTATCCCTTGGGTTCCTGTGGCACTGATCGGTACGGCAGAAGCTTTCCTGGTAGGTTTTAAAAACAATCAGGCTTATGACCGGTTGTGGGAAGCGAGAAAAATTTGGGGCGGGATCGTTAATTCCAGCAGAATGCTCGGATCCATGGTTTATGCATTTCAAACCAATAACGAAGAAATAGGGAAATTTGATCTGGAAGACCGACGGAAAAAAATTGTCTGCCGCCATATTGCCTGGTTATATCAATTGCGCGAGCAGCTGCTGATTCCTACCGAATGGGAACATATTAAAGTAGAGGAAGATCAGTTAAAAAATGTCGATCATAAACGAAACCGATTGATTAAAGCAGGATTTCCCGATTACGGCAGGACGCCTATTTTCCTTAACAAATATTTATCTGAAGAAGAAGTAAACCTACAGTCCCAATATAAGAATTTTGCGACCTATCTGGTCGCCCGGCAATCCCAGGACGTGAATGAACTGAAAAATATGAATGTAATTTCAGATTTCAATCAGAAGCAGCTGCAGGATTGCCTTAATGAATTTTACACCTTGCAGGGGCAGGCCGAAAGGATTAAAAAATTTCCTTTGCCCAGACAGTTTGCCAGTACCGCTTTTGTTTTTAACATCATTTTTATCATGCTGCTTCCTTTAGGCCTGGTAAGTGAATTCGCCAAGTTGGGGGATTGGGGAATCTGGGTATCCATTCCGTTTTGTATTACCATCGGCTGGATCTATATCATTATGGAACTGGTGGGTGATTACTCCGAAAACCCTTTTGAGGGGCTGATGTTTGATATTCCGATGCTTTCGATTTGCCGAACTATAGAAATCGACCTTTTGCAGATGACCGGAGAAACCGATCTGCCGGATCCGATTGCTTCAAAGAATGGGGTTTTGGTTTAGGACTTTAAAATTTGATTGAAGATTTTTTACCACGAACCGAAAGTTCGACGAAGTCGAAAGTCACGAAGATATTCATGCTGGAGAATAAAGTTAAAAACTTTATGCCCTGGCAAAATCTTTGATTTTTCCTCTGATGTATTCTAAAAATATTTTCAAGCTATTCACACTTTTTCTGTGACTCATGTGTTAAAAATAAATACAATCATCCGTGAAAATCTGTGCAAATCGAAATATAATTAAGATCAAAGAACAATTGCCGTTGTATTTTTTATTTCAGAGATCATAAACGAACTGTGGGTACTGGCAATGTGCTGCAACGTCGTAAGTTTGGAAAGCATGAAATTCCGGTAGTCTTCCATATCCTTCACTCCTATTTTCAAAATATAATCATAGTCACCGCTTACATGGAAACATTCGGTAACTTCCTGAAGGTTCATGACCTCTTTTTCAAACTGGAGTACATATTCCTTTTTATGCTGTGCCAGTTTAATGTGGCAGAGCACGATAAAATTACGGTCGATCTTCTGCCTGTTCAGCAGTGCTACATATTTGGAAATTACCCCGGTGTTTTCCATTTTCCGGATACGTTCGTAAACTGCAGTAACTGATAATCCAAGCTTATAAGCCAGCTCTTTGGTCGTCTGTTTGGCATCTTCCTGTAAAAAAAGCAGCAGTTTTTTATCTGTCTCATCAAAATTCATTAGAAAAATTTTTGTTAAAAGTTTACTTTATTCAAATATAACCAACTTTTTGTCTATTATTTTAAATATTAATAGATTTATATTCTAATAATCTATAATTCCATTGTATTTTTTTATAAGGTTATTCATATTTACTGCATTAAAATAAAGAACAATATGAAAGACTTTAATGCAGCTAATGAAATTCAGGATTTACAGTATTTTGGAGAATTCGGAGGAGTGAATCCTTCGATTTCAGACAGCTCCACTTATACTTTCCTGTCTGCCAAAACCATGTTTGACACCTTTGAAGGAAACGCGGAAGGGTGTTATCTATATTCGCGGCATTCGTCCCCCATGAACCTGTACCTTTCCCAGGCATTGGCAAAACTCGAAAATACCGAAGCAGCCAACGTGACGGCTTCCGGAATGGGCGCTATCACTTCCGTCCTGATGCAGGTCTGCAAAAGCGGAGATCATATAATCTCCAGCCGTACGATCTACGGCGGAACCTATGCATTCCTGAAAAATTTTCTGCCACCTTTCAATATCAGCACCACCTTTGTGGACATCGGTAATTTTGAGGTTATTGAAAACTCCATAAACGAAAATACAAAAATTATTTATTGCGAAAGTGTAAGCAATCCGCTTCTGGAAGTAGCTGATCTCAGAAAGCTTTCTGAAATCTGCAAAAAGCACGGTTTAAGGCTGATTGTGGACAATACATTCTCACCGCTTTCCATTTCTCCTACCCTACTGGGAGCAGATATCGTTATTCATTCTCTGACAAAATTTATCAATGGAAGCAGCGATACCGTCGGCGGTGTCTACTGCGGAACCCAGGAATTTATTAATGATACCAAAAACGTAAACAGCGGTGCCTGCATGCTGCTGGGGCCGACGATGGACAGCTTCCGTTCAGCAAGCATTCTGAAGAATCTCAGGACGCTTCATATCCGGATCAAACAGCACAGCCATAATGCCATGTATCTGGCTAAAAGGTTTGAGCAGGATGGACTGCGGGTCGTATACCCCGGTCTTAAATCCCATAAAAACCATGAGTTGATGAAAAGCATGATGCATGAAGAGTACGGCTTCGGTGGCCTGCTTACTTTAGATGCCGGAACTACCGATAAGGCCAATGAACTGATGGAACTGATGCAGCAGGAAAATCTGGGCTACCTGGCCGTAAGCCTTGGTTTTTATAAAACTCTATTCTCATGCTCCGGAAGCTCCACCTCTTCCGAAATTCCTGAAGAAGAACGGGCTGCGATGGGAATTTCCGACGGACTGATCCGGTTCTCGATAGGACTCGATCACGACATCGAACGAACATACGAAAAGATGAGAGAATGTATGCTGAAAACAGGCATTCTCAGCCATGAGACCATCTCCATATCCTAATTGTTTTAGAAAGCTGTTGTTGATTCGACAGCTTTTTTTCTTTGAAAGATATCGAACACAGAACTCACTAATTTTTTTCATACTGACTGTTTTTAAGGCTCACAAAGCTACTTCGACAGGCTCAGCATAAACTTTTTCACTTATAGAAGCTTACTATGTTTATTCAGGGAAAATAATCAATTAAATTTTATGAAAATGATTTGGAAAGGCTTCTTCCGGTTTCATCCTGAGAACATTTAACAAAACCCATGATTTCAGAAAACCGTAGCCGTAGGAAAACATCTGGATATAAGTGGCAATGACAGCCATTCCGGTGATGCTGATGTTTTTGGTCACCCATAAAGCGTGGAACAGCACCATGAAGGTATACAGCCCGTAAAAAGCCAGGATAATTCCTTTTCCAAGAATGAAATATTCCATAAATCCCATCATGTAGCCAATAAGAAATAACGTGGGGAAGGCAAAGGAGATTTTTACATAATCCGGATGACGCTGATTGAGAATCGGCCGGGCACAACCGAACTGATACACCTGTTTTGAAAACTTTCCGAAGTCTACCCTCCGTTTGTGATAAACGGCAATATTATCGAAGAATGCCGTCGTAAAACCGTTTTCCCAAAGGGTCATGGATAAATCCGGATCCTCTCCGATCCGCATTTCAGAAAAACCGCCTACTTTTTCAAATACTTCTTTTTTCACGCCCATATTGAAACTTCTGGGCTGAAATTTGGAAACGGCTTTTTTACTGCCCCGGATCCCGCCTGTGGTAAAAACCGAGGTCATGGAATAGGAAATCGCTTTCTGCATCAGATTGAAGCCTTTATGCGCCTTATCGGCTCCTCCAAAGGCATCACAGGGAATTTTGATCATGCTTTCTTTAATATTTTCAACATAATCCTTTTCCACAATCACATCGCTGTCTACAAAAACCAGCCATTCGTTTTCTGCTCTCCTGGCACCGTAATTCCTCGATAATCCCGGTCCGGAATTATCTTTCCGGAAATACTTGATCTTTAAAAAACCTGCAAAATTTTCAATCGTCGGTTTCAGGTCAATCATAGATCCATCATCGACAATAATGATTTCAAACGCTTGATCAGTCTGCGCGGTAAGGGAGTTGAGGAGTTCAAAAAGTTCGTCTCTACGGTTAAAAATAGCAACAACGATGGAAATGGTCGGATTCAAATCTGAAAATTTTTCAAAATTACTTATTCACGAACGAATGCGCAAAGCATTTATGATAATTTATAAACTGAAAATTTCTTCAGATCGTATTCAGTATAAGAATTATTAGATATTAATTGGTTTTTGAATTTGGAACTGCTGATTATTTCGGCTGGAATAAAACAGGTACACTGCCAAGCTGAAGGTCTTAAAGACGTTTAATTCCAACCCAAATGCATACAAACTGTCAGGCTGAGGCTCTCGAAGCCTTTACTGGCGGTGTATGAAAATCCTTCGAGAGCCTCAGGATGACATAACGCTAATACTATTTGAATTGTATTCTGCTGAAATAAACAATCATTTTAATGAAAACCAAATCGAATATACAAACTATCAGGCTGAGGTTCTCGAAGCCTTTACGCAAAAATTTATATCTTTAATTAAAATACAATATGAAAAAATACTATGTCTATATTCTCAAATGTTCAGATAATTCCTATTACACCGGTATTACGAATGATATAGAAAAAAGAATGCAATATCATACACAAGGCATTAACCCTGATTCATACACTTATTCAAGAAGACCTGTTGAATTGGTTTTTCACATAGAATTTAATGATGTGAACCAAGCTATTTCTTTTGAAAAACAGGTGAAAGGTTGGAGCAGAAAGAAGAAGGAAGCTATCATAAATGATGAATGGGAAAAACTTCCTAACCTATCAAAAAGAAATAAACCCAATAGATAATACTGATAGTAAATGAAATCCCTAGATAACTTCATGATGACATAATGGTAATACTAACTTGAATTGTGTTCCGTTGAATGAACAAAATAACAATTTTAATTCGATCGAAAATACACATACGAACTGTCAGGCTGAGGTTCTCGAAGCCTTTACCAATGCGGCATGGAATCCTTCGAGAGCCTCAGGATGACAGAACGCTTATACTAACCGGATTATATTCTGTTGAAAGAAAATAGCATTTGAATTCAAACCAAATATATACGCACTGTCGTCAGGCTGAGGTTCTCGAAGCCTTTACTGACGGTGTATGAAAATCCTTCGAGAGCCTCAGGATGACACAACGCTAATACTAACCGGATTATATTCTGTTGAAAGAAAATAGCATTTGAATTCAAACCAAATATATACGCACTGTCGTCAGGCTGAGACTCTCGAAGCCTTTACCAATGTGGCATGGAATCCTTTGAGAGCCTCAGGATGACATAACGCTAATACTAGCTGAAATTAAATTTATATTCAAATAAATATCCCGGATTTAAAATAAATACAAAAAACCAATGAAATGCAAAATAACAAAACCGATCCAGTAAAAAAAATCCACTGTAAAACATTTTTAAAATAGTATTTTTCCAACGAATATAGAATGAAGAAAATAACCAGCGAGATGGCAAATCCAATTAATGAGATGACAATCAGAATTTGTGCATAATTTTCAGCAGGTAACGGATTTTTGAAAACGAGGAACAAGAGAATGGAAGAGACCAATAGCAATACAACACTTATTTTTTCAGTGAGGTGCTTTGTTTTCTTTTTAACCGGTGCTTTCTGGTCATAGCCTATTTCTGATGAGTTTGATGCACCTCCTAATAAATCCGCAGCATCTGCAAGTATACCAAAAATATCAAGGAAATCCCAATTCATGATTTAAGTTTTTACAAAAATAAAAAACCTTCCGCAATGCGAAAGGTTGTATCATTATTAATTTTCCAGTTTATGGACTTTTTTTGTGCCCTCATACATTTCATACTGCAAAAACCGGGTTTCCAGTTTGCCGTTGAAAAGCTTGATCTTTCTTGACGGGCGGAGACCGATTTTCTTAACGGCTTCCAGGTCGGAAGAGATCAGCCAGGCCAACGTATTCGGGTAATGGGTTTTGAAGGTATCCCCTATTTTTTTGTAGAAATCATCATCATTAATGGAAATCCGTTCGTCATAAGGCGGATTGAAGACCATCAGCAGAGGAAAGAGTTCTTTTTTGGAATCGAAGAAGTTTTGCTTTTTCACTTCGATCACATCTTCCATTTCAGCAGCTTCAATATTGATTCTGGCGGCATTCAGCATCCGGGCATCAATATCGTATCCGACGATCTTTCCGGTAAATTCTTTCACCCGGTTGATCCGGAATTCCTTGATTTTCTTAAACAGGTCGGCATCGTAATTTTTCCAGTTCTGGAAGGCAAATCCTCTTCTGAAAATCTGTGCCGGCAGATCCAGCGCAATCATCGCCGCTTCGATGAGAAGGGTTCCGGAGCCGCACATCGGATCGAGGAAATTTCCTTTCCCGTCCCATCCGGCGAGCTGTAGCATTCCGCTTGCCAGTACTTCGTTGATCGGTGCTTCACCCTGCTCTCTCCGGTATCCCCTTTTAAACAAAGGATCGCCTGAAGAATCCAGGGAAATGGTGATCAGTTCTCGGTCGATGTGAAGATGGAACTTAATATCCGGGTTACGGGTTTCCACATTCGGACGCCTTTTGAATTTATCCTGAAAATAATCTACGATCGCATCCTTCATCTTAAGGGTCACAAACTGCGAATGCTTGAAAGTTTCGGAATTCACCGTTGAATCAATGGCAAACGACTGATCCACATCCATGAATTCTTCCCAGTTGAATTTGAAAAGCCGGTCGTAAAACTGATGCTGGTTGAAGGCCTTGAATTCATGGATCGGTACCAGGATTTTCAGCGCCGTCCGTGCCGAGTAATTGATTTTATATAAAAAGCCCAAATCGCCCTCACAGTTCACGGCCCGGTTTTTCACCTCAACCTTTTGCCCGCCCAGCTTTTTAATTTCTTCCGCAAGAATCTGTTCCAATCCGAAGAATGTCTTGATCTGGATCTGTATATTTTCTGTATTCATGATGCAAAAATACGATTTTAGTTGTTGGTTATCAGCTTACCGGTAAGAGAAATCACTGTAGGCTATAAAAACCATAGCTTACCCGCTATGGACAGTCGGGCAAAAAACACTATTTTTGCAGCATGGAATGGTTTGAATCTTGGTTTGATACCCCTTATTATCATTTGCTGTACAGCAACAGAGACTATACGGAAGCGGAAAACTTCATCACAAAACTTACGGAAGACCTCCAGCTTCCCCCGAATTCCAGGATCATCGACTTGGCTTGCGGTAAAGGACGGCATTCGGTTTTTCTTAACAAGCTTGGCTATGATGTTTTGGGACTTGATCTTTCCAGACAAAGTATTGAATTCGACAAACAGTTTGAAAATCAGACACTGCTGTTTGATGTGCATGACATGAGGAACCCGATCGATGCCGATCCGATGGATGCGGTCTTCAACCTTTTTACCAGTTTCGGGTATTTCGATAATGAAAATGACGATAAAAAAGTATTCCGGTCGGTGCATAATGTGCTGAAGCCCGGAGGTTATTTTGTACTGGATTACCTGAATGAGGAATTCGTACGAAAAAGTATGGTTCCGGAATCTACCGTTACCCGCGGTGACATCAAATTTAAAATCCTGAAAAAAATCGAAGGGCGGCATATTGTAAAGGATATCCGTTTTGAAGCGGACGGAAGGCCTTTTCATTTCTTCGAAAAGGTAAAGCTGCATACGCTGGAAGCCATCAATTCTTATGCTGCGGAATGCGGTTTTGAGAGAATAAAAATCTGGGGCGATTATCAGCTCAATGAATTTAATAAAGAAACGTCTACCCGTTGCATTAATCTATTCAGAAAAAAATCATGATTACCGTCCTTTTACTGATCGCCAGTGTCATGGCAGGGGTATTTCTGGGAAAACATTTCGGTAAAAAAGAAAAACTGGCAAAAAATCTACTCATCCTGAGTGCCGGCTTTCTGATTACCATATGCCTGAATGAAGTCTTCCCCCAGGTTTACACTGCCGAAGCAGGCCGCAGCCTGGGAATTTTCGTGATCGGGGGTGTCCTGTTGCAGATGGTGCTTGAAGCATTGACCAAAGGTTTTGAGCATGGCCATTTTCATCATCACAGCGAACATAATATCCTGCCGGTTGCTTTAATGGTAGGACTATTTATCCATGCTTTTATCGAGGGAATTCCTCTGGCCAACGAAGAACATGATTTCTCCCCGTATCTTTTGGGTATTGTTTTCCATAACCTCCCGATTTCATTTATTCTGGGTGCCTTTTTATTCAACAGAAAACAGGAAGCTAAATCAGCTCCTTCCTACCCTTCAATACTGATCGTTGCCTTATTTGCATTGGCCTCGCCGATGGGAATGCTGTTAGGGAATTATTTCAATCCCGATTTACAGCCCTATTTCCTTGCGATCGTCGGCGGAATCTTCCTGCATATCTCATCAGTAATTATTTTTGAAAGCAATAAAAACCACAACATCGACTGGATTAAAATCGGACTGGTGGTTCTAGGGGTTTCCCTGGCGTTAGTAATGCATCTGTTTCACAGTCATCCGTCCGGACATCATCATTAATTTTTTATTTCGATGAATTATTTAAAATACATCGGGTGTTAGTAACTCATACAATTGAGCGAATTATAAACATAAAAAAGCTGTAAGCAAATTGCTTACAGCTTTTTATTTTATTTCTAACGACGTTTAAATTAGAATTTCCATCCGAAAGTCAGGAAGAAATTATTTTTTATATTTTTCACATCCGACACTGCATAAGCATCACTGGAAATCAGACGGGTCGGGGAATAATACCCTGCTTCGTAATTGCTGTCCACTGTTCCGTATAAGAATGGGTTGCTGTATTTTGAAGAAATATTCTGATACGATGCATCGATGTAGAAAGATCTGAAATCATATCCCAAACCAAAAGATAAAGCATTCCTGTCATTTAAGATCAGGTTGTTGTAAGATTGGTTGTCGGTAATGCTTCCGTCATTATTATATCTGCTGATCGTAAGCGCATCAAACGGACTGGAAGCGTATGAATATCCTCCTCTCAGTCTGAACTGCTTGATTCTGTATTCCGCACCGATCTTCAATTCGGATAAATTTTTATAATTGTCCTTAAAGAAATCGTTCATTTCAGTTTCAGCATCTCCGTATACTTTATACTTAGGCTTCGTCAGACCCAAGGTATAATCTACGTTTAAAGCAAAACTTTTACTTGCAATAAATGCTGCACTTACGGTTGCCTTCATCGGAGTGGTCAGTCTTCTGTTTTCAGTGGCAAAATCGTCTCCAGTAATGGGATCGTTATAATAATTATAGCCCCGGTCCATGTTCCAGAACGTTGGCGTTTCCACAGAAGCTCCCAGCCTGAAGTTCGGGCTTAGTTTCCCAATTACCCCCAATGAAGCGGAAAACCCGTTTGCTTTTTCGGTAAAAGGCGTATTTTGCTTACTGAACCGTTCTGAACTTCCGTCTGCCAGAGAATTAAAAATTGCCGTATCCGACTGGTCGATGGAAGTATTGAGGAAATTCAGTCCGGCTCCCAGATACAAACTGTTGTTGTAGTTAGCCCCTACCCCAAAGCTTGTTTTGGATAAATAGCCGTAACGGTCATAAGCATGCCTTCCGAATGATGAACTGCCACCGGCAGGGAAATCATATACCAGATTGCTGTTGCCCGGCGTTTCTACATAATTTTCAACCGACTGGTTGGAATAGTTAACCCCGATATTAATAAATTTCCAGGCACTTTCAGTCATCAGCTGGAAAGTCATTACCGCTCCAAGATTCCCAAGATCTCCTTTATTGATGCTGTATCCGTAAGACGAACCGGCATAGGAAGAAGTGTTCTTATTGTTGGTAACCGATAATGTTCCTGAAATTTCTCCTGAGATCGCTACCCCCAAACCTGCCGGGTTGGTAAGCAGTGAATTGGCATCTCCTCCCAAGGCCCCGTTGGAACCACCCATCGCGTTGAACTTGGCAGAACCTATATTCGGTGCATTAGAATAAACATCTGTGGTATTCCGGATTATGGAAACATCCTGAGCCTGCGCAAAAAATGCGGCAGAGATGCTCATTATTGCTAAAGATTTTTTTAACATTATTTTTTTGAATAGTTATTACATTTAGTTATCTGCCGCCACGGAAACCTCCGCCTCCGCCGCCACCGGATCTGAAGCCGCCACCGCCGCCGCTTCCTCCACCGAAGCCGCCACCTCCTGATCTGAATCCGCCGCCGCTGTTGGAATTGTTGAATCCGCCGCCATTGTTTCTGAATCCGCCTTCATATCTCGGCTGGGATTGCTGCGGGTAGTTGTAATTAGGTCTTGGGTTACGGAAACCACCCTGAGGTCTCATCCCGCTCTGGCTGTTTCTGAAACCGCCGCTGGTATTTCCCTGTCTGAAACCGCCGCTGTTGCTTCGGTATCCTCCGTAATTCATGTTGGAACCGGAATTTCTGAAACCTCCCGTGTTGGTATTGCTTCTTCTCATTGCTCCGGACGTTACGCCATATTTACTGCCAAAGCTTCCGTTGTAGCTGTTGAATCCTCTTCCGTTGGCTCCGCTTCTTCTGTAGTTCGGTGCATAATAGCCACCGCCCCAGTATCCGCCACCGTAACCCCATCCGTATGGAGAGCCCCATCCCCAATATGGGTTGTAAGCACCGTACCAGCCTCCCCAGGGATATCCCCAGCCCATATTCCAGCCACCGTAGCCGCCCCAGCCCCATGAGCCACCCCATGAAAGCCCTAGACCCCAGCCGTAACCGCCGTAGCCGCCCCAACCCCAGTAAGGATTATAGCCGCCGTACATTCCCCAACCCCAAGGGCCTCCCCAGCCCCAGGAATTATCGTAGTAATTCGTCTGGCTTCCGGCATAGCTGCCCCAATCTGAATCGGTAGCCGTGTTGTTCCAGGAATAATTGTTCCATGCATCATATTTTCCTTCTCTGGAATTCATTTCTGCATTCTGCACCACATTGGTATCATCCTGATAGTAATTGTATTCTTCCCCTACCCTGTTTCCTCTGTCATTGATAATTACCCCTTCAGGAAGGGTGTCTTTATTCGGGTCGTAATAGACACCGTCGGTCTCGCTGTAGCCACCCATCTGGGCGCCGCAGGACATTAGGATCAATCCGCCGGCGATGGTAAGAATCCCTTTGGATTTCAGCACGCCAAGCAAATTTTTATGTATATTTTTTTTCATGATAACGTAAAAATTTTTTATTTAAATTATATTTGCAGTCTGTACCAAAAATGTACCATCAGCACCGGTACAAAAATCTATCAAAAATAGATTTTTATTTTTAGATGACAATAATTGCAATAAGTTAAAAATATTAAAAAAAAATTAATGGCAAAATTAACCTCAAGAAGCGAAGATTACAGCAAATGGTATAATGAGTTGGTGGTGAAAGCCGACTTAGCCGAAAACTCAGGAGTGCGGGGGTGTATGGTAATTAAACCATACGGCTATGCGATCTGGGAAAAAATGCGTGACGAAATGGACAAAAAGTTCAAAGAAACCGGTCACGTAAATGCTTATTTCCCGCTGTTTGTGCCCAAGAGCTTGTTTGAGGCTGAAGAGAAGAATGCAGAAGGTTTTGCTAAAGAATGTGCCGTAGTAACGCATTACCGGCTAAAAACAGATCCGGACAATCCATCCAAACTGATCGTGGACCCGGAAGCCAAACTGGAAGAAGAACTGATTGTACGCCCCACTTCCGAAGCCATTATCTGGAATACCTATAAAAACTGGATCCAGTCTTACAGGGATTTACCTATATTAATCAACCAGTGGGCAAATGTAGTCCGTTGGGAAATGAGAACGCGTCTTTTCCTGAGAACGGCAGAATTTTTATGGCAGGAAGGCCATACGGCACACGCTACAAAGGATGAAGCAGTAGAAGAAGCTGAGAAAATGAATAAAGTCTATGCCGATTTTGCCGAAAATTTCATGGCGATCCCGGTAATCCAGGGATTGAAAACACCTTCGGAAAGATTTGCGGGTGCCGACGAAACCTATTGTATCGAAGCTTTAATGCAGGACGGAAAAGCTTTGCAGGCCGGAACTTCCCACTTCCTCGGGCAGAACTTTGCAAAGGCATTCGACGTTAAGTTCACGAACAAAGAAGGGAAAATCGAACATGCATGGGCAACCTCATGGGGAACGTCTACCCGTCTGATGGGTGCTCTGATTATGACGCATTCCGATGATTTCGGATTGGTACTTCCACCGACACTGGCTCCGATCCAGGTGGTGATCGTTCCTATTTTCAAAGGAGAGGAACAGCTGGCACAGATCAGTGAAGTGGCGCTGGATATCCAGGCTAAATTGAGAGCCAAAAGGATTTCCGTGAAATTTGATAACGATACCCAGAACAAACCGGGATGGAAATTCGCTGAATATGAACTGAAAGGGGTACCGATAAGAATTGCCATGGGTCCAAGGGATCTGGAAAACAATTCTGTGGAAATTGCCAGAAGGGATAATTTAACGAAAGAAGTACGCTCGATTGAAGGAATTGATTCTTACATCGAGGAATTACTTCAAACCATTCAGAAAGATATTTACACCAAAGCATTTGAATTTAGAAAAAACAATATCACGAAAGTGGATACGTACGAAGAGTTCAAAAAAGTACTGGAAGAAAAAGGAGGCTTTATCTATGCCCATTGGGACGGAACCGCTGAGGAAGAAGAGCAGATCAAGGACGAAACCAAGGCAACGATCCGATGCATTCCTTTGGATGATGATGTTGAAGAGGGTGTTTCGCTGATTTCCGGAAAGCCTTCCCAGAGAAGGGTTCTGTTTGCCAAAGCCTACTAATATGAGTGATGATTGATGGTCGATATTTGACGTTTATTCTTATCATAACTGAATGATAAAAAGCATTAAATAAATCGATGGTTTAAAATAATGAATCTGCAAAAGTTCCCGGAATTTTTGCAGATTTTTTTTGTGGGAGGTATTTGGACTATTTTTTGTTACTTTTCATTCCAACATTAATCTCAAAATATTTTATTATGTCATTACACCTCATTGATCTAATTAAAGGGCAATTGGGTCCGGCACTGGCATCCCAGACGGCCGCTCAGCTCGGAGAAAGTGAAAGTTCAGTTTCAAAAGCCATACAAGCCCTGTTACCGGCTGTTGTGGGCGGATTAGCAAACAATTCCGATAATCCCGAAGTACTGGACACGATTTCAAATGCCTCTTCCAGCGGTATTTTAGGAAACCTGCCGGGTGGCTCATCGAATGATTCTGCCATTTCCCGTCTGCTATCGGTTCTTTTCGGCGACAGGCTGAACGGATTGATCGAAACCATTGCCGGATATGCAGGGATCAGTAACAGTTCATCAAGTTCATTGCTGAATATGGTTACCGGTGCAACCGTAGCTTCATTGGGAAAATATGCTGCTGACAACAATCTGGATCATGCAGGAATTTCAAACCTACTGAATGACCAGAAAGGAATCGTTTCCACCTTATTGCCTGCCGGACTTTCTCTTGCCGCCCTTAACGAAAGCGGTAACTGGGATGCACGATACAAATTTGACAATGATCAGGATGCGATTAAAATGCCGAAAGAGGAAGTAACAACTTCTGCCGAACCAAAAATTGAAGTCACCAGAAGTGTGGCTCCTGAAGGAACCTTCCCGGACAGACCTACTTCCAATGACGGCGGTTCTGTCTGGAAATGGCTGCTTCCCCTACTCCTTTTACTGGCAGCAGGATTCTTTGTATGGAAGCAGTGCGATAAAAAAGAAACCACAACCACTACTACGGTAAGCGATTCCGGAAATGTACTCACCGACACGACTACCACCACTTCCGGAATGGCAAACGATGCAGCGGGAATGGCAGCAACATCAAAAGTAGACGAAGACATCGATCTGAACGGTACCGCACTGAAAGGCTACAGAGGAGGAATGGAAGACCAGATGATTACCTTCCTGAAATCAGGAGGTTATAAAAATGCGGCGGATGATGATGCCCTAAAAAACCAATGGTATAATTTCGACCACGTAAATTTCAAACTGGGAAGCGCTAGTGAACTGGAAGCGGGTTCGGAAGGACAGCTACAAAACCTGGTAGCCATTCTGAAAGCTTATCCTGAAGCAAAAATAAAAATCGGCGGCTATACCGATAAAACCGGTAACGAAGCCGCGAATTTAAAATTATCTGCGGAGAGGGCCAATTATATTAAATCATGGCTGGAAAAACAAGGCGTTGGTTCGCAGGTAACCGGAGCAGACGGATACGGAAGCGAGTTCGCAACCGTTGATGCTAAAGCTTCGGATGCAGAAAGAGCAGTTGACCGAAAAATGGCGGTGAGATTTTCAAAATAATCTAACCTCCAATATGATATGAAATCCCGGATCCATTTCGGGATTTTCTTTTGTCCCTTGCCCTTTTCATTAATTTAATTATATTTGTTAGTCATTTCTAACATTTTTATGAACTCAAATTTAAAAAACGCCTGGCGAAAAGATAAAACATCCCATTCTCTATCCGAAGCTTATTCTTCGGTAAAAATACCTAAAAACGGAAGTTTCTGGAGAAAATACCTGGCTTTTGCCGGGCCCGGGCTCATGGTCGCCGTAGGATATATGGATCCCGGGAACTGGGCAACGGATATTGCGGGAGGTGCGCAGTTCGGTTATACCCTGCTTTCGGTAATCCTGATCTCCAATATTTTTGCAATGGTCTTGCAGCACCTTTCGGTAAAACTGGGGGTTGTTGCGGAAAGGGATCTGGCACAGGCGTGCAGGGACCATTTCAGCCCGACCACCAACTTTATCCTTTGGGTATTTTGTGAGATTGCCATTGCGGCCTGTGACCTTGCCGAAGTCATTGGCTCTGCCATTGCCCTGAATCTCCTTTTCCATATTCCGCTGACCTGGGGAATTGTGATTACTACCGTTGATGTCCTGTTTATCCTTCTTCTCCAATCGAAAGGTTTCCGGTGGATTGAAAGTATTGTGGGAGGTTTGATCTTCATTATCCTGGCCTGTTTCATTTACGAGCTGGTCATTTCAAAACCGGCAATTAATGAACTTTTAGGAGGGCTTGTCCCGCAAAAGGAAATTATTCAGAATCCGGCGATGCTGTATATAGCCATCGGAATTCTGGGAGCCACGGTGATGCCGCATAATCTGTACCTTCACAGCAGCATTGTGCAGACCCGGGATTATTCCCGCGATACGGCAGGTAAAAAGGAAGCCATTAAATTTGCTACTTTAGACAGCACCATTTCCCTGATGCTGGCCTTTTTTATCAACGGAGCCATTTTAATTTTAGCAGCTGCTACCTTTCATATCTCAGGAAATAAAGATGTCGCCGATATTCATGATGCTTATAAAATGCTGACGCCGATTTTGGGAGCTTCCATGGCAAGCATTGTCTTTGCGGTTGCCTTACTGGCCTCAGGGCAGAATTCTACCCTGACCGGAACCTTAGCAGGACAGATCGTGATGGAAGGTTTTTTAAATATCAAACTAAAACCCTGGCTGCGGCGTCTGATCACGCGGTTAATTGCGGTGATCCCGGCCCTGATCGTTTCGATTATGTACGGTGAAAGCGGTACCACCGAACTGCTTGTTTTGAGCCAGGTTATTTTATCGATGCAGCTGAGCTTTGCCGTTGTTCCTCTCGTGATGTTTACCAATGACAAAGCCAAAATGGGGGAATTTGTGAATAAGCCTTTTTTAAAAATCGGTGTCTGGATTATTTCATTTATTATCATTGTCCTGAATCTCTACCTTTTATACCAGACGTTTTTTGGGGAAGGGGTTTGAAGAGGGAGAAGTTATGAGTGATGAGTTATAAGTAATTAATGATTCGTAATACGATAAATGTTTGTATTCTGTTTATGATTTCTGGAGGCATTCAATTATCAAAGATGAAATCCTTACCTTTTTTCCACATGAAGCATTAAAAAACTCTTGCCGCTTTGAATTTTTTCAACAACACCTACCGTATAATGCACGATTAACCATTTACCTGCAAAGCAAATTCACCATTCACACCAAGACTACTCTCCAAAAATTCTTTGAATTTTCGACAATCCTCCGGCCCGGAAAGGAATTGCGGTTGCGATATCCTGCATCTGATTAGTCTGGAAGACGCGAAGACGCAATTAAAAAAAGATAATGCTTTAAGACACTGATAATTTCACGCTGTCAAATTTTCATGCGGCTGACTTTGATCTATTTTACTAAAGTTTTAAGGTTTACAGAATGATAAAGCGGCATTTAATTTTATCAAAGATAAAATCCTTGCGCATTTTTTCACGTGAAGCATTAAAAACTCTTGTCGCCTTGTGTTTACCAACATTAACAACACTATAAATTGATTATTCACTTACGAAGCAAAATTCACCATTCACCATTCACCATTCACCATTCACCATTCACATTTGACCTCTCACCATTCCCACCTACCCGTAATCTGACGAAATGTCATGCTTTTTTCTTTGGCAGAATGTTTGTGAATAAAAAGGAAAATAAAGATTGAATTATGGAAAACCAGGATATTAACGAAGAAAGCATCAACAATCAGGAAGATACGAATATTCAAAACGAAGCGGCGACAGAGGAAAATGTGACAGCAAAACCGACAGCAGAGGAACTTTTGGCAGAAGAAAAAGACCGTTACATCAGATTATACGCTGAATTCGAAAACTATAAAAAGAGAACCTCCAAAGAGAAAATGGAGTTCTTCCAATACGCCAACCAGGATATGATGATCTCCATGCTGGGGGTTCTGGACGATTTTGAAAGAGCCATCAAGGAAATTGCGAAAAACGGCAATCCGGCTGATCTTCAGGGCGTGGAACTGATCTACAACAAATTCAAAAACAAGCTTACCGAAAAAGGACTGAAGACCATGGAAGTAAAAGCCGGTGACAGCTTCAACGTGGATTTCCACGAAGCCATTACCCAGATTCCTGCGCCATCCGAAGACCTGAAAGGGAAAATCGTAGATGTTATTGAAACAGGATATACTTTGGGCGATAAAGTAATCCGTTTCGCGAAAGTAGTAACCGGAAATTAAAACATAGCCATAAGTAGTGGGTAATAAGCAATTGTAATATTACTCATTATTCATTACTAATTACTCATATATAAAGATGTCAAAAAGAGATTATTACGAGGTGCTTGAGATCAGCAAATCTGCCTCAGCCGACGAAATAAAAAAAGCATACCGCAAGATGGCGATCAAGTATCACCCGGACAAGAACCCGGGCGATAAAGATGCAGAGGAAAAATTTAAAGAAGCAGCAGAAGCTTATGAAGTACTGAGCGACGACCAGAAAAGAGCCCGATACGATCAGTTCGGCCATGCAGGAATGGGCGGAGCCGGAGGATTCGGCGGCGGTGGTTTCGGCGGCGGAATGAACATGGAAGATATTTTCAGCCAGTTCGGCGATATCTTCGGCGGCGGTTTCGGAGGATTCGGCGGCGGTGGCGGTGGCCGTCAGCAGGTTAAAGGTTCTAATTTAAGAATCAGGATCAAGCTGAACCTCGACGAAATGGTAAACGGTACCCAGAAGACCATTAAAGTAAAAAAAATGAAGCTGGCGGAAGGTGCCACTTCAAAAACCTGCCCTACCTGTAACGGATCCGGCGTTCAGCTGAAAGTGATGAATACCATGTTCGGACAGATGCAGACGCAGACCACCTGCGGAACCTGTCAGGGAATCGGTAAGGTAGCGGATAAAATTCCTGCAGGAGCCAATGCCCAGGGGCTGATAAAAGATGAAGAGGAAGTAAGCATCAATATCCCGGCAGGAGCCAGAGACGGCATCCAGCTGAATGTACGGGGAAAAGGGAACGACGCGCCTTTCGGCGGTATTCCGGGAGACCTGCTCGTGATTATTGAAGAGGAAGTAGATAAAGTAATCAAAAGAGAGGGTGACAATCTTCATCAGGAACTGTACATTTCCTTTGCGGAAGCGGCACTGGGAACAAAAAAAGAAGTACCGACCGTTGGCGGAAAAGTAAAAATAACGATCGATGCGGGAACCCAGTCGGGAAAAATCCTGAGATTGGCCGGAAAAGGACTTCCGAGCATAGACAGCTACGGAAAAGGCGATATGTTTATCCACATCAACGTCTGGACACCGCAAAAACTGACGAAGGAGCAGAAAGATTTCTTCGAAAATCAGATGAACAGCGGGGAAATGGTGGCCGAGCCTTCCGGGAAAGAAAAAACGTTTTTCGATAAAGTAAAAGATTTATTCAATTAAATATTGGAAAGAGGCTTATTTTTTGTAGGTCTCTTTTTTCACATTATTACTGATCTACAACAGACCAATCATTAAATAAATTAAAAATACATGCGTTTGATACGCTAATGCAAATTTCACATGAATTACAAGCTTCAACTCCGTACACCAGACTCTACCCCAAATCTTGTTTTTAACACGATTTTTTTCGATGCATTTAAAGTAAATATCGTAGAGCGATATTTCGGCCGTGTTCCGAAATCATGTGAGGTTTTATTTAAAGTAAGAACCTTGGATGATGTACTTGTTCAGAGAAAAGACGGGAATACCCGGGTAAAAATCAAAGACGCTGATCTTGAAACGTATATGAGACTCATCAAAGTATTGGGATCATACGAATACCGTAATCATCTGATCAACCGGAATGAAGCAGAGCAGGATCTGGTTCACTTTATTCTGAGACTGGTGATTATGAATTATGATTTGAATTAATCATCAATTGACAACAGCATAAAACAGGCTGTCCGAATATTCCGGACAGTCTCTTTTTATTTAACGTGAATTCGAAGCAGAATCGGATGAACAGTCCGGAAGAAGAAGCCGGATGCCGCCAGTTTACCTTTTCGGTGTCACACGAATAGGCATTTAAAAATCTAATGATGAAATAATAAAGACCGAAAACTTTTTTTTCGGTAAGGCTGTTTTGTCTAAAATCTGCTTTAAAGTACATATTTCAGCTTTCGGTTCAGGAATACCAGGACAAGGCTGGAAGCCGTTAAGACCAGGATAAAAATAATGTCTCTAAAGGAGCTGAAGTAAGCAGATTTATAAACAAATTCCATAACCAGAGGATGGACCAGGTAAATAGCTGTTGAAATGCTGGCCAGGATTTTGGAGTCCGTTTTCACTGTTATGTTTTTACAATAGAGAAACAGCAGCGGGCAGGCAATCAGCAATGAAAATAAAAGGTCTATGCTCTCTTTTTTCTGGAGATGAAGCGCTTTGTCATTCAGGAAAGCTTCTGCAACCACGGCTCCTGTGGACAGCAGAACCATCCAAAGCGAAGATTTCCGTTTTACATCAATTCCTAATTTTTTAATTAAAAAGCCAATTCCCAAAAACGGAAAGCAGACAAACAGGAAATTCCGGTATGCCGGAAACAGATTGAACAGCACATCCGTTTCGCCTTCAAAGTAATGCGAGTTCCCGAGATACTGGATCGTATAGCCACAGCAAAAGCAGATTATTATAATGAAAAACAGGCTTTTGGCAGGCCTATTTCTCAGCACATACAAAAGCAGTCCGGCAAATAAAGTTCCGATCAGGTACCATAAATGATGATAGCCAAAAAGAAGATTCATCACATACTGGTCGTCGCCTTTCCAGAAAGGAATATAAACAACAGACCAGATGGCGTATAACAGGAAGATCCGGAAAGACCATTTTTTCAGCTTGGCAGTATCATTCACATAGAAAAAGAAGTATCCGGAAATAATCAGGAAAACCGGGACCCCCATCCTGAAAAGCCCGTTAACGAGCACATAACTGAACAACGGGTACGAATCCCGCAGTACATGCAGATGAAGACAGACCACAAAAACGGCCAGTCCGATTTTCAAAATGTCTATAGTTAAACTTCTCATGAACGATCAAAAAAAGCTTACGATCTACTCATAAGCCTTGTTTATTTCAAAGATAAGATTAAATTATTTACTTTTTACCAAAGAAACCGCTCCTTTCCCTAAAGTGAACAGGATTACTCCCAGGATACCGCCGGCAAGCCCGAGCAGGATTTCTTTTAGTTTGGTAAGAAGTTCACTGGATGACCACTCCGGTAAAAGATGGTGGAAATACTCGATCCGGTGGGCAAAGATTCCGCCGGCTACCATAATCAGGGCGATGGTTCCGATGACGCCCAACGCTTTGATTACGATTGGCAATGCTTTTACCAACAAATGCCCCAGCTTTCCGAAAAACCCTTTGTCATTGCTTTTTTTAATCAGCTTGAATCCGGCATCATCCATTCTTACGATTAAAGCGACGATTCCGTATACGCCTACGGTGGCAATGATGGCAACCAGCGTGGTTACCAGAATCTGGGTAATGAAAGGGTGCTCTTCCTCCAGCACAGTACCCAGAGCAATGATCACGATCTCAATGGATAAGATAAAATCGGTGGTAATGGCCGATTTTATTTTTGCTTTTTCGACTTCCTCCGGATTCTGGTTTTTGGTCTGTTCGATTTCCTCCTCCACTTCATGTCCTTTCTTGTCCCGGTGAAAAAAATATTCTATGATTTTCTCTACCCCTTCAAAAGCGAGGTACAGTCCGCCGAGAATCAATACATAATTAATGGCAGGTGCATAGAGCCAGTTCAGGAGAAATACCACAGGAAGGATAATCAGTTTGTTGATGAAGGAGCCTTTGGTAATTGCCCACAATACGGGAAGCTCTCTTGACGAAAGGAAACCCGTTGCTTTTTCAGCATTTACTGCAAGATCATCCCCCAGGATGCCCGCTGTTTTTTGAGTTGCCACTTTACTCGTCACCGCCACATCGTCCATTAATGCCCCAATATCGTCCAGAATCGCAAAAAAACCAGATGCCATAGTATTTTAATATTTTTTTAATAATTGTTAAAGCGCAAAATTAATTATTTAATTCGGTTTTCCGCATGCGCCGATGGTAATTTCAGTGTAAAGTTTAACAAAGAATACACCAATATGAAATAGGCCGGGTTATTAAGAGTGATTTGGAAAAGACTTGGATATTCTCATTCTGACAGCTTACAATTAGATTAGTGTTATCGTTATTTCATCCTGAGGATCTCGAAGGATTTCATACACGGTCAGTAAAGGCTTCGAGAACCTCAGCCTGACAGTGCGCATATGCATTTTTGATTGAATTAAAATGGTTGTTCTCTTCAGCCAGCAAAACATATTTCAAGTTAGCGTTATGTCATCCTGTGGATCTCGAAGGATTTTCGTACATCCTTAGTAAGGACTTCAAGAGCCTGACAGTGCGTATATGCATTTTTGATTGATTTAAAATGGTTGTTCTCTTCAGCCAGCAAAACATATTTCAAGTTAGCGTTATGTCATCCTGTGGATCTCGAAGGATTTTCGTACATCCTTAGTAAGGACTTCAAGAGCCTCAGCCTGACAGTGAGTATATACATTTTAGTTTGAATTCAAATGCTGTTTTATTTCAATAGAATATAATCCGGTTAGTATTAGCGTTATGTCACCCTGAGGATCTCGAAGGATTTCATACACCGTCAGTAAAGGCTTCGAGAAATCAGCCTGACAGTGCGCATATGCATTTTTGATTGAATTAAAATGGCTGTTCTCTTCAGCCAGCGAAACATATTTCAAGTTAGTGTTAACGCTATGTCATCCTGAGGCTGTCAAAGGATTTTCGTACAGCGTCAACAAAGGCTTCGAGAACCACCAGTCTGGCAATGTGCATATACAATTAGTATTGCATTAAAATAACGGCTTATTCAAACAGAATAAAATTCAACACTGATATTGCCTTTACATCATCCTGAGGCCCTCGAAGGATTTTATGCACCAGTAAAATAACAAAAAATACAGACAGGAAACCATCCTAAACAAACGTTAAAGAAAGCTCCTGCCAAAAGAGAATCTTTATTTAAATTTCCGTATCTTTAATTTATGAAAAAGCGGGTTCTGAATTACCATTTCTTTGTTTTAGGATTGATTGGCTTGGTACTGAATTCATGCAATACACGGAAATTTAAAGTGTGGGTGGGAACGGATAACGAACAGAAAATTTACAACCTGAAATACGGCGGACACAAAAGGCAGAAGATGGATGTTTTTCTTCCGTCGGGATATCCCGTAAACAGCCCGGTAGTATTGCTGATCCACGGCGGAGGCTGGACCATGGGAAAAAAAGAGCACATGATCCAGATCCAGAAAATGCTTTTTAAGAACAACATTCCTACCGTCAATATGAATTACCGCCTGGTTTCCAGGAAAAAAGGAATCACTTACCGCGAACAGCTGGAAGACATTGATTCCGCATTGGTGAAATTTAATTCTTTGGCTGAAAAAGCGGAACTTCTGCCGGATAACTACGTCCTTTTAGGCGAAAGTGCCGGCGGACACCTGGCTTTGCTTTACGGCTACAGCCATCCTGAAAGGGTAAAGAAAATCATCTCTTTAAGCGGACCTACCGATTTCTATTCTCCGGAATACCTGAATTCATTTTATTCAAAATATTCGTCGCCAACGATCCAAAAGGTCGTAGGTACGAAATTCGACCGTAAAAATCTATCCGAAGAATTCAGGAAGGCAAGCCCGATCGCCAATCTTTCCAATGTCCCTACCCTGCTCTTTCAGGGGAACCAGGATTTCCTGGTCAATCAGAAACAGGGACTGGCGCTGGATTCGGCACTGACGGCACAAAACATAACCCACAAATTCATTTACATGGAAAGGACCGGTCATGTGCCAAGGTTCTTTAATAAGCTGAAAAGAGACAGTATCATCTATCCGAATATCCTGGAATGGATCAGGGAATGATTGAACATTAACCTGAAATACAAATCAGCTTAAAAAGCTGGAAGTTTCAGGAAAAGATTACATCTTAATTTACCCATCCGTCCCTTGTTGATTTTTTATTTTAACTTGAATTCGACGGTAATTATTTGTTTTTAAGTAATTTAATGGAACTGAAAGAAAGGTAAAAATCTTAAAGGCTTTATCGTAATGAAAAAAAAATCAGTTGATATTTAAAATTATGGGTAATATCCTTAAGCGACAGTGCTTCCCGCATCACCCCTCTTCCAGCCTTTTAAGTATGGTTTGTAACTCGAATCCATGTTATTTTAACTGAAAAAAACGACATACGGTATAAAGTTAAAAACCCTTCACCGAAATCTTTGTAAAAGCCGTTTTTATTACTGCCGAAAAAAGCGGACTAAAGTCCGCTTACATAAAACATATCTGATAAATTACAAAAATAATTTTTTCCATTTCGCCACGGTATTCCGGCTGAGCTTGAAATGGGCGGCAAGTTTACTATTGTTCAGCTTATGTTTTTTCTGATAATCTAAGATCTGAAGGATGGCTCTTTTATCGTATGACTTCAGCTTCTGGTTTTCCGGGCTTCGCTCTTTTGACGCTTTGCCGATAATTATAGTATTCAGTTTTATGATATCCAGGAAACCGATCTCTTCTTTTTCAAGGATATAGCTGCATGCCACTTCTTTTTCCGGATATTTTATCCGGATCATGTCTCTGTATATTTTTATATAATCAGGATTTCTCATTCTGTTCTGGTGATGTTGCTGTTATTTCTTTACTAATCCATTTATAAAGGGTAGTTTTCGGAATACGATATTCGGAGATGATTTCCGCTTTCGTTTTTGTTCCTTCTTTTAAAAGATCCAGTACAAAATCAATAATTTCTGTAATCTAAATATTCTTACGGAATATGGGAAGCCTGGAAGCTTTTTCCAATACCTGCTCTGTACTTTTTATTTTGCCGGGAGGCGCATAAAGGATAAGATGCTGGCTATAAATCCTGAAAAAATCATATCTCAGGAGCTTACTCCACTTCAATAGGTTTTCTGTGTCTATTTTTAAAGCCGCATACATATCAATAATTTCTTTTTCACTGCAATGAAAAAATTTACAGATTCGTACCATTTCGATTGCGTTTTCCTTTGCTTTTAACTCAATTAAACTTCCGATGTGGATTTCTTTAAAATTCATCTAATGTCGGTTCTTAATTATAGATTACATTTGGTATTCAATAATTTACAATTTATTTTCTTTCTTTTCCTGCCTTGTCTTATTATTACAGGGGTATATCCTCATAGAAATATACTGTATGACCGGTTGCATCCACCTGAAGAATAAAAAAGTCTGATGCACCGTTATGGCTTCCTATGACATCGCCGTTAACGGAAAGCGTATATCCCGATACGACATACTTACCGTCTATGGTCTCACTCACCGAGCAGGCTACATCTTCATCTGTTCCTCCCAGAGCCTTTTGCCACTGTATCCCTCCTGTGTTGCTCAGCTTTACCAGCCACATATCGTAATTCCCGTGATTTCCGGAAATATCACCGTCATTGGAATGGCTATATCCGGCTACTATATATCCGCCATCTGAAGTCCTGCTGATAGCATTGGGATATTCATCACTAGAACCGCCAATCGGTTTCTGCCACTCTATCGCTCCTGTTCCGCTGATTTTCACAACCCAAATATCATAATCTCCATGGTTTCCCGAAACATTACCGTCATTGGAATATATATAGCCTGCCAAAACATATCCGCCGTCTGAAGCAGCAGCGATAGAAACGGCACCGTCATCATCTGTTCCGCCTAACGGTTTCTGCCATTCCAGAGTGCCGGCTCCACTAAACTTTACTACCCATAGATCATAATTTCCATGATTTCCGGAAACATCGCCATCATTTGAATACGTATATCCCGTCACCATGTATCCGCCATCAGGAGTAGATATTACAGAATGTGCAACATCCTGATTTGTGCCGCCTTTTGCCTTCTGCCATTCTATATTTCCTGATCCGCTGAGCTTCACTACCCAAAAATCAATTCCTCCATGATTTCCGGAAACATCTCCGTCATTCGATTGGGTATACCCTGCCAATACATAGCTCCCATCGGTATTCTGAATAATAGACTTGGCTTCGTCTGCACCGGATCCACCATATGTTTTCTGCCACTCTATAGCTCCTGCCGGATCGAGCTTTATAACCCAAACATCCGAATCTCCCTGATTTAAAGAAACATTACCACTATATGATGAAGTAGTAAATCCAGCTACTGCATAGCCGCCATCTGCCGTCTGGATGATAGAACGTGCCATATCTTCACCTGATCCCCCATATGTTTTCTTCCATTCTACATCGCCTTTTTTTTTGAATTTTACAATCCATACGTCATTGTTCCCGTGATTTCCCGAAACGTCACCGTTATTTGATTCGGTAGATCCTGCCACTGCATAGCCGCCATCGGCAGTACGGGTAACCGAATAAGCTTTATCATCATCCGTTCCTCCAAAAACATTCCTCACCTCTTTTTCTTTAAGAGTGCCAAAAGGCATTCCCGGGATCTGGGCCGTTAGGCAGGACAAGCCCAACAGAAGAAAGATAAAGAAATGCACTTTATCCGTTATTGTATTTTTCATTTTAAAAGTTTTTATAAATCTGTTTAGAAATTATTTGCACCTTACTGATGTCTGTTTATCATACAATCCTGATTCCTGGTATCAGATGCAGTATTTTTCAATAAGGCGTTGCTTCACCCCGGTTTTCGCTGCCATAAGGGATTGTATTTTGATGAAAGGGCCGGTAACAATTCCTTTCCGTCCGGTAAGCCTCATGTCGCTCATTTCACCGCACACCGCCAGATGCAAAGGATTTCGCGGAATACTGCTTTTTAAATACAGCCCGTCTTCAGCGAGACCACATAAGATGCGTAATGTATTTTCCAGGCCTGCTGAAGCGGGCTCAACCCTGTTGGTAAAGGTCACCGGCTCATTGTCCGGATTAAAAAAACGGTGTATCTCGCCTTTCTTTACCAGATAGGATTCACCGGGCTGCAGGATAATAACCAGTCCTCCCTGAACTTCCATGCCCAGCCTGCCTTTTACCGCCGTAAAAGCTCCGTGTAAGCCTTGTGAAAGTGTAGCGGATTTCCTCCTTTGGGTTCCAAAGATATTTCCAGCTCTGTATATTCGCTTCCGGTATCCGCTGAGGTTTTCCGGAAGTAAATGGTTTCCTTTAGTTCTTTGTTGTAAATCTTTCTTTTCATCAACCTAAGTATTGAAAATGAGGAATTGCCTTATAGCTTTACAAGATCGCCTACTGTCATAGGATTGATCCTGTTGAACACCTCATTTTTGTCTACCAGGACAGCCTCTCCGGTGTTTATGGCATCGGTTCCTTCAAACAGTCTGGCAACGGCCTCTGCAATTTCTTCAACAGGAACAATGGCCCCACCCGGATTAATGTTGGCACCGAAAGCCGCTTTTGCTTCTTCATTATATCCTGTTAACCTATCTGCCATAGGGGTGTCGGTCACCCACGGGCAAACCGCATATACCCTGATATTGTCTCCTGTACATGAAGCGGCGACGGACTGCGTAATGCTTAGTACCGCAGATTTGCTCGCACCGTATACCACGGCTACAGGTAAGGGCATGGTGGTCCCTACAAATGAAGCCGTATTCACAATCACTCCGCTCTTCTGTTGTCTCATGAGAGGCAAAATGTGTTTAATACATAAAATGACGCCTTTAATATTAGCAGCAATTACGGTATCTATGACCGCTTCGGAATTGGTTTCCAAAGGACCCAATATACCTTCGGTACCTGCATTGTTGAATAGATAATCAATGCTGCCATATTGTCTTACGGCATATTCCACCATATTGATTACTTCCTTCTCTACAGAGACGTCCGTACAGATATAGGCTGCTTCTCCACCGTTCCGGCATATCTGATCAGCCACCTCTTTTCCTGATTCTCTGTTTCTTCCGGCTATTACGACAGTATATCTTTTACCTGCTAACATCAGGGCCGTCTGTCGGCCAATACCCGCTGTACCTCCTGTAATTAAGGCTACTTTCTGTTTCATTTTTATTGATTTTTTATTTAATTTATTATCATTTGTTATTGATCCTGATCACTGGCCACTTTACTGGTCGATACCGGTAATCGGGATGACCTGTACCATTTGGTGATACCCACCGGATTTTGTTTACCGTATTTTAAATCTTTATGTAGATTATTTGCGTTTTCATTTTAATTTATTTCAGTTTGCATGCGGATGATTGGTATTCTTTGAATCCTTGCTACGGATAATATGTTATGTTTCGGCTTCTATGGCAGATCCTCATACAGGCGAATAACGTTGCCCGCGGCATCCATTTTAGAAATAAAAAAATCCTCCAATCCATTCAAAGATCCTGCGATATCCCCGTTACCGGATCGGGTATATCCGGCCACTGCATAACCGCCATCTGATAATATGGTAATAGAATTTGCATACTCATTATTTGATCCCCCAAGGGTTTTCTGCCATTGTATGGATCCTGCAGAACTGATTTTAACGACCCACATATCCTGGCCTCCATGATTAAAAGAAACATCGCCGTCTGATGATTGGGTATATCCTGCTACGGCGTAGCCGCCATCTGTAGTTTTGATTATGGAATAAGCTGCATCACCATCCGTTCCTCCTAATGCTTTTTGCCATTGTACAGATCCTGCAGAACTGATTTTAACGACCCACATATCCTGGCCTCCATGATTTCCGGAGACGTCGCCGTCAGCTGATTGCGTATATCCAGCTATTAAATAGCTGCTATCTGCCGCCTGTACAATTGAATTGGCCTGGTCATAACCTGTTCCTCCAAGTGCTTTCTGCCATTGAATATCTCCTGCCGCATCGAGTTTAACAATCCACATGTCATAACTCCCGTGATTTCCGGAAACATCACCATCATTCGAGTAAGTATATCCTGCGACTGCATAGCCGCCATCTGAAGTCTGAATAATGGAATTAGCCCGATCACCCCCTGTTCCCCCATAGGTTTTCTCCCATTGTATCAAACCCGCCGCACTGAGTTTGACAATCCATACGTCCCTACTCCCATGATTTACGGAAACGTTACCATTATTTGATCTGGTTTCACCGGCTACTGCATAGCCGCCATCCAATGTCTGGATTACAGAATTTGCGATATCAGCACCTGTACCGCCTAATGTCCTCTTCCACTGTACTGTTCCCGATGCATTAAGTTTGATTAGCCATACGTCACGGTCTCCATGATTTCCGGAAACGTCGCCATTATTTGACCCGGTAGATCCCGCCACTACACCCCCCCATCTGTTGTCCGGAAAATAGAATTGGCCTGATCTGCTCCTGTTCCTCCGAAAACATTTTTGGCTTCTTTAAGTGCCATGGCCGGCATTCCCGGGATCTGCGCCTCTATCGATAAGAAGCATGCCAGAAGAAAGAGTAAGGCGAAGAGTTGCGTTATTATTTTATTTTTCATTTTAAGCTTTTAATCCCTATTTTAAAAATCTTTAATGATACCAAATAATTACTAGGGTACATCTTCATACAGACGAATAAAGTTTCCTGTAGTATCAAGACAGGGAATGAAAAAGTCCCTTGCCCCGTTAAAGGATCCTGTTACATTTCCGTTGTTTGACTCTATATTCGCTGCCACAGCATATCCGCCTCCTGTCGTCTGGATAACAGAGCTTGCCGAATCAGCGCCTG
>CAJYRQ010000004.1 GCA_913777465.1 uncultured Chryseobacterium sp.
TGTATAAAAATTCCCTTCCCTTGGAGGGGTGTCGAAAATTCCGCAGGAATTTTTGACGGGGTGGTTTTAAAAACAGACTTCCTTGAGTAATATTCCATTACTTTGAGCAATTTCTCAAGAGGGGTGAAACAGAAGCAGGAAACGGTACTTTTCAACGGGAGTTTATTACAATTTGGTGAACCTGCCGGTGAAATTAGCTTCGAGGGATAAATTTTGCTAATTTTGGGGAAATTATTTAGAAATCAATGAAAAAAAATATTTTAGCAGGATGTCTGGCGCTTTTGATGTTGGCTTCATGTAAGGACGATAAAAAAGTGCTCGATTCACTGGCCGATTACAACAATTCAATGATGGAGAAAGGTTATCATTTCGGAGATAAGCTGGCTTTGCCGAAAGAAGTGACGGATGATGCGGAAAGCATTTCCATCAGCTTCGGTGATAAGGAAACTTCCAGCCTGACGATTGATCCGAAATATTTCACTCTGGGTGATAATGCAGTAACCTTTAACATCAAAACCAAAGGCGGGGAAACCTTAACCCAGGATGCGACCATCAACGTTTTTGCAAAGAACCCGGAACAGAAAATCAATTATGAAATCGTAGCAGAATATCCGCATGATCCCAAAAATTTCGTCCAGGGATTCCAGGTAGAAGGCAATACCATCTATGAAAGCGACGGGCAGAACGGTTCTTCCCAGATCCTGAAATACACCCTCGGAACCACAACGCCTTTAGCTTCGACCAAGCAGCCGCAGGAAGATTTCTCCGAAGGAAGCACCATTGTCGGCGACAAAGTATATCAACTGACCTGGCAGAGTAAGAAAGGTTATATTTACGATAAAAATTCCCTGAAGCTTTTATCTGAGTTTCCTTACCCGAATGTATTGGGGGAAGGCTGGGGCCTGACATACAACGGCAAACATCTGATCGCCTCGGACGGAAGCAAACTGCTGTATTTCCTTGATCCGGCGAACCCTTCCAAACTGGTAAAATATATTGCCGTGGCCGGAAGCTCGCAGGCTTACGACCAGCTGAACGAGCTTGAATACCACAACGGGTTTATTTATGCCAACGTATGGCAGAAACCGGTTATCTTAAAAATCAACCCGGCGAACGGCGAAGTGGTGGGAACCTTTGATTTCACGGATATTGCCAAACAGAATACCAAAGGCAGCGACGATGTACTGAACGGAATCGCTTTCAAAGGGGATAATATGCTGGTAACCGGAAAGAACTGGCCGAAGATTTATGAAGTAGCCATCAAATAATTATTATTTTAATGAAGAAAACTTTTATCACAGGCTTTGCCGCCGTACTGTTGCTGGTTTCCTGTAAAAACGATAAAAAAGTCCTGGACAGCCTGGCAGATTACAACAATTCGATGGAAGAAAAAGGCTATCACTTCGGGGATAAAATAAATCTTCCGGAAGAGGTGACGGAGCATGCCGAAAGTATCTCCATCAGCTTCGGTGATAAGGAAACCTCTTCTTTAACCGTCGATCCGAAGTTTTTTGAATTCGGGGACAATGAGGTGACTTTCAATATCAAAACAAAAAGCGGCGAGACCTTAAGTCAGGATGCAACAATCAATGTTTTTTCCAAAACGCCGGAACAGAACATTCCGTACAAAATCGTGGCGGAGTATCCCCATAACCCCGAAAATTTTGTAGAAGGTTTCCTGATGGAAGGCAATACCATCTACGAAAGCGACGGACTGGAAAAGGCATCCCAGCTGATTAAATACCCTCTGGGAAGTACGACCCCAACGACAACGGAAAAACAGCCGGAAGATATATTTTCCGAAGGCATTGCCATCGCCGGGGATAAAATCTACCAGCTTACTTACCGGAACAAGGTCGGTTTTGTATATGATAAAAATACCTTAAAAAAAATCTCGGAATTTCCTTTGCCCAATGAATTCGGCGAAGGGTGGGGGCTTACCTACGACGGAAAGAACCTGATTGCGGATTCGGGTTCCAATGACCTTTACTTTCTGGATGTGAATAACCCTTCAAAAGTTGTAAAAACAGTACCTGTCGGCGGAAATAAAACGATCTACAACCAGATCAACGAACTGGAATACCACAACGGGTTTATTTACGCCAATGTCTGGCATCAGCCGTATATTTTAAAAATTAATCCGTCTACGGGAGAAGTAGTTGGAAAATTCGATTTCACAAAAATTACGGAAGAGTATACGAAAGACGACAGCGAACACGTTCTGAATGGGATCGCCTTCAAAGGGGAAAATATGCTTGTAACGGGAAAGAACTGGTCTAAGATTTATGAAGTAGCGATTCAATAAGTTAAAATCAGGTATAATTTCTGTTGAACTCAATAAAAATAGTAAATTGGTAGCGTTCCTTTCGGGAACGCTATCATCGTAAAAGAATTTGAAAATACTCCATTTAATATTTGCCCTGCTTTTCTGTTCGGTAACGGCACAGAAGGCTCTTCCTTTGGATACGCTGAAGCTGAAGGACGCCAGGGATATGCTCGTTGATGATTACGGAAACCTGTATATCTATAAGAATAAGGAATTCAGTTTTACCAAATACGACTCTTTAGGCAAACAGATCGGAAAAATGATGCTTACGGTTCCTTACAAAGTACAGACCGTCCAGAATCCCCTGAGTGTCCCGTTGTTTTCGGAAAATGCCCAGGAAATGAAATTCGTAGACCAGAATCTCAATGAAATCCAGCGGGTGGATTTCAGGCAGAAGTTCGGATTTATCAAGATGGCCTATGCCGAAGACCTGCAGCAGATCTGGCTCCTGGACGACAGTACCAAGCGACTGATCCAATATAATTTCCGGAACGACAATACGATCAATTCCTATCCGTTCGATGCAAGCTTCGATGACCTCATGGATCTTCTGGTATACGAAAACAAAGTGTATATCCTTACCCGGAATCACATGAGGGTATTCAGTTTAAAATTTGAAAAAATCTTTGAAGCACCGGTGGAAAACGGGAAACGCTTCCGGAGAGAGAATGAGGATATTCTGGTGATAACAAATAATTCGGTTTTACAATACGTTCCGGAAAAAAAAATGGTTAAAATTTTCGGGGATTCCGAGGCAAAGATTGTGGATAAAAATACCCTTTCTTATTTTGAAATAAAAGCCAACAACCTGTATCTTTACAGCCTCGAAAAAGCAAGGGAGCAGAAGCCTGAAAGTGAGCCGGATCCTCTGGTGAAAGCAACGGAACAGGACGTGGAAAGATCTGCGGAAAAACCTGCAGAACCGAGCAGCCCCGAGCAGAAGCTGGAACAGAAAACCCAGGAAATTGAAAGCAAAAACCCTGCGGAAAGTTCCCTCCAGAAACTTATCGAGGACAGTACGGAAGCCCGGGCTGCCGGCGTTTAGTGAGTGATCAGACAACATTTAAAATATACTAAGGAGAATATGCATATTGCAGTTACAGGAAATATCGGAGCAGGGAAAACAACATTAACGACAATGCTTTCTAAGCATTACGGCTGGGATGCCCAGTTTGAAGATGTAGACCATAATCCTTATCTGGAAGATTTTTATGCAGACATGAGCAAGTGGAGCTTTGCGCTTCAGATCTATTTCCTCGGAAGCCGGTTCCGTCAGGTTAAGGAAATCAGGGAAAGCGGAAAAAACATCATTCAGGACCGTACGATTTATGAAGATGCCCATATTTTTGCAGAGAACCTTAACGATATGAACCTGCTGTCGGACCGCGACTTTAAAAATTATGAAGCGGTATTTAACCTGATGAAATCGTTTGTTTCGGCACCGGATCTTTTGATCTACCTGAAATCCGATGTCCCGAATCTGGTAAAAAAGATCTACAAAAGGGGACGGGAATATGAAGCGTCGATCAGTATAGAATACCTTTCCAAACTTAACCAGAAGTATGAAAAATGGATTTCCAACTACACGGAAGGCAAGCTGCTGATCATTGGAGTGGATGACCTGGATTTCGTGGAGAAGCCTGAAGATTTCGGGTTTATTCTAGAAAAGATAGAGGCGGAACTGAACGGTTTGTTTTAATAAAGTTTTACGATAAGGTAATCTTGGTAAGTTAATTGCTGCTACTGTTTTAAGACAAATTTCATTCAAATACAATTAAAAAGATGGTCGTGAAAGTTTTACATAACGGAAACTGCTCAAAATCGAATGCAGTTCTGGAATATCTCGATGAAAACGGTGTTCCTTTCGAGATCATCAACATCGTGGAAGATCCGCTGAGCGAGCTTGAAATTAAAACGGTTTTAAAAAAGCTGAACCAAAGCGTTTTTCATATCATCAGAAAAAATGAAAAGCTGTATGTGGAAAAATATGCCGGAAAGAATCTTTCGGAAGAAGAATGGATCAAAATCCTGGCTGAAAATCCATCGCTGATCCAGAGGCCGATCATCATCAAAGGTTCCGTAGCCATGTTGGGAAGGCCGGTTGAAAACGTAAAATACTTTATTGATAAATAATAAGCATTAAAATATAAACTAAAAAGTCAGCGGTAAAGCTGACTTTTTGTTTTTTACAATAGAATTACGCCTTCTATTTTGGCGACTTCCTGATAAATATGGACTACCTGGTCCGCATCCAGCACAAATGCATTGATGTTGCAGGCGGTATATTTTCCGTTTTTGCTTTCCCGGTTTCCAAGCGTAAATTTAATCCCGTCGAAAACCTTATAAATCTCCGTCAGTTTAGCTTCGTCGGTAGGAATAATAAATTTAAATAAATAATCCTCCGGAAAATCGTGATGATCTTCCAGTTTTTCCCTTAAAGAACGGTAAAAGTCTTCAGGGCTTGCATGTTGATTTCCTTGTAATATGTCCATCTGCTTTTAAATATCTCCATAAATATACTGAAAATTTTTTACTTTCCAAGCGCCCCCAGCAGAGAGCCGGAGTTCCGGATTTCGTAATCTTCAATAATATTAAATATCCCGTTTACCAGTTGCTCCGAAGCCAGCTGGCTCAGTCCTCCGGAATTTACGGTGGTTTTGCTGCCCAAAAGGCTGCCGAGGAAATTGCTTCCGGATAACGCGGTATTGATGCTCTTTACAATCCCGTACTGGTTCAGCTGTTCGTCTACTTTCGGGGCGATGGCTGCAATCAGCTGCTGTGAAGTTTTTTCCTTCAGGATCAGCGTTGCCGTCCCTTTTTCCCCCTGGATAATCCGGGTTACGTCCTGGGCATTCAGGCTGTTGACTGCACCTACCAGGATCGGTTTTGAAATATTCACGGTATAGGCGGCCGCATCAGCAATATAAGCACGCTCTTTGGCTACCAGCGAAGGGGCAACTCTCTCCAGAATTGTGTTAATCTCCCTAAGCTGTTTCGGCAGGGCTTTATCTACCATGTTGTTCTGTAAAAACGCATCCCGGTTGCTGTAAACATTTGCTCCTTTCTCGATTCCGTTCAGAAGCAGCCTTTTAATGATCGATAATCCCAGATCAGAGGTCGCCAGCGTGGTGCAGGATTGCATCGTTGTATTGATAACCGCTCCGGTTCCGATAAGTAAACCGGCAGCAATGATGTATTTCTTCATTGTTAGTGATTAAACTTTATTTGTTTTCAAATAGTGAACCAAATTTAAGAGAGTGGAATGAGTTTAACAAATTTTTATCATCTGAATAAAGTGGACTTATTTAATAATGTGTGATTAAATGTTAAAAAATAAATGAAACTTTCTTTTTGAATGCGTAAAATCTTTCAAAAATAAATAAATTTTTTACAGGGAATATTGAATAATAGATTTAAAATATGATAATAAAACTTAAGTGTTATGAATAAATTTTTAATGATAAGTCAATTTGATTAATTTTTGATAAAAATCCTGCTTTTAACAGGATAATAAATAAATTAAGTAAAATTAACATTGTTAAATATATTTTTATAATTTTGACTAATGTCTTTTTTTGAGAACACGCAGAATGTTATCTGAAAAAGTATGAAAAGACCTGGATCTTTTCATAAAAAATTGATTGTACGAATAAATTTAAACTATATGAAACAACGTGATTTAAAGTATTCATGCCTCATTGCCGTACTCTATTTCGGGATGAACGTGAATGCACAAACAACACCAAGAGATACTGTTGCAAAAGAGCAGAAGATTGAAGAGGTGGTGATGATTGGATATGGAAGCAGAAAGGCGGTGGATAATACTACGGCTGTTAGTTCTTTAAAAGCAGAAGAAGTTTCCAAAACAAAAGTTTTAAATGCTTCACAAGCGATTCAAGGGAAAGTAGCCGGTGTTCAGGTTACTGCATCAGATTTGCCTGGTTCTACGCCAACTATATTAATTAGAGGTCTTGGAACTGTAGAAGGAAGCCGAGCTCCATTATATGTTGTCGACGGAATATTCGCAGATAATATTAACAATATCAATACGAATGACATATTAAGTTATGATGTTTTGAAAGATGCTTCTGCTTTAGCAATTTACGGTAATCGTGGAGCTAATGGGGTTATTATCATTACAACCAAAAGTGGACGTGGTAGGGGTGTAACTGTTGAATATGACGGATTTGTTGGTGTAAGAACACCATTACGTAAAGTAAAAATGGCAGGAAGTAATCTGTTCAGCCTTTATAACAATATTGCGTTGGGAACAACCCGTTTCTCTCAGGATCAGCCTGTAAATACCGATTGGTTTAAAGAAATTACCAGGACAGGTCTATATAATCAGCATAATGTCAGCATATCGGGTTCATCCGATAAGGCTAAATATTTTCTCAGTTTAAACAATTATGATGAAAAAGCCATTTTAAGAGGAACGGATTATAACAGAGCAACAGTAAGAACAAACAATGAATTTAAAATATCAAAAGGAATTACTGTTTCACAAAATCTAAGCGTAGCTTTTTCTAACATCACGCCAAAACCATTGAGTGCATTTACAGCGGCTTACAAACAATCGCCAATTGTTCCGGTGCGTTTTGCAGACGGCCAGTACGGCGTTTCTATTGTAGATAATACCGGATTCGCATCTCCTACAGGTACGACACAATTCAATAACGTAGGGAATCCTCTTGCCCAGCTGGAGCTGAATAATGAAAGGCAAAAATCTATGCAAATGCAGGGAGGAATAAAATTGGACGCAAATTTATTTAAAGGATTGAAATTTACTTCGCAGTTTAGTGGAGAGTATTACAATTTCAAAAGCTATAGTTTTGATAATGGCATTCGTTTAATTGGACAGGCTGCCCCTAATTTTACCAATCAACTGAATAATCAAAAAGATGACTACTACAACTGGCAGTTAACAAATTATTTAACTTATAATATAACCCTTGCGGATATTCATGATATTGAAGCTACTTTAGGTACTGAAACAAGTTACAGAAGTGGAATTAATAGAATTTCCATGGTTAGGCAAAATCTTTCTTCGAATAGCAACTATTGGAATCTGGATGGAGTAGATTATGTTTCAAATGGTAGCTTAAAAAATTTAAATAGTATAGATTTCAACGAAAACAGAACGGTTTCTTATTTTGCCAGAGCCCAATATAAATTGTTAAACAGATATTTATTAACGGCAACGATCAGAAGAGACGGATCTTCACAGTTTACAGAAGGAAATAAATGGGGGAATTTTCCGTCATTTGGTGCCGGATGGATTATTTCTGAAGAAAGTTTCCTGAAAGATAGCAGCATTATTAATATGTTGAAATTAAGAGGAGGCTGGGGAAGGCTTGGTAATCAAAATGTACCTTTGAATGTTCCAACGTTAGCTTCCGGTGCTAGTTATAATTATTCTTTTGGAGGAGTTGTAAATGCTAACGGAACAACGAATAATCAGTTGCTGGATCCTAATTTGGGTTGGGAAATCACAGAAGAAACAAGTGGGGGAATTGATTTCGTAATATTGAATAGAAGGCTTAGTGGATCAGTTGACGTTTACAATAAAATAAATAAAAATGTTATTTTGGCTTCTTTGCCACCATCTCCTTCAGGAATCGGGCTTTCAGGATATTCTCATTTAGGGCAGGTATCTAATAAAGGGGTTGAATTTAGTTTAGGATGGCAGGATAAAGCTGGTGAAGATTTCAGTTATTCTGTTAACGCAAATTATTCTTATAATAAAAATAATTTGGATAAAGTTTTTTCCAACGTCAATATTAAGCAAGGAGGAAGCCTTGGTAATGGTCAGTGGACTAAATATTTTGGCGAACAGGCAGTTGGGCAACCTTTAGGAAGTTTCTATTTATGGGAAGCTAGTGGGTACGATGCCAATGGTAATATGACTTATGTTGATACCAATGGTAATGGAAGAACAGGATCTCAGGATGCAGAAGACCGAAAATTCTTTGGGTCTTATATTCCCAAATCTACATTAGGGGTTAACATTGATCTACGATATAAAAATATAGATTTAGCAGTTAATGGATTTGGGGCATTTGGTCATAAAGTATATAATGGTAAAAAGGCTCAGCGTTTTTCAGGTGAAAACATTGAATATGATGTAGCAACAAATTTCTGGACACCTACCAATACTGGTGCTGCTAATCCTGCTCCTTTTAACGCTGTTCCGATTGCATCTACATATTATCTGGAATCTGGTGATTTTTTCAGAATAAATAACATCACTTTAGGATTTAATTTACAGAAACCTGTAGAATATATATCTTCACTAAGATTCTACGTTAGTGCAATTAATCCTTTTATTTTCCAAAAATTCTCAGGATTTAGCCCTGAATTAAATGCGGATGGTGATCCTTATGGTCTTACCGGAGTTGAGTTGGATGCATATCCTTCTTTGCGTTCATTTGTTTTTGGAGTAAATGTTAAATTTTAATTATTAAGAATTATATTATGAAAAAAAATATCATATTATTATCTATATTATCTCTAACCTTCTTTAATCAGAGCTGCAGCAATGATTATCTGGATACAGAGCCCACCCAACAGATTGCTTTACAGGATTTGTTGAACGAGTATAACAATAACCAGGGAGCTGAAAGTTTTGTTACTTCTATTTATGCAAAATATTTAGATTGGAACATTAGTTCTTTTGCATGGATTGGGGTAAGTAGTATTACCAGCGATGATGCAGATAAAGGTTCTTCTCCGGGAGATACTGGTTCTGATAAAGATGTTTTGGACGCGTTGACGTTTTCTTCAACCTCACCATCATTTCAGGAAATCTGGGAAGGGAATTATCAGGCAATTAACAGGGCTAATCAGGCTTTAAAATATATTCCTTTATTGGATAAGGCGGATACCTCTCTAAAAAATAGACTGATCGGTGAAGCTAAATTTTTGAGAGCATTTTCATATTTCATATTGGTAAGAAGCTATGGTGACATCCCATTGGTCAATAAAGTTTACGAAAACTCTGAAGAAGACCGGACCATGGTATTTACTAGAAGATCAAAAGCCGATATCTACGCTTTTATCGAAAGTGATCTGCAGGCAGCAATTGCAGCATTACCGGATAAAAGTGCCTACACAGGAAGCAATGCAGGTCGAGCATCAAAAGGTGCAGCCCATGCTTTACTTGCAAAAGTATTTCTTTATGAAAAAAAATGGCAGCAAGTTGTCGATCAGTGTGATCAGGTTGTAGGTTATTCTTTAACGCCAAATTTTCAGGATATTTACAAGGTTTCAGGTGAGAACAATGCTGAATCTGTATTCGAAATTCAGGGAAAAGGAGGTCCTAGCCAACCGGGTATTCAGCAATACTCTCAGGTGCAAGGTGCTCGTGGTGCCGGAGGATGGGGATGGGGTTTCAATACACCTTCTCAAAGTTTAGTTGATGCGTTTAATGCGGAAGGAGATACAGAAAGAAGAGATGCCACCATAATTTTTAGAAATTCAACATTATATGATGGAAGAGTAGTGCCAGCAACAGTAGAAAATCCATATTATAATTATAAAGCTTATTCTTCTGCTTATACGGGAGACGACGATTCAGACGCAAATATCCGTTATTTAAGATATTCTGAAGTTCTGCTAATGAAAGCTGAAGCGATGAATGAACTGGGTCAGACTTCAAACGCTGCAACTTATCTCAATCAGGTTAGAAACCGTGCAGGACTAGCAAATACAACTGCGACAACACAAGCCAATATGAGAACTGCGATTTATAAGGAGCGAAGGCTGGAGTTGGCAATGGAACATGACAGATGGTTCGATTTGGTTAGGACGGGACAGGCGCAAGCAGCGATGGCAGCAAATGGGAAAACCTTTAAGGTAGGAACGCATGAAGTTTTTCCTATTCCTAATAAATTTATTCTTGAAGCTAAAGGATTAGCCGCACAAAATCCGGGATATTAATAATTAAATGATGCATTATGAAATATAATTTGGCAAAATATATCAGCGCAGCTTTTCTCTTAGGAACTATTATCATTAGTTGTGAAGACAGTATAGATAAAGATAATCCTGCACAACCATATGTTAGCATTGGAGGATATCAAAATTCTGATGAAGTTGCAGCAAGTAATTTGGTAGCAAAATTAAGTTTTGATAATAACTTGACCGATTCTAAAAATAATATTACAGCAGCAACTCCTATTAATGTAAAGTATGCAGCAGGTGTAAAAGGGAATGCTTATGACGGTTCAAGCAGTGAAATGAGATATGCGGTAGCCAATGCTTCTACAGCTATTACAGGATTAAATAATTTTACCATTAGCTTTTGGATGAAAAGTGCTAATACCGTTGATCCTGCAACACCTGGCCAGGGTAAAGGTGCGCAGGGTATCTTTTCAATTGTAAGACCTACAGAATTCTGGGGTGGGATTAATTTATTTATTGAAAATCCGGATTCTTCAAAACCTGATAGGATAAGACTGAAACTTGGAGTAGAAAATGGCAGAGCAGGAGTACAATGGAAAGGGCAAGGCGTAATGATGAATATTGATAATCAAAAAAACAATTGGATTCATGTAACTGTTTCTTATAATTCTTCTACTAGTAGGGTAAGTTGTTATATAAATGGAGATCCTGCAGGTAACCTAACAGGTTTTGCCTATGCTCCGGCGAATGGATTACAAGGTTCAGCGCCTTGGTATGCAAGTGATCCTGGAGATATTAACAATTCTTCCGGTGCCGCACAAGGTTATGGCCAGCTACAAATGATGGGAACAAATGGAAAAGTTGTATTTGGCTCTCACCAGTTTGAGACGGTACCGCCATTAAACAATGGCTCTCAGCAGGATTGGGCAACGAGTTTTGCCGGGCAGATGGATGAATTCAGAATTTATAATACTGCGTTATCAAGTGCTGAAGTCATTTCACTTTATAAGCTTGAAAAAGACAATAGATAAATAGATAATATGATAATCTTAAAGGCCTAGAAATAGGCCTTTTTTTACAAATTGGATATGAAAAAAACAATCGTAACAATATTATTATCAGGATTAATCGTCAGCAGTTGCTCATCCGACGATTCATCATCTGGACCAGGTACACCGCTTGGAGGCAATAATGGGAATACCGAAACACCTAATAATTATTCAGATGCTCAGCTTGTAGAAATGGTTCAGAAAGATGCCCTAAAATATTTCTGGGATTATGCTGAAACCAATTCGAAACTGGCGCGGGAAAGATACCATACCGATAATCCCGGGCAGGATGCCAATATCGTTACGACGGGAGGTTCGGGTTTTGGACTGATGACCATTCTGGTGGGCATTAAAAACGGCTATATTTCAAGAGCGGAAGCGGTTTCAAGACTTAATACCTCACTCAATTTCCTGCAGAACGCCAGTCGTTTTCATGGAGCCTGGCCACACTGGATCAATGGAACGAACGGGCAGGTCGTTCCGTTCAGTCAGTATGACAATGGCGGGGATTTGGTAGAGACGGCTTTTCTGGCGCAAGGATTAATCTGTGTAAGGGAATATTTTAAAACGTCTTCCGATGCTTCGGAACTATCACTTTCCCAGAAAGCCGATGCGCTTTGGAAAGGAGTAGAATGGAATTGGTACACTCAGGGGCAGAATGTTTTATATTGGCATTGGTCTCCGAATTACAATTTCCAGATTAATCTACAATTGAAAGGTTTTGATGAAACATTAATGACTTATGTCATGGCTGCTGCTTCACCAAACTACTCGATCAGCAAGTCTGTTTACCAGCAGGGATGGGCAAGAAGCGGAGGCATTAAAAGCGCTGGATCCCAATATGGAAATCCTTTAATTGTAAGCCATAACGGAGCCAATGGAACGGTTGGGCCGATGTTTTGGTCACACTATTCATTTTTGGGACTTGATCCGAGAGGTCTTTCGGATGAATACGTCAATTATGGCGATGCCACGACCAATCATGCGAAAATCATGTACCAGTATTGTGTTACGAATCCCAAAGGCTGGCAGGGATACAATTCTAAAAGCTGGGGACTTACGGCAAGTTATTCCAGAAACCCGGATGGTTCTACCGGCTATTCGGCACATCAGCCGAATAATGATCTGGGCGTTATCTCACCAACGGCAGCCCTTTCCAGTATGCCTTACACGCCTGCCGAAAGTATGAATATGCTGAGATTCTTATATAATGAAAATTACAATAAATATGTGGGCGTAGCCGGGCCTTATGATGCTTATTCCGTCCATTACAACTGGGTGACTCCAAGGTATCTGGCAATCGATCAGGGGACCATTGCCCCGATGGTTGAAAACTATAAGAACCAATTCCTATGGCAGCTGTTTATGAATGCTCCGGATATCAAGCAGGGGCTCATCAAACTAGGTTTCCATTCATCACAATATGGATTTTAATTAACCAAAACTTTGTCAAAGTTGAAAAATTCTTTGACAAAGTTTTTCAAGAATTTTAATAATGAAGAAGATCGTTTTTACATTGGCGGTAACTGCAGTAATAATGTCCTGCAAAAACACCCAACTCCAAAACACGCAGCCCTCCAAAAATCAAACCGCAAAAACCAATCTTACTGATGCCCAGTTGATGGACCTCGTTCAGAAAGAATCCCTGAAATACTTCTGGGACTATGCGGAACCCAACTCAAAGCTCGGCAGGGAGCGGTATCATGAAGACAACCTCTATCCGGACAACGACAAGCACGTGGTAACGACCGGTGGTTCAGGATTTGGGCTGGCCACTATTTTAGTAGGGGTGGAACGGGGATTTGTGCCGCGTAAAGAAGCAGTGAAACGATTGACCATCATGATGGATTTCCTGGCGAAAGCCGACCGTCACAAAGGAGCCTGGTCCCACTGGATCAACGGCGAGACCGGAAAAACCGTGCCCTTTGGCAAGAAAGACAACGGCGGCGACTTGGTGGAAACTGCATTCCTCACTTCGGGAATCCTGATGGTCCGGGAATACTTTAAAAACGGAAATGCCGAGGAGAAAGCGTTGGCTGAAAAATGTGATGAGCTTTGGAAAGGCATCCAATGGAATTGGTACACCAAAGGCGGAGAGAAAGTTCTTTACTGGCATTGGTCACCGGAGTATCAGTGGGAAATGAATTTTCCGTTGCAGGGCTACAACGAATGCCTGATTACTTATATTTTGGCCGCCTCATCACCTACCTATCCGATTGACGCCGAAACCTATTATAAAGGCTGGACAAGAAATGGAACCTATCTTTCAGACAAAGAAAAATACGGGCTCCCAATGTACGTAAAGCACAACGGTGCGGAAGAATATGGCGGTCCGCTTTTCTGGGCCCACTATTCCTACATCGGCCTGGATCCGACCAATCTTTCAGACAAACTCATTAAAAATTACTTCGACTTAAATAAGAACCAGGTTCTCATCGATTACAGATACTGTGTCGAAAACCCGAAACACTGGAAAGGCTATGGGCCGGATTACTGGGGACTCACCGCCGGTTATTCAAGAAACCAGGATGGAAGTGTTGGCTACGATGCCCATTTTCCGCAAAACGACCGTGGTGTGATTACACCAACCGCAGCACTGAGCAGCTTCCCGTACACCCCGAAAGAATCGATGGACTTCCTGAAATTTCTGTATACCCAAAAACCTGAATTTATCGGATCGGCAGGTCCTTATGATGCCAATTCTATTCATTATGACAACTGGACGACCCCAAGATATTTAGCCATCGACCAGGGAACCATTGCCCCGATGATCGAGAACTACAGGACCGGATTTCTCTGGAAACTCTTCATGAATGCCCCGGAAATCCGGCAGGGACTGAAAAAGCTGAGTTTTAAATCGGAAAAATACAACATCAGGTAACCCTTAAAATAAATTTTAGTAATTTGAAGCTGTTTCCCGCTTTCCGCTATTACTCCTCGCTCATCTTTCAGGCTCGCTGTGGGGTAGCCGCTGCAATCGGGGCTAAAAATAACAACAGAGGATCAACGTTCTCCTAAATACAGGAAGTCCGTAGGCCAGACCAAATTAAAATGGCTTCACCCCAAACAGGAAATAAAATGATAATGAAACTGAAACATCTGCCGCTCTTTCTTTTGCCCCTTTCATTAAGCGTCAAAGCTCAGGAAGTGAAGGCCGAATTTAATAAAGAAGTGAAAAGGCAGGAAAAAATATCCTATATTCTGGACTATCCGCAGAATACCAAAGGAAATGTCCCGCTCATCGTTTTCCTTCACGGTTCAGGCGAAAGAGGGAATAACCTGGAAATGGTAAAAGCCCACAGCCCGTTCACCTACAAAAACCTGATCAAGGAACCGGTAGCGATCCTGGCACCGCAGTGTCCGGAAAATACCTGGTGGGATACGGTAACCATTTATAACCTCATTAAAGAAATTCAGTCTAAGTATAAAGTAGACGCTTCCAGGATTTACCTGACCGGCCTTTCGATGGGCGGATGGGGAACCCTGAAGCTGGCAATGGAACATCCGGAAATGTTTGCCGCCGTTGTTTCGGTTTGTGCTCCGACAGACCGGGTAATGTATGCCAACATCCATCAGTACAAAGACCTCAACATGAAAATTTTCCACGGGGGAATGGATGATGTGGTGCTTCCGGAAAATGCCTTCAATTTTTACCAGAAGCTGCATCCGGTAAACCCGTCGGCAGAACTTACCATTTTCCCGAACGACAACCACAATTCCTGGGATTCCACCTATTCCAACCCGGAACTGTACAGGTGGATGCTGTCTAAAAGAAAAGGAAATAATTGAAATACAAACTTAAACCGTAATGTCATTTCCTGAGTAAATAGTTTATGCTGAACTTGTCGAAATACTCTTTGCGAGCAAAAAATATTCACAATAATTTAAACGTAACTTAGCGGACATAGCGTTTAAACTTATCAATCTAAATTAAAAAGAAACTATAATTAAAGAAGATAGAGTAATGAAAAAGTTAATTGTAATCGCCACCCTGGCGCTGGCTCCCATGTTTTCGGCGCAGGAAATGGTAACGAAGCCTGTGCAGTCGTATCAGACGGCCCAGTATCAGGCAAAAAAGAAAGCCTTTGTTGAAAGCCTGCTGGCCAAAATGACGCTGGATGAAAAAATAGGGCAGCTGAACTTACCGAGTTCAGGAGATTTTACCACCGGACTGGCAAAAAGCTCGGATATCGGTAAAAAAGTGGAGCAGGGACTGGTTGGAGGACTGTTCAATATAAAAGGAGCGGACAAAATCAAAGCCGTACAGAAAGTAGCAGTGGAAAACAGCCGCCTGAAAATTCCTTTGATCTTCGGGATGGACGTGATCCACGGGTACGAAACCACTTTCCCGATTCCGTTAGGACTGGCTTCCTCATGGGATATGAACCTGGTGCAGCAATCCGCAAGGGTAGCAGCAAAAGAAGCGGCGGCCGACGGTATCAACTGGACGTTCTCGCCGATGGTAGACATCTCCCGCGAACCGAGATGGGGCAGGGTTTCCGAAGGTTCCGGGGAAGACCCGTATCTGGGAAGCGAAATCGCCAAAAACATGGTGTACGGTTACCAGGGGAAAGACTTGGCTAACGGAACCAACATCTTAGCCTGTGTAAAACACTTTGCGCTCTACGGCGCCGGGGAATCCGGAAGGGATTACAACACCGTGGACATGAGTCACGTAAGGATGTACAACGAATATTTCCCGCCATACAAAGCAGCGGTGGATGCCGGGGTAGCTTCCGTAATGGCTTCTTTCAATGAAGTGGATGGGGTTCCGGCTACCGGAAACCGGTGGCTGCAGACCGAGGTATTAAGAAATCAGTGGAAATTTAAAGGTTTCGTCGTTACCGATTATACCGGGATCAATGAAATGGTGGATCACGGAATGGGTGATCTTCAGCAGGTTTCTGCTTTAGCACTGAAAGCAGGAATCGATATGGACATGGTGGGTGAAGGATTTTTAACTACCCTGAAAAAATCGTTGGCGGAAGGAAAAGTAACCCAGGCGGAAATCGATATGGCAGCCAGAAGAATCCTGGAGGCCAAATATGATCTGGGCTTATTCGACAATCCGTACAAACATGGCGATGCCAAGCTGGCGGCAAAAGAAGTCTACAGCATGGAAAACCGGAATATCGCAAGAAACGTTGCGGCCCAGTCGATGGTCCTGATGAAAAACGACAATCAGGTATTGCCGTTGAAAAAATCAGGAACCGTTGCGGTGATCGGACCATTGGTGAACAACTCGATGAACATGGCCGGAACCTGGAGTGTAGCAACAAAGCATGCCGTTTCTGTGAACTTAATGCAGGGCCTTCAGGCAAGCTATGGCAAAGACGTGAAATTCCTTTCTGCAAAAGGAGCCAACATCGATTATGATGCGAAACTGGAAGACATCTATGCAGCGCACGGCAAGAAGACCGACCGTGACAACCGTTCCAAAGAAGCTCTGCTGAAAGAAGCGGTAGAGATAGCTAACAAAGCCGATGTCATTGTGCTGGCCATCGGGGAATCCGCTGAAATGAGCGGTGAATCTTCTTCAAGAACCGAAATCACCATTCCGCAGTCGCAGGTAGACCTGTTGAACGAACTGAAAAAAACCGGGAAGCCGATTGCCATGGTATTGTTCACGGGCCGTCCGCTGGCTTTAACCAATGTAAAAGATACACCGGATGCCATCCTGAATGCCTGGTTCCCGGGATCTGAAGCAGGAAGCGCCATCGCCGATGTCCTTTTCGGAAAAGTAAACCCTTCCGGAAAACTGCCGATGACCTTCCCGAGAAGCTTAGGGCAGGTGCCGATCTATTACAATGCGAAAAATACCGGTCGTCCGCTGGATGAAAAGCTGGTCGAAAAATGCGAATACCAGAGATTCCGTTCCAATTATATGGACGAATGCAACACCCCGCTGTACCCGTTCGGATACGGATTAAGCTATACCAAATTCAATTATTCCGACATTACCGTTTCCAATGCCAACCCGAAAGGCAACCAGACGGTGCAGGCTTCCGTTACCGTGACCAATTCCGGAAATTATGACGGGGCGGAAGTAGTGCAGCTGTACATCAGGGATATGGTGGGAAGCATCACCAGACCGGTAAAAGAGCTGAAAGGCTTCCAGAAAGTCATGCTGAAAAAAGGCGAATCCAAAAAAGTAACCTTCGATATTACACCGGAAAACCTGAAGTTCTACAACGGCGACCTGAAATACGACTGGGAGCCGGGAGAATTCGACATCATGATCGGAACCAACTCCTCAGACGTAAAACATTCAAAAATCAACTGGACCAAATAAACTCCAAAGAAGCCGCTTCTTACAAGCGGCTTCTTTATTAAATGATTAATTACAGGTACCACATTTATGGTATGATTTTTGATAAAGATAAATTTTAATTTAACAAATATGAAAAAAACATTAGTATTCGGTGCTATCCTGTTCAGCATGGTGGCATTCGGTCAGAAAAAAACAATTGTATTGAACAAAGTGGGGAATGACAAAGATGCCCATGGATGCAAAGGCTCGGCGGGGTATACCTATTCACAGATCAAACACGATTGTATAAGGACATTCGATCAGAAAATCAAGCTTAAAGAAGTAAAACCGGCGGGAACGGCAACTTTCATGTCCTCCGTCATTTTCAGCAAAGATATGAAGCAGGCCGAAATCTTCCTTCCCAGTGTAAAATCCGGAAGCATGATCCTCACCAGACAGGCGAAAACCAACAATTGGAAAAACGGAAGCTACATACTGGAATCCTACCAAAAAGACCGGTACCGTCTGAAAAAGGACAACAAAACCATCTACGAACAAATGTAAAACGAAACACATAAAGCCATTCGAAAGGATGGCTTTTTATATCTGTCATGAAGCAGCTTCAGAGGGGCTATCTGTTAATAACTAAAATCACCGGTTGCAATAAGTCCTGTGAGGGCGGTCTGTTATTTCCGGCTGCTTTTGCTTAAAGCCTTCTGCAATCATACAGCCTTCTGCAACCCGTCATCTTTTTTTCAGGAGCTCTTTCCCGCTATCCACTGTATCTTTTTTGTTACGGCCTCCGCTTCGCTCCATCCGCAACAAAAAAGGATGCCGTTTCTATCGGGGCTAATAATGACAGACTAAAAAAACCGGCAGGCTTTCAAAACCTGCCGGGTGCATTGGTTAAAGATTCGTGGAATAGTCAGGCTTCCGGCAATGTTGCCGGTAGGATATTTTCCGGGATCTTATGCTTTGATTTCGGGTTTATACTGCAACCACGACCTCTTCAGTGTATACAACTCCTTCATAACAAGCATTATAAATTGCCTTTAATTCTTCAAGAGAAGGGACTCTCGGGTTAAAGCCGGTACAAGGATCGGCAAGGGCATTCGCGGTGATGTAATCGATATTTTTGTCCCAGTCTGCTTTTGAAATTCCGAAGTCTTTGATCGCCGACTGGTTATTTACTTCGGAACGGAGGGTTTCGATGGCCTGTGCCAGATCTTCGGCGGTTTCTTTACCGATAACCTTTGCCAGATCAGGATAACGCTCTGTTGCCTGCGCGTTGTAACGGATCACGTTAGGAAGAAAAATGGCATTGGATGCCCCGTGGGGAATGCCGTACAATGCCCCAACCTGATGAGACAGCGAGTGAACAATTCCCAGCCATGCATTGTTGAATGCCAGGCCTGCCATAAAGGAAGCATCATGCATATTCTGACGGGCTGTAATATTGCCTGGGTTTTCAACCGCTTCTTTCAGATTGTCGAAAACGATCTCCAGACCGCCTTTGGAAAGCGCATCTGCGATATTGTTATCGATATTGGAAACGTAAGCTTCCACACAGTGGGTTAGGGCATCAAGTCCGGTATTGGAGGTTACATGCGCCGGCATCGAAGCACAGATTTCACCGTCAACAATGGCAATATCCGGAGTTAGTTCATAAGAAACAACCGGGTACTTCACCCCTTTTTCCCGGTCGGTAATCACGGCAAGGCCTGTGGTTTCAGTTCCTGTTCCGCTGGTGGAAGGGATGGCGATAAAGCGCGCTTTGTTTCTCAGGACAGGAACCGTAAACGGCTTGATCATCGCATCAAAATCCGCATCAGGATACTCGTAAAATACCCACATGATCTTGGCAGCGTCAATAGCAGAGCAGCCTCCCAACCCGATGATCCAGTCCGGTTCAAAAGTTTTCATGATTTCGGCACCTTTCAGGCAGGTCGCAGATGACGGATCTTCTTCCACCCCTTCGAATACCTGGGTTTCGATACCGGCTTCGGTAAGGTAAGCAATCGCTTTATCCAGTGTTCCGCTTTTTCTCATTGAGCTTCCGCCGGTTACGATAACCGCTTTTTTACCGTTGATATTTTTCAGTTCTTCAAGTGTTCCCGCACCGTGGAAAACTTCTCCTGCAATAAATAATTTACTCATTTTCTTTCTTATTTTTGATGGGACAAAATTAGCCAGGCAGAAATGAGCGGTGTTATACAAACAGGACTATGCGTTATACATTTGCGCCAGTTCCTGCTGAAGCCCGGTCGGTGTTTCTTTAAGTTTCGCTTTGACAAACTTGTTAAGGGCGGAAGGAGAATTAAACCCCAGGTCAAAGGCAATTTCCTTGTGGGAAAGATCGGAAAACATCAGTTGGCGTTTGATCTCGATCAATATCCTGTTGTGAATGGCCTGTATAGCGGTTTCCCCGCAATGCTTTTTTGTTACGGCATTCAGCTTTTTCGGAGTGATGGCAAGCTCTCCGGCATAATACTGAACGGTCCGGTACTGCTTGTACTGTTCATTCAGTAATTTTTTAAATCTTACATACAGGGGTTTGTCAGCTGTATCCTTATGTAAAACCGGATGCAGGCCGTGAACCGATTCAATGAGTCCCAGAAGGAAAATCTTGATCCGGAATCTTGCCTGTTCCTTTTTGATCAGGCTTGGCTTCTGATAAATTTCCTGAATGTTCTGAACCAGCTGATAACTCTCCTTAAATTCATCCGGCGAAAGAATCGTGCAGTTCAGCTGGGTGGAAAGATTTACATTATAGGTACTCAGTTCATTCTTCAGAATATCGGAACAGAATAAAATTTCTTCAAACAGGATGATCTTTCCTTTTACATCATGGCTCAGATCCGGAATAAAATGAACCTGTTCCGGAAAGACCACGGAAATTTTGCCGGCTTTCAGCGGATGGATCTTCGATTCGATATGAAGGCTGAGGGTTCCGCTTTCCACAACGATGATCAGGAAATGATCTTTCTTATGGGGCTGCCTGTACTCTTTCAGATGCTCTTCCGTCAGTTCAAATACCCGGAACGACAGGTTTTTATCTTCCTTTTTCTGAATGTTCTTTTTAATTTCCAATTTCTTCAGGCTGCTCATTTCTTTTTCATTATGGTTTAAACGAAGCAGCAAAGGTAAAATAAACATTTTAAATGCAGGAGTTTGATATCAATCCCTGATGGTACACAATTGTAAAGTTTTCCATGTAAATGAGTAAAGAATATTCCGGATAAAATTATCGGTGTAGAAAACAGGAACATGTTTCAGGTATTGCATGCCGTAGGTATACTATTTAAACAACAGCTCCGGCAATATTGAACATTACCGGGATTCGTATAAGGTTTATTGATATGAATTCTGTCCCTCATTAAGACAAATTAAATCTCGCATAAAATACCATTCAGAGATACAAATCAGCAAAACAGGATTTTCATCTCTCGCTGAAAAATCTTATTTTTGCATACCTAAAAGTAAAAGAAAGAATGAATTCCTACAAAAATCCATTGGAAGAGCGCTACTCCAGTGAAGAAATGTTATTTAACTTCTCACACAACAATAAATTCCGTACCTGGAGAAAACTTTGGATCGCGCTGGCTGAAATCGAGAAAGATTTAGGCCTGGACATTACCGAAGAACAGATTGCAGAACTGAAAGCCAATGCCGAAAACATCGATTACGATAAAGCGGCAGAGTATGAGAAAAAGTTCCGTCATGATGTGATGGCGCACGTTCATACCTATGGAGATGTGGCCCCTTCAGCCAAAGGAATTATTCACCTGGGTGCAACTTCCGCATTTGTAGGAGATAACACCGATCTGATCCAGATCCGTGACGGTCTTTTAATCTTAAAGAAAAAATTAGTAAACGTCATCAAAAACTTAGCGGACTTCGCTATCGAATACAAAGATCTTCCGACCTTAGGGTTCACTCATTTCCAGCCGGCACAGTTAACTACCGTTGGAAAAAGAGCCACACTTTGGTTACAGAGCCTGGTGCTGGACATCGAAGAACTCGATTTCTTCCTGGAAACCTTAAGATTCAGAGGGGTAAAAGGAACCACCGGAACGGCAGCCAGCTTCCTGGAGCTTTTCGACGGCGATTATTCCAAAGTAAAACATTTAGATAAAGAATTATCCAAAAGATTCGGTTTCGAAAAAGTGTTCGGGGTTTCCGGACAGACGTATGATCGAAAAATCGATGCTAAGGTAGTAGCGTTGTTAGGAAATATCGCTCAATCGGCGCACAAATTCACCAACGATTTGCGTTTGCTTCAGAACCTGAAAGAAATTGAAGAGCCGTTCGAGAAAAACCAGATCGGTTCATCGGCTATGGCTTACAAGCGTAACCCGATGCGAAGCGAAAGGATCGGAGCTCTGGCCAAATATGTAATGTCTTTGACCACCAGTTCTGCGATGGTCGCTTCAACCCAATGGTTTGAAAGAACCCTGGACGATTCTGCCAACAAGCGTTTAACCATTCCGCAGGCCTTTTTAGCGGTTGATGCGATCTTATTGATCTGGAACAACATCATGAACGGCATCGTCGTGTATCCGAACAGGATCAACAAGCACATTATGGACGAGCTTCCTTTCATGGCAACGGAATACATCATCATGGAAGAAGTGAAAGCCGGCGGCGACCGTCAGGAAATCCACGAAGTGATCCGGGTTCATTCCATGGAAGCCTCCAAGCAGGTAAAAATGGAAGGGAAAGAAAACGACCTCATCGAAAGGATCCTCAACGACGATTCCCTGAAATTCGATAAGTCGAAACTGAAAGAAGTACTGGATCCTAAAAACTTCATCGGTTTTGCCCCGATCCAGACCGAAGAATTTATCAAAAACGAAGTACAGCCGATCATCGATCAGAACAACGACCTGATCGGGCTCGAAGCTGATCTTAAAGTGTAATATCATATGCAGTCCTTCCGGGCTGCATATTTACTTTGTCAAAGCTTCAGATCTTTGATAAATGTTAATGATTATCCGACTCATATCATGAATAAAATAATTGCAGCCCTGCTGCTGATGCCACTGCTTTCTTTTTCTCAGGAGAAAGGAGGTTTGACGTATTTTAAATCGAAAGACTTTTTGGTTGGCGTTAAAGATCAGGACGGGAAGATCATTGTTCCGGCGCAGTTTAAAATTTTTTCAGATCTCAAAGATGGTGAACCCGTAAAAGGCGAAACCATTTATTTTGACGGCTTTAGAAAAGATGACAAGCCTCAGAAAAATCAATGGGGATACGTCTACGACAGAAAAGGCAATTTTCTGTACAGGCCTTTCTTTTATGACAACGGCGCAGATTATTTCTCCGAAGGTGTAAGACGGTTCGTCAAAAATGGAAAAGTAGGATTTGCCGACAGAAACGGCAAGGTGATTATTGAAGCCGTACACGATTTTGCCTCACCTTTTCATTACGGTTATGCCGCTTACTGCAACGGCTGCGACTCGGAAAAAACGGAAGACGAACATAGAGCCATCATAGGCGGAATCTGGGGAGTGATGGATTCCAAGGGTAAGACGGTTCAGCCTGTGGCGAAGTCGGAAAATACGGTTGAAGTGAATGGGAAATATTATCCGTACCCGTTTTCCTATACCCAAAAGGAAAAAGAAGTTCTTCGGTTTTTTGAAAACCGGAATAAAAAGCTGTCGGACCTCTATTACGTCAATCATTATGAAAAGTTATCGGAGGACAATAAAAAACTGTATTTCGAAATCGTTGAACGTCCGAAGGAAAATTTCCCTTTTTATCAGGTGAATGCTTATGATTATCGTAAAGCGGAAGGCGGATGGTCCGGTTTGAAATTTCTTGTTTCGGAAGACCGAACGAAAGTTTTTGCCCTCGAATTCGATGGTGAAAAAATTCCTTTCGAAACCTGGCTCAAAGAACAGCGGAAGCAGGCTGAAGAGTTTCAGAAAGAACATCCAGATACCCCGAATAAATTAAGCAGATAATAATTGAAGTATTTTATCTAAATAAATAGATTCTGCTGAAATGTTTAATGTTTTTGAATTGAATCTAAGAGCTTGTTTAAAAAAGAAATTTAGAAATAATTTGTAAAATAAGCCAGTCAGTCGGAACTTTGTATTTCACCACAAAATCAGAGTCCATGACTAAGAGTTATCTTCGCCTGACTGACGGGCAAT
>CAJYRQ010000005.1 GCA_913777465.1 uncultured Chryseobacterium sp.
CTCTTGTAAAGCCAGCTTTAGTGTTTTCTTCTGATTGGCATTTATAACATTTCATAATACTAAGTAATGAAATATATTTCAATTTAACAATACCTGATTTTTTTAGCTAAAATACCTTAAATTCTTAATGTTAAAATATAAAAAGTAAATTTAAAAAGGCTCTAAAATATTCTCAAAGCCGGCAATCTAAAATCTTATGTTTCTCATGTGTTAAGATTTTCAGTTTAAACCCTTATACTCCTTCCACTCCTCAAAACGGTGATCAATTACCTGTTTCATCAGGTCATAGTTTTCATAGGTATCTTCAATATGGTAGAAGGTTTCGTATTCATAATCGTTTTCTTCGGCTTTTGTATCGAAAAGATTCACATAATCGTCTGCAAATGAACTGAACCGATTTCCGAAATCCGTTTCATCTTTGTAATAATCCCGTGCGAAGGCGTTTCCCATCGTATTCAGATCATGTTCAGAGAATTTCCCGTCCATACAATCCATCAAAAATTCAGCGCCCGTTATTTCACGACGTTTGACCTTTTCAATCTCCGCTCCAGCATCTTCTTTTAAATCTTCGGAAATCAGGCCTTTGTTAATGCACCAGTTCAGGAACATTCCCGTGTGGGTAGCCCCGTTGTTTTCAGAAAGCCCTTCGGGGAAATCTCTGCCGTAATGCCATGAAGCATCGTCATATTTAGACATAATGATCGTTTTAAACAATTTCCGTCAAAAATAGAAAAAATCAATTTATATTGCCCGGCCAACGGAAATTTCCGTCATTTGTATAGAAATTTTTTCGACTTAATATTATATGAAAAATGCTGTTCTGATCACCATTGGTGATGAAATCCTTTCAGGGAACACCGTAGATACCAATTCCAACTTTATTGCAAACGAACTTAAAAACATCGGAATAAAAGTGTCACAGATCTTTACGATCTCAGATGAAATTGAAACCATCAAAGAAATCATACAAACCGCTTTCAGAACCGGAGATGTAATTATCACCACCGGCGGACTGGGGCCGACCCGCGACGACAAAACCAAAAAAGCCATCGCCGAATTTTTTAATGATGAGCTTGCCCTTGATGAGGTAACCTTCAATCATCTGAAGGCCTATATGGAAAAACGCGGCCGCCTGGAAATCCTGGAAAGAAACCGCGAGCAGGCCTTTGTTCCCACAAAATCAAGGGTCTTTCAGAATCACTTCGGAACGGCACCGTGTACGATGATGGAAGAGAATGGGAAACTGCTGTTTAGCCTTCCCGGGGTTCCTTATGAAGTGAAACCGCTGATTAAAGACCAGATTATTCCGTATCTGCAGGAGAAATTCAGCCTGAATTACATTTCCACAAGAATCGTTTCGGTAGTGGGTATTCCCGAAAGTATTCTGGCTGATACCATCGAGGGCTGGGAACTGGCATTGCCGGAGAACCTGTCTCTTTCTTACCTCCCGGTTGGAACGCGGGTTAAATTGCGACTAACGGCCACCGGTGAAAACGAAACGGCTTTGCAGAAGCAATTGGAAGACGAGATCCAAAAACTGTTGCCTTTAATTAAAGATAATATCATTGCCACTTCCGAAGACAAAATTGAGAAAATCTTGGCCGAGATTCTAACCGAAAGAAGACTTACCATTTCCACCGCAGAAAGCTGTACCGGCGGGGAACTGGCTAAAATGATCACTTCGGTTTCGGGAAGCTCAAATTATTTCCTGGGAGGAATCGTTCCCTATGCTACCGAAAAGAAAATCAAAATCCTGAAAGTAAACAGGGAAACGGTGGAAAAATTTACGGTGGTCAGCGAGCAGGTCGCTTCGGAAATGGCGGCGGGCTGTCAGAAATTATTCGGTACCGATATTTCGCTGTCTTCAACAGGGGTGGCGGGACCCGGAAAAGGAGAGGACGGCAATGAGGTAGGAACGGTATTTTATACGATCCGTGTACACGATCGGGAAGTGACTTCAAAATTATACATGCCCCATCTGGAAAGACTGGATTTCATGTATTTTGCCTCGCAGAAGATAATTCAGGATTTGGTAGGAATCCTTGTTAATAACTGAATGTAACGGTTAATTTTAATATTTTTTTAATTAAATACAATCGGATATTTCACGACTTTTGTAATTCATAATCAAAAGTGCAAACCGTGGAAAATTCCAGACAAATTTTTCAGACCGACAGCAAAAAACGCTGGAGAAATGTGCAGTGGGGCAGCCGTATTTTTATCTTTATTGCCGCATTGCTTTTTCTTGCCCTGGGTCTGATGATGAAATTCGGCCGAAGTCCGAAAATACCTTTCAAAGAAGATTACAAAGCGGTAATTACTGCCAGCCGGCCTTATCTTCAGGAGAATAAAATATCCAAGGAATATAAGGGTTTCAGGAGTTTTATTTCTGAAAAAACCATCCATACCAATCTGGCCAAAATCGAGAAGGCAAAAGCCGAAAGACTGAAAAACCAGAACCGCAACTGGTCCCAGTTTCCCGGTGGGATCCGTTCCGCCTTTTATGTGGCCTGGGATCCGCAGTCCCTGATGTCTTTAAAAAGAAACATCCGGCATGTCAACCTGGTTTTCCCGGAATGGTTCTTCCTGGATCCTAAAACCGGAGACCTGAAGACCAATGTGGATCCCGAGGGATATAAAATTATCAGAAGGACAGGCGTGGCTACGATGCCGATTCTCAGCAATAATTTCAATCAGGAATTCCACTCGGAAGGGTTGGGAAAAGTGCTGAAGGATCCCCGCGGAAGGACGCAGCTTATCCAGAAACTAAAAATACAGTGTCAGAAAATGCATTTCAAAGGAATCAACATCGACTTTGAGGATATGAACCTGGATTCGGATGAACATTTGATTGCCTTCATGAAAGAGCTTTCCGGAACCTTTAAGCAGAATAAACTTTTGGTTTCCATGGATATCATGACCGATAATGACGATTATAATATTCAAAAGCTGAATCCGTATGTCGATTATTTTATTTTGATGGCCTATGATGAATATTCCGCTGACAGTGATGCCGGACCGGTGTCCTCCCAGAAATGGATCGAAGCGCAGACCGGGAAAATTTTAACGAAAACATCACCGGAGAAAATTATTCTGGGGTTAGGCGCCTATGGGTACGACTGGAGCACCAATAAAGACGACAACAGCTCCGTTACTTATATGCAGGCCATTACCAAAGCGAGCGCCAGCAAAGCAAAAATCAATTTTGATGACAATACCTTCAACCTGAATTATTCATATACCGATTCAAAGAATTATACCCATACCGTATTTTTCAATGATGCCGCATCGATCTTCAACACAATGCGCTTTTCCTCCGAATATCCGCTGGCCGGAACCGCGCTTTGGAGACTCGGAAGCGAAGACAGCCGCATCTGGAATTTCTATGACAAAGACTTAACTTTAGCAGGGCTCTCAAAATTAAACTTAAAAGTACTGGAAAATGTAAAAGGGCAGACCATGGTGGATTATATCGGCGATGGCGAAGTGCTGGATGTATTGAACACGCCGCATGACGGAAAGATTACCTTGGAAATCGATCCGAAAGAAAAGATTATCACCGACGAAAATTACATCACCTATCCGAGTTCCTATGAAGTAAGGAAGTACGGCGGAGCTCCCCAGAAAGAACTGGTGCTTACCTTTGACGACGGCCCGGATGAAACCTATACACCGCAGGTGCTGGATGTGCTTTCAAAATACCATGTTCCGGCCGCTTTCTTTCTGGTAGGCTTGAATGCCGAAAAAAACCTTCCGCTGGTGAAAAGGATTTACCGCGAAGGCCATGAAATCGGGAACCACACCTTTACCCACGAAAACGTAGCAAAAGTAAGTCCCGAAAGAGCGCTGCTCGAAATGAAACTCACCCGGCTGCTGATCGAATGCATTACCGGACACAGCACCATCCTTTTCAGGGCGCCATACAATGCGGATTCCGAACCGACGACTTCAGAGGAAATCATTCCCGTCGCGTTGGCCAGACAGCAAAATTACCTGGATATCGGTGAAAACATCGATCCCGAAGACTGGCAGCCCGGAATAAAAGCCGATGAAATTATAAAAAGGGTAATGGCCGGAGTAAAAGCGGAACGGGGAAACATTATTCTTCTTCACGACGCGGGCGGCGATACCCGGGAAGAAACGGTAAAAGCACTGAAGGTTCTTATTCCGACCTTACAAAAGCAGGGATACCATTTTACCAATCTTACCAGCATCCTGCATAAAAGCAGAAACGAACTGATGCCTGAAGTTCCGAAAACAAAAGCCTATTATGTGATGCAGCTGAACCTGATTCTTGCAACCGTAATTTACGGGATCAGTCACTTTCTGGTAGCCCTGTTTACGATTTTCATCGGGCTGGGACTGATCCGGTTGTTCATCATGCTGTATTGGGCATTCCGGGAAAGGAAAAAAGAGAAAAAATTAGGCGCCTTTCCGGTACTGGAATCATATCCGAAGGTTTCAGTTATTGTACCTGCTTATAACGAAGAAGTGAATATTGTTTCTTCATTAAACAATCTCTTGAAGCAGACTTATCCGAATTTCGACGTGATTATGGTGGACGATGGCAGTAAGGATTCAACCTATGAGAAAGCCAGGGAAGCGTTTTCCGGTAACCCCAAACTTAAAATTTTCAGCAAACTGAACGGAGGGAAAGCGACGGCCCTGAACTATGGAATTGCTGAAACGGATGCGGAATATGTAGTGTGCATTGACGCCGATACCAAACTGGAACAGAATGCAGTGAAATATCTGATCGCACGGTTTTTAAATTCCGCTCCGGAGGATAAAATTGCCGCCGTTGCAGGAAACGTAAAGGTGGGGAATACTGTCAACTGGCTTACCAGATGGCAGTCGATTGAATATACAACCAGCCAGAATTTCGACCGGCTTGCGTATGCCAATATCAATGCAATTACCGTAATTCCGGGAGCCATCGGGGCTTTCAAAAAATCCGTTGTCGAAGCAGTGGGAGGCTATTCTTCCGATACCCTGGCGGAAGACTGCGATATTACCGTGAAAATTCTGAGAAGAGGGTATACCGTAGCCAATGAAAACAGGGCCGTTGCCGTAACCGAAGCACCTGAAAGCGTAAAACAGTTTTTGAAGCAGCGCTTCAGATGGACCTACGGCATTATGCAGATGTTCTGGAAACAGAGACATACTTTCTTAAACCCGAAATACAAAGGCTTAGGATTGTGGGCAATGCCGAATATTTTACTGTTCCAGTACATCATTCCGTTCTTTTCACCGATGGCCGATCTTATCATGTTTTTCGGTCTCTTATCAGGAAACGGTGGGAAAATATTCGGTTATTACCTGATCTTCCTTCTGGTGGATGCCTCACTGGCCTTTATCGCCTTCATTATGCAGCGGGAGAAGCTTGTTAACCTGCTGTATGTGATTCCGCAGCGATTCGGTTACCGGTGGCTGATGTACATCGTCCTCTTCAGAAGCCTGAGAAGAGCTCTGAAAGGGGAGATGCAGTCCTGGGGATTCCTGAAAAGAACCGGCAATGTAAAAGAAATAGCAAATTCCTAATATTTAATTTAAATTTGTTTTCTTAAAAAGTAACGAATTAAAAAAAAGTTACACTTATTGTATAAATTGTAATTATAATGAAAAAACTAACGCTTTCCCTGCTTTTATTGGGAGGACTATGTTCACAGACGGTGAACGCTCAGGCGACAGACAAAGGTCTGGATCTTAGCCTGATGGATAAATCGGTACGTCCACAGGATGACTTTTATAACTTTGTAAGCGGAACATGGATGAAGACGGCTAAAATTCCTTCTGATAAACCGACCTGGGGAAGTTTCAACAAGCTGGCAGACGATACGGACAACAATTCCATGACGATCCTGAACTCGCTTCTGAAAGAGAAGTTTGCCGACGGAACGGAAGGGAAAAAAATCCAGGATCTTTATGGATCTTACATGGATATGTCCAAAAGAAATGCAGACGGCATCAAGCCGATCCAGGCCAACCTGAATAAGATTGATGCCATTAAAACCGTAAATGATCTTCAGAACTACCTGATCTCCGTGACCAAAGAAGGAGAAAACAACTTCTACGGATGGGGCGTGGATGCAGATCTTAAAGATTCCAAAATGAATGCAGTCTATCTTGGAGACGCTTCTTTAGGATTGGGTAGAGACTATTACCAGAAAGTAAATGAAAAGAACACCGAAGCTTTGGCAGAATACACAAAATATGTGGCTTCCATGCTGAAAGAACTAGGATATAAAAATGCGGATGCAGCGGCGAAAGGGATTGTTGATTACGAAAAGAGTATTGCCCAAACTTACCTGACCAACGAGCAGAGCCGTGACAATACCCTTCAATACAACCCGAAAACCATGGCTGAGCTTTCCGCTTTGGTGAAAAATGTAGACCTGCCGGGTTACCTTAGAAAAGTAGGCGTAAATTCGGATAAGGTGATCATCGGGGAATTGGGCTATTACAAAAATTTGGACAAATTCATCAATGCCAAGAACCTTCCGGTGATTAAGGATTACCTTAAATTCCATATGATTCACGGCAGTGCTTCTTACCTGAGCGAAAAACTGGGTGATATGAAGTTTGCTTTCTACGGCAAATACCTGAGAGGCCAGCAGGAGCAAAGGGCTTTAAACAAAAGAGGATTTGAGCTGATCAACGGAACTTTGGGCGAAGCTTTCGGAAAATTATACGTTGAGAAATATTTCCCGGCAGAAGCCAAAGCGCAGATGGTAGAACTGATCGATTACTTAAAGAAAAGTTTCGCAGTCCACATCAATAATTTAGCGTGGATGTCTTCCACGACGAAGGAGAAAGCCATGCAGAAACTGAATAAGTTTACGGTAAAAGTAGCCTATCCGGACAAATGGAAAGACTATTCCAAACTGACCATCGTTCCTGAATCCAAAGGCGGAAACCTGTATTCCAACCTTCAGAACATTACGGAATGGCAGTACAACAAAGACCTGGCTAAAATCGGGAAACCGGTAGATAAATCCGAATGGGGAATGACGCCACAAACGGTGAATGCTTACTATAATCCGGTAAACAACGAGATCGTTTTCCCTGCCGCAATTCTTCAGCCGCCGTTCTTCAATCCGAAAGCGGATGCTGCGGTGAACTTCGGGGGAATCGGTGCCGTAATCGGTCACGAAATGAGCCACGGATTTGATGATTCCGGAGCGCAGTTCGATGCCGACGGAAACCTGGTAGACTGGTGGACGCCGGAAGACAAGGCCAACTTCGAAAAAGCAACCAAAGCTTTAGCTTCCCAATATGATAAATACGAGCCGGTGAAAGGAACTTTCGTGAACGGAACCTTTACCAACGGTGAAAACATTGCCGACTTAGGCGGGGTGAACATCGCTTATGATGCCTTACAAATGTACCTGAAAGATAAAGGAAATCCGGGAGTAATCAGCGGATATACCCAGGATCAGAGATTCTTCTTAAGCTGGGCAACCGTTTGGAGAACTTTATCCAGTGAAAAGTATATGGTGAATCAGGTGAAAACCGATCCGCACTCTCCGGGGTACTTCAGAAGTTTCGGACCTTTAACGAATGTTGACGCTTTCTACAAAGCATTCGACGTAAAAGAAGGAGACAAGCTTTATAAGAAACCGGCAGATCGGATCAAAATTTGGTAATATATTTTAAATATGATAGAAACCGCTCATTGCTGAGCGGTTTTCTTTTTTTAGAATCTGGCATCTTGCAACTTTATCAATAGAAACGGGCTTTAGCCCGTTTTCAAATTCGAAAAATCCAATCCGGCTTTAGCCAAAACCTATTTACAGCTCTTCTAAATCAAAATTTAAACAGACCCTTACATTTTCTGTGGTACGAATAAATGGTACAAGATTACAATCAAATTTGTATATTTGGTAAGTTTGTGTAAATCAAAATATATTTAAATGAAAAAGCTAAATATCGGGATACTTGCCTTTTCGGGACTGGTATTCCTAAATTCGTGCGGTACGGCAAAGACGGCAGATACTCAGAAACCGGAAACCGTGAAGGAAGCGGCTGCAGAGCCGGTAAAAAAAGAAGAAATGAAAGAAGAAGGACTGAATTTGGCCTATATGGATAACTCCGTGCGTCCGCAGGATGACTTTTTTAGCTATGTCAACGGAAATTGGGTGAAGACCACACAGATTCCTTCCGATAAAGCGAGCTGGGGATCTTTCAATGCCTTAAGGGAAAATGTAGACGATGCTTCCCTGGATATTTTAAATAAAATTTTATCCGAATCCTACCAGGCAGGTTCTGAAGGCCAGAAAATCCAGAACCTTTACGCTTCTTTTATGGATACCGGTAAAAGAAACGCAGAAGGCCTGAGCCCGATCAAAGGAGACCTGGCGAAAATCGATGCCATCAAAAACCTGAACGATCTTCAGAAATATTTACTGGAAGCGACAAAAGTAGGCGACAATTCCTTCTACGGATGGAGAGTAGGCGCGGATATGAAAAATTCCAATATGAATGCGGTATATCTTGGCGGTCCGGACCTCGGATTGGGAAGAGATTACTACCAGAAAGTAAATGAAGCCAACACCAAAACCCTGGCGGAATACCAGACGTATGTCGGGAAGCTCTTCGGTGTTCTGGGATATAAAAATGCAGATAATGCTGCTAAAAATGTAGTGGATTTTGAAAAGCAGCTTGCTAACTACTTATTAACTCTTGAGCAGAACAGGGATGCCAATTTGAGATATAATCCTAAAAACGTATCGGAACTGCCGGCTTTGGTTAAAAACATCAATCTTCCGAAATATTTAAAAGAAGCGGGCGTAAATACCGACCGTGTTATTGTCGGCGAATTGAAATATTACCAGAATATGGATTCGTTCCTGACACAGAAAAATCTGCCGTTGCTGAAAGATTATCTGAAATACCATTTGATTAACGGTAACGCCAGCAACCTGGACGAAAACCTGGAGCAGATCCGGTTCGACTTTTACTCCAAATACCTTCAGGGACAGAAAGAGCAGCGGCCGATGAACAAAAGGGGGCTTTCCCTGGTAAATGGTGTTTTGGGAGAAGCTTTCGGAAAATTGTATGTTGAGAAATACTTCACGCCTGAAGCCAAGGCGCAGATGGAGACCTATATCGATTATATTTTAAAGTCATTCAAAACCCACATCAACGATATGGACTGGATGTCTCCGGACACCAAAGTAAAGGCCCAGGAAAAACTGTCGAAATTTACGGTGAAAATTGCCTATCCGGACAAATGGAAAGACTATACCCAGTTGAAAGTGGAATCTCCGAAAGCAGGAGCAACCTTATATTCCAATCTCCAGAATGTGGCGGCGTGGCAATACCAGAGAAGCCTTGATAAAGTAGGAAAGCCGGTAGATAAATCGGAATGGGGAATGACGCCGCAGACGGTAAATGCTTACTACAGCGGATCCAACAACGAAATCGTTTTCCCGGCAGCCATCCTTCAGCCGCCGTTTTACAATCCGAAAGCCGATGCGGCAGTAAACTTCGGGGGAATCGGAGCGGTAATCGGGCATGAGATTTCCCATGGATTCGACGACAGCGGCTCCAGATTCGACGGAGACGGTAACCTGAACAACTGGTGGACGGATGCGGACCGTAAGAACTTTGATGCCAAAGTAGCACAGCTGGCAGCCCAGTACAGCGCTTACGAACCGGTGAAAGGAAGCTTCGTGAACGGTAAATTCACCAGCGGTGAAAACATCGGGGATCTTGGCGGAGTAGCGGTTGCTTACGATGCGCTTCAGATGTACCTGAAAGACCATGGCAATCCGGGACCGATCAGCGGTTTTACGCAGGATCAGCGGTTCTTCATGAGCTGGGCAACGGTATGGAGAACCAAATCTACCGACCAGTACATGACCAACCAGGTAAAGACCGATCCGCATTCTCCGGGTGTTTTCAGGGCATTCGGACCGTTGGTGAACCAGGATTATTTCATCAGGGCATTCGATATCAAGCCGGGCGATAAAATGTACAAAGCGCCTCAGGATAGAATAAAAATCTGGTAGAAAAAGCCGGAAAATTGTTAGAAATAAAAAACGCATCGGAAACGGTGCGTTTTTTATTTATTTTTCCTAGTTTAGTGATATCGGAAATATCGGTTTTTTACTGATGTTAATCCGCTAAATATTATTTCAAAAAAATCTTAACAAAATTTTTTATGTTACAGTTTTTTTTTAAATTTAAACATTGGATTGGTCAGTTATTTGATGCTGATAAAAACAATGAACACCAAAATAAGAAATCTCAAAATAACAACAATATGGCAATGTTTAATTATGGCGTTGGCGGAAACGAAGTAAAAGTAGACGCTAATGAAGCTATTCAGCAGATACAGGAGAACAAGTCGCTGATAGTGAGCCAGCTTACAACAGAAGAATCTTACGTTCCTGAAATTGTAACAGGATTAAAAACCGTGGACGACGTCTTCAGACATTTCCAGCCTTCTGTGCACGTTCAGCACGAAACGGAAGACGGTAATGTGGTAGAAGAAGAGTTCCGTTTCCAGAATCTTGCGGACTTCACCCCCAAAAACCTTACGCAGAAATCAGAATACCTGCAGAAACTGAGCATGGAGCAGGAGCAGTACAATAAAATCGTGCGTCAGCTCAAAACCAATAAAATTCTGCGCAATATGCTTGAGAATGATCAGACCAGAGCTGCATTTGTAGAGGTATTGAAAGAAGTGGCCCAAGAACTTGAAAAATAATCTAAAGACTCACGAATCATGGACAGTAAATTACAGGCAGCTGAGAACCAACAACAGCAGGGGCAGCAGCAACACGCAGGCCAGCCCAAAGGTAATCCGCTTGCCGAACTTAATAAAATAGGTGGTTTCGGCTTTGTAGAATCCGTTGTAGACGGCATCGCCAACATGAACCCCACCAGAAAAGCCAGAAAGGAAATCTTCCTGAACGACAGCAATAAAGCAGAAGAAAGAAAAGAACTTCTTCAGAAAATCAACCTTTGGGTAGAACTTCTGGAAGGTAACGAGTCTGCCGATAAAATGGCTGATACATGTAAAGCCAAAGCGCAGGCAGCCGATCAGAACCTGAAATTAAACCTGAAAAATACATTGGACGCCGTACGGATGCTGGAAACCAACTACCGAACGGTTGCCCAGTTCTATAAAAATACCGAACTCGATAAAGTGGATAACGTAAGCATTGTTAATGCAAGCTTAGACCAGGTTTCAGACCTTGATAATCCGTTATTTATCGATGCGGTAGCGGAAGAATTCAAAAATTATTACGACCGTCTCGATCTGAGGGATAATTATTCCATTCTGGCAATCCCGGGCTATCTGGGTTCGAATAAAGTCGTTGAAAAATGGGCAAAGATCTGTAACGAAAATAAAGTGATGATGATCACCGACTTTGCCAACCTCGACAAGCCGGATGACGTGGTAGATTTATTCCATTCCGCCAACCTTACCGGAGGAGAGCTGCACCGGAGTAATGTAATCATGACGTGTAACTGGCTCGTAGGCCGGGGAAAAGCCGAAGAAGTAGGTGAAGAGGAAAATGTAGAACTTCCGCCTTCCACTTCACTGGCCGGAAAAATCCATAAGACGCTGATGTCTCAGGTCGCGGCCGGGAAAAAGCACGGAAATATTAATGAGGTGGATGCCGTAAAATTCGAGCTGAAGAAAAGTGAAATTTCCCAGCTGGAAAAAATGGGCTTGGTGCCGATGGTAAACGAATACGGAAAAATCATGGCATTCTCTGCCAAAACCCTGTTTACCGGAGACAATATCGGACTTCAGACCTACTCTGTTGTCCGTGTATTCGATTATGTAACCAAAGTATTGCTTGACTTCCTGAACAGAAGGGCTTTCGAAAACTGGAATGCTAAAAATGAAGATGATCTGAGAAGACAGATCGTTACTTTCCTTGACGGAATCAAAGGTCCGGACAAATTGATCGAAAAATTCAAGATCGTACGTTTCGAGCAGGATAAAGTAAATAAAGACCGCGTTTGGCTGGATATCCGTTTGACGCCTTATTTTCCAACCAAAAGTTTTGTTATTAAACTTGACGGGCACAAAGGGGATGAGGGGAACGAATGGGATGCTGAATATCTTCAGGACTGATCTTAACTTAATTAAAATATTAAACCGATGGAATTTCACATCGGTTTTTTTCTATCAAATTATTAAATCATTATGAAAAAAAAGCTGCTGTACATTCTGCCGGTACTTTTTGGATTGGTGGGCTGTGAGGACAAGAGAATTCATCAGGAGCAGAAGATCGATCTTTTTGCCGGAGAAAGGCAGGAAGGAAAGGCCTATATTATGAAACCTCAGGAGTGCTTCGATGAAAGTGATATGGTAGTTTCTTCGGCAGATATCCAACTGGTGGACCAGTCTTCCGGCCGTGGAAAATCCGTTTTCATCTACCGCGTAAATTCAGGAAAAGTGCTGAAGACCACCAGGGATTCGGTGGTGGCTTTTCCATTTCAGTTCCTTTCCAATCAGCGGCTGATGTTCCGCCGCGATTCTACTTCCTACACTTATCTTAAGAAACTGGAGGGCTACCGTTTTATTGCGAAACCGATGAACCTGAAATACCAATGGCTGAAAGCAGCCCCGGTCTATTCGGTAAAACCTGAACAATAAAGCATTATCTTTGCAGCATTAAAATTCCGGCACCTTAAATTTTATAAGCAGGCCATTTGCTTAAAAGCAGATCGTACCGGTTTTCTATTCAACCGTCCGGAATATCTGAATAACAATTAGAAACTTTGAAAAATAAAAATAAAGAGCCGGATTTCAGGCATATCGGCAATAAGCTCCTTAGCTGGTACAATACAAACGCGAGGGATCTTCCCTTCAGACAGACCAAAGATCCGTATAAAATCTGGATCTGTGAGATTGTTTTCCAGCAGACCAGGATCAGCCAGGGCTTAGGCCACTACAATAATTTTGTAGCAAGATTTCCGGATGTGAAGACCCTGGCAGAAGCCGAAGAAGATGAAGTCCTGCTGTACTGGAAAGGTTTGGGTTACTATTCCCGCGCCATCAATATCCACAAAGCGGCCCGGCAGATCATGACTGATTATCATGGGGAATTCCCTCATGAATATGAAGAGATTTTAAAGCTGAAAGGCGTTGGGAAATATACGGCAGCGGCAGTGTCCAGCATCTGCTTTAACGGAAAAATTCCGGCGGTGGACGGTAATTTTTATCGTGTTTTGAGCAGAATTTTTGCCGATGGTTTCGATATTTCAAACTCAAGGGCTTTCAATTATTTTTCGGAATTGGCGCATCTTATTTTACCGGATAATGTGGGAGACTTCAATCAGGCCATGATGGATCTGGGTTCCGAAATCTGCAAACCTAAAAATCCGCTCTGCCGGGAATGCCCTTTAAATGAAGACTGCCTGGCTTTCTCCGTGAACAAAGTTTCCGAATTTCCTGTTAAAGCTAAAAAGACAAAAGCGAAAGACCTTGAATTGAAGTATTACTTTGTCCACAGAAACGGTCAGTTCCTGATTCAGCAACGGAAAGACGACTTCATCTGGAAAAAACTTTTTGAATTTTCGCCCGAAATTTCCGATGCGCTGGTACCGTTCATTGTTGGAATGAAAACCGTCAGCCACAAACTCACCCACAAAAACCTGAGCATCGATATTTACAACGTCGAAGTAAGTTCGGAGGAAGCCTGGAATGATTTTGTAAAAGAACACGATTACCTCATTACCGACGTCGAAGCTTCCCACGAAAAATCGTTCCCGAAACCACTGGAAACATACATTCGGAATTACGAGGAAGCCTACCGGTTTTTGTAGGCCTTTACCACGCTATTTGTCATTGACTTTGTCGAATCTTCGATTTCCCGCAGGGAATCTAAATATAGTACTAGAGAAGCACGGAAAGATTCGTGTCTGGATTCCTATAGGAAATAGCAGATTCAACGGAGTCAATGATAAGTCATTGTTTTGTTACAACCTTTTTACACCGTGTTTGTCATCCCCGTAGGGATCTAAACATAGTTATTGGCGAACTGATGGCCGGAAAGATTCGAGTTTGGATTCCTGCAGATGATAAAAATGCTAAAAAAGACACCTTCGAGGTCTCTTCGCTCTGTGAACCTAAAATACAAAGCAATAAAAAGAACTTCGCGCGCTCCGTGTTCAAAACATAAAATATTAAATCTTGCTATCATTTGCTGAGTAAAAAGTTTATACTGAGTTTGCCTAAGTACCATTAAAAGCTTAAAACAATTAGTAATCAAAAGAAACCTCGCGTTCTCCGCGCTAAAAATAAGGTCTCTGCTGTCTCTGTTAAGTGAAACGGCTTTGTGAAACCTAAAAACAGCCAGTAGTAAAAATATCTTTGTGGCTTTTGTGTTCAAACAAATTTTTCAGTTCTGCTATCATTTGCTGAGTGAAACGCCATTGCGAACTAAAAAAAGTTTAGTAGTTAAAAAAAACCTTGCGTTCTCTGCGTTAAAAAAGTTTTCGTCATGTTCATTCAACAAGCATTCCCACTCAAATACAAAACTCCTTGAAATGCTGAAATTTGTCTTCCGAAATCTGAAATCTAATTTGTACTTTTGCAAAATGTTTAAAAACGCGATTTTTATTTTTGTAGCCCTGCTTTTGGTATCGTGTGGAAAAGATCCGGTGCCGAAGCCTTACGGAGAACTCCGCCTGGAATATCCGAAGCCTCAGTACCGCAAATTTGAAAACAATTGTAACTATACCTTTGAATATTCTGATTTTGCAAAGATTACCGATGCGAAAAAACCGTGCTGGTACTATCTGAATTATCCGAAAATGAAAGCCAAGGTTTTTGTAACTTATTATCCGATACAGAACGATTTTGCCGATCACATCAAGGAAGCGGAAAAAATGGTGTATGAACATACCATTAAGGCCAGCGCCATCGATACAAAATCTTTCGAATACCCTAACAAAAAGGTGTATGGCAACTTTTACGAATTGAAAGGGCAGAGTGCATCCAATCTTCAGTTTTACATTACCGACAGCACGAAGCATTTCGTGACGGCTTACTTATATTTCAACACCAGGCCAAAGCCTGATTCACTGGCTCCGGCGGTAGACTATATCAAAAAAGATATGAAGCACCTGCTCGACACTTTTGAATGGAAAAAATAATTGACTTTTATAATACTTTGAAAAAAATATGAAACTTTTAGTTGTAGGAAGTGTTGCGTTCGACGCAATCGAAACGCCATTTGGGAAAACAGATAAAATTTTAGGGGGTGCTGCCACGTATATCGGGATCACGTCATCCATTCTGGGCGTTAAGTCCGGGATTGTTTCTGTAGTAGGAGGGGATTTCAATCAGGAGCATCTGGATATGTTTACCGGCAGAGACATCAATATTGAAGGAATCGAAATAGTAAAAGAAGGAAAAACATTCTTCTGGGCAGGAAAATACCACAATGATCTGAATACAAGAGATACTTTGGCAACGGAAGTCAATGTGCTGGAAAACTTCGACCCGAAAATCCCGGATTCCATGCAGAATGCCGAAATTCTATTGTTGGGAAACCTTCACCCGGGCGTACAGCTTTCCGTACTGGAAAAAATGCACAACCGTCCGAAGCTGGTAATCCTCGATACCATGAACTTCTGGATGGATTTTGCATTGGACATTCTGATGGAAATGATTGCCAAAACAGACGTGATCTCCATCAACGATGAAGAAGCAAGACAGCTTTCAGGAGAATACTCTTTGGTAAAAGCGGCTAAAAAGATCCACGAAATGGGTCCTAAATACGTTATCATCAAAAAAGGGGAGCACGGAGCTTTGCTGTTCCACGACCATAAAGTATTTGCTATTCCTGCATTGCCGCTGGAAGACGTTTTCGATCCTACCGGAGCCGGGGATACTTTCGCAGGAGGATTTGCAGCCTACCTGGCGAAGAAAGAAAAGATCGATTTCGAAACCATGAAATCGGCTTTGATTGTAGGTTCGGCCATGGCTTCTTTCACGGTGGAAAAATTCGGAACGGAAAGAATCCAGGAAGTGAGCGAAGCCGATGTGTTCGAAAGGTTGAGACAATTCAAGGAACTGACGACCTTCGACGTGGAACTCCGGTAAATAGCTTTCTTTTTAAGAAATATTTATAATAAAAAATTTAGTCTGATTCATTAAGAATTCTAAATTTGCAACTTGTTTAAAATAGTAAAATGACAAATAAACTTAAGATCACTTTTCTTTTTGGAATTTTCATCCTATTGTTCGGCGCAAACGCAATGAACGCACAGCTGAAAAAGGGAGATTTAGTGGATGGTATCTCTGCGGTAATCGGTGATGAAATTGTGCTGGAGTCCGATGTAAATGAGCAGATGAACTATGCAAAACAGCAGGGAGCTTCTAATATCGATAAGTGTGAGTTTTTAGAAAATTTTCTTAACAACAAACTTCTTGTTTACGAAGCTAAAAAAGATACGCTGATCGAAAATCGTTCGGCAGCCATTAAAGAACAGGCCAATGCAAAGTACCAGCAGCTGCTTTCCCAGTTCCCGGACGAAAAAACAATGCTCGCAGCCTATAAGTTCAGAAACGGTTTCGAAATGAAAAATGCGATTGAAAAAATCGACGCCGACCAGTATTACGGACAGGCAAAATACCAGAGGATCACAGAGAAGGCAGACGTTACCCCTAATGAAGTAACCGATTTCTACAATACCTTCAAAACTCAATTGCCGGAAATCAAGGACGAAATTTCCATATCTCAGATCATGATGTTCCCTAAGCTTACCGAAGCCCATAAGGACGAACTGATCAACAAGCTCAAGAAAATCAAAAAAGATATCGAAGGCGGAGAAACATTCGAAAGCCAGGCAAGAATCTATTCCGAAGACCCGGGATCGGCTTCAAACGGTGGTCTGATGAAAAATATTTCCAAAGGACAGATGGTAAAGCCTTTTGAGGCAGCGGCACTGAACCTTCAGGAAGGAGAAATCTCAGAACCGGTAGAGTCGGAATTCGGATATCATATCATTCAGTTGGTAAAGAAATCAGGAAAAATTTACGATGCAAGACATATCCTTCTGATGGCGACACCGACGGATGAAGAAATGAAAACCGCAAAAGCAAAACTGGACAGCATCCGTGGATTGATACAGAACGGGAAAATGACTTTTAAAGATGCCGCTTTCAGATTTTCTGATGACAAAAGAACCAAATTCAACGCCGGGGTAATTCCGGGAGCAGACGGTTCCAACAAAATCGAAAGAGAAACACTTCCGGGAACCATCAGCTATGAGCTGGCAGGTTTGAACAAGGGGGATATCACAACAGCTTTCGACGATGAAGATGAAAGAAAGAGAAAAGTGGTAAAGATCGTAAAGATCGAAGATGTGATCCCTGCGCACAAAATTACGCTGGAAACGGATTATGACCGGATCAAGCAGATGGCACTGAACAAAAAGAAAAATGAAATGGTTGAAAAGTATGTGAATTCAAAACTTCCGACCACCTTTATTTCCATAGACAGCCGCTACAGCACCTGTAGTTTCAAAGGAAACTGGAAAAAAGATTCAGTAAAAAAATAAATCAAAAGCCTTCAGAATTTCTGAAGGTTTTTTTATGTAAACCAGTCGGGTAACCGGTGTTTTTATTATTTTTACATCATGAGCAGTTTTATAGATTTCAATTCAGCAAAAAAGCTTCACGATATGCAATCACAGCAGAATAAGATTACCAAACTCTTTAGCATCCAGTATCCCATTATCCAGGCGGGAATGATCTGGCACTCCGGATGGAAGCTGGCCTCAGCGGTTTCCAATTGCGGAGGATTGGGATTAATTGGTTCTGCGAGCATGTATCCCGATATTTTGCGGGAAAATATTCAGAAATGCAGGAAAGCTACCGATAAACCTTTTGGTGTAAATGTCGCCTTGCTTTATCCAAATTTAGAAGAGATCATCAATATTATTCTGGAGGAAGGTGTAAAAATAGTTTTCACCTCTGCCGGAAGTCCTAAAGCCTACACAGAAACGCTTCAAAAGGAAGGAATAAAAGTAGCTCACGTTGTTTCGTCTACCAAATTTGCCGTGAAATGTGAAGAAGCAGGCGTGGATGCGATCGTAGCGGAAGGTTTTGAAGCCGGAGGCCACAACGGAAGGGATGAGACCACCACTTTCTGCCTGATCCCAAATGTGAAAAAGCATATTTCCAAACCTTTGATTGCAGCAGGTGGAATCGCTTTAGGCTCTCAGATGAAAGCTGCCATGATTTTAGGCGCGGACGGCGTTCAGATCGGTTCACGCTTTGCAGCTACCGTAGAAGCCAGCGCCCACCAAAACTGGAAGCAGAAAATCACCGAGCTGCAGGAGGGCGATACCCATTTAACGCTGAAAGAACTGGCGCCTGTAAGAATGGTTAAAAATAAATTCTTCAACGAGCTCGAAGAAATATACAATACCGGAAGAAACAAGGAGTCTCTTATTGCTTCCTTAGGCCGTGCGAGGGCAAAGAAAGGGATGTTTGAGGGCGATATGGAAGAAGGGGAACTGGAAATCGGACAGGTTTCGGCTTTGATTGATGAGGTTTTGCCGGTAGAAACGGTTTTCAGAAATTTACTTGAAGAATTTAACCAGGCAGGGAATCCGAGTTTGTAGCCGGATATAAAACAGAATGGAAGGAAGCGTTGTTGAGGTAAAAGGGCAAAAGCTTTATATCGAATATAATCAGGTCTTCAAAAACAGGCCAACCCTTGTTTTTTTGCATGATTCCTTAGGCTGTACGCAGCTTTGGAGGGATTTCCCTTCCGCGCTGGGCAAAGCCGCCGGATGCAATGTACTCATCTACGACCGTCTGGGATATGGAAAATCTTTCCCGATGTTTACCCACGAAAGGGAAAACGACTATATGGAGACTGAAGCTGATGTACTGAATGACCTTCTGAATAAATTGGAAATCCATCAGGCGATCCTTTTCGGCCACAGCGACGGCGGAACCATTGCCCTGATTACCGCTTCCAAATACCCTGAGAAAATCAGTGCTGTCATTTGTGAAGCCGGACATATTTTTGTGGAAGACCTCACCGTAAAAGGGGTGAGGGATGCATGGAAGGCTTATCAGACAACCAATCTTCCTGAACGTCTTGCAAAATACCACGGCGGTAAAATGGAAATGCTGGTCAGGGCCTGGACGGAAATCTGGCTCAGTGACCGATTCAAAGCCTGGAATATAGAACCTATATTGAAAAATATTACCGCTCCGTTATTGTTCATACAGGGAGAAACCGACGAATACGGGACTTTGGATCAGCTGGAAAAAACCGTTTCCCAGGTAAGCGGAATAACTGAAAAGTTTATTATTCCGGGTGCAGGCCATACGCCGCATAAGGAAGTTCCGGAAATCGTATTGGAAGAAGCAGCCGGATTTATCAACAGCATCTTGTAAAAGTGAATGGTGAATCCGCTTCGCTTGTCAATGGTGAATTGTTTGATGAGAATTTTTCCGCTCCATACTGCCATATCTTTCAAATAAAAACAGAAATGGTCAAAACTTTAACCGCAATTCCCCTCCGAATCGGAAGGGGTGTCGAAAATTCAAAGAATTTTTGACGGGGTGGTTTTTTGAAAAGCGAATAGTGAATAGTGAATAGTGAATAGTGAATAGTGAATCCGCTTTGCTTGTCAATTTTCCCTGCAACAAAAATTCACAATTGACTTGCGCAGCAAAATTCACCATTCACCTACTTAACCGCTACAGACTTTCAATCTCCCCTCTAATATTTTCCCTTGCCGTAACTTCATACCTATCCCTGAATTCATTGGTCTTAAAAATGCTTTTCAGCTCCAGAAAATGCTGCAAAACCTTTTTTCTGCCGGGTTTATACATAAAATCCGGATAAATGGAATACTCTTTTCTGATCTTTTTGGTGTACTCCATGTATGTCTCAAAGCTTTTCCCCAGAACCGAAAGATCGGCATCCAGAAGATAATCCGTATCCCGGTCAACGGATTCATGATGCGCTTTGGTAGACAGAATCTGGTCTGAAACTTTTTGTAGGACATTTGGGCTCAGACCGAGCTTATCAAGCCTCAAAACAGCCATTTCCGCACTTTTTTCCTCGTTCTTTTTTGAAGTAGCATCATAAACAGCATCGTGGTAAAAAACGGAGAAACTTACCGTCGAAAAATCTGCAATTTTATCCTTAACCGTATCCAGTTCGGCAAACATACTTTCAAGATGTGCTAAATTGTGGTAATGCCTGCCTTTCTCAGTATATTTTTTCTCTAATTCAGCCCATAAATCTTCAATGAGCTGATGATTATCTGCAAACTGAAGGCAGCCTTTTGTAAACCTTTCCCGTAAGTTCATCGCATCCTATTTTAAAATAAAAAAGGAACTTTTAAAAAGTTCCCTGATTTGCTTCGATAGTAGCTTTCAATTCAGCCCAGCCTCCGCCGTTGTAGCCGTCTTTCAGCCCTTGCGTATTTAGATATTCCAATGCTTTTCCGCTTCTGTTTCCGCTTCTGCAGAAGATCACTACCGGTTTTTCGATCGAAAGGATCTCTTCCTGTCTGTCTTCCACTTCACCCAGCGGGATATTGGTAGCACCTTCGATAGCCCCGTCCATTTCCAGTTCCATAGGTTCACGAACGTCGATGAGCTGATAATTTCCTGATTTTAAAACTTCTGATAAAGACATAATATATTAATATTTAATGTTAAAAATTACTTACGGCCTTCTGAAAATACCCATACAGCAAATCGATCGGCTAAAGTCCAAACAAATTTATAAAATAATCTTAGTTTTGCAATGTAAAAGATGAGTTCAACCGCAGAAAGATATTCACAGCTGATTAAAGCCAAGGCCAAAAGTTTTGGGTTTCAGAGCTGTGGCATTTCCAAAGCGGAGTTCCTGGAAGAAGATGCCCGCCCGCTGGAAAGCTGGCTGAAGAACAATTTCCATGGCGAAATGAAATACATGGAAAATTATTTCGATAAAAGGCTCGATCCGCGACTGCTGGTCGAAGGTTCAAAATCGGTAATTTCTCTTTCGTATAATTATTTCCCGGAAGAAAAAATTTCAACCTTTGAGAATTTCAAGATCTCAAAATATGCCTACGCGGAAGACTATCATGAAGTGATCAAAGATATTCTGCGGGACATGGTGGCTGAACTTCAGGAAGAAATAGGGGAGTTCGGATTCCGGGTATTCGTAGATTCCGCGCCGGTGCTGGAAAGAAGCTGGGCGAGAAAATCGGGGATCGGCTGGGTCGGTAAAAACGCCAACCTGATTACCCGGCAAAGCGGATCGTTCTACTTTCTGGCGGAAATCATCTGCGATCTTGAGCTTGTTCCCGATCATCCGACAACGGATCATTGCGGAACCTGCAGGAAATGTATTGATGCCTGCCCAACCAATGCTATTGTTTCCGAAAAACTGGTAGACGGAAGCAAGTGTATATCGTATGCCACCATTGAATTAAAAGATTCGATTCCGGATTACTTCAAAGATAAAATGGACGACTGGATGTTCGGCTGCGATGTCTGTCAGGATGTCTGTCCATGGAACCGTTTTTCGGCACCGCACCAGCAGAGCAAATTTAGGCCGAATGAAAATTTAAAGAACTTTAAGAAGGGAGAATGGCGGGAACTGACGCAGGAACTGTTTTCCGAAATATTCCGGAAATCACCGGTAAAACGTACAAAATTCGTGGGACTGAAACGGAATATTGAATTTCTGGAAAAATCTTCGGATATAGATTAAATACCTTTTTTGCAGATATAGCCTTATCCGGAAGGATTGAAACTCCGGGTAAAGGCGGTTAGACGGCCATTCCTAAATTATGATTTTAAGAACGTTAAGAAATTAAAATTAATCAGCGGCTTCTATAAAAGAAAAATCGACTTCCGGTAGAATTATTCTCTCCGAAAATCAACGTTTTTTCTGAACCCTTTTTGGAGCTACTTTTACCCTGATTTTAAATCTTTTGTTGGATTTGGTGTTTTTCTGCATATTTGTGAAGTATTTGTACTTAAATTTAACGAAAATTTCGATTGAAACAAATACTTTTGCGAAAAATTATACATTAAATTTTATTAAATTAATAAACCATGACGGTGAAAAAAATGGTATTGCTTATTCTTAAAACATTGGGAATTCTCATAGGAATCATTGTGGTGTATGTCGCTGCAGGATATTTTCTCCCTTTTATAGAAGTTCCCGCAAAGGATGACGGGCAGAAAAAAGAAATCCCGATTTACATCTATACCAACGGTGTGCATACCGATATCGTGATGCCGGTAAAGAACGGTCTGCACGATTGGAGTGCGAAAATTCCTTTCAGCAATACCAAATCCAAAGAAACCGATTACCGGTTTGTCGGGATCGGGTGGGGTGATAAAGGTTTTTATCTTGATACGCCGACTTGGGCCGACCTGAAATTTTCTACCGCTTTCAAAGCGGCATTCTGGCTGAGCGAATCGGCGATGCACTGTAGTTATTATAAAACGATGAAGGAGGGAGAAGACTGTAAACGTATTATGATCAGCAGAAATCAGTATAAAGACCTGGTGAAATTTGTAGACGAAAAATTTGATAAGGACGCCAACGGAAACTATGTAGTGGTTCCTACCAACGCGGTCTATGGAAACAACGATGCTTTTTACGATGCCAAAGGGACATACAGTTTTCTCGACACCTGCAATACCTGGGCGAACAATGCTTTAAAAGCAGCCGGACAGAAAGCAGCATGGTGGACGCCTTCGGATTATGGGATTTTTCTTCACTACAAATAACCCTATGAAGTTTTTAGCCTTCATCTTTATAACGTTTCTTTTTGTCTCATGTAAGCAGGAACAGAATTCCGGTAATATTTCGTTTTCAGGAACATCAGATAGCGTCCGTCCGGTTGCCGATTCGGCTAAATTAAGGATGAAAGCGAAAGCGGCACTGCAGTTCTGTAAAAAGAACAATTTCAATACGGATTTCTGTTTTCTGATCGACATGAGCCTGCATTCGGGAGTGAAAAGGCTTTTTGTATGGGATTTCAATAAGAATAAAATTACCGGGAACTATCTGGTGGGTCACGGCTGCGGTAATAACCCCTGGAGCAAAGACGATTCTAAAGACGGCCCGCAATTCAGCAATGAAGACGGAAGCCACCTTTCGTCGCTGGGAAAATATAAAATTCAGGAACGCGGCTACAGCGATTGGGGAATCCATGTAAAATACCTGATGCACGGTCTGGAGGAAACCAACAGCAATGCGCTCAAAAGATTCATCGTCTTCCATTCCTGGAACCTGATGAGCGATGAAGAAGTCTTCCCCAAAGGTTCCCCGGAAGGCTGGGGCTGCCCGACGGTTTCCAACAATACGATGAGAGAAATCGATCCCATGCTTCAGAAATCCAAACAACCGGTGCTGATGTGGATTTATAATTAAATTTAAAGACTCAAATAATCGCACGAAGATATTGCAGACTTTTAATCTGAATAATTGCCTGGTCTGAGACAGAATTGAACCATTAAGGTTATGAAGAAGTTCAGAAAAATTAAGGAGCTTTGCTTTAAGCAAGCATACCGCTAAATAAATCTCTGATTTTGGCTTAATCTTATTTTCTTAATCCTCATTAATAGTTCAAATAAAATATATGGCTGCAATTTCTTTAAAAACCTTTGCGGGCTTAGTTAAGTGAAAAGTTTATGCTGAGCCTGTAGAAGTACCTCTGTGAAACTTAAAAACAGTAAGCTGGCCAAAAAAGCTTAGTGCGCTCCGTGTTCAATAATTCGTATTATAAAATAACACAAACCATTTCCAGCTTTCCCTTATAAACCTCAATGAAAATTGTGGGATTATTTTCCGGCTTTCAGAAGTTCCTACCACGTTTAGTCTGATTTTTGTATAACCCAATCCGATAAAAATTTGGAATACATGAAACACCGACTCCACCGTGAACAGCAGCTCAATTGTGATATTGAGACCGCCTGGAAATTCTTCTCTTCTGCCAACAACCTTTCCAAGATAACCCCGAAAGAAATGAATTTCATTGTGCTGACAAAATTTGAAAATGATGAAATTTACGAAGAAATGATCATCGATTATTTCGTGTCGCCTCTGTTCGGAATCAAAATGAGATGGCAGACCGAAATTATTCACGTCGACGATCGCAGGAGTTTTACGGATTTTCAGAAAAAAGGGCCTTACAAGTTGTGGCATCATTTCCATGAATTTATTGAAAATGAAAACGGGGTTTTAATGAAAGATACGGTAGATTACGAACTGCCGCTGGGTTTTCTGGGAGAAATTGCCCACAGCATTATGGTAAAGAAAAAAGTAGAAGGGATTTTTGATTACCGGTACGGAATCCTGGAAAAAATGTTCAATCAAAAATAAGCCCGATGCCTGAAAAACAAAAAATAAATGTATTCTGGTTCCGGAGGGATTTCAGACTGGATGATAACTGCGGACTTTCCGAAGCTTTGGCCTCGGGATTAAAGGTGCTGCCCATTTTCATTTACGATACCGATATCCTCGATAAACTGGAAAACAAATCCGATAAAAGGGTAGATTACTTCCACCGTGCGTTGAAAAGCATGCATGAAGAGCTGAAAAAATACAAAAGCGGAATAACTACTTTCAAAGGAAAACCGATGGAAGCCTTTAAAAAGCTGACAGAAGATTTTGATATTGATACCGTTTTCTGCAATGAAGATTATGAGCCGGGAGCGATAAAGCGTGACCAGGAAATCTCAGACTTTCTTACAAAGAAGAATATCGGACTAAAGTCCTGTAAAGATCAGGTGATTTTCCATAAAGACGAGGTAGCTAAAAAAGATGGGAAGCCGTATACCGTATATACACCGTATTCCAAAAAATGGAAGGAAGTTTTGAAGGACAATAAAATAAAAACCTATAAAACGGATTTTTCCCAATTTTTATCCTATTCCGTACCGAAGTTCCCCGAATTAAAGGATATAGGATTCGAAAAAACAGATATCAAAGATGAGAAGCCGGCCCTGAAAAAATCAATCATCGAAGATTATGGCAAATACCGGAATTATCCCGGGCTGGATCATACCACCCATCTGGGCGTTGCGCTCCGTTTCGGAACGATTTCCGTGCGCAAATGTGTGCAGTATGCCCTTAAAAATAACGAAACCTGGCTGAACGAACTGATCTGGCGGGAATTTTTTATGCAGATTCTCTATCACTTCCCAAAAGTCGTTAATGCTCCGTTCAGAGATAAATACGAAAACATCCAGTGGAGGAATAATGAAAAGGAGTTTAAAATCTGGTGCGAAGGCAAGACCGGTTATCCCATCGTTGATGCAGGAATGCGGCAGTTGAATGAAGCAGGGTTTATGCACAACCGGGTACGGATGGTGGTGGCCAGCTTCCTTACCAAACATCTTCTGATCGACTGGAGGTGGGGAGAAGCTTATTTTGCTGAAAAGCTCCTGGATTATGAGCTGTCGTCCAATAACGGCAACTGGCAGTGGGTGGCAGGATGTGGCTGTGATGCGTCACCGTATTTCAGGGTTTTCAATCCGGCAGAGCAGACCAAAAAATTTGACAAAGATGAGAAATACATCAAGCAATGGCTGAGTGAAGAAGATTTGAAAACCGAACCTGTTGTAGAGCATACTTCTGCCCGGAAACGTGCACTGGAAGTTTATGGCAAAGCGGTAAAAGGATAATTTTGATAATCTAAACTTAAATTCCCGAAGGTTCTTATCAACCTGCGGGAATTTTTATTTTATGAACATCTGTTAAAATCTTTCAGAAATTATAAACTTATCAGATGCATAATGTATTTATGTTAATTATTGCAGGGTTTTTAAAAAGGGGTACAGACTTTGTTTATTCAGAATAAGAGACTTACATGGAAATGTCAAAGTCCTATAAATCATTTAATTTTAAAACATCTGTTATGGCTAAGCAAATACTCAACCTGCCGGTTATTAAAAAAGTTATCAAAAAACTTTCTCTTTTTTCAAGCTCCAACAAAAATATGTCAGAATTCATTTCGTTAATCAACGAAGATCACTTCATCAGATAGCCGTCAATGGATTCCGATTTTTTTCAACGCAGCACCATTCAGATATATTTCATTGAAATAAGTCAGTGATTCTATGTCGCTGAAATTCTGGAACAACCTGTCATTTTTATTGAAGGAAAGTTCTATTGATTTGTCGTATTCCGCTACAATCCTCACCACCGAATAGCCATTGTAGGCAATGGCAAAGCCATCGAACAGGCATTTCTTTTCAGCCTTCTGATAAATTTTATATTCCTCAAATACCGTACTTTCCGAATTTCCGGCAGATCCTTTTCTGTTATGCTTCAGTGATTTCCATGAGGTATAATTCTTAGGCTCCTTCAGGATATTTCCTCTTTCATCTACAGGGACAAACATTCCTAACGTCAGCGGCTTCTTTAGAAAAGTCGCATAATTATTCATCAGTTTCAGGGTCTGCAGATCTGCATACCCTTCATGAGAATAATACTCTATTACGAAATCGGTCATCGGAATCAGTTTGTGCGGGCTGAGCGGCATAGTTATTATTTCTTAAACTAAAAATTAATAAACGATCGTTAAAAAAGCGAAGATAAATAAATTGTGAAAAGCAATAAAATAATTTTATCGCTACACTTCATCGAATTATAATTAATTATTTTTAATTAAATTTGTAAATTATTGATAATCAGTTGTTTTATTTGTTGTTTCAGAGGCGTTTATTCTCTTATTTAAAACAATTCAAAATTTCTCAAGGATGAAAAACCCTCTGCGTATTGCAGAGGGCTGATTAATAAATTTATCTAATGATAATGAAATAAATAATCCTGAATAAACAGAACGGGAAATGGGAAAATTTGAAACCGGTTTAATCTCTTAATCATTCATTTCCCAGAATCTTCAGCATTTCTGTTTGCCGGATCACTTCGTTTTTGCTGCTGATCAGGTTATAATTAGCCTCCAGCCAATTGTTTCTTACAACAAAAAAAGTGTAGGCATCCATTAATCCCTCTTTGTATTTTTCCTCCGACTTCTGAAACGACAGCCGCTGATTTTCGAAATTGGCTTCCAGAAGCCTGTATTTATCCTGGGCATTCAGAAACTGCACCCGAATGGAATTGATACTTTGGGTGAGATTGTTGATGATCATCTCTTTATCGTAAGTGGAATTGATGACATTTAGCTTGGCTATTTCAACATTGTTTTTTACCTGCAATTTATTAAATACCGGAATACTGAGGCCGAAAGAAATCTGCCGGTTTTTGTTGTCTCTGATCTGGTCTGTAAAAGCAGCGGCAGGCTGTTCAAAAATCCTGTTGTAGAAACTGGACCAAGTATAGGAACCCGTTAAAACAGGAAGATAGGCCGATTTTGCAATTTCAATATTTTTCTGTTGCGCCCCGATTTCCTTTTGGATGGCCCAATAAGCAGGATTTTTTTCCAGGAGATTCCGGACAAAAAGGGTATCATCGAAATCCGAATCGGTCAGGCCTTCTTCAGGCATAATAAAATCCAGGGTGTCCTGTGTGATGGCCAGGGCGTTAAGGAGATCGATTTTAGAAAGGTCTTTTTGGTTCCGGGCTGAAACCCACTGTTCCTGCATGGTTCCGAGGTTGGCCCTGATGTCGTATATATCGCTTTTCGGCCGGTTCCCGGTTTCCACTTCCTTTTCGGTACGCCTGATCTGGTCTTCAATTCCAGCCAGCTGTGTTTCCAGTACCTCCAGCCGGCTTTTACTGTTGTGATAAGTGAAAAACATCCGGATAACATTCATCTTAACTTCGTTTACGGCCTGTTTCATGCGGTAGTCCGAAGTTTCCTTATTGATTTTGGATAAAGAGATGTTCAGGTAATTTCTCCAGTTCATCAGTTCCCAATTCACCTGTGCATAGAGGTTGTCGGTTTGTGTATTGATGGCTTCCCGACGGTTGTTCTGCGGGTTGATCCCGTTTCCGAAATTATAATTATGGCTGATTCCTGCATCCACCGAAGGCAGCAACATTCCTTTCGTCGCAGAAATCTGCCTTTCGTTCTTTTGAATGTTAACCGTAGATTGTTTTATCAACGGATGATTCGCAGAAGCATAATCCAGGCATTGCTTCAGCGTCCAGTCCTGTTGCGCCGGAACAAGGTTGATTAATAATAGAAAGAATAACTTTTTCATGGTTGAATAGGGGTTAGACAGGCAATACCGGAAGAACAGGGTCTTTTTCAGTTTCTAAAAACTTCCTGCATCCATCATCCGGCTTTATTCGTATTTCAGGTATTGAACAGGATTAATTCGGATAGCACGCCAGGCTTTGATGCTGACCACCAGAAACGTCAGGACCAGCAGTAAAAACATGCTTAAAACATAAGGCCAGACCGGCATATCGATCCGGTAGGCAAAATCTTTGAGCCACTCGTTCATTGCATAATAGGCAAACGGAATACTGATTAAAACTGCAATCATACAGATCAGCAGAAATCTTTTTGTTAAATCCCAGACAATTGTTTTCCCGCCGGCACCCAGTGTTTTTCTGATGGCTACATCTTTAAGTTTCTGCCCGATCAGTAATGACGACAAAGCAAACAATCCCAGCAGCGCAATGCCTAAAACCACTCCATTTAAAGTGGTGAAAAGAGTCTGCTGCTTTTGAAACTTCTCGAATGTTTTCGCAAACTGCCTGTTGACAAACTCGGCATCATACGGATAGCCCGGTTCGGCTTTGGTAGTCCAGAATTCTCTGATGCGCTCCAGTGTTCCGTTGATATCCTTGCCGGAAAGTTTTACCTGTATATTTCCCATGCTGTTTTTGGACCAGTTCCTGTCGTAGTTGAAAAAAAGGATGGGCTCAATCGGCTTTTCGACACCGTTCATGTAAAAATCTTTGATGACGCCTAAAATTTTATATTTCTTTTTCTGCTCCCATCCCGGGAAGACTTCTTTTCCGAGGGCCTGCTCTTTGCTCCAGCCCATTTTCCGGATGAAGGCTTCATTAGCCACGGCTCCCGAAGCGGTATCCGAAGCAAAACGCAGATCGAGATCTCTTCCGAAATCAAACTTCATTTGGTAAAAGGTAAAATAATTGTAATCGATGGCTCCCAGAATAACATTCGGTATGGATTTCGTGGTGTCTGCGGCATTTTTTACGGTAGACGAATTTGTAATACCCAAGCCGATAGCATTCACCGAACCGGTGACGTCTTCTACACCGGGTATTTTTGAAATTTCACTTTTCAGCCGGATATATTTTTTGTAATTGAAATCGTTTTTCCAGTCTGTCTTTTTAAAGGGAATGTAAATCACCTGATCGCCTTTGAAGCCCAGATCTCTGTTCATCATAAAGCTTACCTGGGTATGAATGATCAGTGAGCAGATGATGAAGAAGGACGAAATGATAAGCTGCAGGGTTAGAATAAAATTCCTGAGCAATGCGCCGCTTCTGCTCCGTGCAAAATTTCCTTTCAAAGTGTTGACCGGTTTGAAATCGGAAAGATAAAGGGCGGGAATCAGTCCTGAAAACAATGAAAAAACCATCAGCAGCAATCCGCTGTAAAGAAATATTTCAGGATTGTTGAGTTTTATTTCTTTACCTAGGAATGCATTGTAGCCCGGAAGCAACAGTTCGACCATGGCAAAAGCCAGGAGATAAGCTGCGGTACATAGCATAAACGTTTCCAGCAGAAACTGGAGAACCAGTCCGGAACGGGTGCTGCCCAACACTTTTCTGATGCCTACCTCTTTTGCCCGTTGGGAAGCCTGGGCGGTTTGAAGATTGATCAGGTTAATGCCCGACAACAGAAGGATCAGCGAAGCCAAGCCAAGCAGGATCATAATGTTTTTTTTATCGCCTTTTTTTATCCCCTCGCTTCGGGCATCCAGCTTCATTTCAGAGATCGGGGTCAGAAATACCCGGGTCTTTTTTTTATCGTCATACTTTTCACCCCAGCTTTCCGCAGCTATTTTCTCCTGACGGATCATCTGGTCGGAGAGTTTTTTCTCCAGATTTTCAATGTCTGTACCTGGTTTTACTTTAAAATACCCTACGTAGCTGTAATTCGTCCAGGATAGATCTTTCCTGCCGATATCGGGATGCTTCATGATAAAATCCGGCTTGAAAACGGAATTTTCGGAAGGTACTCGGTATACTGCCGTGATTACGTAACTTTCCCCTTCGGAGTCGTCGATCTTTACGGTCTTGCCGATGCATTCCTTGTATTCGTCACCAAAAAGGGCCTTGGCCGTTTGTTCGGAGATGGCCATTTTCAGGTCGTCACTGATGGCATTTTTAAAGGTGCCTGCGATTTTTTCGAGTGGAAAAAAATCGAAATAGGACGGTGAAGCCCTGCAGGAAGAAACAAAAGCCGATCTTTTTCCTGCATTAAGTCTGACCTTATAAAAGTCCCAGGAATTGGCAATGGCAAAATCTTCTATTTCAGGAAATTTCTCTTTGGAAACAGCCAGCGCCGGATACCCGGAAACCACCATTTTCCCGAAATCCCCTGTTTCGTTTTCTATCAGATAAATAAGGTCTTTATTCTTATTGTGCTGTTCATAAGATTTCTCGTCCTGCCAGTGGATAAAAACCAATAGGAAAACACACAGCCCCACACTCAATCCCAGGATATTGATGATGGTGGAAAGCAGGTTTTTCCGGTAATTGATAAATGCTATTTTGAGACGGTTTTTAATCATAAATGGTAATTGATAAATGATGGTTTTGGCAACAGTTGCCGGAAGGCTGAAATTTTTAAAGCGTTTCTCCGGTATCAGGCTGACGGTTCTACTCGTACTTAAGATATTTAACGAGCTTTACTTTGGTCGCCTGGTATGCTTTGATACTTACCACGGCAAAGGTGAGAACCAGCAGGAGAATCATACTCAGCACAAACGGGAAGACCGGCATGTTGATTCGGTAAGCGAAGTCTTTCAGCCATTCGTTCATGAGATAGTAGCTGACCGGCATGCTGATCAGTACGGCAATCAAAGTAATCAGGAGAAACTGTTTGGTTAAACCCAGGATCAGGATGCTGTCCGATGCACCCAGTGTTTTCCTGATGGCTACATCTTTCAGCTTCTGGCCGATCATCAGTGAAGAAAGGGCAAAGAGCCCGAGCAAAGCCACCACCAGCACCATGGCATTCAGAATAGTAAAAAGCATCTGCTGTTTCTGATAGGTTTCGAAAGTCTTTGCGAAATTTTTATTAATAAAATAGGCATTAAAAGGATAACCTGGTTCCACATTGTTCTCCCAGTAGGTCTTCAGCCTTTTTACGGTATCCTCCATATCATCGGATTTCAGCTTGAGCAGGATGTTTCCTACATTGTAGCGTTTCCATGAAGTAGCTCTGTAATGGAAAAATATTATAGGATCTATTTCAGTTCTCAGGCTTTCAATGTTGAAATTTTTTACAATTCCGACAATACGGTAAGGTTTATTGTCGAATCCGGGTCTGATTTCTCTTTGCATTGCCTGCTCATCGGTCCATCCGAATTTTCTTACAAAAGCTTCATTCACCAAAGCTTTGTCCACGCTGTCCGAAGCCAGTTCAGGTTTCAGCATCCTGCCTTTAAGAAGCTGAACGCCCATAAAAGGCAGATAATTATAATCCATGGAGCCATGCCTTGCATTAATGCTGGTTTTTAGATAATCCATATTGGAGCTGCTTCTGTTATCGTCGCCCGGAGGTATTTCTGAGAACGAGATGCTTTCCACACCGGGAATTTTTGCCAGTTCGGTTTTCAGCCTTTCATATTTTAGCCAGGGCTGGTCTCCGTAGGTATTGAAGTTAATCTGGAATACCTGGTTGCCATTATAGCCAAGGTCTTTGTTAATCATATACTTTACCTGCTGGTTGACAATAAGGCCGCCGATAATGAAAAATGATGAAACAATAAGCTGCAAAGTAAGGATGCCGTTTCTCAGCCATATTCCCTGCTTGCTTCGTGCAAAGTTGCCTTTAAGCGTTTCAATGGCCTTGAAGTTGGAAAGGTAGAGCGCAGGTACCAGTCCTGAAATCAGCGTCACGGTAATAACCATCAGGAATGAATACAGGTAGACCGACGCATCATTCATAACGATTTCTTTATTAAAAAATTTATTGAAGTCAGGCAAAAGAATTTCCGTTAAGGCCAGTGATAAAATGTAGGAAACCAGGCAGATTATAAAAGTTTCCATCAGAAACTGGATAACCAGTGCTTTTTTTGAACTTCCGATCGCTTTTCTCACTCCTATTTCCTTTGCCCTCTGGGAAGCCTGTGCCGTTTTGAGATTAATAAAATTAATGGCTGATAAAGCCACGATGAGTACGGAAAGCGTAAACAGGATCATCAGGGTTTTGAAATCGGGTTTACCGAACCAGGTCATTTCTGCGTGCAGTTTCATTTTGTCGATGGGCGTCAGTAATGCAGATGACGGACTGTACAATCTGATGTATTCCTGCGGGCTTAGTCCCAATGGCCTGGCATCTCTCTTTGCACGGAACATGATGATGTCCTGAAATTTTTTTTCAAAGCTTCTCGGGTCAGCTCCATTTTTCAGCAGGAAAAAACCGCCGTAATTGAAATTGCCCCAGTATTCCTTATCGTTTTTCAGCTCTTCTGAAGCAAGCTTTACAAACTCCGGTTTTATCTGGCTGTTACCTTCCGGCAGGGTGTATACCGCCGAAACAATGTATTTTTTATTGTTGATGCTGATGGTTTCTCCTACCGCATCGGTTTTGCCGAAAAGATTTTTTGCCGTAGTTGCAGAAATAGCCATACTGTTATCATTTTTCAATGCATCTTTGTAGCTTCCAGCTACCAGAGGGAAGGGGAACAGATTGAAAAAATTCCTGGAAGTGCTTAATCCGTGCTGCTGATACGCAGTTCTGTCTTTTGAAGACATTTTATAAGAAATGTTATAGCTGAATAACAAAGCATAGTCCTGAACTTCGGAAATCTTTTGCAGGGCGGCCTCGGCAAACGGATAAGAGATGGCGCCCCCGTATAGATGATCCTTTTTATAATAACCCTGAAAATAATAGACGTTATCCTTCCTAGGATTCCATTTTTCATAGGATTCCTCATCGTTCCAATGCATCAGGATCAGCATAAATCCTGTAAGCCCGATCGTTAATCCGAATAGATTGATGATCGTGGAAAGCAGGTTTTTTTTATAATGAATGAAGGCAATTTTGAGCCAGTTTTTAAGCATAGCTTTAGTTATTTGAAAATACTTTTTTTTAACCTCCAGGGGTCCCGTTTCGGGATACTGAAGGTTTGGATATATGAAAAGAATGTTTTGTTTTGCTGTTCTTTACGGTGTTACCCAGAAAAGATTTGGGTTGTTGGTCTTGTAGTAAGTAAATTGTACGCCGGTGTTGTTATTGATCTGTTCCTGCATCTGAGGCGTCTGAACCAATGCATCCAATGGCAAAAGTTCGACGTAGGCAATTTTCTTCCCGCTTTTCCAGGTTTCGGAATCATATTCACTTACCACAGGGCTCTGGAGGCGGTACAGATTTTTGGCCATGTAATTATCCAGATACTGTTCTTTGGTCTGCATGCTTTCACGGTTCCAGTTGGCATCTGCGTTCAGAACCAGTCCCTGTCCTTTGATGAGGCGTTCCCGCACTTCCGGGATTCCCAGCAGATTTCCTTTTTCATCCATCACATAAGCATCGAAGGTAGGATCAATCCATATCCATTTGCTGAGTTCTTTGCTGTACACCATATTGATGACGTGGCAATCATCGAAATTTGTTTCTTTCGGCATACAGGTAACATATCTGGAAGGGATGCCCATGGAAAGATAACATTCGTTGAGGATGGTGGCCAGCATTCTGCAGTTGACGCCGCGGTTTTCTTTTTTGCAGACTTTAATAAGGTCGATGGCATTCTTCAGGGTCGGATTGTTACTGCTGCCGTCATGCCTTATCAGATTGTGTACCCAATGCATGAGGTTGAAAATTCGGCTCAGCTCACTGCCTTTTCCGGCAACGGAATCCAGTTTCAGGTCTTTCCTGATTTTCAGGAGATCCGGATGGTCCTGGGACTGGTAAGCGAATTTCGGAACAAAACGGTTGTCAGAATAATTGTATTTTCCTGCCTGCTTCAGCATATCCAGTCTTGAAGGCTGATACTGGATCCTCGTGTTGGCAGAATCTTTACCGTTAAGCAGGATTACGAAATCATAGGTTCCTACTTTGGGATCGATTTTAAAGGAAACGGAATCGATATCGGTGTAAAAAGTTACTTTCTTTGCAGACGTAGTATAGACATCCAGCTTTTCTTCGGGAACAATCTTCCAGGCATTTTTCCTTAAAGTTCGATCGTCTTTGATATTCACATTTACAGAATTCGCTTTAACGATGCGGAGTTTCCTGTTTTGTGCCGACAGGTTTTGGGTGAGCACGGCGGCTATAATAAAAGTAAGAATTTGCAGTTTCATTGGTAAGCTTTTATTTGTTTTTAAACTGATTCTAAATGCGTTAATGTTCAATTTGCTATTATAGAAGAGTTTAAATGAAATTTATATTAATGGTTCACGTTATTAAATGAGATTGTTTGTTTTTATTTGAAACTTCCGGCGTCTGCTTTTTCAAACAGGTCTTTTCGCTGTCCGGCATGTTGTTCCGAGAAGATCTCACCATCTTTCATATTGACGATTCTTGAAGCGTAGCCCGCATCATAAGAAGAGTGGGTCACCATGACAATCGTCGAGCCTTCACGGTGAAGTTCGGCCAGGAGATTCATCACTTCGTTCCCGTTGGAGCTGTCGAGGTTTCCGGTAGGCTCATCGGCCAGAATCAGTTTTGGCTTTGTCACCAATGCTCTTGCCACGGCTGCCCTCTGTTGCTGCCCTCCCGAAAGCTGTTGAGGATAATGCTTTGCCCTGTGGCTGATGTTGATCTTTTCCATAATTTCTTCCACCCGTTTTCTTCTTTCGGAGGATGAAAAACCGTTATAAATCAAAGGGAGCTCAATGTTCTCGTAAACATTAAGTTCATCGATCAGGTTAAAATTCTGGAAGATGAACCCGATATTTTTCTTTCTGAGGTCAGATTTTTTCTTTTCGCCAAGCCCGAGTGTTTCCGTACCGGCAAATTGGTAGGATCCGGAAGATGCATCATCTAATAGCCCGAGAATGTTCAGGAAAGTAGACTTTCCGCAACCGGAAGGCCCCATAATGGCTACGAATTCGCCTTCTTTAATATGCAAGCTCACTTTGTTAAGGGCATGGGTCTGTACATCTTCCGTTTTGTAGATTTTAGAAAGTTCTTGAATATTGATCATTGTTATTTAATTTTTATTTTTTATACATCCGTCATCATCCAGAAGTCTTGGGATTACCACTTCGTCGTGACCTGAACAGGGTCATGCTCTTTCTCGGAGTTTCTTTTCTGCATTTTGGTTATTATATTCTTCTCTGCAAAAGAAAGATAATTCTCCGGAAAAAATACCTTGCTTGCATAAGATGTTGCCTTTTCTCCTTTGGTCATGCTTTCGAGCTGTTCTGATCCCAATATTTTAAAATCCGGTTTACCAGCTTTATAGATCGCTAAGGTGGCAGCAAGGATCAGGATAAATAATACGATATTCTTCTGAACTACCTTTTCCCGGAAAAAACCGAAACCTGAAATAAATACCACCGATGCACAAAGTAATTTTTTTATTCTTTTCATCTTATTTTTTAATATCCAGCAGTTCATATTTTTTAAGTTCGTTATAATCTGAGGTAATCACTTTTTCACCCTGCTTTAATCCTGAAATCACCTCATAGTAAAGCGGGTTTTCCCTTCCGAGGCTGATGTTTCTTTTTTCGGCTTTATTGCCTTTCACTGTAAAAATCCATTTTCCATTGGTATCCTTGCTGAAATTTCCCTTTGGGATCATCAGGCTTTGGGTGTCGGCAGACAATTTAAGTTTTACTCCGAAAGTCATCCCTATTTTCAGGTTCTCTACCTTCATCTCAATAAAATTCAGCTCGATGGAAAATTGTCCTTCTTTTACTTCGGGAAGGATCTTGGTAATAATGACTTCATACTCTTTTCCATTGTTATCCAGTGTTCCTTTAATTCCGGCTGTAAGCTTATTGATGTAATATTCGTCTGCCTTGGCCACCAGTTTATAACCGTCCATCAGATCTATCTTCCCGATGCTTTCACCGGTGGTAAGGTTCTGCCCCGAAGAAATGCTGAACGAGGATAATCTTCCGGAGGCCGGCGACAGGATCAGGAAATTGTTTTTATTGGATCGCAAGATATACAGGCTCTTTTCCATCTGGCTGATGGAGTTATTGATCGCCGCAAACTGTGCGTTCCTTGAAGCTTTTTCGCTGGAAGCCCCTTTCTCCACAATTGATTTTCTCTGTTTCTGGTAATTTAAATTCTGTACAGCCGCATCGTAATCCGTTTTTTTTCCGATTTCGGCATCATACAGCCTTTTCTGAAGATTGTAATTCTGTAAAGCGGTATTATAATCGTTTTGAGATTGCAGCAATTCTTTATCCTGCCCGGATTCCTGATTTTTCAGTTCCAGAAGTGAATTTCTCATCTGGCTGATCTGCTGCATAATTCCTGTCTCCTGGTTGAGGTAATTAAACTCCGTATTCGGATTGTACACCTGCGCGATGGGCTGCCCTTTTACCAGCATTTGTCCGTCCTCAGCAAAAATTTCTTTTACGGCACCGCCTTCCAGGACATTAATCAGGGAAGAATGCAAAGATTGGGTCTGGGCCGTTACCATTAGCATATCCTCAAATTTTCCTTTCATTACTTCATCAATGTTGATCTCTTGCAGTCTTACATTATAGGTTTTTTTCTGTTGAAAGAAATAGACGCTGAAAGATGAAATAATTAACAGGCAGGCAAAAATCATCAGGCTGAATTTCAGTTTCGATTTCTTTTTTACTATTTTCGTATCCATAATGGAGATAACACTTTTGATTACAACGAATTACACAATCGAAATGCCACGGAATTACGGCTTTGTAAATTGCTGTAAATAAGGACGGATGAAAATTGAATGATTTTAAAACTGTTCATTTCCGGACACTTTTTGTACGGAAACGGACAATTTGAAAATAATTCAGGTCAAAGCTTCATATAACCTGATAGAATTATTTTTTATATTTGAAAAATGATGAATTAAAAATTATGGCTAAAAAAAATAAAAACACATAACCTGCCGAAAAGCAAATCATCATTCCGGACGGAAAACTTTTTACAGACCTATTCTTACTGATCGGGCAGAGTAGGCATCAGACCGCGATACAAGCTAACAGTACGCTTATCCTTCTGTTCCGGAAGGCCGGTAAATGCATCAATGATGAAATCCTGCAGAATCAGAGGGCAGAATATGGGAAACAGATTGTAATAACGTTATCATCATAGCTTGAAAATCTTTAAGGCCGTAATTTTATGGAAAAAAACGTGAGACGAATGATGCAGTTTGCCGATCTTTTTCCTGATGAACAGATTGTCGTTACACTGTCCCAACAATTGAGCTGGTCTCATTTTCTTATTTTAACACAAAGGCAGATGGAACTTTACCGGAAATGGCCCGATAAGGACGAACATAAAGAAGGAAAGGAAACACCAATCGGACTGATTCTCTGTGCCGAAAGCAGCAAAGAGCAGGCAGAACTTCTGGAAATGCATAAAAACAGTATTATAGTAGCGGAATACTGGACGGAGCTGCCGTCCAGAAAAGAACTGGAAAAGAAAATTCATCAGGCACTGATAGAAACAAAAGAACGTTTTGAACGTCGGAAATTATTGTAACAGATACGAATAGAAATGCGAAAAAAGGAAGCCCATATTTTAATTGTAGATGATGATGAAGATATTCTGTTTTCAGCAAGGGTTTGGCTCAAGAAATTTTTTACTACGGTCAGCTGTCTCAGCCGGCCCAAAGATATTCTGAAATTTATGTCGGAGAACCAGGTGGATGCCGTTCTTCTGGATATGAATTTCCGCAAAGGATTTGAAAACGGTCAGGACGGCCTGTACTGGATGCAGGAAATCAGAACGCTGGAACCGCAGCTCCCGATTATCCTTATGACGGCCTACGGCGAAGTGGAGCTTGCCGTAGAAGCCCTGAAGAACGGTGCTTCCGACTTTATTTTAAAACCTTGGAACAACGAAAAGCTCTACGCTTCCGTTAATCTGGCCGTTGATGTTTCGCGGAAAAATAAAAAGCTGGACCAGTGGGAGAATATCAATGTAAAGCCGAACCGGTACCGGCTGGAAAGCGGTTCGCCGGCCATGCGGGAAGTGATGGAGCAGATCGGAAAAGTTGCGGCCACCGATGCCAATGTGCTGCTGCTGGGAGAAAACGGGACCGGGAAATATGTATTGGCAGAATATGTTCATGAGTTATCGGAAAGAAAAGGCCAGCCTTTCGTCCATATCGATCTCGGAAGCCTTTCGGAAAACCTTTTTGAGTCGGAACTCTTCGGATACAGGAAAGGAGCCTTTACGGGTGCAGACCGTGATTATGCGGGAAAGATCGAAAATGCGCAGAACGGGACGGTGTTCCTGGATGAGATCGGAAACCTTCCGCTTCATCTTCAGACCAAATTGCTGAGCCTGATCCAGAACCGGAAATTATCCAGGATAGGGGAGAGCAAAGAACGGCTGCTCGACGTAAGGTTTATTTTTGCAACCAACGAGAACCTCAGAAAAGCGGTTGCCGAAAACCGTTTCAGGAAAGATCTCTATTATCGGATCAATACCGTGGAATTACAGATCCCGGGACTTCGGGAGCGGCAGGAAGATATTTCTTCACTGGCAGATTATTTCCTGGAAAAATACAGACAGAAATACCATAAGCCCGGACTGGTGCTGAACGAAGTCCTGATTTCCGAACTGAAGAATTATTCGTGGCCGGGAAATATCCGTGAGCTCGACCATTGCATTGAAAGAAGCGTGATTCTTTCCAGTGAGAAACAACTGAAGCTGCTGATGCCACAGGACGAGGAGCCTGAAAAAACCGTGGTCAATCTTAATCTCGAAGAGATGGAAGAATTCCTGATCAAAAAAGCCCTGAAAAAGCACCGCGGTAACATTTCCCTGGCAGCCGCAGATCTCGGTTTGTCCAGGGCTGCACTTTACCGCAGAATGGAAAAATTCGAATTGTAAGCAGTGGCTGATGATTTTAATTAAAATAAATGAATAAAACATATCATATCGCGTTCGTTTTTATCCTCGCAGCGGTTGTCTGTGGAATTTTTTCCTATGATTTTTACTTGGAAAGCAAGTGGATCAACGGTTTTCTGTTTGCCTTAGCCGGAATCTGCTGTATGATCCTGTCGCAACGGTTTGCTTTGCAGAATGCACAGAAAGTGGAGCGGCTGATTTTGGGAATGATGAAAAAAGATTTTTCGCTGTTTCCCGAACCGGAAGGAGACGACCTGACGGATGCTGCTGTAAAACTGTATTATCAAAGCAAAGAAGAGCATCTTTCCCTGTCTTCTTTCAAGCTTTTGTACGAGGAAATCCTGGGGCAAATGGAAATAGGATTGATGATTTTATCCTTTAAAGATGAAGAATGGCAGGTTTTTTACGTAAATCCCGTTTTCCTTGAAATCCTGCAGATCCCAAAATACAATTCCTGGAACCTCTATAAAAACAAAGCCCCGGATTTCTACAAGATCATCGAACAGACGGGATATGAAAACTCTCAGGAATTTTTTGATATTTCGATTAACGAAAATGCAAGACAGTCTTATTCTCTGAGAACCAAGAAAGTTCAAAGCGCCAGACACTGCTTCTGTATCGTAAGTCTCGAATCTGTCCAGAAAATTATCGAACAGAAAGAAAAGCTTGCCTGGAATAACCTGATGAAGGTGATTTCCCATGAGCTTCTGAATACCCTTACGCCCGTTAACAGCCTGATCCAGAACATGGAATATATTGCCAACCAGAAAACGATAGACCGGGAAGACCAGGAAGACATGAAGGAAAGCCTGATGATCATCAGTTCAAAATCCAGGCAGCTGCTGGATTTTGTAGACGATTACCGGCAGGTTGCCGAATTTCCGAAACCGGTTTTCAGGAAAATGTTGTTAAAGGGTACTGTGGAATCTGCATTGCTGTTCCTGAAGCCTGAATTCGATCAGCGGCAGATCACGGTTGTTAATTCACTGGACAATTTCACTGTTTCCGCCGATGAGAAAATGATTCAGCGGTGCCTGATCAATCTGTACCTTAATGCGATGCATGCCGTTTCAGACACCGACGAACGAATCATCAGAACAGAAATAAAAGCCCTGAATAAAAGGATTGTCCTGAGCATCGAAGACAGCGGTACCGGAATTCAGAAAGAAATTCAGGATAAGATTTTTCTTCCCTTTTTCACTACAAGGAATGGTGGCTCGGGAATCGGCCTGACGCTTAGTAAAAGTATTGTTGAGGCCCATAAAGGCTATCTGCATTATAAACCTTTGGAACAGGGCAGCCGTTTTGAGATCTGGTTTATGGAGTAGATGTTAAGTCTAATGAATTTTTAAAGACCTATGCTTAATAAAGAATAAAATCAGTAAAGATCGTTGAATAAAAATAGAAAAAGTATCTTTTCGTTTTTGATCATAATAGAATAACAAGCCAATTTGTTTTATTCCTGTGAAATGAAAACCGGAAAAACCACAAACAGCTTTTCCGGCATTATCTTTTGAAAATAAGAAATCAGAATGCAGTTCTTATTTATAGTTCTTCTTCCAGGATATTGATAATCCGGTCGATAACGTGCTGTTTTCTGTATTTCTTATGATATTCGGCTCTGGGCTCGGAAACAATCTGGTTGTGTTCCTTGCTGAAAAGAGCATATAAATCTATTTCCGGATGTTCTTCAATGTACCAAACCAAAAAACTGAGCGGCATTGCATTTTTTCCTGAAAAATACATCTGGATGGCCTGCGGTGTTACTCCGTATTTCTCTGCAATTTCCCTCATGGTTTCACCTTTTCCCTTGCTGTACTCACGGATCTTTTCGTAAATTTTCATATTGAGTAGCTTAATTTGTGTTAAAATAAACAATACATAATTGTTAAAATTTAAATTAAATATTGTCGGTTAAATATATAGTTGTATATTTGCTTTTACAATTGTCCTGTCGGACAAGCACAAAATTACGAAAAAAGGTTAAACAAAATTCATTTATTTGTATGGGCAAACCGATACATCGATACCTCAATAAAAAAATCGTCGATAAATTTGATTTCATTGACAAATGGTTACCTGCACATTATACAAGTTCTGTCAATTTAATCCTTAAAGAGAATACCAGGGATCCCGCTTACATCAGGCGGGTGAGAAACAGACGGATGATCGATCCTCCGGTGGTTGATGCACTGTACAAGGTTTCCCTGTTTAATAAAATACAGGTAGAGAATGAGATTGAATAGTTTAATTAATGATAAACCTCAAATCCCGAACAGGAATAAAATTCAGGTATAAAAAAATAACATAATAGCTATGGAAAATTTCGAAAAAAAAGAAATCATTATCACCGAATGCATCATTTGCGGAGCGCGCTATGAGAATTATTTTTATGCTTCTCCCTGCTGCCGTTCTCTTGTCTTAAAAGTTGATGAAAACGGAAACCGCACTTGCACGACTTTCCTGAGCGCACTGTCTCAGCCGCAGCCGCGTCTGGCCAAAAAGGTTTCCGGGATTAAGCAGGAGAAAAGGGTATCATAATTTTATCTGACCGAGAAAAGGGAAACCCTGTAGATATTCTGCTATATCAGAAGTTTGAATTGCTAAAAAATTATTCTGGTTTCATTATCAATAGCCTCTTCAAAATCTTCCCGGTAATCAGGATCTTTGGTTAATAAAGGAATGATATATTCTTTTATATCAGATTCATTCCTGATCGGAGTTATTTTAGCATCCCAATTCAACTTTACTTCAATGCCTTCATCAACAGCTCTCTTAAGCTTTCTTAAGCTGTCTTTACCTGCCTCATACATACTTAATATACCAATGGTCTCAAAATAAGCAATATCATTGATCTCACTTTCTGTCCATATAATGGGCTGAATATCCGATTCTAAAAACTGCTTTATAATTTGATAAGAAACCCTGGCATGGATGCCATGTTCCTCGACCAACGGTTTTACTTTGCGATAGGAACGTTGGTTGTAATTCCAGAAATAGTCCGGTAATAGGATGAGTTCTTTCAGGATGTCCTGTTGTATTATGGATTTTTCATCAAAGCCATGACCATAAAAACCATTGGCCTCCATTTTCCTGACGGCCAGAAGAACGGCAATTTCCGTATAAACTGATCGCCTGAGCAGATACAGCAAATCTTCCGTATCCAGATGACCAATTTTCTTATCTGCAATTTTAAAGCTGAGGTCGCTGGCCCCGAAAAAATATTGGCTTAGCTCTTTAATTTTAAAATCATCAATTTCTTCTATACTAATTTCATTCATCACTTTTCTGAAATATCAATTTAATCTTTCATTAAACTCAGCTGATTATTTAAGATCGGGAAAATTCTAAATAACGTATCATTGCATAGCATCATGCTTTTGGATTAATTTATCAAGAAGAATTAATAAAAATTAATGTTTAAAACAAAAACCTCTGAAATCAAAAGATTTCAGAGGTTTTGTACCCAGGACCGGGATCGAACCGGTACTCCTAAGAACTGGTGTTTGAGACCAGCGCGTCTACCAATTCCGCCACCTGGGCCGGTGTTACCTTGTTTTGAATCGGTGTGCAAATATAGAAACTTTTCTTAATACTCCAAAGCTTTTTGAAGGGATTTTTTTAAAAATTAATCTGAAGACCGTCGTAGGCAAGGTGCATTCCGGCCGGAAGTTGTTTGTCTTCAACGTCATGCAGTCCGAAATGGTGACTGAGGTGGGTCAGAAACATTTTTTTAGGTTTCAGCTCTTCAAACAGGTGAATGGCATCCGGAAGAATGAAATGGGCCGGATGCGGATCAAACTTCCGGATGCAGTTGATGATCAGTACGTCTAAATCTTTCAGTTTTTCCTTTTCGGTGTCTGAAATAAATCCGGCATCGGTAATGTAAGCCAGATCCTTAAAGCGGTAACCGAAAGCCGTAATTTTAAAATGGATCACTTCAACCGGCATTATTTCCGTATCTGCTGCCGTAAAAGGCTTATTTTCTATTTCATGCAGCTCAAAAGCGGGGGCACCGGGATATTTTTCATCGGCAAAGGCGTAAGGAAAACGCTTTTTCACTTCGTTCCCGACTCTTGAATAGCAGTACAGCGGCATATCCTTTCCTGTCTTGAAAATCAGCGGGCGCATATCATCCAGCCCGATCACATGATCGTTGTGCTCGTGGGTAAGCAGCGCAACATCAATATGGCTTTCTTTATGGGTAAGCATCTGCTGCCGGAAATCGGGGCCGCAGTCGATCAGGATTTTCCTGCCCTCATCGGTGGTGATCATTACGGAAGACCGCAGGCGGCTGTCTTTCGGGTTTTCCGAAGTGCATACCTCGCAGGTGCAGCCGATCACGGGTACGCCCTGCGAAGTTCCCGTTCCTAAAAATTTCAACTTCATTTCTTTTGAGGTTGGTTTAATTTTGGTAAATTTACGAAAAATTTAATGTCCTAATGTATCAGAAACTAACTCCTAAACAAAAAGCATTAACAATTAATCTAGATCCTACTATTTATGGTACTTTCGCAGAAATTGGAGCAGGGCAGGAGACTGTTCGGCATTTTTTTAGAGCAGGAGGGGCTTCCGGTACAATTGCCAAGGCGATGTCGGCTTACGACAAAGATTTTAGTGATGCCATCTACGGAAAAGAAGTAAAAAACAGGTATGTTACCCAAAACCGGCTTCGGAAAATGCTTCGTTATGAAGTTGCTCTGATCGAAGAACGGATTTCCAGGGAAAACAATCCGAACCGAAAGTTTTTTTCCTACGCCAATACGGTGACGACCATCAATTTTGATAAAACCGTTAAAGGTCATGGTTGGGTGGGGATCCGCTTTCAGGTAAAAGAAAATGAAGGGTATAACGAAATTGTCATCCACGTCAAATTCAAGGAAAATGATGCTACGCTACAGCAGGAAACCTTAGGGAATCTTGGGGTAAACCTTATCTTCGGGGCATTTCATTACTACGACAACCCAAGAAATTTGGTAGAATCCCTTTACGATGAAGTAGCCAAGGACAACCTGGAGATCGATATGATCGATTTCAGCGGTCCGGCCTTTGAATACGTAGACAACCGGCTGATGTCCTTACAGCTGGTAAAACACGGAATGACGGATGCCGTGATCTTCAATTCGGAAGGTAACAACATGCTTCCTGCCGATATTTTATACAAGAAAAATATTTTTGCAGTCAGGGGAAGTTTCCGTCCGGTAACCAAAGTGAACATCGACATGCTGAAAAACGGGATGGAGATGTTCCTGAAAGATTCGGCGTGCAGCCCCGACACCACGGAAGTACTGATCGAGATTACCATTTCCAATCTCCGGGCAGACGGTGATATCGACGAAAGGGATTTCCTGGACCGGGTAGACGTCCTGGGCAAATTAGGCTATACCGTAATTATCTCCAACTATTCGGAGTACTACAGGCTGATCGATTACTTTGCTTCCTACACCAGCGGGAATATCGGGGTAGCCATGGGCGTAAACAACTTGCTGATGGTATTCGACGAGAAATATTACAAGAACCTGTCAGGAGGAATCCTGGAAGCTTTCGGTAAATTTTTCAGAAACGGACTGAGGGTATACCTGTATCCTTACAAAGATCCGGAAACCCATGAACTGCTGAATTCCGATACGTTGAAAGTGGAAGAAAACCTCAAGGAGCTGTATAAATATTTCAAGCACAACGAACGTATTGTAGACATTACCAACTACAATCCGGAGTTCCTGGAAATTTATTCAAGAGATATTTTAAAGAAAATAGGCTGCAACATCAAGGGCTGGGAAACCCAGCTTCCGGAAGGTGTTGCGGAAATGATAAAGGAACGCGGGATGTTCGGCTACAAAGAAGAGCTTTCGCTGAAACAATTCTCTTAAAACAATATATACAATGTCAGAATTAAAGAAAAGACTTTCCTCGATTCTTGAAAGTCCGAAACATAATACGGAAGAAAAGCTGGAAAAAGTGTGTCACCTGCTGGATCAGGAAATATCTTATTTCAACTGGACCGGTTTCTATTTTAAAAATGGGGACAAGGACGAACTGAAGCTGGGGCCTTACGTGGGCGCACCTACCGATCACACGATTATCCCATACGGAAAAGGGATTTGCGGACAGGTAGCCGTTTCCAACGAAACCTTTGTGGTTCCGGATGTGCACGAAGAAAGCAACTACCTGAGCTGCTCCATCGATACCAAAGCGGAAATCGTAGTTCCGATCTTCAAGGACGGGCAGAACATCGGCCAGATCGATATCGATTCCCATACCATCAACCCGTTCACCGATGAAGACCGTGAATTGCTGGAATGGCTTTGCAACGAAGTTGCCAAAATCCTGTAACAACAATCTTCAATAAAAATATACACTCCGATTCTTCACTGAGCCGGAGTTTTTTATTTTGAAAAGATAAAGCTCTGCTGTAGCTTACACTTGTGAAAACCCGGTGGCTGAGGCTCCCGAAGCCACGTTTCCATATGACCACGAGCTGTTTACTGATGCTCTTCCACAAATCAGCCCCCAAACTTTTCAGGAGCTGTTTCCGGCTATCCACTCTTACTCCTCGCGCCGCCGCGAAGGCCTCCGCCTGCTGTGGGGTAACCGTTTCTATCCGGGCTAGGGCATTTGTAAGAAGATTCAGTATTCAGTAAATATTGAAAAATTGATCATTCTTACGCCATGTCGCCAATTTCAGGGATTTTGTTAGAGATTTGCATGGCTTTGGGTTTCTCAGCCACCGGATAACCATTCATTACAAAGGACAGTGAATAATAATTTCAATATTTTGTTTGTCTATCCCGTAGGGATCCAATCAGCGTATTAGAGAATCGCTCAGTTTAATTTTCCTTGTCTTTAAAATCAGTCTGCTAATCGTCGTCTTGTTAACTTCCAAAGCCCTGAAAGGGTGTTACAACAATACCGCCGGGTGCAACCCGGTGTAACATGGAATTCCTATTATTGAAGCCCTGAATACGCAGGATTTTAAACCACGGATTGACACAGATGTTTGCGCATATTTATATTGTCTGCTGTATTCCCGGATTAATATTCAAAGTCCTGAAAGGGCGTCATGACAATAGAACCGGGTGTACCCGGTGTCATCTGATGTATTCTAAAATATTTCGGGAATTCCATTCTGAAAATGGTCTTCTGATTTATTTAACAATCTCAGCATTCACTTCCTCGATCAGTCCTTTAAAATAATCCCCGCATTTGGCGATGTGGGTTCCGTACCAGGAAAAGGCTTCCCCGTCAACGATCATGATCTTTTTATCGGGATAGACGGCTTTCAGTTCTTCGATATGCTTTTCTTTGAAAGGGAAGGGCTCTGAGGACAGCATAATGATATCGGCGCCGGCCAGGTCTTCGGTGGTGATTTCGGGATAACGTTTGCGGTCCTTGAAAAGATTCTCAAAACCGATTTCGGCCAGGATTTTATGGATGAAGGTATCGGAGCCGACCGTCATATAGGGGTTTTTCCAGATCAGGTATGCGGCTTTTAACCTGGAATCGGGAGCAGGCTGGTTCAGGACCTCGTAAATTTTCAGATTGAAAGCTTGCGCCAGGTCTTCCTTCTTCAATAATTTACCGAGATTTTTCAGCAGGTAATAATTGTCTTCCACCGTTTCCACGTTCGTTACGACGACTTTGAAATCATCCATCAACGCTTCCACCTGTTCTTTTACGTTTTCTTCTTTGTTGGCTAGGATCAGGTCCGGCTGAAGGGCTCTGATTTTATCGATGTTAATATTTTTCGTTCCGCCGATAACCGCCACCGGCTTCACTTTTTCTGCCGGGTGGATGCAGAATTTCGTCCTTCCGATGACTTCATTTTCCGTCAGGCCTAAATCAAACAGTGCCTCGGTAATCGAGGGAACAAGGGAAACCACTTTCATAATTGTAATTTAGAGATTGCCTAAATTACAAAAGTTTGCCCGTTAAGAAAAGCCCGGCTACGGAAAAATAGATAATCAGTCCGGTAACATCCACCAGGGTTGCCACAAAAGGGGCAGAGGAAGTCGCAGGATCGAGCTTTAGTTTTTTAAGGATAAAAGGAACCATGGAACCGGAAAGGGTACCCCAAAGGACAATCATCACCAGGGAAACCCCGACACTCAGCCCTACATAAGCCCAGTGCATTCCGTAATTGAAAAAGCCGGCCTTATGCCAGATCATGATTCTCAGGAAACCGATAATTCCCAGGATTCCGCCGAGCAGCAGCCCGGTGAATATCTCCTTTCTCATGACGTACCACCAGTCTTTCAGTCCAATCTCCTGCAGGGCCATCGCCCTGATGATAAGGGTTGCTGCCTGGGAACCGGAATTCCCGCCGCTGGATATGATCAGCGGGACAAACAGGGCCAGCACCACCGCTTTCTGAATTTCATCCTCAAAATAACCCATCGCTGAGGCAGTCAGCATTTCCGAAAAGAACAGGATGATCAGCCACATGCCTCTTTTTTTCACCATTTCTACCAGAGAAGTCTGGGTATACGGAAGATCAAGGGCTTCCAATCCCCCGAACTTCTGGATATCTTCGGTGTTCTGCTGCTCGATCTGGTCCAGGATGTCATCAATTGTTACAATACCTACCAGAACGCCGGCTTCGGTGATAATCGGCAGGGCGGCGCGGTCGTACTTTTCAAAATACTGTACGGCATCCTCCTTTGAGGTGGTGGTAGTAATCGCCACAAAATGGTTATCGGTAATTTCCGCCACCATGGTATCTTCTTCTGCCAGCAGCAGGCTTCCCAAAGCAATATCGTCGATCAGGCGGTTTCTTTCGTCAACCACATAAAGGTAATTCATCGTTTCCACCTTGCTGCCTACCTTCTTGATCTGCTCAAGGCAGCGTTTTATGGTCCATTCCTTACGGATCTGGATGTAATACGGTGTCATCAGACGGGCAATGGAATCTGAGTCGTAACCCAATAGCTTTAAAGCAATCCGCCGTTCCTGCGGATTCAGATGGTTGATGGAATATTTGATGAGCTCATCCGGAAAATCCTCAAACAGGGCGGTCCGGTCATCCGGAGTCATCGCATTCAGGATCTCGGAAACTTCATCGCTTCCGATGCTTCGGATGGTTTCTTCCTGGAAATCCGGATTCAGGTGGGAGAAAACTTCCGCTTTGTATTCTTTCGGAACTTTCAGGAATGCCAGAAGCCTTTCATCAGCATGCAGTTCACTGAGGGTTTCGGCAATATCTTCAGGGTTGAATATAAGTTCGTCTTTAGAATTCAAAACGTGATTTTTTTAGGATACTACAAAAATAATTCAATTTTTTAAAATTGAGGGGGGAAGTGTGAAATTTAAGGATTAATTAAACTTTTTTCAACAAAAAAAGCACCCGGAACCGGATGCTTGTGAAATTCAGATCGATGATAAAACTTATTCTTCAATGCAGGCGTAAGGCACACAAATTCTGTTGCAGCACCATCCGCCGAAGCACTGGCTGTTGCTGGTGCATCTTGCCAGTCCTGCACCGTTTATGTTTTCCTGTTCTTTTCTAGTGAGTTTCTTTAAATTTTTCATAGCAGTAAATTTTGAAATGGTAAATTATACTTCAGGACAATTGTAAAGGACACATACGTTCTGGCAGCAGGAACCGCCCGGACATTCATAATGGTCCCGGCATTTTTTCAGCGCTCCTCCGTTGATTTTACCCTGTTCTTTACGGGTAAGCTTTTTCAGATTGGTATTTTTCATATGATTGGTTTTGATGTGACTAAATATACATGAACTTTTTTAATTAATCACTATAAAATGAAAAATAGTTATCGGTAACGGTTTGATTCTGATTTATATCCGGTACAGGTATTAAGTTTTAAATAAAAAAAGCACCTGTACGGATACCGGCGCTTAAGAAATTTCTATTGAGATAGTTTGAATGAATTGTTATCCCGAAATTACTAAAATATTTTAAATTATTCACCATATTATGAATTTAAATCGATGAAATTCAATGGACTGCATAACTTCTATTCCATAAATAATGATATGCAGATGAAAAGTATAATGTTGGAAAGGAATTACCGGATTGAATCTTACCGGATAATATGAAAAGCAGCCTCTGAATTTTAAAATCCGGTGCCTTCAGCATGCCTGCTTTTTCTGAACTGCTTCAGAATTCCTTTGATGGCTCCGTTGGTACCGATCTTTACAGAGTTTGTTGTTGAGCCCAGCAGGCGCATGTTCTTTTTATAGGTATCATAATCGGTTTCGGTGAGGAGGTTTCCCTGCGCGTCAAAAAGCTTCATGCTTACCACTACCTGGTTGGAGAACACATATTTTCCAAGACCGACTTTAAAATATTTTACCTTAGGAACAATGGCGAAATCGGCGTCGTTGTTTATGCAGTAATCTGCAATGGTTTTCTGGTCGATGCTGTCGAAAGAAATCTGGGTTTCCGTTTTAAGCATTTTGTTCTTTCTTTCGCTTAAATTATCGGAAACGGCACTGAAAAAAGCCGTATTGGTCGGTTCTTTGATTTCTTCCAGATCAGGTTCCACCTGAGGATTGAAATACAGGATTTTATTGGTTTTTTCGGCAGCAGATTTTTGCGCTCTCAGTATGAAAACACCTCCGAAAAGAAGCCCGGTACACAGAATAAAAGTTAGTTTTTTTCCCATCACTAATTACCATGCAAAATTACTGCCTTTTCTCAGCATTTCATCATTTTTTTAAGAATTTTTTAACATTTTTCTCTATGATTGCCGATAAATGAAATCGATAATGTTGGCAGATTCAAAAATAAACCGTACTTTTGCAGCCGTTACATAATAATCATTAAACAATATTGGAATGTACTTAACAACAGAAAAAAAAGCAGAAATCTTCGCAAAACACGGAAAATCTGCACAGGACACAGGAAGCGCTGAAGGACAGGTAGCTTTATTTACTTTCAGAATCAACCACTTATCCCAGCACTTGAAGGCTAACCGTCATGACTTCAATACTGAAAGATCATTGGTAAAACTGGTAGGTAAAAGAAAAAGCCTTTTGGATTATCTTAAGAAAAAAGATATTACAAGATACAGAGCGATCATCGCTGAACTAGGTTTAAGAAAATAATCTGTATAGATTTAAAAATAAAGCAACTTCTCAGGAGGTTGCTTTTTTATTTAAGGTAATTCAGGATTAAGGCTGGGAGAGGGAAGCCGGATGCAGGAAGCTTTTTTGTCAAAATTATTGTTGGCAGTCTTAATGTTCAGATGATTTTATCTGTATTGTATATAATTTAAAACTTCATTTAAAACTTCCTGATTACTTTAATTTGCTGAAACAAATTAAATACTATTGAAGCTCAAGTCATTTAGCTTTATTTTCATAGTAGATTTGAAAAAGTTAATTTAATTTTAAACCTATCCACTGCTATCATTTGCTGAGTCAAACGCCCTTGCGACCGGAAAATTCGCGCCATGCTAAACAAATTCCTTAACGTCGGTAGCGTTAAAATCAAATCATAGCTTCAGATCTTTCCAAAATCATGAATCTATTTCAGTAAAACTAGGCCGGAAGCCTTATTCCGTAACGATTTTAAAAGACATAAGGGCTTAATCCAAATAATTACCTTAAATTTGCAGCTGAATTTTAGACGAAATATAATCATTAAACGTGCTCAATACGGAGCGCAACACAAAACAATTTATGAGTGTACCTCAAGCAATTACAGAGCTGATTACTCTTGCAGACGGCAGAGAAATCACCATTGAAACAGGGAAGCTGGCCAAGCAGGCCGACGGATCTGTTGTCGTAAAAATGGGCGGAACCATGCTTTTAGCAACGGTGGTAGCCAATAAAGAAGCCAATCCCGGAGTGGATTTTTTACCGTTAACGGTAGATTACAGAGAGAAGTTTTATGCCGGCGGTAAAATTCCCGGAAACTTTTTCAGAAGAGAAGCGCGTCCTTCCGATCAGGAGATCCTGACAATGCGTTTGGTAGACCGGGTATTGAGACCTCTGTTCCCGGAAGATTTCCACGCGGAAGTTCAGGTAATGATTTCCCTGATCTCTTACGACGGACAGTCGATTCCTGATGACCTTGCCGGTCTTGCGGCATCTTCAGCCATTGCGATTACCGATATTCCTTTCAACGGGCCGATGTCTGAAGTAAGGGTGGTAAGAATCAACGGTGAACTTTCCATCAACCCGAATTATGCGGATCTTAAGGATTCCGACCTGGACATCATGGTAGGAGCAACCAAAGATTCCATCGTAATGGTGGAAGGGGAAATGAAAGAAATCTCCGAGCAGGAAATGTTGGAAGCCATTACTTTCGCTCACGCCGAAATTAAGAAGCAGGTGGAAGCACAGGAAAGACTCGCTGAAAAAGTAGGTAAATCTTTCCCGAAAAGAGAATACAACCACGAAAACCACGATGAAGCCATCCGTGAGAAAGTGTGGAAAGAGACTTACGATAAAGTGTACGAAGTAGCCAAAACCCCTTCCGGAAAAGAAGAGCGAGGCGAAAAGTTCAAAGCGGTACTCGCTGAATTCCTTGCGCAGTACGTAGAAGATGCAGAAGAGTTGGAAAGAGTAACGCCTTTTGCCAAAATCTATTACCACGATGTGGAAAAAGAGGCAATGCGTAATATGATCCTTAACGACAAGATCCGTCTGGACGGTCGTGATCCTGAAACCATCAGACCGATCTGGAGCGAAATCGATTATTTACCGGGAGCCCACGGTTCCGCGATCTTTACCAGAGGGGAGACCCAGTCTTTAACAGCCGTTACCTTAGGTTCCGTGAAAGATGCCAACATGGTAGACAGCGTTATGGTAAATTACGACGAAAGATTCTTCTTACATTATAATTTCCCTCCGTTCTCAACCGGTGAAGCAAGACCTTTAAGAGGAACTTCAAGAAGGGAGGTAGGACACGGGAACCTGGCGCAGAGAGCTTTGGCCAACATGATTCCGGAAGAAAATCCATACACCATCAGAATCGTATCCGATATCCTTGAATCCAACGGTTCGTCTTCCATGGCTACCGTTTGTGCAGGAACGCTTGCGCTGATGGATGCCGGTATCCAGATTGCAAAACCGGTTTCCGGAATTGCCATGGGACTGGTAACCGATACGAAAACAGGAAACTTTACCGTACTGTCCGATATCTTAGGGGATGAAGATCACCTTGGGGATATGGACTTTAAAGTAACCGGAACGGCAGACGGAATTACCGCTTGCCAGATGGATATCAAAATCCAGGGTCTTTCCATGGATATCATGGAGAAAGCTCTTTTACAGGCTAAAGACGGCAGACTTCATATCTTAAATAAAATCACGGAAACGATTGCCGAACCGAGAGCCGATGTGAAACCGCACGCTCCGAAAATGGTGATGATGGAAATCCCTAAAGATTTCATCGGTGCCGTAATCGGGCCTGGAGGAAAAATCATCCAGCAGATGCAGAAGGATACCGATACCGTTATTGCCATTGAAGAAATCGGCGAAATCGGAAGAATCGAAATTTCCGGGGTTAGCAGAGAGAAGATCAACGAGGCGATCGCGAAAATCAACGAGATTACTTTCGTACCGGTAGTTGGGGAAGTATACAACGGTAAAGTGGTGAAAGTAATGGACTTCGGTGCATTCGTAGCGATTGCAAAAGGTACGGAAGGACTTCTTCACATCTCCGAGATCGAATGGTCGCGTCTGGATACGGTTCCTTATAAGGAAGGCGATGAAGTGGAAGTGAAGTTCATGGGCTATGACGACCGTAAGAAAATGAAGCTTTCCAGAAAGGTATTGTTGCCTAGACCTCCTAAAGCAGAAGGGCAGGGAAGACCTGAGCGTTCTGACCGTTCCGACAGACCGAACCGACCTGAAGGCCAGAGAAGAGACGGAGACCGCAGACAGGACCGTGAAAGAAGACCGGAAGGACAGAGAAGACCTGAAGGAGAAAGAAGACAGGAAAGAGAAAGAAGACCAGAAGGCGATCAGCCGGCAGGAGACCAGAATCCTTCTACTGAAGAATAAGATAATAAGATTATCAATCATATTGAACCACCGGGATTCCGGTGGTTTTTTTATGGAAAAGGCATTATCAATTTACCTGGCAAATCAAAATCGATCACATGATTAAGGAACAATACGGTTTAGAATTTTATAAGTTAAGCTCTGATGGTTCTACAAGTTATCATTGCCGTCGCAAAGAAGGAATTGTAGACCAGAATAACAGTCTGCAGTTTTTATCTTATCTGGACCGTGCGGGAACAGAATATCTTTTACGGGAAGTCAATTTATTTCTGAATACAGATGATCCGGACAGGTCAATGTATGAATCAATGGTATTGGAACATATCGAACTCGATATAGAGTATCCGGATTTCAGAATTGATAAATTGCCATATACCTTTCCTCTGGCTGATATTGAGGATTTGCTACAGGAGTGGCTTGATTTTCTACAAGCTTAAAATAAATTGAATTTCAGGGATTTGAAACCTTAGTCTCTTGCGTGATATGTTTTTTTTCCGTATCTTTGTTTACTTATTAAAAGAAATCTCTGTCTTTACTTCTGTGACCATTAAGAATATTTATTCACTTCCGTTTCACATCTGCCTTTCAGAAAGGCAATCACATTAATAAAAGCACTCAGAAAACCTTTAATAGGACGCGATAATCACCTGGCATTTAAAAAATAACAGGCAGACAATATATCTTTGTCATGAGCGTTAAAATTAAATCGTAATATAAAATTTAGTACAATATATGGCAGATTCTTTCTCTAAAAAAGAAAATTTCAAGAAAAAACAGCAAAAACAAAAAGAAAAAGCTTTACGTCGTGAAGAGCGTAAGGAAAACAACGACAAAGGCAAAAGCTTTGACGACATGATTATGTACGTGGATGCGAACGGGCAACTGACCTCCACTCCTCCTGACCACGCTGAAAGAGAGGAAATCGATATCAACAACATCCAATTGGGAGCAGCGCCTATTGAAGCGGAAGAAACCGTGAAAAAAGGAATCGTAACCTTCCTGAGCGAAAAAGGATACGGATTCATTACGGAAGATAAAACGAAAGAGAACATCTTCTTCCACAACAACAACTGCATCGACCAGGTAAAAAAAGGAAACAAGGTATCTTTCGAAAAGGAAAAATCGCCAAAAGGATTTTCCGCAACCGAAATCAGACTTGTAAAATAATATACTCACTAAGATAAAATAAAGCTTCGTAAGAAGCTTTATTTGTTTTTATACACTTCCTCCCGGATCTCCACCAGTATTTTTGTGGTTTTTGCCATGTCCGGGAATTCGGGAAGGGCGGAAACCGAATGATAATATTCAATCGAGCGGATCAGATCTTCGGCTTTCTTCATCACGGCTTCATACGGCCGGTTTCCGGCTTTGATGTCCAGCAGTTCGTCCCGGTTGTCCACCCGGATATTCAGGGAACCGGTCTTAAAAATCTGTTCGCAGGACTGCAGCAGGCGGATGGTGTGCATCATGTTCTTGCTGTCGTAATTCTGTCCGTGATTTTGATTCACATTGTAGCGGTCTTCATTCCGCTCCGAAACCCATTTCCAGTATTCCCGGTAATCTTTGCAGTAGGTGGAGTAGGCGTCGAGGTTGCAGAACAGGTAGGCCAGCGGCTTTTCTCCTTTCGGAACCGATGAAACGGAAACCTGGTTGGCTTCTTCATGCCGGATGATCCCTTTGTACCCCAAATCTCCCGATGCGTTATAAAACAACGCAAACATGCCTTTCGTGTGTTCAATGCTGACCAGCCCGCATTTTTCCTGGGCAAGACCTCGCTGTCCGCCGTCAGAAAATTCCTGCAGCCACTTCTTTAACGGCACCGAGCCCTGGTCCTGCAAAACATAGCAGAAATCCATCACCGATTTTCTCTCTTTGTCCATCGGGTTCAGTATCTTTTTGTTCAGTCCTTTGGCCTTCCGGATCTGGGAAACGGCATAGCCCGCAAAGGTATCCTTGCAGAGCTTCGACAGGAAATCTTCCGGTTTCAGCAGGTCCATCAGCGGATGTTTCTGAAGAATACAGTCTTCAGGACTTGCCAGGATTTCCAGGATGTTCGGGTTGTTTTTCTGAAGCAATTCCATCAGCCTTCCGATCTCGTAATAGGTAATGTCATTGGTTTCATTGGATATCTGCGGCACGTAATTCAGTCCGAAAAAATCTTCTTTCGGCAGATAATATACGCCCCGGATATCCGTATCCGAATTCTCCGTCGCCAGCCCAAAAGCCCGGCTGCCGGAGATGGCTTCGAAGAGGATGAGGTTGTTGGTTTTGAGTGTAGAAATTGTTAAATCAGAATCCATATTTTTCTTCACGTTTTTTGAATGCTTCTTTTCCTCCTTCGACAATTTGAGTAATATGTTCTCTAATACTCATGGATTTTAGCAAATCTTTCTCTTTTGGGTTTGTAGAAATAGCACTTACATCTTCTAATGCGCCGTTTATGTAATCAAATAAATATGGACTTCCTAATTCGTCATCATCACTTTGCCCTCTTTGATTTGCAATAATAATATTTTCGGCATCTGCATTAACAACTATATTTGCATTATGAGTTATTAAAATTATTTGTCTCTCTTTTTTCTTTTCTTTTAAATATTCAATAAGTTCATTGGTCACAGAACGATTATCCAAATTATCTTCTGGTTGATCAATTAATATTGGACCCTTAATTTCACTTAATTTTATCATAACTTTTAATAAAACCAAACTAGCTTTCCTGTAGACATTTTATGAATTGTATCCTTTTTATAAGTTATGTCCCAATGGTCAAAAAAATGTTTTTGTTCTAGAATCTTAATTGTTGCTTCTTGTTTTGAAATGCTACTCTTTAATCTATATTTACCATTTTCAATATTTTCAAAAATTGCTTTCAAATCTTTTAGATATAACTCAAAATCATATTCTACTAAAGCTTTATTTTCCTCATTGAAAATTCTATATTCAGAATAAGATTTTGAACTACCGTGGCTAAAATCTAAAATTATTTCACGATATTTTGGAAAGTTGAAATAAATTTTACCTTCAATTTTTAATTCAGGATCTTCTTCTTTAATTCTATCTATACGAGAAACAAAATCTACCAATAAGTTATTGTACAAAACTCTATTACTTCTAATGTCTTCAAAAATTTTAATTTTTCTATCATTCGCGGTTCTTGTTATATTTTCTACCTCTTTTTCAATTTGTTCAATTTCTGCAATTTTAATTTTTTCTTCAGAAATCGTTTTTTGAAAACCAATAATTAAGTTCTGGTTTTCAAATAAACTATTTAAAGGAGTTAAACTTATATCTAACTCATCTAATCTTTTATTTATAGTATTCAGTTTTAAACTTAAAATATTATCATCGAATATCTCAAAATTATCATGTTCATCTTTTGTAATTAGTTTTTTTATGTGTTCGTTTTCTGAAATTGCATTATCAATAAAAGTTAATCTTGCATTAAAATCATTTTGAATATCTTTTAATTCAAGATTTTCTATTAATAATGTTTTCTTTGCTTTTAATTCATTGAGAGCATATTTGGTAGATTCATAAAAAGAATATATTTTTTCTAAATCAGCCAATAACGAATTTTTTGTTTTCTCTAATTCTGAATATTCACTAGTCAAACTATTGTATTGTATAGTCTGTTCTGGACTAAAATCTTTTTTAGTTTCTGTAATTTTTGATTCTAAAGCTTCAATACTTTTTTTAACTGACTCTTTATCTCCCTTACGCTGTAACTCTTCTTTTTTCCTTTTTAAATCTTCCTGATAAATATAATATTGTGCAATATCATTTTTCCGTATTTCATCATTTTGACCTAATTTTTCTAAAAAATCTTCATAAACTTTATTGTATTTTGGATCTTCTTTCAGTAAATTTCGTATATATTTTTTTAGTTCATTCGAATTTCTTAAGCTTTTATCGACTAAATCCGATAAATGATTCTGAGGAATATATTTTATACTTCCTAGAATACTATTCTTTCCATTTTCTCTTATTATACTTTGATTTACACCTAAATAATTTTCAACTGTAAAATCAAATTTTGGATCATCAATGTTTAAATCATATAAATCTTTTTCTTTATAATCATTTGCATCTTTATATTTTAAAACAGAATCATTTTGATTTTCATAAAGTGTTTTAGCAATATTATATAACAATATTGATTTGCCAGAAGATTTTCCACCAATTATCACATTTAAATTTTTATTAAAATAGATAGGAATATTTGTGAATTTATTATTAGATGAAGTAAATATTACTTTATCTATCATTAAATTATCCAACTTTTCTAATTCAGGTTTTTCATTCTGAATCTTAACTCTTTCAATTGGCTCATATATTATTTGTTTGAGACCTTCAAATGTCGCATGTGCCTTTATCCAAGTGAATTTATTTGAAATATCCTCTTTACAATGTGCATCACTACAATTTATAATAGCCTTTTTCTTATCGATAATAAAATTTTGCTTTCCTAAAGAGTAGTCTCTATTATTATTAAAATATTCTTTAGAACTATTATTACCTAATATAAAATCAGATAAGTCATCAAATTTTTTTTCTTGAGAAATGTTCCTAGGTTTATTATCAACTTTAAAACCACCATAACCAGTATATGGAACACATACAATAAAATCATCAATAGGTTTAAAATCTATCTTTAATTGATTTAAAAGTGTTTCAAAATCCACTGATACAGAATCAATTCCTAATTGTAAGATATCAGTTTCTCTGCAGTATTTATTGGCATGGTTATGAAGTTTAACATTATTGATGCTATTAAGTATATTTCTTATCCCCAACTTAGGATTAAATAAGATATGAAAATTTATGTGCTCACCTTTCGTGTTTTTATCACTGGCTCTAAATTCAAAATTAGGAATTACATAGCATTTATCCCCAAGTTTTTCAACAACTTCATTGTATTCAGATTTCGTGATATAAAAATAATTAGTAAGACCGATTACTTCTATATTTTTATTAATAATTTCTTTACAGAAATCTTCAATTGATAAGTCTTTATATCTATTAGATGTGGAATGTGTTTTCGGACTATGTATATGTAAATCCCATTTTCTCCATTCTGAACCTCTGTTAATTGTCATAGTTTTAGTTTTTTCTAAAGATATTAATATTTAAGTATAATTTTCCAATCAACAAAAATATTTTCAATTTGTTACAAACAATTACGGTTTTCCACAATCTTTACTTATTATTAAAAATCTCTTTCAAAAACGCCCTATATTCCCCACGCATTCCCAATTCCTTCTCCACAAAAAGCTCCTTTCTCACAGCATCTACCGTTTCTTTCGTGATGGGATTGAACCCCGGCTTCATAATTTCTTTGTTATAAATCCCGACGCCGCGTTTCTGCCATGCCGGAAGGGTGTTGTAATTGATGCCATATTGAAACAGCAGCTCGTTTTTTTCGGCCTGGGTCATTTTTTCGATCTTTCCGGTGGCCTGTTTTGCGGTGAAGCCGTTGTTCCGTAAGGTCCAGTAGGAATAAGCGGAAAGGGAATTCCGGTGGGCATCTTCCTGCCGCCAGCAGAAATAATCCAGCAGCATATCCTTGCTTGGAATGGCGATGGTCCGGCAGTCGAAAACACAGATCTTCTGAAATTGCAGGCTGAAAAAAGCACTGGCCTCACCTGCCAGCACGGAATTCAGTTTGCGGGTTTTCCTGCTGAAGGTCTGGTCGCCCCGGTCGATCAGCAAAGAAATCTCATCGCTTTGGGTATAACCGTAGATCACTTTAAAACCGGTATTAAAAAGGTGCTTGACGGTATCAATCATGACCTGGCTGAATCTTTCATCGAAAGGCTTATCCAACGTAAGTTTTTCTTTGGTCAGTTTCGTGAAGCCTTTACCGTCAAGTCTTACGACAATAAAATTTCCGGGAAGGATGTACTGTTCCGAAAGGCTTTCGTTTTTGCGCATGACGGCTTCGGTTTCTTCAAATTTCATAAGGACTGATTTCAAAAGTGTTATTGACGATTTTTATGCTGAATATTTTATCAAAGCCTTCTTCAAATCCGGGCTTTTCCAGGTTTTTGTGCTTGGCTTTAATTCCGATTTCATTGATGGCGTCTTTCCGGTTGCGGTTTCTTTCGAGGCAATCCGGGATGCTGCTTTCAAAAAAATACCCGATGATTTCATATTTATTCCGTTTCGCAGATTCAATGTATTTCTTACGGCTTTCCCTGGTGACGTTCGTATTGTCGATCACCATTTTCGATTGGGTTTCAAAGCAGTATTGCATCAGCCTGTTTTCTTTATTCCGCGTATTCAGGAGATCCATACTGATCCTGACGTGCGAATTGAAAAAAAGCTCCTTGTAAAAGGAGCTTTTCCCGCTGGCCGGTATTCCGGTGAAGATTATCATTTCCATAATTTTAAGGTGATTGAGATAGTAATAAATTATTCTTTAATTTAAATAAAGGGCCTGAATTTATTGACAAGAAAAACTTCCCGCATCCAGCTTCCCTCTTCCAGCCTGTTAATTATTTTTAATACAGCTTTCCACAATCACCTCCAGGGCGGTCTCCGCATCACAGGCATACAGCCCGGAGCACCAGGCGGGATTGGCTTCAATCAGTGCCCAGCCTTTTCCTTTGATAATCCCGAAATCGAGTACGATCGCTTTCGGGAGTGTTTTCTTATACTGCACCATAAATCTTTTAAAAAACTCAAAAAGTTCCTGCTGCTCGGTTCCGGTAAGCGGATTGGTATCATAAACATTATTCCGCCAGTAGGAAGAAAAGGTTTTTATTTCCCCGTTTAAGACAAAACACCGTACTTCCAGTTCCCATTCCACGACTTCCGAAGTGAAGACGGTCATTTCCCGATCCAGCGAGTCGAAGCCTCTGATGTCGGTGACTTTATTGAAAACCCCGGCTTTAAAGCTTTTAAAATCCGAACATTTAATGAAAACAGGACCTTCGTCTATAAAATCTTTCAGCTGTCCGTAAGAAATCTTCCGTTTGGTAAATTCTTCCGAAATTATTGAAAGCCAGTGATCGTCGGGCTTTGTTACAATAAGGCAGCACTGTTCTGCCACAATCTCCGCATAAACATCTTCACCATACACCGCCACAACCTCAGCCCGGAATTCTTCCGGGACATTCCATTTGCCGTTGAAACGGTTCAGGTCGTAATGAGAACCGAGGGAAGCTTTTTTCAGGATGTTGCTGTCCTCCGTATACATCGGGGAGAGGGCGACGAGTTTTTTCATTATATTACGTCTTTTGTGGTTAATTGTTTAATAAGGTCATAGCGGTTCCGTTTAGAAATGCTGTCAATGCCTGCACTCCAAATATCCTGAAAACAGGTCGCATGGACGAGATTGACTTCATTCTTCCACATCAGGTTGTATTTATCGGAGCAATGCGGTAAAAAATCATATCCCGACAGGCATGCTGAGAATTCCTTTATATCGGTGATCTCATGGCTATAAGCGGGGAGATTTTTATAATACCGATGTTTTTCAAAAAAAGCCTGCTGCTCGATAAAGGTATCGAATCTTTCGAAATAAAAATAAAAGTCATGCGAATGGCAACCGCAGTCCCTGACGGCAATTTCTCCATTTTCAGCTATATATAAACCGTTATTGATCGGAAATAAGGTCTGGCCCTTCCATTCGTAGGTATTTACAGTCATCCTTTTCCTGATCTGCTCAGGCGTAAAAATATGAATAACGGTATCCTGAAAATGCAGGCGGGCAAAATTTTCCTGAAATTTCATTATTTCGGTGGAATCTCGGAGCTGGTATAATCGTAAATGTTCCTTTAAGACATCCGGGTCTATCCAATACTCTTTATTCCTGCCTGTTTTTTCCATTAGCAGCAAGGCCGGTTCAGACAACGGTTTCACATTTCATGTTTAAATGACAATGCCAATATTTCCCGGAATACCTTTTCCATTTTACTTTTGTCTGCATTTCCTCCTTTCAGGCTTTTGGCTTTTTCCTCCGAATCTTTGATCATGCTTTCCAGGAACCCGAAAAGTTCCCGGTCGTTCGGATGGTGATACGATTCGCCTTTCGTGGCTTTTAAAGATATTAAATTTTCTATTTTCTTCCGGGTAAAATCATCTGTCAGTACAAGCAGTTCACTGAAAAGAACGGGCGGAACGGTTCCTTTTTCGAGGATCCATTTCCCGGTCAGTGCCGTCCGCAGCAGGTAAAAATAGGATTTCAGCTTCACTTCATCGCCGCGGCAGGCTTCAAGGTATTTTTTGCTCATGCTGAGGTAATGGTAGAAAACGGCTATCGGGGAGAAGCATTCATCGGCCAGCGTTTTGAACAGGTCGTAAAATGTCTCATTCTTTACATAGATAATAGGCGAATAGAACCAGCTGAGCAAAGCGGCATTCGACTTCAGCAGCAAATGAAAAGTCTTCCGTAGGTCCCAGCCGGAACCGTCCAGGTCGTCTTCCGTCATAAATTCGACGGTTTCATCCTTGTCCCATGGCGAAAGGTACCAGTCTTTTTCGTGACGGTAGATAAAACGGATATCATAATCGCTGTCGGGTGAAGCAAATCCCCAGGCCCGGCTTCCGGATTCTACAGCCAGCAGGATTTCTATGCCGCGTCTTTCCTCTACTTCTTTCAGTTTTTCCAGTATTTTCGGTGTCATCGTTTTTAATTTAGAATACAAAATAAAGCAGAGCCTGCGCAATCTTTTTACGCAGGATGCATCTCTATCTTTTATGCGAAGAAAAGGCAATTTTTTCTAACTCTGTTGGTTTTAATAAAAACAAGAAACAAAGACAGTAAGAAGATTATGCGTCCGCTTTATGATATCATCTTGCCGATCCATGCTTTACTTATACAGGAAGAATTAAAGCGTTGTGCTAAAATATTATCATCTTTTCAGGACCAGGCAATAAGCTTAAAATTCAGGAAAAGCGGTTTCCTTTTGGCTGATCCAAAGGAAAAATTACCATAGATTTCATCGTTATAAAAAAAAACAATTTTTAATTTAATTCATTATAAATCAATACCTCTTTACATTTTGTACGATAATTGTATTTAATGTAACATCACCAATTTAAATTATATTAATATGAAAAATTTAATCGTAGCAGCAGTATTGATAGCCGGAGGTTTCATCACGGTATCTGCGCAGACAACAACAAGGACGAATGCAGGCACCGGAACCATGAACAGCGGCATCGGTATTATGAATAACGGGACTAATAATACCTTAAACGGGAATGGCCTGCTGAATAACGGCACTACCGGAACCATAAGAACAAACGGTTCCCTGAACACCGGTGCGGGAACCCTGAATACCGGAACCAATGGCACTTTAAACACCAACAGTACGCTGAATAACGGAACCATGAACAATAATGGTATTCTGAATAGCGGAACCAACGGTTCCCTGAATACAAATGGAACAATAAATACCGGTGTCGGAACACTAAAAACCGGAACGACCACCAACAATACGGTGAAATATGGGACAACCGGTACCTTAAATACCAGCGGAACCATGAATAACGGTACACCTAAATAAAATTACCGGAAAAATAACCAAAAACAAAAACCTTGAAAGTCCCGGCTTTCAGGGTTTTTGATGTTTTTCAGGACGGAAGTTCAGGCAGATACGGGCAAGGAAATTTCCTGAAGCCTCTTCCTTCTTCCGGCCAATTATCTTAGCGTCACAGCCTGATCGATCTCTGAACCGATCATCTGAAAATTTCCGTGAAGCTGTCCTTCTCAAGGTTTTCCAGAGAAAAATCGAAATCGGCCTCTTCTTTCCGGGAAACGGTTTCCGCCCCCAGTTCCTGGACCAGATGATTGAAGGAAAGCGGCTCATACCACTGCTGATACAGCGCATTGGTCGCCATGACGGAAACGTCGGTATTTCCCGAGACGTGCGAGTGTCCCGCTCCGAAGTTCAGCAGTACGAAGCACTGTTTTCCGTCTTTCGGCAGCAGCAATCCTAAAACCGTCTGCTTCTGCACCGACTGGCACCGGACTTCCGCAAATAGATTGTTCGGGTTCATCATATAATCGTAGGAAATATCATCCCCTTTTCCGATGATAATTTTATACCCGCATTCGCTGTTTCCGCTGAAAACACTGTTGAGGACCAGCGTCGGCGCGGCCAGGTCACGGTTGGCGTAAAGATATTCTACGGCTCCCTGAGGCGCGTTGGTGATATCGCCGGAATACAGCAGCTGTCCTTCATTCTGGTTATAGGCAGCGTTCCAGCCGATCTTCCCGGCGATGTTCAGCCCGGAAAGATCAAGATCGTGGGCACCCCATGCATTTTCCCAGTAAATTCCGATGGCCAGCCTTTCGCCGAAAAACCTTGTTCCGGTCGGGATATTTCCCACAAACATTTTTTCGGAAGTGGGCAGTGCAAATTCTACATTTGTGGGGAAGTAGAACTTTTTCCCCGAAAAATCATATTTCGATTTTAAATAAGTCAGGATAAAATCATAGTTCAGTTCATTCACTGAAGTGGCGATCGACTGTTTCGTCCATGACTTACCGTTTCTGATCCGGTAGACAAAGGTATCCTGGCCGTACATCCGTGAATAACATGCCGACAAAGCTTTAAACAGAGCGAAGGGCATTGCGTTTTCCAGCCAGTGCAGGTCGCTGTTTTCCAGCAGTATATTCGTGGCGTTATTCAGCGGGTTGGAAACCAAAGGCTGATGATGGATTTTGGACAGCTTTGATATTTTGTTAATCACTTTCGGTGTCCTGTTTTTATAAGCCAGGAACAGAGGCTTGAAACGGTTGAAAATATGAGCCAGCTTTTCCGGTCCGAAGCTCTCAAAAAGAGCGGACGGATTGAATTTACTTTGTCTGATTTTATTAATCAGATCATTGTTTTTGATCAAAAGGGTTTCTCCGGTAGTTTTATAGATCACATACCGGAAAAATTCAACGGGATTTTCAGGGAACACGTCGTAAAGGTCCGCAATCTTAATGACCGCTTCCTTGTTCCGGATATTTTCCTTGCCAGTGAAATCGTAATGCAGATCGTCATGTAAAACCGACAGTACATCATCAATGGTTTCTTCTTTCAAAGCGATTCCAGAACTCAGAAGGGCAAGGCATTTTTCCGTCATTTCCTCAGCCGTATAGGCTTTAATGACTTTGAAATTCAGTTTTACGTCAGGCACATTCAAAAGTTCATACGGAATATAGATTTCACTTCGGAACCTGCTTCCATACGTTGAAATGTAATGAAATACCTGTTCCATCCAAAGTTCTGATCTTGTGCTGTCCCTGATCTTCTTCCAGGACTTATGAAAGGTTTTGTTGAGGTCGTTTCCATTCAGCTTTTCTTTGGCGTAGTAGGAAAGGATTTCTTTCTTTGCCCAGACTGCTTCAGGCTCAATAATAAAGCCCTGGTCTGAAATAAAAGCTTCCGCATCGGTTGCTTTTGTTAAAACGGCATTGAATAATCGTAACGTTTTCATTGTATTGTTTTTAAAAATAAGTGAGGAGTAGGTTCATTTAAAATAATAATATAGGAACTCCTTTTACCTATCGTTTATAAAGGGCGGGGAGTAATTTTTCCAAAAATTATATAGGAACTCCCTTTGCCCCGGATTTATTAAAGAAAAGGCGGAAAGTAAATGTGGGAAATCAATAATAGGAACTTTCTTTGCCTTGTTTTTTTGAGGAGCAGGCAGGACTCGAACCTGCAACCCACAAATCTGGTGATTGATAGGAACTTTCTGTGCCGTTAGCGGAAAGTAATTTTTGTTGCTCTACCATTTGAGCTACTGCCCCTGCCTTATGAAAAGTTTTCATGAGCCCTGCAGACTTTCACATCCGCAAGGCCGGGTTATTAGTTAATATTTTTAGTTAAATAAAAAGAGGTGTGTCATTTTTGAGTTTCAAACGCAAAAATTTTATGATGAATTTTCATTAATTTTGGTTCTTATAATTCATTTGACTTCGGAAAATGGAGCGTTTAAAAAATTAAAATTTCATCCGTTAAGAAATTCCCACTGTTCGAAGCGCGACTGTAATTCTGAACTGAAGAATCCCTCTTAAACTCGCGCAAGTTTTGGGAATTTTAGTATGAAATTTCAATTTTTAGCGGAAGTTTCCAGGTCTTGAATTTTTGTTTCTTTTGTTTGACGATGTCGAATCTTCGATTTCAAGACAAAAGAAAAATCAACCTTTTCTGAACTTCTTCTTCCTCTTCCACGGCGCATTCTTCTGCACATCCCCCGCCATGATACATCCGTACGGCATTACTTCGTCCAGGACTTCGCACAATCCGTATTCCTCAATCTGCGCTCTTACATTTTTCGCGCTTTTATAAGCGGTCGGCAGCTCGGAAATATCGATTTCATTCGTGAAGAAACGGACATCCAGCCCCTGGGTTTCTTCAGCAAAGACCTCCTCAATGGTCTTATGGGCCAGTGATTTTTTATGCTGGGTTCTGCTGAAGTTCCTTCCGGCTCCGTGCGGTGCAAAACCTAAGTTCCTTTCATTGGTGGTTCCTTTTACGATCAGAACGGGTTCCGACATATTTAAAGGGATCAGCCTCGGTCCGGTAATATCCGGCAGGAACTTATCGTCCAGCGGAGTCGCTCCTTTCGCATGGTAGAACATGTCTCCGTTTTTGAAGACGAAGTTGTGTTCGTTCCAGTACCGGTCTTCTTTCTCAACTTCCATTTTACTTAAAACGGCGTCGTGAATCGAAATATGGTTCTCCTTCGTCCAGGCTCTTATTAATTGCAGGGCTTCCCAGTACGATTTTCCTTCTTCGGTATCGTAAGGGATCCAGGCGTTTTCCCTTAAAGTTTCAGGGGAAATTTCCATTCTGAATTTATTGGCTACCTTCATTCCTTTATCATATAGCGCAGCGCCAGGCGCTCTTGATCCGTGGTGGGTCACCAGCATCGTGTTCCCGGTATTTCTGGAAATCCCGACAAACAGGAAGTGGTTTCCGTCGCCCTGGGTGCCCATATGCGAACGGGCAATGCTGATCAGTTTTTCGTCATTCAGGAAGTCGTTTTCCCTGAAGGCATCCATCAGTTCCTGCGACATCGGCATCTGTTCGCTTCTCGGTCTTCCTCCGTATCCGAAGTGTGTTATCGAATGGGCGGCATCCAAAACTTCCTTAGGATCGGCTTTCCCGAAATCCGTCAGCATCACCGAACAGCAGATATCTGCGCTGTGGAATCCCGGGTGAATGGCATTCTTCGCAACCACTACACCTCCAACCGGGATATTTCCCGCAGGGCCAGTCGGGCAGGCATCCGGCATGACAGCTCCCTGAACCAGGGTAGGGGTTTTCATCAGCACGTTCATGGTGTTGATCACCTTTTCCACATTATCGTTCTCGCTTTCATGTTCTGCCCGGATGTTGATGACAAAATCCTTCGCCGTTTCATGAAGCGGAATCAGTTCGGGCTGCCTGAACAGCTCCAGATATATTTTGATCTGGTTTTCATCCAGATTATTTTCATTAATGAATTCGATGGCCTCTTTAAACCATTTCGCAGGACGGTATCCCATTTCGATCAGGTTGTTTCCGTTAAATTCCATAAGTTCTCTCATTTTGTTGATGCAAAGTAACGGTACAAGTATGCAATCTTTTTGCGCAGATCAGATTTTTTTAATTATTTTTGAAAAAATTATAAACAAATGTTATTTGAACACTTAGAAAAATCAGCGGGAGAAATTTCTTTTCAGGAGGTGATTGCCTTTATTGATATGCACTACGATTTCACGCCGACCCGATTTACCAATGGCAATACCGTCAACGAAGCTGGCCAGAACAACGGTTCGTGCAAAGTTTTCAGCTTTGCGCAGCTGAACGGTCTTTCAAAAGAGGAAACTTTGAATCTTTTCGGGGACTTCTACCGTAAGGATGTCCTGAAAAATCCTGAAGGAACCGATCATCAGAACATCCGGAATTTCATGCAGACCGGCTGGGAAGGAATTTCTTTTGAAGGAAAGGCCTTGCAGCGAAAATAAGTTACTTTTAAACTAAAATTAGGGGAGAGCTAAACCTCATAGGTTTTCAAAACCTATGAGGTTTGGAGGAAGAACGCCTGTTATCAGATCCCGCGTGAGGGATGTGCAGGGCCCGACCGGAGGGAGGGGTTCCGGCGCGGCGCAAGCGCCGCGCCGGAACCGCAACGAAGTGAAGCCTGAAGCAGCCCGGCCCGGAAAAGCGCCGGATTTTGTCGAGGCTTCCGGGACACGCCCAAACCTTAAAAATTGAAACCATGTCATCCAATAAAAATGCCCTGATCCGCTATAAAACCCTGGACAAGTGCCTGAAAAACAGATACCGGAAATACACCCTTGATGATCTTATCGACGAGTGTTCCGAAGCCCTTTTTGAATTTGAGGGAAAGGAATCTTTCGTCAGCAGGCGTACCGTGCAGCTCGATCTGCAGAACATGCGGAGCGAAAAGTTCGGTTATGAAGCGCCGATCGAAGTTTATGAACGGAAATACTACCGGTACAGCGATCCCGACTACAGCATCCACAATATTTCGGTGAATGAAAGCGATCTGAAAGCGATGAACAATGCCGTGCAGATCCTGAAGCAGTTCAAAGATTTCTCGATGTTCAGGGAAATGAACGGGGTGATTCAGAAACTGGAGGACTCCATCCACTCAACCAGCCAGAAATCAATCATTCACCTGGATAAGAACGAACAGCTGAAAGGGCTGGAATATATTGATGCCCTGTACGACGCCATTCTCCATAAAAAGGTGCTGAAAATCACATACCGGAGCTTCAAGGCAAGAGCGTCGGATTGTTATGTGGTGCATCCGCAACTGCTGAAGGAATTCAACAACCGGTGGTTCCTGATCTGCCTTAGCCATGGAAAGGAATACAACCTGGCCCTGGACCGGATGGAAGACATCCAGGTGGAAGAAAAGATGGAGTATATCGACCTGAACCTGGACGGGGATGAGTATTTTAAAGACATCGTCGGGGTAAGTGTTTCGCCTACGATGGCTCCGCGGAACGTTGTTTTCTTTGTCGATGCTTCCAATGCGCCTTACGTAAAAACCAAGCCCTTCCACAGCAGCCAGGAAATCGTAAGTGAAACCAAAGAAGGCACCGTTTTCAAGATCTGCGTCCAGCTGAATTTCGAACTGGAGCGGCTTTTACTGGGTTTCGGAGAATGCCTGGTCGTCCATAAGCCACGAAAGCTGAGGGTGAGGCTCGAAGAAAAATTTAAAGCCGCCGCAAAAAACTACCAGGAACTTATTGTTCCGGATGAAGACTGATCTGTTTAAGCTGACAATTCAAAATCATCTAATGACGCAATAATAATGATCAAACGTTGGGTTAAAGAAACAACAGCGCTAAGGGGAAGGTGTAAAAGAATAAATGTCTGATGATATTTAATCCTGCACAAGAATTCATCCTGCATCGTTCTGCGAATCTTTGTGCCACGCCGGATAATAATGGCTCAGAAATTGTATTGCATGATCCAATAAAATAAACATTATGAGATCCAGAATATTAAAAGCAGTCGTTGCTATGGTAGCCCCTTTGGTTATTGAGTTTATCGTAAAAAAAATATCGGAGAAAATTGACCAGAAAAGTCAGCCAAAAGAACCGAAAAAACTGCCTGCAGCAGCCAACTAAATAAAAACACAGTTTGATTTAAAATTATAAAAAGAGGCCTTCATAGTGAAAGTCTCTTTTTTGTTTGTATAAATGGCGGTAGCTTTTAGAGCCTCTGCCATCATTGGTTGGATTATATAAAATCATAAATTCCGTTTTTCCAGCCCAGTATTTTCGACGAGTCTGCCTTCAGCCAGTTTTTAAGAACGGTAGCGTAGACTTTCCTGAAATCTTCGGAGTAAATCAGGTCGCCTTCATTCAGGTGCTGCAGGTCGGGAAGGGCATTCAGGAGTCCTTTTCTTTTCAGGCCGCCGCTGATGAAGAACATCTGGTTGGCGGTGCCGTGATCGGTTCCGTTGCTGGCATTCTGGGCCACCCGGCGACCGAATTCCGAAAACGTCATGAGCAGGATATTTTCAAAAAGTCCGTTGCTTTTCATATCGGCGACAAACGATTTTACCGCCTCGTTAATATCTGTAAAAAGCTTTTGCTGTCTCTCATTCTGGTTAACATGGGTGTCAAAGCTTCCGACCGAAAGATAATACACCCGGGTATTGATGTCGGATTTTATCAGGGAGGCAACGGTTTTAAAATCTTTTCCCAGTTGTGAATTCGGGTAAGCCGCTTCGGTTTTTTTGGCTTTGCTTTCCTCAAAGATATATCCGGCATTGTTGATGGTGGAACCCAGGGTCTGGTAGAGGTAAGAGACCGTTTCATCATCATGGTGATGGTCGTACAGCGATTTGAAGTATTTCTCCTGGCTGGTCTGGTAGAGCCTTTTCGGATCCTTGAAGGCAAATGCCTTATTGTTTTCGCCTTTCAGGGCCAGGCTCAGCATATCGTCTACTTCCAGCGCCTGGGTAGGATGCTCGCATCGGTAGCATTCTTCATCCAGGTATCTTCCCAGCCAGCCGGTTTCCAGGTATTCGTTGCTTCTGCTGGCCGACTGCCAGATGTCCATGCTCCGGAAGTGGGATTTATCGGGATCCGGATAACCGACGTTGTTCATGACCGATAGTTCACCGTTGTCATACAGTTCCTTAAAGTAAGAAAGGGCCGGATTGATCCCGGCTTCATCCGTCAGCTTCAGCGAGTCGCTGATGGCAATCTTATTCCGTTCACGGAAATAAATGTCGTTCCGGATTGGAATAATGGTATTCAGACCATCGTTACCACCGGTAAACTGAAGGACAATCAGAATTTTCTGATTGGGCACCAGTGCATCGTCAAACGTCATGGCTTTCAGGAAATTCGGCATCATGAATGAGGCGGCGGCCAGCGAACTTATTTTGAGGAATTCTCTTCTTTTGATCAGCATAAAATAAGATTTAAAGGGAAGCGATAGATTGGATAATAGTGCCTGCTGTTTTACATCAGCTGGTATTCCGGGGTGGACATCAGATTGATAATATTCATTTTCACTGAACTGTCCGAAAAATTCTTCACGGAAGCCAGATCAAGCGACCTGCTGTTCTGGATCAGGTAATCTTCCGGATTTTTTCCGCTGAAAACTTTTTCCACATAAGCCCAGTCGATCGTAATATTCGGGTTTTTAAAGCTTTTGGCCAGCGTATTGGCGTTGTTTTTCAGTCCCATATCCAGGTCGTCGTCTTCCTTCGGCCGATAGTCCAGCGGCCGCAGCCCGGACCAGATCTGAGGGATCTGCAGCCTCAGCATCAACGTGGAACTGTCGATCCAGGATTTTCCGTTCGGCCAGCCGGAAACATTCGGCGGGTACAGCAGCATTTGCCCCAGCAGCTTCTGGTAAACGATGAGGTTTTCCGGATTCTGTATATTCATGGGAAGAACGCGCATCATGCCGGCCATCAGCTCAATAGGAGATTTGATCCTGCTGCTTATATTTTTCCGGTCGTAAAACCAGGAGCTTGAAAAAATCGTTTTCATCAGCTTTCTAATATCATAACCGGAGTGGTAGAAACCTTCACTCAGGGTATTGATAATCGCTTCATCTTCCTTTTCATTTACAAAGAACCGGTAAATTTTGGCAGTGATGAATCTGGCTGTGGCTTTCTGCTCAAGGATTATATTCAAAACATCGGAACCCGTAAAATTTCCTGTCTTTCCCAGAAATGTTTTGGAGCCTTCATCATGGATTTTCTTTTTTTCTGCAAAATTACCTTCCTTGTCGTAGCTCCAGCCGGTAAAGGCCCGCGCGGCCTCACGGATGTCTTTTTCGGTATAGTTTCCGCGGCCCATGGTGAAGAGCTCCATCACTTCGCGGGCAAAGTTTTCATTGGGATGGTCTTTTTTATTCTGCTGGTTGTTCAGAAAATTCAACATGGCCGGTGCCTGACTTACTTCAAACAGCAGATCTTTAAAATTTCCCAATGCATTTTTCCGGATCACATTCAGGATCTGCCGGTTGAATTTCGGGTTCTGGATCCGTGAAGCGAAATGCCCGTGCCAGAAAAAAGCCATCTTTTCTTTCATCTGCTCTTTGCTGCTCACCATCTTACTGAGGAAATTCAGATTCAGTTCCTCATTCTGCCGGCGGTAGATTTTCTGCATTTCTTTTTTCTTCTCGGCAGGTGAAGCGGCACTCATGATATCCGTTGAATTCGTATTTGCCTTCATTGCATCAGCGGTTTCCAGAAGGTCGGATGTTTCGTAATTGATGCACTGAAAGGTATCTTCATGGAAAAGATCGTCCATTATTTGCTGAGGATTTTTTATTGCGAGATCGTGGATCCTGGCAATTCCCGGTCCGAAACCTGCGCGCCACATCAGGTGTTTGTTGTTGAGTAATGAAGAAGAGACCATATGCATTGTTTACTTTTTGATATATTCTGTGGGATGATGTTAAAATTAATAACGGTTAAGATTCGTTAATATTAAAATTATTCATCAAACGTATTATAAAAGGCCGGTTTTTTCCTGATAAATACATCCGTTTTTAAACAGGTATTTAATTTTTATTGAAAATAATGAATTGACTTTCATGGTTTTGCATTTGTGCAGGATCTGGAACTCCTGAGAAAGCCTTTCCTTGGCACGATTTTTACATCTCCCACCCTAGTAAAATTTAAAATGATCAAGAGTATGAAAATGATTAAACAGGCCATTTTATTTGCCGGAATATTAACTGCAGGAGCGTTAAGCGCCCAGAGTGCCCAGATGAACAACATGATCAAAGTAGGAGCGAATGTCGGTTTGGCAGTTCCTTCCGATAATACTTCCATGGCCGTTGGTGTGGATGTAGCGTACCAGAATCTTATTACTCCGGGATTCGGATTAGGTATTGCGACAGGATATACGCATTACTTTGGGAAATATAACAACGGATATACCAACAATGATGTAGGTGTGGTTCCTGTAGCTGCCCTGATCAGAATCTATCCGAAGCAGACCGGGTTTTATTTCGGAACCGATTTGGGATACGGTATCCTGGTAGGAGATAATAAAGTAGCTTCCAATGCAGGTCTGGACAGACCAAACGGAGGATTTTACTTAAAGCCTGAAATCGGATACCACAACCAGGACTGGAATTTCTTTGTACAGTACCAGAAAGTATTTGTAGGAAACAACGGCGATCTGCCGAACCAGGACTACAATGTGGGCAACATCGGGGTAGGGTTCTCCTACAACATTCCTTTAGGAAAATAGTTAGATTTTTATATAAGCAATTATTAACCAAACCTTTTCGAAATTTTGAGAAGGTTTTTTATTTCTAACGAAAATTTACGAAAGTTATTATTATATTTGATAAAATTTGAGGTTATGATTTTGAATCCAAAATTTCCACTCTACTTACCAGGAGTAAAAAACGGCAGCAATGATAACGTTTCGATCATCAGTGCAAACCTACGCGAAGATATTACAACATTAGGCTATTTTGTTTCCGGCAATGGCGGTCTGGAAGTTAAGATCCAGAATAATTATCCTACTAAGGAATTTGCTTCTTTTGCAGAGATCCTGAAAAAATTCATGCAGGACAACGGGCTGGAAAATGTGAAAAGGCTTGGAATGGCTGTTCCGGGACCCGTACTGTACGGAAAGAGTACACCGGAAAGGCTGGGCTGGAATCTCGACGTTGAAGATTTCAAAAGGGATTTCGATTTTGAAAGGGTAGACATGCTGAACGATCAGGAGTCTTCTGCTTACGGAATGGGACTTTTGGAAGACAGCGATCTGGATCCGATCTACACCAGCGGGCATTTCGAAAAAGGAAATATGGCAATCCTCGCGCCGGGGAACGGGCTTGGAGAAGCAGGATATTTTTTCGACGGAAAATACCTCCGTCCGTTCGCAACGGAAGGCGGGCACTCCGAATTTTCACCGAGAACCAATGTGGAAGTGGAGTTCTACCAGTTCCTGAACAATCTTTACGGCATCGTAAGCTGGGAAAATGTTTTGTCCAAAGGCGGATTATTCAACATTTACCGTTTCCTGAGAGATGTGAAAAGGCATCCTGAACCGGAATGGCTGGCGGAACGTCTTTCCAACGGCAACTTTTTTGAAGAGCTGTACAAAGCTGCAGTAGAGGAAGATGTGCTGATCTGCAAGATAGCCCTGGATACTTTTATCGAGTTCCTGGCCAGAGAAGCGAATAACTTAACGTTAAAGCTGAAAGCGACCGGAGGACTGTTGATTTCAGGTGATATTCCGCAGGCTATCGCTGCCTATATCAACAAAGATAAATTCTACGAAAAATTCAAGATCAGCGATAAGATGGAAGAGATGCTGAGAAACATCCCGATCTATCTGAATAAAAACGAAAATACGGCGTTGAACGGTGCAGCCCTTTACACCGCTTACAACCAGGAATAAATACAAATCAGGCTCCGGATTTTCCGGAGCTTTTTTTATGAATGATACTGTTGAAGAAAATAATTGTATTTATTGATGTACATCAATGCAATCTATCGCTGCCGTTACTTACATTTGCACCTGTAAATAAAGGACAAGTAAATAACTTTTATAAATGAAAAAAATATTTTTATTAGCCGTATTGGCAAGTGGTCTTGCATTCGGACAGGCAAAAAAAGTAGTAAGCTCCGATGTACAGTGGTGGGGTTATAAAATCGCAAAATCCGAAGCCAGCTCTCACAACGGTACCGTAAAGGTAAAATCCGGTGATCTGGTAATGAAAGGAAACCAACTGGTAGGCGGTACTTTTGTTCTGGATATGACTTCCATCAACGCGACAGACCTTTCCGGGGAATACCAGCAGAAGCTTAACGGTCACCTGAAAAACGGAGACTTCTTCGAAGTGGAGAAATATCCTACAGCGACTTTCAAAATTACCGGAGTAAAGAAAAACAACGATAAAGTATACAATTCTTTAGTTACCGGTAACCTGACGGTAAAAGGAAAAACCAATACGATTTCTTTCCCTGCGAAAATTACGTATGCAAACGGAACGTTAAGCCTGATGTCTAACAAATTTTCCATCGACAGACAGAAATTTGACGTCGCTTATAAGTCTACCATGCAGGATGTTCTTGTGAAAGATGATATGGATTTGCTGGTAAAAGTAACAGCTAAATAATTTAATCAAAAAAAGATTGTTAAAAGTGTAGAAGTTCTACACTTTTTTTTATTTTTGTTGAATTGTAAATAAAAAAGAATGAAAAGATTACTATTGTTTGCGATGATGTGCGTAGGTATGTCATTTGTTTTCGGACAGAAGAAAGGTGATAAAGTGGTAAAAGTAACCTCATCAGAGATCAGATGGTGGGGATATAAAGTAGTAAAGACAGTTCCGACAACCCATTCCGGAACGGTAAAGCTGAAAAGCGGAAAGTTCACTTTCGATAAAACGGTTCTGGTAGACGGAGAGTTTATGATCGACATGAAATCGATTATGGCCGGTGACGTTTCAAGCCAGGATGAAGATATGGTAAAACTGACGAACGACCTGAAAAGCTCCAACTTTTTCGATGTTAAAAAGTTCCCGCTTGCCAAATTCCATTTAACGAAAATTATCCCTCTGGCAAACAGCGACTATAATTCCACAGTGTACGGAGACGTAACGATCAAAGGCGTAAGAAAGACCATTACTTTCCCTGCGAATGTTTATATCACCCAGTTTACCGTAGTAATCGAATCTGCCAAATTCTCATTGAACAGAAGAGATTTCAAAGTTTTCTACCAGTCTTCGCTGAAAGATTATTTCATTAAAAATGAAATGGATATCCAGTTCAAGCTTTCAACAGCCGTGTTGGATAACGAAAACAGAACGCCTGTAAAGAAGAAGAAATAAGACACCCGTCTTTTAAAAGATAAGGATGAGCGGTTTTTCAGAAAGCCGCTCATTTTTTTGTCCGAATTTTTTAAATTAGTACCATGAAAGTATATGTCGTAAGCGGATTGGGCGCAGATTTCAAAGTATTGGAAAAGATTGAGTTTCCAAAGCGCCACGAAGTGGTTTTTATAGACTGGCTGATTCCCTTTCCCAATGAAGAATTCCCGGACTATGTGAAAAGGATGGCTGAAAAAATTGATGATTCGGAGCCGTTTTATCTGGTCGGATATTCTTTCGGTGGACTTATGGTTCAGGAAATCAATAAACTGAAGCCGGCCCGTAAGGTGGTGATTCTCGGGAGCATTAAATCCGATAAGGAAAAATCACGCCTGATCAGAACCGGCCAGCTTACCAGGATCCCCAAAATTCTTCCGGTTACCTTTTTCAACGAGCGAACCACCAACATGTATTCCGTTGTCCGTAAATTCTTTGATCCGCGGAATCCAAAGGTCCTGCAGTACTTCCGGGTACGCGATCCGTATTACCTGAAATGGTCTGTTGAAAAGATTTCCGACTGGAAATTTGATGAAAATCCGGAAGTGGTACAGATTATGGGCGATAAGGATATCGTCTTTCCGATTAAAAATTCCAGACCCGATTATATTATCAAAGGCGGGACCCATTTATTTCCCGTTACAAAATCTAAGGAAGTTACCGTTATTCTGGAAGGGGTATTGGATTAGAAATATAATTAAATTTTAAATTTTAATTAAAATTTAAAGGGGGGGGCGATTTTATTTTATATTTTTTTTAAAATTTATGCTTACTTTTGAAGGGGTAAAACATAAATTTTATGACAGTAGGTTTAAAATGGATCGTTTCATTCTGCCTGATCGCTTTGGTAGCGGTAGGCGGATTATTCTGGAGCCCCATTGCGGATTTTCCGAATACCGGAGAATTTCTGAGCGAAGATAAAATTGTCGGGGCTGATGTGGCCTGGATCCTGGCGGCAGCCGGCCTGGTGCTTCTGATGACACCCGGCCTTTCTTTTTTCTACGGCGGAATGGTCGGGAAGAAAAACGTCATTTCCACCATGCTGCAGAGCTTTATCGCCCTGGGGGTTATCTCCATGCTGTGGGTCGTGGTCGGCTTTTCCCTTTCGTTCGGCGACTCCATCGGTTTTACCATCAACGGTGTGCATTACGGAATTATCGGAAACCCAGTGAGCTATCCGTTTTTCAGCAGGGTCGGGGTTTTACCGCATAAAGCGATGGCATCTACCATTCCTTTTATCCTCTTTGCCCTTTTCCAGATGAAATTTGCCGTCATTACCCCGGCAATTATTACCGGTTCCTTTGCAGAACGGGTGCGTTTCATCTCCTATCTTTTATTCATGGTGCTTTTCAGCATTTTTATCTATACACCGCTTTGCCACATGGTCTGGCATCCGGACGGCCTTCTGAATAAATATTTCGGAGTAAAGGACTTTGCCGGAGGAACCGTGGTTCACATGAGTGCCGGTTTTGCGGCACTGGCAGGAGCTATGGTTGTAGGAAACCGGAAACGGCCTCATCACGAACCGTCCAATATTTCCTATGTGATGCTGGGGACAGGAATGCTCTGGTTCGGCTGGTTCGGGTTCAATGCGGGTTCCGCTTTAAGTGCCAATGCTACGGCAGCAACGGCTTTCGGCACAACCACCATTGCTTCAGCTTCTGCCATGATGACCTGGATCTTTTTCGACAGGATCAATAAAAGAAAGGTTTCCGCGATGGGAGCGTGCATCGGTGCGGTCGTTGGTCTGGTAGCCATTACGCCGGCCTGCGGCTTTGTTTCGGTTTCGGAAAGCCTTTTCATCGGATTTATTTCAGCGATTGTTTCCAACCTCATGGTGAACTGGAAGGCGCTGAAGAAAATTGATGATACCCTGGATGTTTTTGCCTGTCACGGGGTTGGGGGAATCATGGGAATGATCCTGACGGCCATCTTTGCCCATGGTGAAAATGCCAGTCTGCTTCACGGTGGAATCGAAGTTTTTGCGCATCACATGATGGCCTTGGTTCTCGTTTCCCTGTTCGCCTTTTTCGGCTCCCTGCTTTTATACAAAATCACCGATAGCATCATTACCCTCAGGGTCTCCGAAGAATCGGAAGACCTGGGGCTGGATATCTCGCAGCATGAAGAAAGGCTTTGCTAAAAAGGTGAATTGTGAATAGTGAATAGTGAATTTTGCTTCGCAAGTGAATTTTAAATAATTCAAAATTGACCTTTGACACGAAGTAATTGACCATTCACCATAACCAGAATGATCTTGCTGCACGAGTGAATTTTTAAAAAGTGAATGGCGAATCAAAAATAAAATTGACCTTTGACACGAAGTAATTGACCATTCACCATAACCAGAGTGAATATTGCTGCACAAGTGAATTTTTAAAAAGTGAATGGTGAATCAAAAATAAAATTGACCTTTGACACGAAGTAATTGACCATTCACCATAACCAGAATGATCTTGTTGCACAAGTCGATTTTAAAGTAAACGGTAAATCAAAAACAAAATTAACCATTGACTCGAAGAAATTCACAGCACAGCTAATTGACCTTTCACTATTAACCCTTTTTTCACTGCCGGCTTTTGCATCTCAATTTATCGTGTATCTTTGTGCTTAGGAAAAATGATGCATTTTCTATATGGAATCAATATCGGTTTTTGAAATTATAAAAGTAGGAATAGGACCTTCCAGTTCGCACACCATGGGCCCATGGAACGCCGCTTCGGCATTTATCAGGATTATAAAAAGAGAGCGTTCGATCGCCGAAGTGAAAGAAGTATTCCTGGAATTCTTCGGGTCACTGGCCAAAACAGGGATCGGGCACGGAACCGACATCGCCGGAATGCTGGGACTAAACGGTGAAGATTTCAAAACCATTGATACGACGAAAATCGATGAGAAAATCGAGACCATAAAAAGTACGCAGATCATCAACCTGGGTGGCGAAAAACAAATTCCTTTTGTTTACGGACATCACCTGGTGCTGAACATGCAAAAATCGCTGGATTACCATCCGAACGGAATGATTTTCAGGGCAGTTTTTGAGGACGGAACCGAGCTTGAACAGGATTTTTATTCCGTAGGCGGAGGTTTTATCATGAGCCAGGAAAAAAAATCCATCGATAAGCATTGCGTCCGGACGCTCTATCCTTGTCACAGATCCTCGGATATCGTTAAATACTGCGAAAAGCTGGGCCTCAGCAGGATTTCCGACCTGATCTTCATGAATGAGGAAAGCTGGAGATCGCAGGAGGAAACAAGGGCCGAAGCCCTTTACATCTGGCAGCAGATTAAAGAATGCATTTACAAAGGCGTCAATAAGGAAGGCGTTCTGCCCGGCGGGCTGAATGTCACCAGAAGAGCTGCCGGAATCAACCGGAAATTGCTGGGTGATAAAATCTATAAAAACAAAGACGAATGGTTCCGACAGGTAGTGGATGCCGAAGAAAACTTTACGAATATCAACAAATGGATTTCCTGTTTTGCATTGGCGGTGAATGAAGAAAATGCAAGCTTTGGAAGAATTATTACCGCTCCCACCAACGGAGCCAGCGGTGTTATCCCTGCAGTTCTGATGTATGCGCAGGCGTTTACCGATTTTACCAGTGAGGATGATATTGTACGGTTTCTTCTGGTTGCCGGAGAGATCGGAACTTTGTTCAAGAAAAATGCAACCATTTCTGCGGCGATGGGAGGCTGCCAGGCGGAAGTCGGTGTTTCGTCGGCAATGGCAGCGGCCGGACTTACGGAAATCCTCGGAGGCAGTGTAGGCCAGGTTTTGATGGCAGCAGAGATTGCCATGGAACATCATTTGGGATTAACCTGCGACCCGATCAGGGGCCTTGTGCAGATTCCTTGCATCGAAAGAAATACAATGGGGGCCATTAAAGCTATTACTGCGGCCAATATCGCCTTGGAAAGTGATCCGGCAAAAGCGAAAGTCACCCTGGATGAGGTGATTCAGACGATGTGGGAAACCGCTTTGTCTATGAACGACCGGTTTAAGGAAACTTCGGAAGGCGGACTGGCCATCGCCGTGAATGTTCCGGAATGTTAATCTTAAAAAATTTGACTTAAATATTACGGTTAGGTTTAAACACGGATTGGCACGGATTTTCACAGATGATTGTCGATTAACATCAACAGTAATTTTCCCTATGTTTTTATAAAATTTTGTTTGATTGGTAATCGGATTTGCATCATATTCTGCTTTAAGACGTCCCATCAGGACTTTCTGTCTTTATTATTTTGTTGTTTTGAATAAAAACGGATATTTTTGCCGAAATTTTATTGAAAACCATGAAAAAGATTTTTACGCTTTTATTTGCTGTAGCTTCTCTGGCTGCTTATTCGCAAATCTCTATTCCTGCAAATTCACCGAAAGGAACGATCGTTACCCAAAACAATACAACCATCGAATACCGGGACCTGAAATATGAAAAAGGGAAGGTAACCTATAGAAATGCACAGACCGGAATTGAAGAGTTTTTATATGATAATTCCGTAAAGAGCATCACGGAAAATACAAATCCTCAAAATCCGGGATCTGCTGAAAGTAATTCAGCATCTCCTGCGGTAAACCTTGAAAAAGGAGAAGAAAAGCTGACTTCCGTACCCGCAATCAGAGGCTATCTCAGAGAAAATAACCGCAGTTATAAATCCGGAAGAACCCTTAGCGATATCGGAAGCGGGTTGATCATCGGCGGTGGTGCGGCTTTTCTGATCGGCGGCCTTTCCAATCTTTCAAAAGCAGAGAAATCTACACTGTCATCAGGCCCGGCAAAAAAGGGTTCTTCAACGCCTCTTATCTGTGGAATCATTGCGATGGCAGGAGGGGTAGTAATGAAAATCGCCGGCGGTGCCCAGATGAGAAATGCAGTGAAAGAATACCAAAATGCAGAGAACAGAAAATTTGCACCAGTCTATTACGTGATTAATGACGGCAATGGAGTAGGGATGCTGATGAAATTTTAAGAAAGTACCTTTATAGAAATCTCTCCTGACTCGGATCAGGAGAGATTTTTTATAGCAAGTAACTTATGCTTTTACAGGTTAACTAAAAGGGTAATTTATCAAAATAAACTGCTTAAATACCTTATACTTTATCCTTCAATCACTTCTTCCGGCGCGTTTTTTGAAAGGGATTGTTCAATAAATAATTTATTTTATGAACATCAGATCTCTTTTTTATATGGCTTTTCTCGTTTTATTTACTGGGATTACCGCTGTACAGTGCCGCGATGATACTGAGGATGATCACACCACCGATCAGAACGGTCCGACCGTCTATACTGCAGGCCGCGAGGACTATAAAGCCAAATACTGGAAAAACAGTACAGGCATCTTGCTGGGAAAAGGTTCCGGCAGTTCCGACGTTATGGATATGGCCGTTTCCGGTGATGAGGTACATGCTGTTGGGTATGAAGTGAACGCTGCCGGAAAATATGTAGCCCGCTATTGGAAAAACGGGACGGCTACCGACCTCACCGACGGATCAAGGGACGCTTTTGCCAACGGTATCTTTATCAGTGGGAATGATATTTATATCGCCGGACAGGAAATGAAACCCGGAGAAAGTACGTATGTTGCCAAATACTGGAAAAACGGAGTTCCTGTGACTTTAAGCGATGATTCGCAGAATTCCGTAGCTACGGGAATTGCCGTAGTGGGCAGTGATGTCTATGTGATCGGTGAGCGCCGGATGCAGAACTGGCAGACCCCGGTAACCTGTTACTGGAAAAACGGCCAGCGCACCGATATTTCCGACCAGACCACCACCGCATCCGACCAGGATATAGTTGTATCAGGAAATGATGTCTATATGATGTGGTCTGTTGTTTACAACAGCTCGGGACAGCTACAGACGCGGTATTCAAAAAATCTTTCATCGCCTGTACTTATCCAGGATGGAACGCCTTATGTGGGCGGAATAGCCATTGCCGTAAAGGATAATGACGTCTATGTTGCAGGCACCGGCCTGGCTTCCAACAGTCAGTCTTTCGTTGCCAGATACTGGAAAAACGGCTCACCGGTAACAGTTGGGGGAGACGGTTCGTCCGGTTTAGGGATCGCTCTTTCAGGAAATGACGTTTATGTTTCAGGATATCAGCAGATTCAGGGCGGAGGCTCGGTTGCCACCTACTGGAAAAACGGAAAACCGCAGCAGCTGACCGCCGGATCAGGCAGCGGGATGATCAGACAGATTAAGGTAAAAGAGCAATAAGCAGGATTCTGTTTTAATAATGACTTACTAAAAATAAAATGAATTCGAGGCTAATTATTTGTTTTTAAGCGATTTAATAGAATTAAAAGAAAAGTGAACATCTTAAAGACTTTAGCGTAGTGGAAAAAAGTCAGTTGATATTCAAAATTAACGGCAATATTCTTAAACGACAGTGATTCCGGTATCCGGCACCCCTCTTCCAGCCTTTCAAGTAGGATCAGTAGCTCGAATCCACGTTAAAAATATAACCGATCGAAAGAAGCTGTAAGCTTAGACTCCATCATTAATTTTACTATACTTTCAATTGCGGATACACGTTATCCGCAATTGTTTATATTTGCACCCCGCTACAAAATCAGAATCCATGACAGAAATATTTCCGGTAATCAACAGTACTCTTTCACCTGACGGACTGGGCCGACTTATCCGGCAAAAATACGGACTGAGCACCCAAACGGAATGCAGTATATTCCGGCTGGCAATGAATCATTTATACATTGTTGATGACGGTGAAAATAAATATGTTTTCAGAATATATACGCATCATTGGCGGACCAGGTCGGAAATTGGAGAAGAACTGAGGCTGTTAAATATTCTGAAAGAAGCCGGCCGGCCGGTTGCGTTTCCGATAGCGGATCGGTCGAATCAACTGATTCAGGAGATGGAAGCCCCGGAAGGCACAAGGTTCGGTGTTTTGTTTTCGTATGCGAAAGGTATAAAAACAGCTAAATTTTCACAGCAGGCCAGTTTTCTCATCGGGCAGGCCCTGGCAAAAGTACATGAGACAACAGAAGATATTGAACTGAAGAGAATGTCTTACAATGCCCGGAACCTGCTTCAGGATCCTGTTTTAAAAACAAAAGAATTTTACCGCAAAAACATCAGTGAAATTGAATTTCTTGAAAACCTTTCTGCTTTTTTGACGCCGAAGATGGAAAACCTGAACCGGCAAAATATGAGGTACGGAGCGGTACATCTTGACGTTTGGTTCGACAATCTGCATATTGACGATGATAAGGAAATCACATTCTTTGACTTCGATTTCTGCGGTAACGGCTATTTGTGCTTTGATGTTTCATATTTCCTGTTCCAGTTATTTACTACTCATCCGAATGAAGAAGAATATCAGGTAAAGGCAGAACATTTTATGAAAGGATATGAAGCAGTAACCGGAATCAGTACTGAAGAAAAGAAGTTTTTACCCTTTGCCTGCCTCGCCATCATGACCTATTACATCAGTGTTCAGTGTGACCGGTTTGATTACTGGACCAATATTTTCCTGAATGAAGACCATTTAAAAAGAATGGTTGGGAATTTAAAACGGTGGATGGCTTATCATAAGATAGGGATTGAGTAAAAGATTGCTCCGAAGAAAACCGACAGACCTTTAACTTTAGAGCTGGTAGCAAAAACTCAAACAGATTGGAAAAGGGAAGCCGGAAGCTTTACCTGATCTGCATAAAACTTACTCAATTATCTTTAAATTAAAACGTTTGTTAATAATATTACTTTTTGTTCATTCGGTAATTCAATTATTAGTGATACTTTTGCAGTCTGTTAGGTTACCTAAGCAGCTATGATGTATAAAATTATCCTGATTCCGTTTCTTTTCCTTTTCTTTGTCCTTCGGGCACAGGATCCGGCCGCTTATCATGCAGTTTATACGAAGACCTACCTGGAAACTTCACAGAAAGACTTTGGAAAAGCCATTAAGGTAGCAGATTCCCTGTACGGTATTTCGGAAAGTCCTCATTTCAGGACGAAAAGCCTGATGCTTTCCGCTTCGCTGTACCAGCAGGCCGGGGAGGTGGAGAAGGCTGTAACCTATGCCGAAAAATCTGCCGGTATCATTGAAGGAACAGGGAATCCTGCATGGGAAGCCCGGGTATACGGGTTCCTTGCCACACAGTACAGGATCCTGAAACTGTTTAAAAAATCAAAAAAATATATCGACAAGGCATTGGAAGCAGGGCTGGCGATCAGGGAAGAACCTGCCCGCAACAGCATCCAGGGCCTGATGTACCAGGAAATGGCTTACTACGAAACGGAGCATAGGAATTATAAAAAAGCCATCCGGTATATTGAAGTTGCTCAGTCGAAATTTGACCGGACCAAAGAAAATCTGGATTTCTTTACGGCCAACAACGAACAGCTGACGGGCCTTAATTATTTTTATTCAGGTGCCTACGAAAAAGCAATGGATCATTACCGGAAAGCGCTGGTGCTGGCTGAAAAGTCTCCTGAAAACTTTCTCACCGGGCTGATCTATAACGGGATGGCTGCAATCTATCTGAAGCGGGGCGATCTTAAAAATACGGCGAAATATCTGGAGCATGCACAAAAAATTGCAGATGCTTCCAACTATCCACGGCTGAAAATAGAGGTAAATATTACCTCCAAAGAATACTACTCGAAACTCAATAATAGTAAAAAATCGGAGGAAGTCCAGCAGAAAACCGATACCCTGATTAACAGGCTTGCGGAAAAGGAAAGTATTTTTATCGATAATTCGTATGTGAATATGGAGCACAAAGCGGAAAAGGCGGAAACGGAGAGCAGCAGCAAAAACTATTTCCTTCTGGCCGGAATACTTTTATTGACGGGCAGCTTCTTCACCTTTTTCAGATACCGGAAACGTCAGGTAAAAAATACCGAAAGGATCAACCGCTTACTTCAGGAGTATGAAAGCAGGCAAAATGCGGCAGAAAGAATGCCGGAACCTGTAATCCCGGAGACGGATATGGCAAATCCTGGAAGCGGGGAAAATGTTGTGATGCCATCGGAAACTGAACAGAAACTGCTCACGCAGCTGAGGGAGTTTGAAGAATCGGTGCTGTTCACAGACCGGAATATGTCGCTGCCTTTTCTGGCTGCTCATCTGGGAACCAATATAAAATACCTTTCCCATATTATTAACCGGTACAAAAAGAAGGATTTCAATAATTACATCAATGAACTGAGGATTAATTATATCATCCGCCAGCTCCGTGAAAACCCTGAATTCAGGAAATACAAGATCGCCACACTTGCTGAAGAATCCGGTTTTTCTTCCGCCAATAAATTTACTACCATTTTTAAAAAGGTTACCGAGGTTCCTCCTTCCGTATTCATTAAGCACATCCATGACATTTCAGTATGTGAAGTGCAGGAATGCTGATTGAAATTAATCTTTCAGATCCGGAATGCAGCATTGGAATTTCCGGAAATTCTATCGCTTATTTTTATTTTTATTTAATCAAAACCTTACTTTAAGCTGAAGGCTTGAACCGTGTCCGTCTTTCCGTCGATATCCAATGGTTTTCGATGATTTTCTCCCTGTGTTCAGATTTGTAAAACCCTACTTGCGATGTTGTGCAAAATGGATTTCACGGAATACATTTTTGCCGAACGATCCCTGTTATGCATTCTGATGCGGTTTTTCAGGAAATGTACCTTTCAGATTCGCGAATATGATACGGTAAACAGGTGTATGTCGTTAAAATTCAGCGTAGTTTTGCCACCGTTCTAGTCAGACGATTCTAAAAAAACAATGATCAAAATTTTCCCTTAACCAATGATTCACAATTAAAAAATAAACCCAATGAGAAATTACATGAAATTATTTTTAACCTTATCCCTGCTTCTTCCCGGATTATTCCTCACCGTAAAATCCCAGGTCTGTACAGTGGATGTAAATGGCCAGACTTTTGCCATGGGCGACGGAACTTCCATTCCACCGGGTACGCCGCAGACTTTTAATCAGCCGGCGACCAACTATGGATTTACACTCGATATTTACGGACTTGATAATTCTTTTAACATGAACATCAACGGGACTCTGCTCGCTACCCAGGAAATTGAATTTTCTTCCAGTGCCGGGCTTACCCAGAACATACGCTTTGCCGATGGGGCAAGATGGGAAGACGGTACCGTACCGGCGATCTGGAGCATTTCCGGAAGTGCTGCCACTACACCGGCAGTACGGGTGGTCATCAGCCCTACGGGAGCGATCAGCATGTTCGGGAGTAAAAGTTCCGGAGGACCCCTTTTTCCGCTGGTGCTCGTGAACGGGAATACCTTCAACAATATCAGCTGGAATACGACAGGAAGCAACTCGGTCACCGTAAACCAGAATGTAGTTGGACCTACAAGAATCTCCGGCTATGGAAGCGGGAAAAATACCGTTCCCTGCTATTGTACGCAGCCCGGAGCAACAGGCACGCCCGGCGGTTTTGCAAAAGTGGGAATCCTTACCAGGAGCAGCATGACGGTAGCCAACTGGCCGCAGAGTGTACCGAACGGACACATCGTACTGGATGCTTCCAATAAAGGAATGGTTATTACCCATATGACTACCGCCCAGAGAAATGCCCTTGTGCCTGTGGAAGGTATGCTTATCTACAACACAGACCTTAATTGCGTACAGCTTTACAGAGGCAGTGCTCCTTCCATCGACGCAACCCGCACAGGATGGAACTGTATCAGCAGAGGATGTAATGAAAACCGATAAATCAAAAAAATTAAAATGAATATCATCAAATCTTTTATGTGCATCCCTGCAATCCTTTTATCAATTGCCATACATGCACAAGTTGCTATAGGGAAAGAGACCCTTACAAACTCAAGTGTGCTGCTGGAATTCAACACGGAAGCCAAAGGAATCATCCTGCCATCGGTAGCTTCTGCACCGGGAGCCGCAGGAGGAACATTCGTATTCAATACAACGGATAAATCCGTACAGGTATTCCAGAATACAGCCTGGACGCTTCTTACCGACAGCAGCCAGGGAGTAGTTCACCCATACTCCAATTCAGGAGCCGAAACAGGAACCGGAACCATTATAGGTGCTGCTGCCTCTGCAAAACCGGGGGTACTGGTTATGGAATCCACGACGAAGGCCATGGTCCTGCCCAAGGTCGCAAATCCGCATCTGAACATCCGGGGAGCCATTGCCGGAACTATAGTATATGATACCGTATCTTCCTCGCTCGCGGTATATGACGGATCCCGCTGGAGCTATTGGAAATAGCCGGTCCATCAGGTATTTCAGGATTTTAATCAGTGTTATACATACTTCTCAGGAAGGCCTCTTCTTTAAGAGGTCTTCTTTTCCACTGTAAAGAAATCGACTTTAGATTAATACCCTTCATACTCTTTCAATACAGCGGAAAACAACCAAAAAGCATTACAGTTTTCCGATAAAATCCAGGTACAGGGGAATGCTTTTTTCGATAAATTCCGGTGAGGGCTCGTGTTCTTCTGAGCCATAATAGACAAAAGGATTTTTATAATCGGCCTTAACGTATCCGAAAGTAAGTTCAAACGGTCTCAGCAGTTCATCCATGGTATATTTATATTTTCCCGATTCACTGTATCCTTTTTGATCGACCCCTGTAGATATAGCTAAAGCGATTTTTTTATTCTTTAGTTTATATCCGCTTTTGCTTCCGTAGGCCCAACCGTACAGGAGAACTTCATCAAACCATTTTTTAAGTAACGGCGGGCTGCTGAACCAGTAAAAAGGAAACTGAAAGATAATTTTATCATAAGCTTCAATGAGTTTCTGCTCTTTTTCAACATTAATGTTTCCGTCGGGATACGCCTCGTACAAATCATGAACGGTAAATTTTTCCGGAAATTTTTCAAGTTCTTCTTTCCATCTCTTATTGATCAGAGAATTTTCCATTGTGGGATGAACGATAATGACCAATGTTTTCATACTTTACATTTTATAATACAAAAATACTATTTGAAGCCTTCAATAGCCTTATTTGTGACTAATTGTTAGGTACTGACAAAAATGTAAGCAATAGGATAAAATAAAAATCCTGGTAATAGTAAGGATCATGCTCACACTTCATCTGCAAAACTGGAAGAAGACAGAAAAACTTTCCGGTCAACTTACTTTTCCAGAATCCCCCGGATCTTGTTAGCATTGGAAATCAGTTCGCCCAGATACTCGAAGTTTTCTTTTTCCAGTGCAGATTTAAACTTTCTCAGCTGGGAAATATGCTCATTCAGGACATCCAGCACATTTTCTTTGTTCTGCTTAAAGATCGGCACCCACATTTCGGGATGGGACTTTGCGAGGCGGACGGTACTGGAAAACCCCGAACTGGCTAGCTGGAAAATGGTTTCCTCTTCCCGTTCCTTTTCCAGGACGGTGTTGGCCAAAGCATAGGAAGTAATATGGGAAATATGGGATATGTAGGCCGTATGTACGTCGTGGCTTTCCGCACTCATATAAATCAGGTTCATGTCCAGGCTTGCTGCCACTTTTTCCACCAGCTGCAAAGCGTCTGCGGCAGATTCCTCTCTATTGCAGATCACACCGGCCTTTCCGGAAAAACTCTCCGAAACGGCTGATTTCGGACCGTTGTTTTCCGTTCCCCACATCGGGTGGAAGGCTACAAACCTGGAGCGGTTGGGGTGGTCTTTTACGGCATTCACAATCCCTGCTTTGGTGGAACCGGCATCCATGACCGTCTGATGTTCTGAAACCAGATCCAATACTTTCGGCAGGAGTTTTTTAGCCGCATCCACCGGAACCGCAAGGATGATCAGGTCCGTGTTTTTAATTCCGTGTTCCAGATCTGTCTTTTCGTCGATTATATTTAAATCCAGTGCTTCGGCAAGATGCTTTTCGCTGTTATCAATTCCGTAAATGAAACCGGCTATCCCTTTGTTCCTTAATTTTAGTGCCATCGATCCGCCGATCAGCCCGACCCCTACAATACTTATGTTCATTATTTAAATCCTAAATAAAAAGCCCCGTCCAAGGACGAGGCTGATGTTATTGATGTGCAAAATCCTTATCCCAGAGCTGAGGTAAAAATTCCGTAATAATATGTTCTGTTTTTAGTAATCACGGAACGAAGATAGGGAAATTTTTTTTAATTAAAATTAAAAAAATGAATGGTGAATGGTGAATGGTGAATTCTGCCTTACAGGTGAATTTCAGGTAACCAAAAATTGACCATTGACAGCGAAGCGGATTCACCATTCACATTCTAAGGATTTGAGATAATCAATGTGGAAGGAATATCCGACAGCCATAGACTCTTGGTATCGATCAGGTTTTTCCAGCTCTTGCTGCTGATCAGCATAAGGTCCTGGGCATCCAGAAATTCTTTCTCAATGTGTTTCTCATTATAAAGGGTGATGTGGTTCGGGGCTACCTGTTCAATACTTCTTATCAGTTCCTTCACTTCAATATTGCTGCGGATCTGTCCGGCAACATCCAGGATGATGATCTGTGAATTGTTGTTGTTAATCAGCCGTTTGGCATATTCCAGCAGATAAAAATCGCTTAAATTGAAGATCGGAATGAAAACCCGGTCGGCAGAAGTGAAATTCTTTTCCACGAGAATGCCTACGGGAATGTTGGTTTTATCTAAAATCTGCAGGGTAAAATCGTCAAAAGGGGAGTTGTTGAAAATATTTCCTTTTCCTTTTACGGTATTCAGCAGCTTTTCCGGATTGATGATTTTTGTGGTAAAACCCAAAAGCCTTCCCAACAGACTGCCTTCGTACATCGATTTTCCCAGCATGATCAGGAGCAGGTCGTAATTTCCCCGGTTGGTAATATTGGTAAGGTCACTTTCAAAATCAGTCGATGCTTTGAAAAGGGTTGTTACTTCAAGATCCAGGTCATTTGAGGTTTCGATAACATTTTTAAACTGCTCTTTTTCAAAATGGTTGATATCGAAAGCGTGAAGCTCATCCACAGGGGCGATGTTCATGGCGGTCACGCTTTTGTTGCCGTTCATTTTGCGGGTAAAATTGTCTGCAAGCTTCAGCAAAGTACTTCCGGATCCCGGGGTTTCAAAAGACAGCAGTACCCTGTATTTGGCGTCGTCTTCTTTGGCCTCGTCCTCGTCTTCAAGAGAGGATCTTTTCCCTTTGAACAGATAATTGATAAGGTCCAGGCACGGTCCCGTCATAAAGGTTGTGAACAGTGCCATAATCACGAGCATCGCAAAAAGTTCAGGCCCCAGAACGCCGAGATCATAGCCGATATTCAGTACGATAAGTTCGGTGAGCCCCCGGGTATTCATCAGGGCTCCGATCGTAAGGCTGTCTTTCCAGCTCAGGTTCAGGAATTTTGCCGTCAGGGCACTTCCTACGAATTTTCCGACTACTGCCGTGAGGATAATGAATCCGCCTATTTTCCAGAGATGCGGGTCGTCCAGCAGTCCGATCTGGGTTCTTAGTCCCGTAAATACAAAGAAAAGCGGAAGCAGGAGAACTAGGGCAACGTCTTCCACTTTTTCTACAAATAGGCTTCTGAACTTTACATTCTCCGGCATGATGGCGCCGGCCATAAAAGCTCCGAAAAGCGCATGAATGCCGATGACCTCAGTGGCATACGCCGAGATAATCAGGATCAGGAAGAACACGGCCACCAAAGCTTTGCTGATGAAGCCTTTTCCTTTTTGTGCTTCGGCAATCCGCGCGAGAAAAGGCCGTACCGCTTTAATCATAATAAATACGTAAAGAACCGCCATTAAAATAACGAAGACCGATCCTGAAAAAGACCCCGCTTTTACTATGGCAATTACCGCTGCCAGAATGCACCAGGCGGTAATATCGTCGGCAGCTGCACAGGTGATGACCACCGTTCCAATTTTGGTTTTGTGGAGGTTTCTTTCCTGGACAATTCTGGCCAGTACCGGAAATGCCGTGATGCTCATCGCAATGGCAATGAATAGGGCAAACGAGCTGAACTGGATGCCGTCCGGAGCGAATTCTTTATAAATAAAGTACGAAAGCCCGACCCCCAGGGCAAACGGAAAAATAATACTGGCATGGCTGATGACCACTGCGTCGTGCGCTTTTTTTCTCAGGACACTCAGGTCCAGCTCCATTCCGACGATGTACATAAAGAGAATCAGCCCGATCTGGCTCAGGAACTGCAGGTTTGGCAGGGATTCTTTCGGAAAAATCATCGCAGAAACTTCGGGAAAATACATCCCGAAAAGGGAAGGGCCCAGCACGATCCCGGCAATCATCTCACCGATGACGGAAGGCTGCTTCAGCTTTACACAGATCCATCCGAAAAGCTTGGCCACCATAATAATGGTAACGATCTGGGCCAGCAGTAAGGCCAGAGGATGATGGAGATTGGTAAGAAATGAATCTACAAAGTTCTGCCACATCGTATCGCCTGTCGATTTGGCCGGTGCAATATTCTCCCCGATCTCCAGCGTTTTCCCTTCCACAAAAAACCAGTACATCAGGCACGAAAAAAAGGCGATGGTACTGAGGTAGAAAATAATGTTCTTGTATTTTCCCAAATTCATAGTTCGTTTCAATTTTTATGCGTGTAAATTTCTTAAGAATATATGATTGATCAATATGGATTTTTTTTAAATGTAACGAACGTCACAAATAATGTAATAAAAGCCTACCGGAAGCAATAGCCCAGGCCAATTCCCGCTTTCCAGGCTCCGTTTGCGGAGGAAGTTTTGGCGTTATAATAAACAGGAACCTGTAAGGCAAGCTTTTTATAGACTATGGTTGCACCGGCACCTAATGTCGGCATAACCGGGCTGTTCCGGGTTCCTTCCGACCGGTCTTCCTTTATTCTCAGAGAAGGCAGCATACCCACCATCACTTTAAGGTCTTTCTTTTTAAAACTGATATTCGGGCCAGTAAAGTTGACAAAAGCTCCATGATATGCGTAGCCTGCCACGGCAATTCCATCGAAAAAGGAAGCTTTTATCTCAGGTTTTGTTTCCTGGGAAAGGCAAAGAAAGGAAATGAAGATCCCGCCTGCATAAAGTCTTTTCATTATAAAATGATTTAATCAGGCGCAAAAATAAGCCGGACAAACGGCTTTTACAGGCCCTTGTAATCAACCTGCCGGATTCTGTAATAAAACCGTGAACCTCTGAAGAATCTATTTCCCGAACATTTCCATTAATGATGCCCGGTAGGCTTCCCCAATCTGAAGTTTTAAGAAGTGGTCGTTTTCCAAAACAATGGTCGTAATGATTTCGTTGGTCGAAAATACTTTGATGGAAGAGCGTGCAATGATTTCCTTTTTATTTACCTGGGCAAAATCCCTGGCGGGAAGCATTTCCAGAAGGCCTTTGAAATTCAGGTTTTTCAGAACGATGTGGGTACCGTCACTGAGCATAATGTCTTTGTCACGGCTGTCGATCTCAGAAGTTTTAATATAGGCGATCTGGTCGATAAAGATTACGGTTTTGCCGATATTGGTATTCCATTCGATGAAATCTTTTTTATGGGATTTCCGGAGCAGTTCTGCCGCCTTCTCAAAAGCCTGGGTGAGTCTTTCCTTTTTTATCGGTTTGCGGACGTAATCCACGACATTCAGATCGAAGGCTTCTGCAGCATATTCTTTATAGGCCGTCGTAAAGATGATTTTTTTAGAGCCGGAAATCAGCTCAGCAACCTGAAGCCCGTTCATTCCGGGCATTTCGATGTCTAAAATGCACACGTTGCAGTCGATGTTTTCAATCTCGTTTAAGAATATTTTGGGATCGTTGAACGCTTTTACCACCTCTACATCATCAATCTGCTCACACAGCAGCTTCAGGTAGCTGATGGCCAGTAGTTCATCATCAAGAATAACGCATTTTATCATAGAATTCTCCTAAATTGATTGTGAGTTCCGCCGTGAAGATACCGTTTTTTGACGTTTTTTGAAGGGTATAAAAATCAGAATAGATCATTTTCAGCCTTTGGTCCAAAGACTGGCTTCCAAAACCGCTGTTTTCCTTTTCCAGAACGTTTTTCAGTGAGGCTTTGTTGCTTACCTTCATGGTGAAAATGCGGTCTTCAAGCTCGAGATGAATGGCAATAAAAGAATCTTCCGCCAGGAAATCCGTATGCTTAAAGGCATTTTCGATCAGGTCTACCGACAGCAGCGGGGCGAAAACCTTCTCTTCATACATTTCATCCGACTTATTGATCCGGGATTTGATCCTGAAGTCAAAAAGCGGATTGATCTTTATTTTGTTGATCTCAATCAGGCTTAAGGCAAAATTAAGTTCCTCTTTCGGGCTTACGAATTTATTATTGCTTTCGTACAGGATGTAATCCAGAACATTGGCGAGCTTATCCAGAGACATATAGGTGTGGTAAGCATGCGACTGTACAGAATTCAGGATGTTCTTAAAGAGATGCGGATTCAGCTTGGTACCGATCTGTTCAAGCTGGACTTCATTCAGGCGTTGCTGAATCATTTTATTGGTTCCCGAAAGCCGGGCATTCTTCCGTTTTATTTTCCGGTTCTCAACAAACAGATAGATACTGACCGTCAGGAAAAAGAAGATGGCAAATACCCCGACAAAGATCAGGTAATCGTAAATCATGTAGTAATTGCCATCCATTAATCTGAAATTTGCCGGTTTACCTATTGGTTATTAACGAATTGTTACTGTTTTTTCGCTTTTTTATTTTAATTTCTTTAAAGAATTCATCGTTGCCTGCTCCTCACACTTTTCAAACGTGATTTCGTACTTCGGCCGGTCCTCAGGATAGGTCAGGAGATAATCCGGGCAGGGTTTTTTCTGCGCATGGCTTTTATCAAAATCGACCTTCCCTTTGGTGATGATGCTGTCTTTTAAAAATTTTTCGCTGATCTTCAGAGCGGTCATTTCCGCTTTAAAACTGTCGGAATATTTGAAATCTTTAGACAGGGTTTCCGCAATCACCCGGCTGTTCGGCAGGTACCCGCTGCAGCTTGCCCCTTTTTTGTTTAATATAAAAAATACGATCACAAGCCCCGGAATGAGACCGATCATGTAAAACTTGAGTTTCTTCATTAGAAAATTAAAAGATTGATATCGTGGTAGGTAAGTCCGAAACGGTCGCAGATGATTTTTTTCGTGTGCCGGCCTTTGTACATATAAAGGCTCTGTTTCATTTCGTTTTTGCGTACCAGCATGTTTTCAAAGCCCCCTTCTTCATCATAATTTAGAATGTAGGAAAGGAAGAAGTTGGAAATGGCTTTTGTCGTAGTCCGTGGCATTCTGGAGGTCAGGTTCGGCAGCCCGCAATGGATCACGCCGTGTTTGATGATGTACGGATCCTCCATATTGGTAAGCTCGGAAGTTTCAATTACTTTTCCGTTATCAATGGTAATATCGATGATGACGCTGCCTTTTTTCATTTTCATTACCATGTCTTCCGTTACGATCGGCGTCATATTCAGCCTCGGAAGGGCTCCGATTACCACATCGGCTCTCCTCAGGGCTTTTTTAAGTTCTTTGGGATCGATAATCGAGGTAGGAACCCTGCTGTCAACCAGCGTGTGAAGCCTTCTGAGCTTGGAAAGGGAATTATCGAAAACCCTTACGCTCGCTCCTAAACCAATGGCAGCTTTGGTGGCAAATTCACCTACGATTCCGGCTCCGATGATTACCACTTCTGCCGGTCTTACCCCGGTGATTCCGCCCAGCATCAGTCCGTTGGACAGCGCCAGCAGTTCGGAAGCGTAAAGAATGGAGACCGTTCCTGCGATTTCCCCGACCAGCCGTACCAGAGCCAGCTGCCTGTATTCGTCTACAATAAATTCAAAGGCAATGGCATTCACCTTTTTTTCTGCCAGCTTCAGGAAGTAGGCTTTGTCCCGCAGATTGATCTGCAGGGCCGAAACCAGATAGGTATTCGGGCGCATATAATCAATTTCTTCTTCGGTAGGCGGATTGACTTTCAGGATAAGGTCCTGCGAAAAGGCTTCTTTCGGATCATTGGTAATCCGGGCGCCTGACTCCGAGTATTGCAGATCTGTAAAAAATGAACCTTCCCCGGCTCCTGCCTCAATGATGATTTCATGACCACTTTCTACTAAAACCTGCACGGCATCGGGGGTTATACAGGTTCTTCTTTCATTCAGCGAAGTCTCTTTGGGAATTCCTATGCTGAATTGTTTTCCTTTTTTAATGACCTCCAGCTTTTCTTCTTTCGGCATCAGTTCCTCTTCGGTAAAAGGAGTAAAAATGTTTGTAGTACTCATCCTTTAAAATAATTAGGTTCTTACAGATCGTTATTTTACATTCAAATTCAGGAGCAAAGATACATAATATTTAAACGATTTACCCGAATGTGATTTCTCTGTTTTCCCCGGTATTGATGATGCTCATTTCGTGGTACTTAAGCCCGTGAAGGTCTTCTTCATACACTTCCGGCCATTCGATGATGCACAGGAAAGCATTATCAAGGTATTCCTCAATACCGATATCGTAGGCTTCCTCAATGTTTTTCAGGCGGTAGAGGTCGAAGTGGTAAACCTTTCCTTTCGGGGTACTGTATTCGTTGACGATCGAATAGGTCGGGGAATTTACTTCGTCGGTGCTCCCGAGATTCTTAAGCAAAAACTGGGTAAAAGTGGTTTTTCCTGCGCCAAGGTTTCCCTTTAGCAGTAAGATATTGTGCTGTAATTCTGAAATGACTGTTTCTGCAACGGATTGCCAGTCCTCCATCTGATGAATCGTGAATTGCATATTTTTATGGCAAAGATAATTATTTGACGGGAATTGGAGAGAGTGATTCTTTGAATAGGCTGGAAGAGGGATGCGGGAGGCTGGAAGTTTTTAACGTCGAAATTACAAGCCAGGCTTTTGTATAAGATTAGGTTATGTAATTTTACCTTTTAGATTAAAAAATTAATTCTTCATTTTAAAATTATTTAGATAAAGGATATAAAAATGTTTTGCTCGTTTTTGAGCTTTTTCAGGATTTCTGAAACGGTTGTATCTGACAGGATTTTCATACAAAGCTACAATTTCTGCCATTTCAAGGGGCTTTAGATCTTTAAGGTCTTTGTGAAATAAAGATTCTGAAACTGTAAATACTCCTTTTCTGTTTTCCAAAAAATCAAAATAACTAAAATTAAAGGCGAGGCATTCTTCCTGACTGAAATGACGCTCAATATACCGTGCGGTTAAAAGCTGATCGATCTCTTTTTTATTATGAATTTCTAAAACGGGAAACAACCTATAAGCTGTCTGGCTGCACGGGCAGTCTGTTCCTGAAGATCCGGATTTCAATAACGGGGATCGTCTGTAATTCCAAGAATTGGAAGACAGCGAATTCGGATAAATGGTATCATAAAAAAAGATAAAATTCTCAGGAAGTTTTCTGCTGCTTCTTATTTCGTAAGTTATAGATCTCTTGTCGGAAGTATTAAGGATATACTTTCCTCCGAATTCCAGATACAAGACAAATAAAACAAATATGGAAAAAAATAATATGAAAATCCATCGAGTGTATTTGATCATGGGTAAATGGTTATTATTTATTTCAAAAATAAGATTTTTATTTCTGATAAAATTAAGTCATGCCTATTGAAAAATAATATTAATAAACTATCATAGTGTAAATTGATAAATTCAAATCCCTGCGCCTTAAAAACATGGTTTTCCTTCCAAATCTTCGCGCCTTTGCGCAGTCCAGCAGACCTCGTTTCCATCATAAAACTTATCGGCCAATTGTTTAATATCTTACCGGCAAAACCTAAATTTTGTCTATTTTTGCACATGATTTCTAAGCAGACCATAGATAAGATATTTTCCACAATCCGCGTTGAAGAGATTGTCGGCGAATATGTGCAGCTGAAAAGGGCAGGGTCTAATTTCAAGGGGCTCAGTCCGTTTCATGAAGAAAAGACGCCGAGTTTTGTGGTGTCGGCCAGCAAGCAGATCTGGAAAGATTTCTCTACCGGAAAAGGCGGAACGGCGATTTCTTTTTTGATGGAAATCGAAAATTTTACTTATCCTGAAGCGCTTCGCCATGCCGCCAAAAAATATGGCATTGAGATCGAAGAAGACCAGAAAGACTTTTCCGAAGAAGCGAAAATGGCCCAGTCGGAACGGGACCAGCTGTATAAAATCCATGAAGTGGCCAACGATTTCTTTCAGAATTTCCTTTGGGAAGTGGAAGAAGGAAAGAACATCGGTCTTTCGTATTTCAAAGAGCGGGAACTCCGTGATGACATCATCAAAAAATTCCAGCTGGGGTACTCTCCGGAAAAGAAAAATGCATTCACCGAATATGCCTTGGAAAAAGGCTATTCCAAGGATCTCTTGGAAAAATCCGGGCTTTCTATTTTCCCTGAGAATTCACCGGCCGGCATCGACCGGTTCAGGGAAAGGGTGATGTTCCCAATCCACAGCTTTTCAGGGAGGGTGTTGGGATTTGGAGCAAGGATCCTTAGGAATAATGTAAAAACGGCCAAATACCTCAACTCTCCGGAGACGGAAATTTACCATAAATCCAATGTCCTTTACGGCCTTAACCAGAGTAAGCAGGCGATTTCACGGAAAAATGTCTGTCTTTTGGTGGAAGGGTATATGGACGTGATCTCGCTTCACATGTCGGGCATCGAAAATGTGGTGGCAAGTTCCGGGACCTCGCTGACCACGGAGCAGATCAAGCTGATCAAAAGACTGACGGAAAACGTAACCATCCTTTTTGACGGGGACAATGCCGGAATCAAGGCCAGCTTCAGGAGCATCGATATGCTGCTCACCGAAGGGATGAACATCCGCGTCCTGCTGTTTCCCGACGGTGATGATCCCGATTCATTCGCCCGAAAGCATTCTCAGGAGTATGTGGAGAAATTCATCGAAAATGAAGCGATGGATTTTATCGACTTTAAGGCGGAGATCCTGTTGAAAGATATTGGCGATGATCCTATTAAGAAAGCCGAGGCGATCCGTGATATTGTAAAATCAGTTTCTTTCGTTCAGAATGCTTTAAAAAGAGAGGTTTACCTGAAGCAGGTTTCAAGTAAGTTCGGCCTTTCGGAGCAGAGCCTGTTTAACGAGCTGAATGTCCAAAAGCAGATCACCCAAGGCCAGACGCATCACGTACAGCAGCAGAAAGAGGCCGCGCCGGTAAAAATGGATGTGGTTCCTCTGGATGAAGAAAAATCCGATCCGTTCCTGTTTGAAGTACTGTTTATGGAAAATAGGCTGATCGATCATATGCTGATGTTCGGCGATATCGTACTGAAAAGGCGAAACGAAAGCCAGGAGGAATACCAGATTACCGTAATCGAGGAAATCCTTTACCATTTTGATGAAGAGGAGTACCGCTTTTTGGTGAAAGGGAACGAAATCATCATCAGCCACGTAAAAGAAGGTATCCGGAACGAAGAATTAAGGAGCGGAAACTTCTTTATTACCTTTATGGATGAAGAAATTACGACAAAAGTAGTGGATGCGCTGCTTCCGGCCAACGAACTTGAAAACTGGGCTTCCAGGAATATCTTCCCGCCGAATTACGGGGATAAAATTGCCGATCAGGTAAAAGGGGATATCCTGCTTCATAAGTACCGGTATATTGATTATCTAATTGCGGAGACGGCCAAAGAACTCGATCAATACAGGGATTCCGACCAGACAAAGTATTTTGAACTCGTGCAGAAGATCATGCTGATGAAGCAGGCTTCCATCAAATTAAGCCAGATGATCGAATATTCGCCTATTAAAGGGATTTATGTCAATAGAAAAAGATAGGGCAGACAATCGTCCTTCACTTCTATGACAAAAAGTCCTATAAAATTTTAGGAATAAAAGTTGTAACTTCAACTTTGTAATATGTAATAATACAAACAGAAATATGGACATTAAAAAAGAATTCAGAGATTTCTCTACGAAACATTTAGGAAACAACGGTCTGGTTACCGATCAATATATGAATATGTACGGCCCAACGAACCTTACGCCGTATATCATGGAAGAAAGAAGACTGAACGTGGCGCAGATGGACGTTTTCTCCCGTCTGATGATGGACCGGATTATTTTCCTGGGAACAGGGATCGATGATCAGGTGGCCAATATCGTAACGGCGCAGCTTTTATTCCTGGAAAGTGCCGACCCTTCAAAAGATATTCAGATTTACATCAACTCGCCGGGCGGAAGCGTATATGCCGGATTGGGAATTTACGATACGATGCAGATCATCAAGCCGGACGTAGCAACCATCTGTACGGGGATTGCCGCTTCCATGGGAGCGGTTCTTCTGGTAGCAGGGGAGAAAGGAAAGCGTTCTGCACTGAAACATTCAAGGGTAATGATCCACCAGCCTTCTGGAGGTGCACAGGGTGTTGCTTCGGATATGGAGATCAACCTGAGAGAGATGCTGAAACTGAAGAAAGAGCTTTACGAAATTATTTCGGAACATTCAGGACAGACTTACGAGTGGGTGGAAAAAGCTTCGGACCGTGACTATTGGATGACTTCCGAAGAAGCGAAAGGCTACGGAATGGTAGACGAAGTTTTACAGAGAGCAAAAAAAAAATCATAATCAGCATAAGCTGTTATCAGAAAAGCGCATCGTTTCCGGTGCGCTTTTTTACTGTTTAAGCCTCAGTAAGAACTGAAAATAGAGATTAATTATTTGGAATAGGCCGGAAGCATCGGGTTGCTGATGACCGAGCATCTTCTTACTTCAATAGCAGTAACTGCCGTATTGTTGGTGGTATCGGTATCGGTAATCTGGTTGGACGATACGGTGGATACCATCCTGAAATTACGATTCGTTCCGATTCCCTTTTTATAATATTTTCCGGTAACGGTAATAATTCCGGATGATTTAGCCGCTAATCCTACCGTTCCGCTGATGTTGTTGGACGTAAATCCTGAAGTCGGCAGGTTGGAATTGGTGAATCCCGTTGTCGAAAGGCTGGTTATGGAAAACTTAGACAGATCCAGGACATTGTTGTTATCATCCGCTACCTTGCCGTTAAAATCGATGCTGTTAAGCGCGGCGTCGGTATCGTTGCTTACTTCTACTTTGAAAGTAATATTGCTGGTATTGTCGTTGCAGGTAAAATAGCTGTCCGAACGGCTGTCTACCCTCAGGTTTCCCGGGGTGGTAAGAATGATATTCCTGATTTCCTGAAAATTGAATCCTCCGCCTGTGGAAGCTGCAAAGCCCAGTTTAAGGTTGGAAGGAATAGGATAGGTTGTTGAACTTAAGGTATACGAAAGAACCTGAGTAAAAGTGGTCTGGTTCTCCTTTCTCCACTTGATGGTTACCACATAATCATTACCCGGCTTGGTAATAATTACCTGCACCCTTCTGTAGAAAATATTGTCGGCTGGTCTTGTTGCTGTAATCGTATTGTAGTCGATTTCGTTTCGCTGACGGATATCGTCAACGGTTCCGCTTCGGTTGCCCAGCGGCGCACTGGTAAGATAAACATTCGAGTTGTTATATGTACTGCTTGTGGGGCCTCTTAATACGAAGGCATTGGGAAGCATTCCCGAAGTCAGTGTATTGGCCGGGGCCGAGCCATGCCGGTTCTCCCCGTCATTGGCATAGTTTCCGTATGCATCGAGTCCTACGCCCAGGTATCCGCCGGATAATCCGGTGGTCCCGGCCGGGTTACTGTAGGTAGCATATCCCAGAGAGCCTCCGTAGCCACCCAGTTTGAAATTGGCATCCGTTACATTGGCATCAAAAAGGTAAACGGAAAATCCGTCTGCTCCGAAATAACCGTCGTATACATTCCGCCAGTCTTTATACTCAAAATCGGCTACGACGCCCAGCGTGGTCGGAAACCCCTGAAGCACATACATATATCCTTTCTGGTTGGTGGTGGCTTCGGTAAGCCTGAGCCACCCCGCTCCGTTGGGGTCTACTCCGTTAGCTGCGGTCAGATAAGCGTTGTCTCCGACTCTTATTCCCGTCATGTCCTTGGTGGTAAGAGGATTGGTGATCGTAAACTGTCCCGATACCGAAAGCATGGACAGGGAGAAGGCAGCCGTGAATAACTTTAAAGTGTATTTGTAAATATTCATCCGTAAGCTTTTATTTTACTACAAATACAATATTCATAAAGCTTGCGTCCGTTGCATTATTGCTGACGGTATAATTCATAAATCCATTGGCATCAATCGTTACATTGGTAAATGCATTGGTATCATAATAGGTGATATAATATTCAAGATCATTCTTACCGAGCACCGGAATTTTTCCTGAAGCACCTGTGCTGGATACCTGTGGAGTGGTAAACTGGTCGTAGTACAGCTGATAAAGATCTTTGGTCTTAGCACCCAATGTCGTCGTATCGAACAGGATAGAGGGCATATAGAAAAATTTAGGCATTCGCAGCCCTACCCATTTTGAAATGCCGTTATTGTAAAAATAAAATCCGGGAGCGGTAACGTTAGAGGTTTTTGTAGTTGAGGTACCGGGCACAGCCGTTACATAGACTACTGTGGAATTCTGGTCCGCACCATACAGGGCATCCTTTGCAGCAAGTTCCGTACCGGTCATCCGTACCGTAAGCAGGCCGTCCGGGGCGGTGGCAGCCGTTTTATTCAGATCAAGGGTAGATTTTGGCGTATTGGTGTTAATACCTACTTGTCCATTAAAGTGTGAGATAATTAATAGGGAAAGTACTGAAATTGTTCTTTTCATGTTTTTTTTGCAAAAATATAAAAATTAACGATGATGATACCACAAAATCAATATATTTTATGATTTTAATCATAAATTACAGTCGGTGATTAATTCAGAATGCCTGGAAATAGGTTTAGCAGGCTTTCTAAAAATAAGGTTTATCAAGATCAGGATCGGCGGAAAAAAAGAGTTTTTTCCATTTGGCTACCGTGTTTCTGCTGAGGTTGAAGTGGCTGGCAAGTTCGGTATTGTTCAGATGATGTTTTTTCTGATAATTTAAAATCTGAAGGATGGTACGCTTATCATAGGATTTGAGTTTCTGATCATCGTGTATCTTTTCCTGAGCATTTTTTCCGGTAATAATGGCATTCAGACGTATAATATCCAGCGGGTCGATAGTTTTTTTATCTAAAATACTCCGGCAAAGAGCTTCCTTATCGGGATATTTCATCCGGATCATGTCCTGGTAGATTTTCCGGTAATCAGGTGTTTTCATTTTCACTAAGTGTTTGGGTTTCTCTTTTACTGATCCATTTATAAAGGGTGGTTTTCGGAATGCGGTATTCCTGCATCACTTCTAACTTCGTCTTGATGCCTTTGTTGATGAGCTCCAGGATAAAATCAATAATTTCCCGGGTATAGATGTTTTTCCGGAAAACAGGCAGCTGGGTCTGTGTTCGGATTTCTTCTTTAAGATGAAGGGGCGGGGAATAGAGAATAAGGTGCTGGGTATAGATTCTGAAAAAATCATAGTCGAGCAGCTTGCTCCATTTCAGGAGTTTTTCCGTACCGACTTCTTTGGAGGCATAGATGCTGTAGATTTCCTCTTCGGTACACTTCATGAAATTGCAGATACGCGACAGGTCCATTCCGCTTTCGGCCACTCTTTTTTCGATTAAATTTCCTATATGGATGTTCTTAAAGTTCATGATGGTCATCTGTTGAAATCAGAAGATGTGTTGATCTGTTGTTATGGAAAATTTACTGATTGCCGGAATTCCGCGACGCATCCTCCGACTCGGGTGCCAGGAATATTTAACCCGGTTTTAAGAATCATTGTAAATAGCTACCTGTGCATGAGTGGCAGTCACATCAGGGCAAATACTGAAATACACAATTTTTTTCATATGTAAGTTTAAACGGAAGTTCCAGCCTTACTGAAATAAATCTCTGAAGAACTTCATTTGCAAATATATAATTAATTTTCAATGATTACATAGATATGCGTAAATTATTGCAAAATAATAAATTGTACTAAAATTGTGATTATTATATTCAGGGCGGAATTGTAATTAATGTTCAGAATGCAGTAAGCAGTATTTAAATATTATCCTTAACAATCTGTTGAGTGGACGATGCATGGCGATGGTATTAAATAAGGCTTTTTCATTAAAGGAATTGCAGCCGGGGTTTTGATTCCACTGTTGGTTTCGAGGTTAATGGATGGTGCTGCCGTTCCGATTCCCACCGCGTTGTCAGCTGCGTCTGCTGAAAAAGATGGTGCCGTCTATTGAAAATGCATTGCATGCAATTAATTCTAAAAGGGAGCATAAACCTATTTTATTGATGTAAATTTAATACGGCCGGGATTTATTTAAAATATATTTAGTTTTCTCTTAAACATCTGTTCATACAGCATCATTACTTTCGCGTCACAATAAACAGACATGAAAAAAATACTGCTTTCCGCGCTGATGCTTACTGCGCTCACCGCATGTAAGGATTATGAAATGACGGATAACAGCCAGGAAACCGATTATTCAAAGCTGCCGCAGGAGTTTCCTTTCAGCAAGCTGGCTACTATTAACGGTGTTGAGGTGATCAACGGAGGCTTTGGGTCCGGCGCAGCAGCGCATCCCACCAGAAAAGGAGAGTTCTACGTGATTACGGACCGCGGTCCCAATACGGATTACCTGAACGGGAAAAAATTCCTGGCACCTTCTTTTACCCCTACGATTATGCATTTCAAAATCAATGCGGAAGGGAATATTGAGGTAATTAAATACATCCAGCTAAAAAATCCTTCAGGACAGCCGATCACAGGACTTCCGAATCCTGCCGGCATGGGCAGCACGGGAGAAGTGGCTTATGATGCCAACGGAACCGTTCTGGGAACAGACAATTACGGACTGGACAGCGAAAGCATTGTTGCAGCAGCCGACGGCACCTTTTGGGTTTCCGACGAATACGGACCCCACATTGTGCATTATACGGCAGAAGGCGTGGAAATGGAACGGATAAGCCCGATCGGCGTGAATACGGGAACACGGAAACTGCCGGCGGTTCTTGCCAAAAGAAGAGCCAACCGCGGAATGGAAGGGTTGTGCATCACACCGGACGGAAAGACGCTGGTAGGAACCATGCAGTCGATGATGTATGTACCGAGCAAGAGCCTGGCGACCAATAAAACATTAACGCGAATCGTTACTTTCGATATTGCCACCGGGCAGACGAAGCAGTTCCTGTACCAGCAGGATGGCGGCGCTTCCGATTCGGTATGCGATATTACGGCCCTCAGCAGTACGGAATTCCTGGTGATCGAAAGAGACGGAAACTTCGGTTCGCAGGGCGGCATCAAGAAAGTATACCGGATCAATATTTCAGGCGCTTCCGATGTGAACGGATCCGACCTGAGTGCGGCGGACGGCATGAAGATCAACGGGAAAGCGCTGGAGCAATGTACATGGGCTGAAATATCAGCAGCGGGCATCCAGGCGGTTTCCAAAATCCTTGCGTTGGATCTTGTGGCAAAACTGGGATACGAACATGATAAATTTGAAGGAATCGTTTATCTCGGAAACAACAAGCTGGCTGTTTTCAATGATGACGACTTCGGGATCCTAGACGACGGAAACGGAAATCCCAAAGCAAAAATCCTTCCTAAGACCGGGAAAACGGACAAAGGAACGATGTATGTCGTCGATATTAAATAGTTTCAAAATATTTAAGTCTCCTGGAAACCGGGAGACTTTTTTAATTATAACGGGATGATCCTGCACTCCATTCAGAAGTGTAATAGTTTCTGATTTTTTTTTTATAGGGGGCTCATTGATTTTACAGATACCGCAGATTTAAAACGCAGATGGCAAAAGCATGTACAGCCTTTTCAGAAAGCTTAGTTTTGTGAGTGTTTAGTACCACATTATTTATGAATCACTTTTATTTTAAATCCGGAACCTGTATTTGTGCGTATATAATTTTTACATCGACAGAATTATAATAAGTACTTTATGTCTTTATCCAAGGAAAACTTTCTGCATCTCATCACTGCTGAAATCGAAGAAACTTATGGCGTCATCATTCCTGAGCATACGAAGAAAGAGAAACTCATCTTTCCGCTTTCCCGTTCTCTTTTCGGGATTTACCAGAAAAAACTGTACGTGTCTTTTATATCCGGCCGTGCCGTCGACTATAAAGTACATCATTTCATCTTTAATGTAAAAATAAGTTAGCGATCAGCTTTAATCATTATACATCAGGAAGAGGGACGCTGGCGTCTGAACGTTTTTTAGCTGGCACCAACCCTGGTTTTCACATTAAATATTCCGGGATCTACAGGGTTAATTCAGGCGTAAACGTAAAAAGACCACCGAATCCGGTGGTCTTCATGTATCTTTATCCAGTCATTCCTAAGAATTGAAGGCTTCGATAATTTTAGAGAAATCCTCTAATTTCAATGCTGCTCCGCCAATCAGTCCGCCGTCGATATCCGGCTGTGAGAAAATCTCTTTCGCGTTGTCCGGTTTTACGGAACCTCCATAAAGGATGGATATTTCATCCGCTACTTCCTGTCCGTATTTAGCGGCAATCGTACTTCTGATATGGGCATGGATTTCCTGAGCCTGCTCAGGGGTTGCCGTTTCCCCGGTGCCGATGGCCCAAACCGGTTCATAAGCGATCACCACTTTTTTGATTTCCTCTGCCGAAAGGGTGAACAAGGCCACTTCCGTCTGGTTTTTTACCACTTCGAAATGTTCGCCCGCCTTTCTCTGTTCCAGCGTTTCACCGTTACAGTAAACAGGGATCAGCCCTTTATCCAAAGCCAGCTTGACTTTTCTGTTGCAGTGGGAATCGGTTTCCCCATGATACTGTCTTCTTTCGGAGTGACCGATCAAAGAACCGGTAGCATCAATGGATTCCAGCATGTCAGCAGAAATTTCCCCGGTATACGCTCCGCTCTCGTGCTCGCTCATGTCCTGGGCAAAAACGCCGATTTCATCTTTTTCAAAAATATCCTTTGCCATCATCAGGTACAAAGCAGGAGGGGCGATCCACACTTCACAGTTCGGCGAATGGTTGTTTTTATAACTTAGCAACTGAACCATCAACTGTTGGGCATCAATTACGTTTTTGTTCATTTTCCAGTTTCCTGCTACTATTTTTCTTCTCATAGATTCTATATTTAAGGTTTAGGTCGTATCGTATAACCTGTTTTAATGTTCTGTCTTGTCGATATTCCAAAGGTTCTTCAAAAGCGTGTAAAACGTATGCTCTTCATCGGTAACCACATTGTCTGCTTTGATCAGTGTTTTGGCAAACTGGATGAAACTGTCGCGTTCTTCTTTTGTGGAATCGTCGTAGAAGCAGCGCGCATGGAATTCAAAATGATCTTTCCATTCTTCCGGCTGGAGCAGGGCAATGGTATCAAGCTCGTTATCGAGGTTCATTTTAAAAGGAAATTCGTCCGCTAAATACTGCTGGACCAGCATCCCTTCTTCCGGGGCAAATTCTCCGTCCACAGAGGAAAGGATCATCAGCAGGTGGTAACCGGCAATCGGCTTATTGGATTTTTGCATTATGATAATTATATAGTTTAAGGTTTAAAGTTCAAGGTTTAAAGTTGGTTCCGGATTCAACATCTCTATATCGTTTCTTCATTTTGGGTGAATGGTCAATTACTTCGTGTCAATGGTCAATTTTATTTTTGACTCAACATTCACTTTTTAAAATTCACTTGCAAAGCAAGATTCACTCTGATTATGGTGAAT
>CAJYRQ010000006.1 GCA_913777465.1 uncultured Chryseobacterium sp.
GCCTGGACACTTAATAACAGAAGGTGCTCCAAAGATTATGAAAGAAAAACTGAAAATGCAAATGCCTATATTGTCATCGCAAACATCAGAAGATTAGCAAATAAAATTTAATTCAAACAGCTTCTTACATTTGACAGCTTTATGGCCGAACTTAAACCGGCCAAACTGGTAAGCGATGCAGAATTAAATCCTGAAGAGCTGCTTGCGGTGAAAAATGCTTTTGAAGAAGCAAGAATTTTAGCCAAAGATGAAAAACTAGTTGCTGAGAATGATGTGGCGAAGGTGAAGAGTTTGTTGAGGAAAATATCTACCGATGCAAAAAACGGATCTAAAATTACGGGAAAAATTGAAGGTCTATACAGTGAAATAGATCCTAATTATAAACCAAAAGGCTTTGAAAGCATTAAGGATATTGAGGATTTCAATCCTAAATACGGTAGAGAAATTACAACATCCTTTGATAATTATGATGGCTACTTTATTAGAAACCTTGATTCTAAAAATAAAATATTTACTTTCAATCACGGATTTATCGAAGATTTGCCAAAATGGGTGGAAGATGTAAAAATACCATTAGTAGAGGGTAAAGGTATCCCAACTCAGGCCTATTTTACACTGCGACAGATGAAGTTATTAAAGATTGCCGAAGGTGAAATACAAACTGTAAGAATGGCTCAGATACAAAATTTGGAAACAATGGGATACATTCATCAAGTAACCGGGGGAAAAATTATCCGTAATTTTGATTCGATAGATATTTTGGCTACTCCTAGTAATGGCTATATGAAAACGGTAATGACACAGGCTGGTTATGAAACAATTAGTGGAAGAATTACAGGAAAAGGGCAATATCTTTCTGTAAAACAGTTAAGACCATACTTTGATATAACAACCGAATATATGCAAAAATATAACCTATCCGAAAGTAGTATGCTTTATATGAATTTTAACATCGAAGTAAAAGTTAAATATATTAAAAAATAAAAACTATGATACAAGTAAAGTTATTAGAACTAAAAGATAGAGAGGTTGTAGGCTTTAATAAATATTCTGAATTTGTAAAAGCATTAAATAATATTTCGGGAGAAACCATCGAGATAGTTTATGATCAAGATGAGTCATTTGATGGGTATTATTTATTGCCAATAGGAGCAATTTCATGCAATAATTTTAACAATGCTATTATTAATAAAAAAACATTTTTATTAAGTGTAATAAATTCAAACATTCCCCAATATATTGAAAGATTTAAGCCTGCGGGGCTAACTAATTGGCTATTTTTTAAAAAAGCAAATACTGGCATAATAGGCAAAACAGAGGTAATTGAAAAAGTATACTATCGAGAAAAGGGTGATAACATATGGTATGAAAATCTAGGATATGACCAATATCAACCTATGCCAACAGATGGAACCTACGAAACTGTTGCCAAAGCTATTTTAAGTTATTTAGAAGTTTATGATCAATATTTAAAGAATAAATTATAAACAAAGCCTGTATAAAAAACAGGCTTTTGAAGATGGTAAAGCGGTATTCGATGAAACCATTAACTGGAGTGCAAAAAGTAAACCTATCGCCCTTTTTATTCTTATCATGTATCTACCCGTAGATATTTTGATCCTGATGAACCATTGGAACCATACACAGAATACTATGAAATGATCAGGGCTTTCTCAGAAAAAATGACCAATGAGTTTTCGCAAGAAGATATTACTGATCCCGATAAACAAAGTATCATAAAAAGAATTCTAAGAAAAAGTTTGATCCAGCCAAGAGGTAAAACTTTTTTTGAGGGACGCTATCTCAACAAATATATTATTGTAGAGCCTGCGATTTGCATAGAAGATATAGAAAAATGGAAAATCAGAGATCAAGAATATTTTTCTTAGTATCTACAAACATAAAAGTGTTTAGATAAAACTCTTCCCTTCGCAGTTTTCAACTTTGGACAGTTTATGTCAAACACACTTATTCAATACTTAAACAACTACATCTAAAAAAAATAAGAAATAGTCTTAAAACCCGTGAAAACGGACATTTTTAATTGTTTTTTCGAACTCCTGATTTAAGAATGTTTCACAAAGATAACAGACTAAATTTGTAGGATTAATAACAAACGATATAAATGCTGTAGATTACTTGGATTTTAAATAAACCATTTTAAAACGTTATAAATATTATCAAATAATGTGGAAACAGAATAGTATTTGAAATTATTTGGCTGCAATTCCAAGATTTATTATTTACGATGTAGAAATTGTTTAACAATATATAAAACAAATATTGTATTTTTCACTAAAATTAACATTATTCTGAGACCCTGATAAAACAATAATGAATAGAGAAAAATTCATATCCAAAATTCAATCGGGTCAGACCTGCCATTATATTTATCAAAGAAATGAAAATACCGGTATAATAAAAGTTTGGATCTGCAATCAACAAATCATTTTGACTTGGGAAGAATGCCCTGAAGGGTTACAGTATGATGAGTCTTCCTATTCAAAAGATGATGTACATGATTTTAGAAATTGGGAAGAACTGGACGCTTTTTTTAGTGAAAATAATATCCTGTATTATTATCTTAAATCTTAAGCAATTCGTATAACCACAATTTCATCTGATATTCAAATTTTAAAATAAACTGGCTATCATTCTTTATTAAAATTCATGATGAAGCAATCAAGGATTGACTTAGAAAACAGAATCACTTGTCTCAATTAATTAAATTTTCTACTAGTCTATTCTATAAATATTTATGAATTATGCAAAAACAATGCTATGAATACCTTTAATATTCTTCTATAAGAAATTAATTATTTAAAATATATCTAAATAAATTTTAATATTCTTTTATTAAAATCTTAAAAACATATCAGTCCTTAATATTTGAAAATTTTAACTTGATTTATAAACACTTTTATTAATATTCCTTGTAAATTAACAGAAAAAAAAATTAAATTATGATTTGAATCATTGCAAATGGTAAAAATTAATATTTGTTAATGTTAAAATTAATTAACATATTTGCGCTTGTTAAATATTAAAAACTGTTAATATGAGTGTGAAATTAAAAGTATTTACCATCGGAGCTTTTTTCTTTTTAGGAGAAGCAGTATCAGCTCAGCAAAAAAGAAATGATACCATATCTACCAAAGAGATAGAAGAAGTGGTGGTCGTTGCATACGGAAAACAAAAAAAAGAGACCATTATTGGGTCAAACGTGCAAATCGGAAGCGACAATTTTAAAGACAGACCAATAACGAATGTTGCAAATGCCATCGATGGAGCAGCACCCGGAATACAGGTATCAGCAGGCTCTGGGCAACCGGGATCGTTACCTGCCATTAGAATCAGAGGTTTTTCCTCTGTAAGCGCTGGTAATAACCCTTTGTATGTAGTGGATGGCGTAATTTATAATGGTTCTGTCTCTGCAATAAATTCATTGGATGTGGAGTCCATAAATGTATTAAAAGATGCTGCATCTACTTCTTTATACGGATCATCTGCAGCAAACGGAGTAATATTGATCACCACAAAGAAAGGAAGAAAAGGAAGGGATGTAATTAATTTCTCCTTACAGACCGGTATTTCACAAAGAGGCGTTCCGGAGTATGACAGAGTTGGCATTGCAGATTACTACCTGCTGAACTGGGAAGCGTTAAGAAACGGAAGACTTACTACCGGAGCCAGCACCACCACAGCCTTGGCAAATACCTGGGCAAGTGACAATTTAATTGGTAATCTTGGAGTAAATGTTTATAAAAATGTCGCCAATAACTCAGTTGTTGTCAACGGTGCTGTAGCAAGTGATCAAACGCTTAAGTATAATGATTTCGACTGGTCTAAACCTTTATTCAAAACAGGACTCAGACAAAGCTATGATTTAAGTTATGCAGGAGGTGGTGAAAAGACAACCTACTTTGCATCTTTAGGATATTTGAATGATCAGGGGTATCTGGTAAAGTCCGGATTAGAAAGATTTACTGCCAGATTAAATGTGGAATCACAACTTAGGCCTTGGGTAAAAGTTGGGATTAATTTAGCCGCAACCAATACAAAAGTTGAAAACAGCTATAACGGAGCAGATAATAATGCGGCCATTATTAATCCATATCGTTTTTCCAGATCGATAGGACCGATTTACAGTCCGTATGTGCATAATGCTGATGGCAGCAATGTATATGATTCAAATGGAGATAAAGTATATGAGTGGCAAAGTACCAGAGGTGCCAATGCAAGTACCGGAAGAAATGCAATCTATGAAAGAATGTTGAACAGCGATATTACAAGAGCCAACAATATTACTTCCAGGGTTTTTGCCGATTTTAAATTATTAAAAGATCTTAAGTTATCCATCATTGGAGGATACGATCTTAGAAATGCCTATAACAGGGAATACCAGAACAACATTTTGGGAGACGCTGCACCGGCAGGAGCTGCTTCAAGAACCAGCGAGAATACCTATTCCGTTAATCTTATTCAACTATTGAATTACACCAAAAAATTCGGATCTCATAACATCGATGTTTTACTTGGTCATGAAAGCAATAAATATACATTTGAGTCTTTTTATGGGTATAAGCAAGGACAGGTAGGTGCGAATAATGATGATTTGGTAAATTTCATCACTCCTACTTCGTTAACTTCATATACGGATACGTATAATAAAGAAGCTTTTTTTGCAAGGGCAAATTATGATTTTAATGAAAAATATCTTTTATCAGGATCTATCAGAAGAGATGCGTCTTCCAGATTTGCACCGGATAAAAGATGGAACACCTTTTGGTCAGCGGGAGCCGGCTGGAGAGTAAACAAAGAATCCTTCATGGAGAATCTTAAATTCATTAATGAATTTAAACTGAGATCTTCCTATGGTGAAGTAGGAAATGACCAGGGAATTGGTTTTTATGCTTATCAGACCTTATTTGAATATAACAACAACGCCGGTTTGCCAGGGGTGGTTTTTGGAACACAGGCTGATCCTAATATTACTTGGGAAAGTAATAATCAATTCGATTTTGGTTTGGATTTCGCCTTCTTCAACAGAAGAATAAGAGGTTCTGTAGAATGGTACAAGAGAGAGACAGATGGCTTGTTATTCAATGTGCCTGTTCCAATGAGCGCCGGTGTCCCGAGCAATAACGTTTTCAGAAATGTCGGAGCCATGTTTAATAAAGGAATTGAAGCTTCCCTCACTTTGGCGATTATAAATAAAGATAACGGAGGATGGGACTTAACGGTTAATGCTTCCACTTTGAAAAATCAAATTTCAAGAATGCCGAGTGGACAACCGGAAATTATTTCAGGTTCGAAAAAATTAGTGGAAGGACGTTCTATTTATGATTATTGGTTAAGACAATGGTATGGCGTAGACCCTACAAATGGAGATGGTCTGTTTTTATTAGACCCAAGTTTAGCTTCCGCTCCGGTGGCAGGACAAGATAAGCAAATCGATGGGGTCTGGGTTACGAACAGAGCAGCCAGAGCCAAATACGATTTCGCCGACTCCGCTATTCCGGATGTTTATGGAAGCATCAACAATGAGTTCAGATATAAAAACTTTACGTTATCAGCATTAGTAACTTATCAGATCGGTGGAAAAATTAATGATTCCAATTATTCATTGATAATGAGTGGTTATCCGCAGGGACGGGCATTACATTCTGACGCTCTTAACCGTTGGCAGAACCCTGGTGATATTACAGATGTTCCAAGATTTGACAGTTCGTTATCGGCACAATACGATGTGGCCTCCACCAGATGGCTGATTGATGCATCATTTGTTAACCTTAGAAATGTAACCTTAGGCTACAAATTCGGACAGGATGTTACTAAAACCCTTGGTTTTACGAGATTGGATATGTTTGTAACTGGTGAAAACCTGTATATAAAAACAAAAAGAAAAGGATTAGAACCTCAGGAAAACTTCTCCGGAGAAACCACAAACAGGTTCACTCCTGCCAGAATATTCAGTTTTGGTTTAAATGCATCTTTCTAGGATAAAGTCTAAATGATTACTCATTACTTCAACAGAGGGTAATTCATTTTAAATTAAATTAATAAAATTAAAAAAGATGAAACAAATATTCAAAAAAATTAAAATTAAATACGCGGCAGTACTTTTGACGTTCGCTGCCGTTAGTTGCCAATCTGAGTTTTTAGAAACTACACCTACAGACAGATTAGGATACACTGATGTTGTAGAAAAACCGCAGGGCCTTATGAATATTATCAATGGTATTCACAGGGATATGTATGTAAGAACGCCTTATGGACAAGGATACAATGGCCAGACGGGAGCTATTGTTATGTTTGATTCCATGGCAGATGATCTTGTTCATACAGGAACCGGAGTAAACTGGCATGTTGCAGATCTCAGATGGCTTTCTGCAGATATAGATACAAGTACCGGGACAAACTATCCTTGGAGATTTTACTATAAAATTATAGGAAATGCGAATATCGTTATAGATAATGCACCCAAAGTATTTATTGAGTCGGCCAACCAGGCTACGGAGACAGCACTTAGAGATAAAGCCTTAGGGGAAGCTTATGCTTACAGAGCATGGGCCTTCTTTCAGCTGGTTCAGATCTATTCCAAAAGATATGACAAAACCTTAGCAAACAACGATTCAGATGGAGGTATAATTCTCAGATTGACCAATTCTCTTGATCCGATGAAACGAAGTACCGTAAAGGAAACTTATGACCAGATTCATGAAGACCTGAATAAAGCCATTGCTTTATTAACCGGGAAAACAAGGGATCATAAATCTCAGTTTAACGTAAACGTTGCCAAAGGAATAAAAGCCCGAGTATATTTAACCCAACAAGAATGGGCATTGGCTGCGCAATTTGCAAATGAAGCCCGAGGAACTCTTCCATTGATGACAAATGCAGAGTATGTTTTAGGATTTAATAAGATTGCCAACAATGAATGGATGTGGGCCAGTGAAATTTTACCGGATAATACAGATTATTTCGGGAACTTCGGTGCCTATATGTCCAGAAATTACAACTCAAGTACAATCAGAACAGCTCCTAAAGCGATCTACAGACCATTATATGATGCATTTCCATCTACAGACATTAGAAAAGCTAACTTTGATCCTACAGGAAATCATACTTCGCTGGGATTACCTTCTAATTATACCAAAAGACCATACACTTCACAGAAATTCTTATCAGTTTCGGTTTCCGACAGTAGATGTGATGTTCCTTATATGAGAGTTGCTGAAATGTTACTTATCGAGTCGGAAGCGTTGGCAAGAAACGGACAGGAAACTGCCTCTAAAGCTGTGTTTGAAATCCTTGCAAAAAATAGAAATCCTGTATATACATCAACCAATACCGGAGCCGCATATATTACTGAAATTATGAATAGCCGAAGAATGGAATTGTGGGGTGAAGGATTCAGATGGTTTGATCTTAAAAGATTAAATCTTCCTGTTGAAAGAAACAAAATGAATGGCGTAACTGTTGCTGCATCAAATGTGAATCACGTAGCTTCTGTAATTAACAGTACTTACACTATCCCAACCAATGACCCTAGATGGCAGTTTAAGATACCGAGACAAGAAATAGACTCTAATCCGCTGTGTAAACAAAATCAATAAGAAAATAAAAAAGCTATCCGGAGCACGGATAGCTTTTTTATTTCATCTATAACTTTGCAAAACATTGTAATGTTTTTAGCAAAAATGATATGGTCAGAAAATTTAAAGATATATGAAATGTATAGGAACAGATTATGATATATTTGATAAAATAACAAACAATGATCAAAAAAACCGAAATAACCAGACAAAAACTCTTCGACGGCGATCAGGAAAGCTGCCTCCGGGAAATCTTTGAAATTGAACATCAAAAAATCAGATTAGCTGATTTTTATAACAACCCGCTGAAAGATTTAAAAAAAGAAATAAAGGTTGAAATTTTCAGTACCATCGTCGGAGAAAGTAATTTTAGGATAAAGAACAGTTTTATTAGAAAATATGAATCCCAAGAAGGGCTGGAAGTTTTCTATATCAAAAATGAAGACCTCATCGCTCTGCTTTCCTGTGGCGAATATCAGCCCGCGCGGTTTATCGTTTTTCTGGAAAGCATTTGGCTGATAAAAAGCAGGATCTGAAAACCCATAAAAATATGAACAACAAAAAACTTCTGGAAAAAAAAGATTGGGAGTATTACATTTTCCAACAAAATGATATTCTTGAACTGTTGGTCACTGTTGAAAAACCCAATCCCGGACTTGATATCATTCATCAGCTGAATACGTCTGAAAAAGAAAACTATTTAAAGATGGGCATTCAGGCACTGGAAGACCGGATAAAAGATATGAAAGAAAATTTCAGCTGGTATAAAGTAAATTCGTGGAGGTAAATGCGCGGGTTAAATTGTACAAAGTAGGTAGAAATAAAAGACTGCCCAAAAGTTGAGCAGCCTTTTAATTTATTACTTTCACTTCTGCCAATCTGCAGACCGGCAGAAATTAAAATGAATCATTTGTTTCCCTTTAGCTTATGAAACCACTCGGCGTATGTATCCACCGCCGACTTCAGGAATTTTTTGTGGTCTTCACTCTTAATGTTACCGTTGTCATCGAACCATTCTGCTACGTTGGCGATGTAGACTTCCGGCTGCTGCATGGTAGGAAGGTTCAGGTAAACGAAACATTGTCTTAAATGATGATTGGCTCCGAAAGCTGAAATGTTGCCCGGCGAACTGCTGAAAACGGCTGCCGGCTTGCTGTCCCATACGCTTTCTCCGGATGGTCTGGACCCGACATCAACGGCGTTTTTAAGAACTCCGGGGATCGAGCGGTTGTATTCCGGGGTAATGAAGATGAAACCTTCGATGCCTTTCAGCTTGTTTCTGAATTCCTTGTACGATTCGGGTACTTCATTGAAATCGTCGAAATCCTGGTTGTAAATGGGGAGATTGTCGATGGAGAGGATTTCAAATTCAAATCCTTCCGGTTGTAAATCAACGACGGCCTGAGCCAGTTTTTTAGAGAATGAAGCCTTTCGCAGGCTTCCGGCAATAATTCCGATTCGGTTGCTCATAATGTGTAAGTTTATCTTTTACGCTTTCAAGAACCAAGCCAGAAAGATTCCGTTAAATTAACTTTACGCTTCCATGCTATACCGTGAATTCCACAGGATTTAATTTATTTTACCAGCAAGGAAAAAGCAAAAATCCAAAAGGTAATCAAGATTTAAAAGTTAGGAATATAAGATTACCGGAGATAACGTGAACTCGAAATAGAACCTGGATTAAGAGACAGGAAAAGGGAAGCTGGATGCCGGAAGTTTCTCATGTTAGACTTAAGTACAAAGATCTTGATCATCAAACTGAGCAGGTTATCACTTTATCAGAAAAGTTTTTATTTAATGTTGAATAACCAACTTTGGTTATTTTTCAATCAGGGACGCATTTATATTGTTTTAAAGTTCCAAAGGGACGGCTTGGTAAAGGATAGGATAAAATCCTGTCAGAAGCGTGAACCGTTTATTTGTTTTACTAGGAAGAGTGGTATTCAAAACCCTGATTGAGTCAGCCTCATTTTTATTTTTGAATTAAATAATTGACTGAACATAATTTCAATACGGTCGAACTCACGTTACAGATAACAGAGATTTCTGAGTTAAAATTCAAACACGCTATAACGCTGTCAGCCAACAAAAACTTCCGTTCCCCCGCTTCCCTCTCCCAGCCTATTACCTTGATGCTCTACACCTCATCTTCCCAGATCACATGCACAATCTTCCAGACGCCTTGCTCTTTCATCAGCTGAAACATCTTATGGCCGGACGCCTCAAAATATTTCCCGTGAAGCAGGCCTTTTTTATGGTATTTCGAGCAACGCTGGGCAATGGTTCCCACTACCCTGGTCTCTTCGCCGGTTTCCCATTCGCTGAATTCCGTTAATGTCCCGTCGGTCAGGATCTTTTTCCGGGGATCGATGAATGATGTCAGGTCATAAATTTCCGCACCGTCAACTGATTTTTTAATAATACTTGCCGATGGCGAACAGATTTCATCAATCATTTCAAATTCGGGCTGACGAGAGGCATTTGAGAAGATCCTGTAGAAATCATCAATGCACTTTCCTATAAGTAGAGAATCGCGATCCAGCGAATATTGCAGAAGCATTTTGCCATCGGTTTCAATTTCACCGTCAAAGCAAAACTTCAGTTTTTCCAGTAATTTTACAGACCGATGATTTCTTTCGGTAGTAATCGCCAAAATCTTATCATCCTGCAAAATTTCAGGAACGGAATACATGATGGACCGGGTTGCTTCAGCAGCATAACCTTTTCCTTCAAAATCCGGTAAAAAAGCAAACCCGATATCCGGGTATTCCAGATAATCCCTTTTTACCCAGGTTATAATACCAATGGGCTTCTGCTCACTTCTGAGAGTAACTTTCCAATATCTGATCTGGGGATTTTCATTAATTTTCAGAATGTAAGCCTTCGCATCGTCTTCCGTCCGGATGTTCCGGTCCCCGATAAACTGCAGCCAGCCGGGAGCATTTACCAATTCAAGAATAAACGAATGATCATTACCGGTTAATGGACTCAGTTCGAGCCTTTCGCTGAAGATTTTCATAGTGATCCTGGTTTAATTTAATGAAAGAAATCAATTAGATTGAATGTTTAAAGACAGGCAATTCGTCATTATAAAGAGCCGGTCCGAATCGCCTTTAAAGTAAATCGGTAAATTTTACGGCCGGCTAAAAGTGGTAAAGAAAGATCACATCGCCCGTGTAAGCCGGTTTAATCTGATCCTGAATCAGAAGCCTGGCCTCTACGACTACTTTTACCGTTCCTTTCAGGTTGTTTACGGATTTTATCATGGCCTGCAGGCAGACCTTGTCGTTCACCTTCACCGGAACACCGAACCTGAAATTTTCAATCCCGTAATTGATTTCCATTTTTACATTCCGTACTTCGGCGATCTGCTTCCACAGATAGGGAATCAGGGAAAGTGTCAGGTAACCATGGGCTATTGTCGACTGATACGGGCCCTCCTCTCTTGCCTTTTTTTCGTCCACATGAATCCACTGATGGTCCAGCGTGGCGTCTGCAAAACGGTTGATCTGCTGCTGATCGATAAGATGCCATGATGAAGTTCCGGCCATTGTACCCTCCAGCTTTTTGTACTCCTCGAAATTATTGATGATTACCATTTTATTTTTTAACGAATTTATCATTATTATTGAATATGGCAATCCATTTACTGCCCCTATTCTGAAAAAACCTCCCGCATAAGCGGGAGGCCGGTGAACATAACAAAATAATAAGCAACTGCTTATTTCTTATTCCCTAACAATAAAGTTGGTCAACTGAAATGATATGAATTAATATGAGGTCTCGCTCATATTGATGGGAATGTTATGTAGGTTTGTAACGAAACCGGACTATGCCGGCTTTACATTGATGGCATTTAAGCCTCTTTCGCCTTTCTGTATGTCGAAGACCACCTGATCGTTTTCCCTGATCGAGTGGGTGCTCAGTCCTGAAGAATGTACAAAAATGTCTTTGCTTCCGTCTGCCGGAGCGATGAATCCGAAACCTTTGGCTTCATTGAAAAATTTTACGGTGCCTTGTTGCATGGTAATGGTTGTTAAAATTAAATATATAGTGGTTATTCCCTACCCGGTAGAGATCACTTAGTATTGCTTTAGTCTTTTATTTTTACGAAACGTGCCGCCTGTCTGTTTCTTCCGGATGATGATAGCCTGCCGTATCTTCTACGGGCTTCCGGAGAACTGCTTCTGCAAATTTTCTGATTTTATCCGTCATCCCTGTTGAAAAAAACAGGGTCTGCCTCTTATTAGGGATGAGTTTCAGGATGCTTTTCACTTCATCGGCACTCTTCTTTTCCAGCATACGGTCGGCGCCGTCCAGCACCAGGATTTCGATTTTAGAAAGATCAACCGCCTGATTCGAGACCAGTTCCAGCAGTCTTTCGGGAGTGGCTACCAAAAGGTCTACCCTCTTTCTTAAGGCAGACAGCTGCCCGCCGGCCGAAAAACCGTCGAAAATGCAGAGCTGTGAAAGCGGAAGGTATTTGCTGTAGATTCCTAATTTATGCTCAGTCCGCATTACATTTTCCTTAGTGGGGCTGAGGATCAGAGCTCTTATTTTCGCATGTTCCCGGGTATTTTTCTGGAGCACCTGGAGAATCGGCATTACAAAGGCTGCTGTTTTTCCGGATCCTGCCTCAGCACAGGCAATCACATCATGGCCTGCCAGAATATAAGGTACCGTAAAGCACTGCAATGCGGTAGGTTTTGAATACCCTGCTTCCGTAACGGCACGGATGATGGGATTGATTAAATGTAAGTTTTTAAAACTGGTCATAATTGCCCGGTTGCCCGGTATTTGTAAACAGACCCGTTTCCGGAAATCTGAATCGTATAATATCGTGTAGATGATAAACCGGATGCTCTATCCGTTTACGCTTTACTTTTGCTTAACCTCTTCAACAGCTTATTTGAAAAATATAACTCCTGAATGCCTGCAATGAAATAGCATCTCTTCAATAAAAGGGATTTTAAACCGGCTTTCATTATCGAGATCAGATTAATAATTGGGCAGCTGAAAAAGCAAAACTGAATGATTGAAATGTAATTTAAATTAAATCAGTACAGCGTAGGCAGAAACCTGTTTTATGAATACCCGACAAAGGTACACGAAAAAACATGCAAATAACCATCTATAATTTACTGATTTTCAAAATTTTATTCGTAGCTTACGCACACAAACCATCTATCTGCATCCTGCGGATGATTCTAAATTCCAGCCTTATGCCAACGTATGCTACCGCTCCGCGCACCCGGCTTCAACCGGCAGAAATCCCTTCTTCTAAGCAGATACGGATTGCTTATTTCATTATGGTCCATCACAAACCCAACGTCTTTAAGGCCATGTTTGAAAAGATCTATACCCGAGACCAGTTTTACCTGATCCACATCGACCGGAAAGCCGGGGCGAAATTTACGGAGGAGATCCAGCTCTACCTGCTGCAGTTCCCCAATGCCTATCTTTTGGAAAGCATGAATATCGTTCCCGGCGGCTTCAGTGTGATCCAGGCGGAACTTAATGCCATGGAATACCTGTTGAATGTAAGCCGTGAATGGGATTATTTCATCAATCTCAGCGGCGAAGATTATCCGCTCAGGTCGCAGAGCATCATCCGGCATTTTCTTACGGCAAATAAGGGTAGAAACTATCTTTTTTATTACGACCAGAAGTTTTACAGGCCCGATACTTTGCGGCGGATCCAGAACCACTTTACCGAACTTACCCACAAAATTTCATCATTGGTTTATAAGAGAGAATTTATGGAAGGCGTTATCCCGTACATCGGGGAAAAATGGTTTATGCTTACCAAAGACACCTGCATTTTCCTGACGAATAATAAGAGGGTGATGGATTTTGAAGATTATTACCTTCATACGCTTCTCCCGGCAGAATCCTTTTTCCAGACCGTCCTGATGAACACCGAGTTCAATGACATCATTGTGAATGACGATAAAAGGGCGAACATTGACAAAACCTGTTTCAGCAACAGCCGGTACATCCTCGATTTCATCCAATCCCTTAACACAGGCAACCAGCTCTTTATCAGAAAAATAAACGGCAAGACCGATAACAGCATTCTTCAGTACATCACCGAACATTACGACCTGCCCCTGCCGGAGATCGATGAGGTGGAGAGGGAACTGAAAAGGAACAACCGGGACAACAACTGATTGTTTCCTTATTTTAAAGCCAGCTTAAATTCAGCTTTAAAATTATTCAGATAAGAAAACGAATAAAAAGCCTTGTCTTTATTGATAAAATTCCCATCTTGCAGCTCCCTGCTTCCCCCCTGTTATCTCAAATCTGAGTCAGTAATTTTCCGTACATCTCAATCGTCTGCGCCTGATTATTCGACACGTCCTGGATATAAATCTGGGAAAATCCGCAGCTGATGTCCTCTTTCAGCCATTCCAGGTGTGCTCTCGGATCTGAGGAAGCACGGATGATTTTATTGGTCTGCGCTACAGTAATATTTTCCACGGCGCTGTCGAAATCCTCGGGCGTCCTTACTTCAGCCTGCAGGTTTCCGCCGAGAACGGCATGCCGCCAGTTGTACCAGGCCTCATGCTCCGCCTGCTGCTGGTCGGGATGATACGACATGATGGCCTGCAGATGCAGCTCGTTCCTGTTTCCCCCGCCCTGCTCGTAGGCATAAATAAATTCCTTCTGGTCTTCTACCGGTTTTATTACGGTAATAATCCCATCCGCACATCCCGCCAGCTCATGCGCCGACTCACTGGATAAGGCCGCCACCAGGATTTTAGGCTGAACGGAAGGTAGCGTATACAATTTGGTATTGTACACCTGGAAAAATTTACCTTCAAAGGTGACGGTGTCTCCCTTCAGCAGTCTTCTGATGATGGTGATGGCCTCTTTCAGTCTTTTATTCCTTTCGCTCTTTACCGGCCAGTGATGATTGCTGATGTGCTCGTTCAGCAGCTGCCCGCTTCCGAAAGCCGCCCAGAAACGTCCCGGGTACATGGAAGCCAGGGTGGCAATATATTGGGCAATAATAACGGGATTACAACGGTCTGTAGGTGAAGTCACTACCCCAAACGGCAGCGCAAGGGCATTCATTGCACTTCCGAGCCACGGCCAGGAGGCAATGGAAGCACCCTGCCTTTCACTCCACGGATAAAAATGGTCGGAACAGGTAATTCCTTCAAATCCATGGGCCAGTGCAATTTTTGCATTGCTGAGGTGTTCCTGCGGCGTAAATCTTTCCAAAGAACAGTGGTATCCGATTAATGGATTCATATATATTTTATTTGCGATTATTTCTAACCCGGGCCTGCCTATTCAGATTCGATAACAACTGGAATTTTCGTTCATCTTATCAGTTAATTTAAGGTATTGCTGATCTGTTACAGCAGTTCCGGAGTCCGTGTCTGATCAAACTTAAAACTTAACCGGGAAAGATCTTATGACACCGGTCAGCGCCTACAAAATTTTTTATGCTTATTTTCTATAAACAGCTCTACTTAATCAGTCGGATGAAATTGATTTTTCGCCTAAAAATTAATAATAAAAAATCTGCGGCTTCTGCAAAATCTGCGGGGGCATTCTTTTATCCGGGATTCCGGTATTTACCCCTGAAATAAATACCACAAATACAGGTTATGATAACCCAATTATATCTAACGGCTTATGACGGCAGTCATGATATTCCTCTTTTTTTTAACCCTAGCTTTATAAGTGTTAATCTAAATACCTTATGCAAAATATTTTATGTTTCAGCCATTTACGTTGGAATTTCGTATTTCAGCGTCCTCAGCATCTGCTGACCCGGTTTGCTAAAAACTACAACGTCTTTTACTTTGAAGAACCCCATACCGGACCCGATTCCTATGAGATCACCAGGCAGGACGGCATTTCCATTGTGGTCATTCATATTGAAAACCACCATGATGATTATAAAGGACGGATGGCCCGGATCATCGACCGGTTTCTTAAAGACCAGCAGATCGAGGATTACCTGTGCTGGTATTATACCCCGATGGCCCTGGAATATACAGCCCATCTGAAGCCTAAAGTGACCATCTATGATTCGATGGACGAGCTATCGGCATTCCGCTTTGCGCCTCCGCAGCTGCTGGAGCTGGAGGAAGCCCTGTTCAAAAGAGCCGATGTGGTATTTACCGGCGGGCATACGCTGTTTCAGGCTAAAAAGGACCGCCACCACAACATTCATCCCTTTCCGAGCAGTATCGATAAAGACCATTTCCAGAAAGCACGCAGAAAGACGGCCGACTGTCCCGACCAAAGCCATATTCCCCATCCGAGGTTCGGATTTTTCGGGGTGATTGATGAAAGGTTCGATATTGAGCTCTTAAGAGAAGTTTCTGTCCGCAAACCCGAATGGCATTTTGTAATCATCGGTCCGGTGGTAAAAATCGATCCGGCAGAGCTGCCGCAAGCGGATAACATCCATTATCTGGGGCCTAAGAAATATGATGAGCTTCCCCGGTACATCAGCCATTGGGATATTGCCCTGGTTCTGTTTGCCATCAACGAATCCACGGAATTCATCAGCCCAACCAAAACCCCGGAATACCTTTCGGCAGGGCTTCCTGTGATTTCCACCCCGATCAAGGATGTGGTAAGGCCTTATGGTGAAGAAAACCTGGTGTATATTGCAGACAACGCCGATACGTTTATTGCCTTCGGAGAACAGGAACTCCAAAAAGACTCCCGTAAAGACTGGCTCACGAAAGTGGACGAATTCCTGGCGGACGATTCCTGGGACAATACCTTTCAGAAAATGAGCCTTCTTATAGAAACCGTTAAAACAACCAATGGAATTTATGTATGATTACCTGATTACCGGATGCGGATTTGCAGGATCCGTACTCGCCGAACGACTGGCAAGCCAGGGGAAAAAAGTGCTGATCGTTGACAAACGCAATCATATCGGCGGCAATGCTTACGACTACTATAACGAAGACGGAATACTCATCCATCAGTACGGCCCGCATATTTTCCATACGAATTCCGAAGAAGTTTTCCGCTACCTCTCGAAATTTACAGACTGGAGGCCATACGAACACCGGGTTCTGGGAAGTGTAGACGGGCAGCTGGTACCGATTCCCATTAACCTGACGACCATCAACAAACTGTACAATAAAAACCTGACCTCGGATGAAGTGGTGGATTTCCTCGCTTCAAAAGCGGAAGCCCGTAAACCCGTCCTTACTTCCGAAGATGTCGTTATCAATGCCGTCGGAAAAGAACTGTATGAAAAATTCTTCCGGGGCTATACCCGGAAACAGTGGGACCTTGACCCTTCGGAGCTGGATGCCTCGGTAACGGCAAGGGTACCGACGCGTACCAACAGCGACGACCGGTATTTTACCGATACCTTCCAGGCCATGCCCAGGAACGGCTATACCGAAATGTTTAAAAAGATGCTTTCCCATCCGAACATCCACATCATGCTGAATACCAATTTCAGGGATATTGTGGATCTGATCCCGCACAGGAAGCTCATCTACACCGGACCGATCGACGGCTATTTCGATTTCCGGTTCGGGAAACTGCCCTACCGCTCCATCAATTTCCGTTTTGAAACCCTGGATCAGAACCAGTATCAGGATACCGGAACGGTAAATTATCCGACCTCTAATCTGTACACAAGGATTACGGAGTTTAAACATCTGACGGGCCAGGTTCACCACAAAACGGCCATCATTTACGAATATCCGACCAGTGAAGGCGACCCGTACTACCCGATTCCGAGAAAAGAAAACCAAGAGATCTACAACCGGTACAAAAAGCTGGCGGAAGAAACACCGGATGTGTATTTCACCGGACGCCTCGGAACCTATAAATACTACAATATGGATCAGGTGGTGGCCCAGTCGCTGGCACTGTTCCGTAAAATTGTAAAAGAAACTGAGCATGAAGTACACATCCAGTCCGTTTGATCCGGTAAATCCGTTCCGCAGTTTCCTGATGGCAGGCTTTGAATGTGCAGACCATCAGAATGCCTTTGGGGAAAGAGTGGATCTCACTGAACTGACCGGACATGACCGGCTGATCAACGAAGACTATCAGAATCTCCGCGAGGTAGACATCGCGACCATAAGGGAAGGTATCCGCTGGAGCTTTGTGGAAAAAAGACCTTATGAATACGACTGGAGCCAGGTGGAGGAAATTATTATCCATGCACAGGTACACGGGATCCAGGTGGTCTGGGACATCTGCCATTTCGGGTTTCCGGACGACCTTACCCCGCTGCATCCTATGTTTGCCCGGCGTTTTTCCCATCTGTGCCGTGCCTTTGTTAAAAAATACCGGAGCCTGGTGCCGGAAGGTGAACTCATCATAACCCCGATTAATGAAGTAAGTTTCCTTTCCTGGCTGGGCGGCGAAGTAAAAGGCACCAGCCCGTATACCCAAAGGCAGGGCTGGGAAGTGAAGTATATGCTGATGAAAGCCTACATCGAAGGCATCGAAATGATGAAAGAAGCCGATCCGTCGGTACAGATTATGCCTACCGAACCGCTGATCCATATTTCTGCAGCCGACCTTTCCGATCCGGTACTGGTCCTGGAAGCCAATGAAAAACATCAGGAACAGTTTCAGGTACTCGATATGCTGACCGGAAAAATATGCCCTGAACTGAGGGGTAAACCGGAATACCTGGACCTCATCGGACTGAATTTCTATTTCAACAACCAGTGGACAATCCATGATCACCGGTTTATTCCCTGGGATGCCGATCCGCCGAATCCTCTCTGGAAAGACCTCAGCACCCTGGTTGGCGAGGTCTATCTGCGGTATGGAAGGCCAATGGTGATCTCCGAAACCAGCATTCACGGAGATCACCGGTATGCCTGGCTGAAAATGATCGGCCGGGAATGTATCTCGATGATTAAAAACGGAATCCCATTGTACGGATGCTGCATCTACCCGATTCTCGACCGTCCCGACTGGGATTTCCCTGACCACTGGCACCACAGCGGATTGTGGGATATTCCGGATCCGAAAAACCTGCAGCGGGAGGTGCATTATGAAAGCCTGATGGCACTTAATGAGTTCCGGCATGAGCTATCCGGCGTATTGCTTCCGGAAGAAATTCCGGTAACTACAGATTTCTGATGTAACGGATCTGGTTTTAACCGGAAGATCTTAAATATAAAACTCCGGAGCGGAAAGCTCCGGAGTTTATTTTTACTATAACTTTAAGAAATTTCGGTATTCAAAGCCTTTAATCATAAGCCCAAAAGGAAAACCTCTTCCTTCCAGCTTCCTTCTTCGTTCTGTTCACCCGATTTCTGCTTTGGTTTCCAAGTCGTTTCTGTTCTTTCAGGTGCAGTACATCTATTCCCCGACATGGCTGGCTTCGGCAGTTTCGAGATAAGCACGGATGCTTTCTTCAGGAAAAAGTTCCAGCACTTTATTAACGTCGATAATTTTATGCTTATTGATGATGCTTTCAATGGATTTTGCTGCATCGGGCTGATTGATCAGCCGCTCAAGAAGCCCGTAGGTATTTACCATTTTTTTATGTGTATTTTCCTCATCGCCTCCGAACCATGAGCCGTTAAAGTGATGGCTCACATAATTTTTCGGCAAATCCTGTGAGAAATAAACCGAAGGATAAAGGGTGACATCATGTTTAAGCTTCTGTATCGTATCGCTGTAACGGTCTGCTCCATATTCCTTTTCCAACATTTCCGAAAAGATATCGGTATTGATACGTTCCTCGAAACCGTCCTGAGTGTCATAATAGGCTACGAAATCCGCTGCAAGCTTATGCTTAGGCTCAGCCATCCAGAATGCGGAATACGGAACGCCTTTCACTTCAAAGCCGCAGACAGCCTTTTCATCCAGGAATTCATCCAGTGGCATCTTCAGTTCCATATCGGTATCCATATAAATGCCGCCGTGGTCGTACATCACTTTGGATCGTACATAATCGGATACGAAAGCCCATTTTTTCTGGGCAAATGCTTCTTTTACATAATTATTGTCGTCAAGAGGCGCATTGTCTTCATTCCATTCCACCAGTTCGTAATCCGGATGGATTTTTTTCCATGATGCGATGCAGTGTTCTGCAAGTTCGTGTTTTGCATGGCCTCCGAACCAGCAATAATGTATTTTCTTAGGAATCATATATTATTTATTTAAGTGATTTTGGGATTAAAGGCTTGTGCCGCTCTTTAGCGGTTACAAAAATTAAACCTTAATGTATAAAGGAAACATATTTAGATACCATATCTTATTTTTTGTTTAAAAATTTACTAAAAACGAATTTTAAGCTTACTATATAAGATAACTTTGTTAAGCTTTTTAATAGGAATAAAGTCAAAAAGATTTAACCTATGAGTCTATGGAACCTGAACCCTAATCTTTCCAAGCTTATCTCTAATACTATGCTTAGATCCCCTGCGGGGATGACAAAGCGGGGTGTTGAACTTATGCTTTACTATATAAACGAATGCTGATCCGGTGGCTGAGGACTTAAAAGCCCGCTATTATCCGTGGAAATC
>CAJYRQ010000007.1 GCA_913777465.1 uncultured Chryseobacterium sp.
GGTGAAAAAAGATATTTTGATAGTTTAAGAGTTCATAATGAGGATTTATATATCGAAGAGAAGACAAAAGCGCACAACGAAATTTTTAATCATCCTGAAAAATTTTGCAATTTGTATATAGATTCTACTAAAAGTAAAAATACATATTTTGCTACAAGTAGTAAAAACTTTATTACAGGTCATCCCGAAGCTCATATAAATGAAATAAAAAGTAGGAAGGAGCTTTTAAAAGAATTTTCCAGTAATACAGATATTATTAAAAAATTAAGTACAAGAAGTTCTATAAAAGCAAATCAATTTAATTTGTGTACGGCAAAAGTCCTGGATCTGGCAGAGTATGATAAACATACAAATGAATGTGAGATAGGTGTTGTCTATTTTTCAGAGATTGTATTTGATCCTTCTAAAAAAAGAGCATTAGTTTTTGTTGACCATCGGATAAAAAAAGATTATTACGGTAGAAATGCTGTATTTAAACTAAGATTGCATGATAATTATTGGGAAATAGAAGATTTTACGTTAGTGTCAACTTCCTAATTTCCGGCTCTTTGGTAATGTATCAAAATTTAGTGATGATAGATTTTAAATAATTAACTCATTGAATTTTAACAATCATTAAAAATGAATTATTAACAACACGAGTAAGGATTCTTTACTCGTGTTTGTTTTAGTCGAAAAAAATATATGCAAATGGTTGAAGATCATTCCTCGGTATCAGATTTAGTGATAAGGGTAAAAACAAGACTTATTTAAAAAAAATAGGGTTTTAGTACCGCAACATTCGTCACCAATTCCAGGGCAATGTAACCCAATTTTTCCTAAATTTACCATTCGGGGAAACGATGCTGGAGCAGATGGACGGTTCTTATAACAACCCGTATAAGTTTACTGCCAAAAAGCGGAATAAAGGATTTCTGTTTTTAATGATAAAGCGAACGTTCAGATTTCATCCTGACAATGAGCAATACATATGATAATTAATTGTTCAAAAATATCTGCAAAAACTGCGAGAAAAGCCTGCGTCATCCGGCATCCTTCTTCCAGCCCTTTTATAAGTTATTTCTTTCTCCTGTTCCTCCATTTCCTCCAAAGGAACACCATTACCGGAACCAGCAGGAAGAATGGCCACAACGAAATAATGCCCAAAAAGAATTCGACGAAACTGTTCCAGCCTTCCGTTAAGGAATCGCCGAACCGGTTTCCGAAACCGATTCGTGATGTCGCTGAGCTTCTCACTTTTTCTTTATACAGGCTCAGGTTGAGGGTGCTGTAGTTTACCCGGTCGTCGATAAAACGGAGACGGCCTTCCGATACATCGATTTCGTCTTCCAAAGCGCGGATGTTTTCCTGGATTTCCAGCATGTCCTTTGTTGTTTTGGCGCTTTTCAGCATTTCCCTGTATTTTTCAAGATAAATTTTCTTGTTGGCAAGCTTGATCGAAACATCGGTGTACTCCTCCGTGACATCATCAGACGATATGTTTTTGGACAGAACGGAGCCGATGCCGTTTGAAAATGAATTGATCAGGGCATCGAAATTTTGGTGCGGAACCCGGATGGTCAGATCCAGGTTTTCATCAACATCCGTATTCCGGAACTCTTCTTTCTGGAGGTATGCTTTGTTACTTTTGAGAATGGTATTTATTTGTTCCCTGGTTTTTTGAACGTCACCCACCTGGATTTTCATATCCCCATTCTTAATGATCTTTTTTGAAACCGTTTGGTTATTTACAGGATGGTTTTGATCAGAATCGGAATTGTCTGCAACAGCATGGAGAGGCTCTTCTTCTCGTGGAGGAGGTGGTGGTATCTCAGCATTTTGTGGTTTTGCAGACATTATTTTATCTTCCTCGACCACATCGACCAGGTTGGCGGCATCAAAGGATTGGGATTCGTTTTTCCTGCAATGGATCAGGGTCAAAAAACAGAAGCACAGAAGTAATTTTTTCATGAATAAAAGTTTTCATCAGTTACATCAAAAATTATGCTTGAACAACTCTTACGGAGTAAACTTTTACAAGTGATTAATATTCTTTTATGTGAGCGTAAAGTTGACAATAATTTTATATTTTTAAAACATGAAAAAATGTCTTCTAGCGTTTGTGTTTTCCCCGTTTCTGATGTTCGCCCAGGAAATTCCCAAACTTACCGATGAGATGGCTGTTAAATTATCCGAAAAGCCGTTGCACTGCATCAATCAGGAATATCCTAACAAGACCGCACATATCATCAATACGGCCAACGAGGTTTCTTTAAGCCCGAAAGACCTGCATCCCAGTTTTTATGGCTGTTTCGACTGGCACAGTTCGGTTCACGGGCACTGGATGCTGGTGCGTCTGCTGAAGACGAAACCCAATTTGTCCGTGGCGAAAGACATTGAAGCAATCCTTGATAATTCCTTTAAAAAAGAAAACCTGCAGACCGAGGCCGATTATTTCACCAAATATCAGTTAACCGGAACTTTTGAAAGGACCTATGGGTGGGCCTGGCTCTTAAAGCTGGATGAAGAGCTGGCGACCTGGAATGATCCTAAGGCTAAAGTCTGGCATCAGAACCTGAAGCCGTTGACTGACAAAATCCTGAGTTCCTGGAAAACCTTTTTACCGAAACAGACCTATCCCAACCGGACGGGCGTTCATCCGAACACGGCCTTCGCCATGGTTTTTGCACTGGACTGGGCACGGGCTACAGGGGATAAGGATTTTGAAAAACAATTGGTTGAAAAAGCCAGGTATTTTTATCTGAATAATACCAAAACGCCTGCTTACCTGGAGCCGGACGGATCGGATTTCTTTTCGCCGAGCCTGGAGATTGCCGACCTGATGCGGCGGGTGCTGCCGCAGAAAGAATTCGTCGTATGGCTGAATCAGTTTTACGAAAAAAGAAGCCTTGAAAATATTGAAAAAATCCCGGTGGTAAGCGATCTGTCGGATTATCAGACGGTCCATCTTGTGGGGCTGTCCTTTACCCGGGCGTGGTGCATGAAAGGCATTGCCAAATCACTTCCCGCAAACCATCCCTTGAAAAAAGAATTTGAAAAAACAGCGGTCCGGTTTTTAAACAACGGTCTGCCCTTGCTTTTCCAGGGAAACTACGGCGGCGACCACTGGCTGGCGAGTTTTGCCGTTTATGCTTTGGAAGAGTGATACAGAGTAGAAGAAAACGGAAGTATTACACATTTGAAATAATTTTAATTGAAACCGTAATGGCAGACAAATTTTATGACCAACATGATGCTTAATTTTAAGAAAAACAAGCCGCTTCAAATAAAAAAATAAAAAATTCCAAGATTAAATTAAAAGCTAAATTAATGCATTAACTTTTATTACTCATTACTCATTACTCATTACTCATTACTAATATCTGATCCCCAGTTTCTTCAGAATAAAGCTCAGCAGCCAGATCGGCCCGACCAGAAGGAACTGCAGGTCTTTAAGGAAAGAGGGCTTCTTGCCTTCGATCTTGTGACCGACAAACTGTAAAATCCAGGTGGCAATGAAAACCGAAAGGTACACCATCCAGGAATCTCCTTTGAAACGGATATTGATTCCGTAAGCAAAGCTCTCCATTAAAATCATGACGAAGAACATAATAAGGCTGATCAGTACAGAAAGCCTCATGTAAAAAATAGTAACCAGCCCGATGGCAATAAAGCTTACATAACTGATTTCGCCGATGTACCGGAAACCGACGGCCTTTGACGGAATGATGGAAATAAACCCGAGGATCGTCCAGAAAATCAGCGGTACACAGATCCAGTGGATCAGCTTGTTGGTGGCATTCCTGTGGCTTTCGGCGTATTCTGCAAACAGTAAATCGATCTTTCTCATATCGGTCATTTGGAAAATACTAAAATAATAAATTTTTGCAATCGGCGGGCATATTGCTTACATTTGTCTTATGTCTGTCCTGGAAAAATTCGGCGTTGAGATTTTTACGCAACACAATATTTTCGAACGTATTGCGGTCGATAAGCCATTCCGGCCTGATAATCCGGCATTTATTTTTGTAAAAACCGGAACCATCAAACTCAAGCAGCATTTCCGGGACCTGGAGCTTTCCGCCAATATGTTTATGGTCACCGATCCGCAGACGGTATACGAAATGATTTCCGTTAGCGACGATTTCCAGTCGAGAATGGTCTCCTACAAAAGGGAGTTTATTTCCGCTTTATCGCTGAAATTCAACCGGCTCATTACCTACCGCTACTTCAGGCAGCAGATGAACATCGGGGTGCCTTTTGAGCCTGATGAAATGGAAGTGGTCTGGAAAAGCGTCAATTTCCTGAAATACATCCTGAATTCGGAGACGGAAATGACGTATAAAAAAGAGATGGTGGAGCATCTGTTTTCCGTCTTCTGCTATCAGATGGCCGGCATTATTTCCAAAGAGGACAGCAATTCCATGAGCCAGATGTCCAGACAGGAGGAAATCGTTTTTATTTTCCTCAATGACCTGGCCAAATACCACCAGAACGAACGCGGCCTGGAGTTTTATGCACAACGGCAGTCGATGACAACCAGACATCTGTCAGCGGTCGTAAAGGACATCACGGGAAAATCTGCCAGTCAGGTAATTGCCCTGATTGTCATGAACGAGGCCAAAGTACTGCTGAATTCCTCAAATAAGCCTGTTTCGGAGATTTCTTCGATACTCGGGTTCAGCGATCAGTATTCGTTTTCCCATTTTTTCAAAAAGCATCTCGGCGAAAGCCCCTCGGATTACCGGAAACAGTTCGAAAACTGAAATCTTACATTTGAACATCTTTTTCCAATTCTTAAACATTTGTTTGAGCTTCTTGCTGCCCTACCTTTGTATCCGTAAAACAAGGTAAAATGGTTAAGAACATAAAAACAGCGCTATCCCTCGCGATAGCCTTATTTCCTGCGCTGTTTTTTGCACAGGAAATAAAACAGATGACCGCCGGTGAGGCAGCCGAACTCGCCGTACAGAATCATCAGCAATTAAAAGTTTCGGCACAGAATATCGACATTGCCAGACAAAGCAAAAACATTGTAAAGCTTCAGAAGCTTCCTACGATCACCGCTTCGACCAGTCAGTTTTATCTGGGTGATGCCGTAGCCATTGACAAAGATTTTTCCAATTCTATCAACATCCCGATGCCGCATTACGGAAGTTCCTATGCAGTTCAGGCTACCCAGCTGATCTTTAAAGGCGGGTTGGTCAACCGGTCCATCGAATTGGCCGGACTTCGTGAGCAGCTTTCGGAGCTGGACCTGGAAAAGAACAAACAGGATGTGAAATTTTTGGTGATTTCCAACTACCTGGATGTCTATAAAATCCTGAACCAGCAGGAAGTTTTTCAGAACAATAAAAAGCTCGCGCAGGAACGGCTGAAAAACATTCAGAAATTCTATCAGCAGGGAATGGTGACGCGGAATGAAGTGATCCGGGGTGAACTGGCCATCAAAAACCTGGACCAGGGAATTTTAACCTTGGTCAATAACAGAAAGATCCTCAATTACAATTTAAACCTCGCGCTGGGATTGCCGGAAGATACCGAGATTATTCCCGTAGAAAGCCTCGACATCAAAGAAGCAGGAATCGGAATGCTGTACTATATGAACCTAGCCCGTGAAAGCAACCCGTTGTTAAAATCAGCAAAAACCAATATTGAAGTTGCCGATAAGAACATCGACATCATTAAGACAGATAAAATGCCTACCGTAGCAGGTTTCGGAGGATACTCGGTCCAGCGGCCCATCACCACGAGAAATCCGGTGCTGGATATGTATTCCGGAGGATGGCAGACCGGGATTTCCATCAGCTATAACATCGACAATTTGTATAAGACGAAAGAAAGGGTGAAGCTCGGAGAAATTCAGAAAAACCAGGCCGGTGATGCCCTGACGCTGACCCAACAAAATGTGGATATGGCTGTGAATGCAGCTTATGTAAAATACCAGGAAGCCATCCAGCAGGCTGAAATTCTGAATGATGCTAAAAAACTGGCGGAAGAAAACTATAAAATTACCGAAGCCAAGTACCTGAACCAGCTGGCCGTACAAGCGGAAATGACCGATGCCCAGAACCAGAAGCTTCAGTCTGAGCTCGATTATGCCAATGCGGAAATCAACGTACTCTACCAGTATTACAATCTTTTAAAATCTACCGGAACCCTATAATTTAAAACTCAAAACAATGGAAAACAAGGAACAGAATACCCAGCCTACACCGCAGGCTCCCGCTAAAACCGGTGCTGCGGCCAACAAAAAAGAAAGAAAGAAAAATAAAATAAAAGCAGCCGTTTCCAACATCGTCGTTTTTGCCTTGATCGGTTTCGGCCTGTACTGGCTGATAGCCCAATATTTCCACATCGGCGACAAAACCTATACGGAAGCAGCCCAGGTGGAGGAATTCATCAACCCGATCAACACGAGGGTTTCGGCTTATATTAAAGAAATTAAATTTATCGAACACCAGAAGGTAAAAAAAGGCGATACCCTGGTTGTCCTCGACGACCGTGAGATTCTGACGCAGATCGGACAGGCGGAAGCGGCTTACCAGAACGCCCTGGCCCAGCGTGCGGCGACCAATTCATCCGTAAACACCGTTTCCAACAACGTGAGTGTGATGGAATCCAATATGGCCGGTGCCAAAGCCCGTCTCTGGAATGCCGAACAGAATTTAAACCGGTACAAAAATTTATTAGCCTCCGAAGCGGTAACCCGGCAGCAGTATGATCAGGTGAAAACCGAATATGATGCACAAAAAGCGGCTTATGAAACTTTAGTCAACCAAAAAAGATCCGCCAGCCTTTCTACCACAGAGGTGAAAAGTAAGTTCGGAATCATCGATGCGGAGATCAAAAGAACAAAATCTGCCCTGGATATGACGAAGATCAACCTTTCTTATACTGTCATCACCGCGCCTTATGACGGGGTGATGGGAAGAAGAACGATTTCCGAAGGACAGCTGATCCAGCCGGGACAACAGGTAGCGACCATCGTCCTGAACGGACAGAAATGGGTAACGGCCAACTTCCTGGAAAGCCAGATGCCGAATGTGAAAATCGGTGAGAAAATGATGATGACGGCCGATGCTTTGGGCGGAAAGCAGTTTGAGGGCGTAGTAACCGCTATTTCTGCCGCTACCGGTTCGCGGTATTCAAGCGTTCCGACAGACAATTCTACCGGAAACTTTATCAAAGTCCAGCAACGGATCCCGGTGCGTATCGAATTTACCGCTGCCAATAAAAAAGAAGACATAGGCAAGCTGAGCGCGGGGATGAACATTAACGTAAATATTAACAAATAGTCAATAGTCAATGGTGAATAGTCAATTTTAAATTCACCATTCACCATTGACTATTCACAACAAAAATATCATGTACAACAAAGGATTATACCACGATTGGGTACCGAAACCCGTCCAGCTTTTACTTATCGTCCTCCTGATGGCGGTGGTGATGCCGCTGGGCGGTGTGTATACGGGGAACATCAGCTATATGGTGGGCGGTACCGGTGCACTTTCGGAATATTATATCTGGGCGAATTACGCCACGACGATCGGGATGGGAGCCGCGATGCCCATTGTTTTGAGGCTGAAAATGCGGTTTAAAGTACGGGATAAGATCACGCTGGTCATGGTTTTGCTCGGTCTCCTGAATTACATCAATGCGACGACCACGGAACCTTCGGTGATCATCGCGAGTGCACTGCTGATCGGCTTTTGTAAAATGATTGTCTCCATCGAATTATTTTTGCCGGTGATGGCCATGATCGGTAACCGGGGGATGTTCTACGGGGTATTTTACGGTTTTGTCCTTGTTATCAACCAGCTTGCAGGCTATTGGGCTGTAGAGGTTTCCGTTCTGTACAACTGGCAGCAGTTTTTTATGATCGTGTCGGTTTTATGTCTGGTTATGGCATTGATGCAGTGGATTTTTATGCACAACCAATATTTCGCACTGAAAGTTCCGTTGCATTACATCGACTGGCTCAGCATCCTGCTCTTTGTATCAACGTTTATGTTTTCGGCCTATGTATTCGCCTTCGGGAAACAGCAGGACTGGCTGAATTCAACAAAAATCATCAATGCAGGTATTGCCGCCTTTGTAAGCTTTGCCCTTTTGGTGATTCGGCAGACGCATTTGAAAAGGCCGTATCTCTCTTTTAAGATCTTTTCCAGGAACAATGTGCTGCACGGCCTGTTTATGCTGCTCTGCCTGGGGATGTTCATGGCAACGGCATCGCTTCAGAATATTTTTGCGGTGGGTGTTCTCGGGTATGATCAGCTGACCAACGCCCGGCTGAACCTGCTGATGATCCCCGGGATTCTGCTGGCCGGAACCATTGCTGTCTTCTGGTTCAAAAAAGAAAAGCCCTTGAAGATGTATATCTTTTCCGGATTTGCGGCCATGCTGGGCTATTCGGTCATCATGTATTTTTCGATGGTGCTGGAATTCAGTTACGACAACTGGTACCTGCCGTTGTTCTTAAAAGGATACGGCATGACGGCCCTGTTTATCTCGGTCTGGTTTTACACCCTGGATAAGCTGGAGCTGGACGATATGCTCGCGGCCATCGGCCTGGCTTTGGTTTGGAGAACCTTTCTGACGATCGGATTGTTTTCGGCCCTGTTCTCATGGTTTCAATATCAGTTCCAGATCGTGAGTTTAGGGAATCTTGCAGTATACATGGACGGCATGACGGCAACTTCCCAGAATATAGCCGCCAACCTGAAAACCATCCAGCTGAATGCGATTATCGCCGCCAATAAAAAGATCTTCGGATACATTGTTGTCGCCGGTTTCGGGATTCTGGGATATGTGCTTACCCATCATTTCGGCAGGGAACGTTTTATTACGGGCAGGTTTGTAAGGCTGCTGAGCGGAAAATCCGTGATTGCCCGAAGACGGCTGATGGAAAGAAAAAAATTATCGGAAGAAATAAAAGATGCGGCAGGACCTGCATTATAAAGAAACCTTGTTTTTCATTCAGCAAAGCTCCATCTTACATTATAAAGTGGGGCTTTGCGTTTGTAACAATATAATTTTGCCTATTATTCATTATTCGTCATCAATTACCCATAATTATCAGGAGCTGTTTCCCGCTATCCACTGTATCTTTTTTGTTACGGCCTCCGCTTTGCTCCATCTGCAACAAAAAAGGATGCCGTTTCTATCGGGGCTAGGAATCAGGTGATTTTTGAGAACCTTAGTCATTACGGAAATGTCAGGTGGTCAAAGCGGGTTAAATAAAAGAATTGATTAAGGATAGATTAATCAGGTAAAATGGCCTTTCATAAAAATTCAACCTTTATCTTTGCACCCATAAATAAAACCTATGAAAGATCTAATGGGCAAGGCCATCCGGGACTATTACCACAACGAAAATCCCGAGGACCTGCAGACTGAAACTTCCATTTCCGAGTTGGATGAGCTCCCGGTAAATTACCTTTTCAGGGATTTTAGCCACATGAATAAAATTGAGCAGAAAGCCCTGAAGATGGCTGAAGGAAAAGTCCTGGATATCGGAGCAGGCGCCGGTTCCCATGCTTTGTATCTTCAGGATGAGAGGAATCTGGACGTCACGGCACTGGATATTTCTCCGAAATCCATCGAAGTCTGTACATTGAGAGGCGTAAAGAAAGCGGTCGCCGAAAATATGCTGTATTATTCGGGAGAAACTTTTGACACCATCCTTTTGTTAATGAACGGAACGGGAATTTTCCAGAGCCTTCACGTGATCGATATTTACCTGAAAAAATTATATTCTTTACTGAATCCCAAAGGACAGATTTTAATCGACAGCACCGATATCCTGTATATGTTTGATGCCGACGAAGATGGTGGCGTTTATATTCCGGCGGAAGGGTATTATGGTGAGCTGGACTACATCGTCCACTATAAAGGCGAATCCGAAGACCCGATCAAATGGCTGTATCTCGATTTCAATACTTTAAAAAATGCGGCTGAGAATAATGGGTTTAAAATTGAAAAAGTTTTGCAGCAAGAGGATTCTTATCTGGCCAAAATAACGAAGAGATAAGATGGGGAGTACCCGTAATAATTCATGTAACTGAAAAAAACGGATAACAATCCGATGATAGCCGGGACTAATAATGAATTCTTACGGTAAGGAAGCTTCTTTATGGTTTCTATCCATAGCAGATAAAGCAGCAAAAACCCCGTAACGGCAAATAACAATTCGGGACTTTTATTGAAAACTGTTGTTTTTGTGGTGGTTTTTGTTTCATACATGAATTGGATTCCGAAATACTGGATGATGGAATACGCAATACCCAGAAAAATAATGCCGGCACCTTCCCTGTACTTTTTCAGCTTAAAGAGATTCAGGCTGAGAAGAACCGCACCGGAGAAAAACCCGAAACATAAGCCGAAAAGCATAATCAGTTCTCTGGAGTGCAGCCGGATGGCTTCAGGATCCTCAGTAATGTGGTCTTTCTGCAATTCTTCCTGCTCCAGTCTTCTACGCTCTTCCTCTTCATTTTTTGTCCTGATAAGCTCCCGGATACGGAATTTTTCATCATCCGTAAAAATCCGGCCTCTTTCTTTAAGAATTTCAGCGGCCAGCTTAATCGCCTCCGGCGTGAACCGGTTGTCTTCCCGTAAGTACCGCTCGAGTTCTGGATCGGTAAGCTTCTGTAAAACTTTTTTCTGTACCATAGCAGATAAAAAAATGGGCAATCTATGCCCATTTTTATAATATAATTATTGAAAAATTACCCGATCTCAATACCGTTTTCCACATTGCTGTCATCCGGTGTTACGAAAGACAGTTTCCCGTCCGGTTTGGTGGTCAGCAGCAACATTCCCTGAGATTCGATTCCCCTGATTTTTCTTGGAGCAAGATTCAGTAAAATCATCACCTGCTTTCCGATTACTTCTTCCGGGGTAAAGCTTTCCGCGATTCCGGAAACAACCGTTCTTACGTCAACACCTGTATCAACCGTCAGTTTCAGTAATTTGTCGGCTTTTTCTACCTTTTCAGCCTCTAAAATAGTGGCCGTTCTCAGGTCGATCTTTGTAAAATCATCAAAGGTGATCTCTTCTTTCATAGGATTGGCGTTAGGGTTTGTTTTTTTATTGTTTTGCTTGGTATTTTCCAGTTTCTGGATCTGCGCTTCAATGACATCGTCTTCGATTTTAGAGAACAGAAGCGAGGAAGCATTTATTTGATGTCCGGTTTCGATCAAAACAGATTTTGTCTCAACATCGCTCCATTTTGCTTTTTGAACGTTAAACATATTCAGTAATTTCTCTGAACTGAACGGCATGAATGGTTCACACAGCTGCGCCAAAGCAACGGCAATCTGAGCACCAACAAATAGAGAGTTTGCCGCTTTTTCAGGATTGTCTTTGATGGTCTTCCAAGGCTCTTCAGTCTGAAGATACTGGTTTCCGAAACGAGCCAGGTTCATTAAAGCCGTTAAAGAGTTTCTGAATTCATAGTTTTCAAGGAATCCCGCAATTTCTTTAGCTGATTTATTGATTTCCTGCAATTCAGGAGCATTTACATCACCTTGAGGTACAATTCCATCATAATATTTATGAATTAAAACGGCAACCCTGTTGATAAAATTCCCAAAAATCCCAACCAACTCAGAGTTGTTCTTCGTCTGAAAATCTTTCCATGTAAAATTATTATCCTTGGTTTCCGGAGCAGAAGAAAGAAGTGCATATCTCAGCACGTCCTGCTGTCCCGGGAAATCTTCCACATATTCGTGCGCCCAAACCGCCCAGTTTCTGGAAGTTGAGATTTTATCGTTTTCCAGATTCAGGAATTCAAAAGCAGGGACATTTTTCGGCATAATATAATCGCCGTGCGCCTTCATCATTGAGGGGAAGATGATGCAGTGGAACACGATATTGTCTTTTCCGATGAAGTGGACCAGATCGGATTCCTCGCTCTGCCAGTAATCTTTCCAGTCCTTGCCGTTTTTCTCCGCCCATTCTTTGGTAAAGGAGATATAACCGATCGGGGCATCGAACCATACATACAGTACTTTTCCTTCGGCACCCGGCAGCGGAACCGGAACGCCCCAGTTCAGGTCCCTGGTCATGGCACGCGGTTTTAATCCGTCATTCAGCCAAGATTTTACCTGTCCGTAAACATTGGGTTTCCAGTCGTCTTTATGTCCTTCGATGATCCATTCGTTCAGGAAGTCCTCATATTCATTTAAAGGCAGGTACCAGTTTTTTGTTTCTTTTAAGATAGGAACATTTCCGCTCAGCATCGATTTCGGATTGATCAGCTCAGACGGCGACAGGGTAGAACCGCATTTCTCGCACTGGTCTCCGTAGGCATTTTCGTTCCCGCAATTCGGACACGTTCCAACGATATACCGGTCAGCAAGAAATTCTCCTGCCTGCTCGTCAAAATACTGCTCAGACATTTCTTCGGTGAATTTCCCTTTTTCATAAAGAACCTTGAAGAAATCCTGGCTGGTTTCATAATGCTTTTCAGAAGTCGTCCTGGAATATTCGTCAAAGGAAATCCCCAGATCAGCAAAAGATTTTTTGATGATCTCATGGTATTTATCCACGATATCCTGAGGGGTAACGCCTTCTTTTTTAGCTCTTATGGTAATGGGAATTCCGTGCTCATCCGAACCGCAGATAAACGCTACCTCTTTTCCCAATCTTCTCTGAAATCTCGCATATACATCCGCAGGAATATAAACCCCTGCCAAATGCCCTATATGAACCGGTCCGTTTGCATAAGGCAAAGCCGCCGTAATCATCTTTCTGTTTGACATTTATAGTAAAGTTTTTTTGATACGCAAAGATAAGGATAATCATCGAAAGTAGAGAAGATAACGGGATTAAGGCTTTTAGCGATAACCAAATTGATGAAAAGGTCATATTTAGTTAAACATTTGTTTAACTTTTTGTTAAAAATATGCTAATGTTATGTTTTGCATATTTTAATATAAACGACTGTAATTTAATAGTATAAGTAAATTTCCGCATTAAATTTACATAAATTTATTTAAATTTTTATTAAATTTAAGTTAATTCTATTTTTTTTATAAATTGCATCAGGCCTTTTGGCTAAAAATAACTTGAACGAAACTATATAAAAATAATATTGTGAAAAACTTTACAACGGTATTAAAAATTGCGCCTGCCTTCCTACTGGCCAGCGCAATGGTCCATGCACAAACGGACTCTACAACCAAGGAGAAAAAAATTGATGAGGTGGTATTGGTAGGTTACGGAAGGCAGAAGAAATCTGACTTAACCGGTTCCATTACTGCTGTTTCTGAAAAAGAATTTAATAAAGGAGCTATTGTTTCTGCGGATCAGCTGATTGCAGGAAAAGCTCCGGGAGTACGAATTACAAGTTCGGGAGGTTCGCCCGATGCTGCTCCCAATATCCGGATCAGGGGAGGATCATCTTTCAGTGCCAATAATAATCCGCTGATTGTTATTGACGGTGTGCCTCTTGATACCAACAATCCTGCTGGAGTAGCAAATCCCTTAAATTTAATTAACCCGAATGATATTGAATCGTTCTCCATATTGAAAGATGCATCTGCGACGGCCATTTACGGTAACAGAGGTTCTAATGGGGTAATCATTATCAAAACAAAAAGAGGAGGAGGAAAGCTAAGGGTAAGCTTAAACACCAATGTTTCTGTAGGTACGGTTAGCAGATACATTGATGTAATGGATGCCAGTGAATTTACCAGATTTATTAATCAAAATTATCCAAACTTCAATTATCTTTTGGGAGTTGGCGGAGATCCTAATAATAAAATAGTACCCGGAAAAATATATGATACGGACTGGCAGAAGGTCATTTATAGAAATTCTGTTTCTTCAGATAATAATTTAAGTGTTTCCGGAAGTCTATTCAATAAAGTTCCTACCCGTTTATCTTTAGGATATAACAGAACGGAAGGAGTCGTAAGAACAAGTGATTATGAAAGGTTTTCTGCAGGATTAAATATCACCCCTACTTTCTTTGATAACCATTTAAAAATTGATTTCAGTTTAAAAGGTTTATTTTCAAAATTGAATGCCATAGACGATGGCGGAGCGATTGGCGGAGCATTGAATATGAATCCTACTTTGCCGGTTTATGCATCTGAAGCCGGTTTAACCGGACAGCCCTATGACCGATTCGGAGGATATTATCAAAATGTTGTATTAAAAGGAAATCAGTATCTTATTCAGGGACAAAGTAATCCATTGGCTATCCTTCTGCAGAGACAATCTCCGCAAAGAATTTCCAAGTTTTTAGGTAATGCAGAAATTAATTATAAATTTCATTTCTTACCCGACTTAAGAGCGGTTGTTAATTTAGGATTGGAAGCTTCCAGATCTAATTTGAAAACCGTTTATGATAACAACGCCATTGCAACATACAGGAATCCACAAAATTCTGTGGTGCCAAATGATTATGTATTTAGTCCGGGAATAGATTACGCTGAGCACCAGAGTATTGTAAATCAGACGATGGATGCCTATTTGGTGTATGAAAAAAGATACTCCGGGTTTCTTTCTCATTTCCTTGTTCAAGGAGGGTATTCTTACCAGAATTTCAAAAATGACGGATATAAGGATCAATACCGTTATGATGACGCTACCGGGCTGAGAGTCCCTAATCCGGGAACCGTTTTAAATCCTAGTAACAGATATTATAATGTTCTGAATTTACAGTCATTCATCGGAAGAGCAAATATTGATTTTTATGATAAATATCTATTTACCCTGAATTTTAGAGCAGATGCTTCTTCATTATTTCAGAAAGGTGAAAGATGGGGGTATTTCCCGGGTGTCGGTTTCGCCTGGAAGGTTAATAAAGACTTGTTTAATGAATCGGCAAACGTGAATGACCTTAAATTAAGATTAGGATGGGGAAGAACGGGTAACGCTGATATTGTTGGTGTTGCAGGATTTTATCCTTCAAGTGCTTATTTTTCTATTGGGGGATCCAATTCCCAATATTTTCCGGGGGTAGGTACTTATAGCGCTTTGCCTTTTAATCCCAATTTAACATGGGAAACCGCAGAAACATGGAATGGGGGAATTGATTTCTCATTTTTCAAACAGGAAAGAATATCCGGTACCGTTGATGTTTATCAAAGAAAAACAACCAATCTTTTAGCAAAAGTAACTTTACCGCCAGGGCAGGGGCTTACCAATGAGTTCACAAAAAACGTCGGTTCTATTGAGAATAAAGGGGTTGAACTTAATTTAACGGTTGTACCTGTAAAAACAGAGAATACCAATTGGTCTGTATCCGGAAATTTTGGATATAATGATTCCAGAGTTCTGAGTCTGGGAGATGTGACTAATCTACAGGATCTGGGAAGTACGTTACCTGTGGGCACAGGAGTGAAGCTGGCTACTAATATTGTTGGAGGACAGCCTTATTCAGCTTGGGTGCTGCAACAGGTTTATGATGCTAATGGAAAACCACTTGATAATGTATATGTAGATCGTAATAACGACGGTATTATCAATGAAAATGACAGGTATTTCAAAGCGATCAGGCCAAGGTGGACCTATGGTTTCAGTACCTCCTTTAATTATAAAAACTGGGATTTCAATGCTGCATTCCGCGGACAGATCGGAGGTCTTATTTATAACACAAGAAAAATTGCACAGGGGTTGAAAAGCTATACCATCCCTTCAAATTCTCTGAATTTAAATAACACATTGGCTTCTACGGCAGATTCACCATTTACCATTTCAGATAATCTCTATTTATCGGATTACTTCCTTGAAGATGCTTCTTTCTTAAAACTGGATAACATCACGCTTGGATATTTATTTAAAAATGTATTTAAAAGTACAAATGTAAGAGTATATGCCTCAGTAAATAATGTATATACCTGGACCAATTATACAGGGCAGGATCCTGAAAACTTCACGGGGATTGATAATAACTTTTATCCGAGACCAAGAACGTACACTGTCGGATTTAACTTTAATTTCTAAAAATTATTCAAATGAAAAATACTAAATATAAAGTACTGGCTCTTTTAACATTTCTTGCGGTAAATACTGCTTGTATAAATGATCTGGATACACAGCCAAAAGTAGAACAGACTTTAGAAAATCTGTTAGCAGCAGATCCCAATGCTGTAGAAGGTTTGCTTTCAAGATTATATGCAAGTTTTGCTCTTTCCAGTGTTGAAGGACCCGATAAATCTGATATTTCAGGGGCAGATCCCGGAGAATCACCGTTTGTAAGAGGCTTGGTAAATTTACAGGATTTCACCGCAGATGATATGAAAAACAGATGGGGAGATAATGGATTGGATCAGTTAACGACAACTGCAAACTGGACTTCAAGCAATAAGTTTTTCAAGTATGTTTATGACAGAATTTATTATACGGTTCCGCAGGCAACCAATCTGATCCTTATTATGAAAAGCGATCAGGTAAATTATGCAAATAAAAATCAGGTAGTCGACGAATTGAGATTTCTTAGATCTTTATCTTACTATTATCTTATCGATTTATTTGGCAAAGGCGTCTTGGTAAATGATCAGAATTTTAACACTTCCACACCGTTACCTGAATCATCAAGAAAAGATTTATTCAACTTTGTAGAAAGTGAATTATTGGCTGTAGAAGCAACATTGCCGGTAACGAACTCTTATGGCCGGGCAAATAAATCCTGTGCGAGAATGTTGTTAGCTAAATTATATTTAAATGCGGAAGTATACACTGGAACAGCCAGATATAATGATGCTGCTGTTTACATTAATAAAATTATAAATGAAGGTGGCTATCAGTTGGAATCCAATATAAGAAAGAATTTTTCATCTGATAACAATACTTCCAAAGAAATTATATTTCCTCTGATTGCAGATGCGGTATCAAGCCAGAGTTTCGGAAATACTACGTATCTGGTTAACGGAAGCATTAGTACGGACACCATGGTTCCTGCAGATTTCGGTGCTAAACAGGGCTGGGCTGGCCACAGGGCAACAAAAGCTTGGTACGGATTATTCGGAAACAGTATCGCTGATCTTCAGGCCAGTCCTGATAAAAGAGCGAAACTGTTCTGGACCCAAGGGCATAATTGGGAAATGAACGACTATAAAGCATGGACGGACGGATTGCCTTCAGATAAGTTCTGGAATAAGGATTCTAATGGAACAGGTGGCGCAACAGATTATTCTTCAACGGATTTCCCATTATTCAGACTGGCGGATGTTTATCTGATGTATGCTGAATGTGCGTTGAGAGGAGCTTCCGGAACTACCGTTGCCCAAGGTCTGACTTATGTAAATCAGGTAAGGGCCAGATCTTCTGCATTACCATTAGAAACACTTACTCTTGACAATCTTTTGGATGAAAGAGCAAGAGAACTGAACTTTGAAGGGATGAGAAGACAGGATCTCATCAGATTCGGGAAATTTACGGGAGGATCTTATCTGTGGCCATGGAAAGGAGGAGTGAAAAACGGAACTTCTATTTCGGATAACTACAAAGTATTTCCTATACCGAGTTCAGCACTTCAATCAAACCCTAATCTTACTCAAAATCCTGGTTTTTAATTTAAATCAATCTAAAAAATGAAAAATATTTTAAAAATATTTCTGTTGGGAATTATAAGCTTTCTTATAGTTTCATGTAGAGAAGATGATGACAAGGTAACTCTTGATAACATGTCGGCAGGAACTCTGGCAGTAGATAAAACATCGGTAACGCTTAATGAAGCGATTGCGGATCAGTCTGCCCTTACATTTACATATACTAATCCGACATTCAATCCTAATGTAAGTATTTCTAACACAGTAGAATTTGCAGTTGCCGGAACTAATTTTACTCCGGTTGCAAGTCAGCCTGTTTCAATGGATCAAAAAACATTTTCTTTGACTCATTTACAACTAAATGTGATTTTATCAACTTTAAATGTTGTACCCAATGTCGCTAAACCTATTGAAGTAAGATTAAAATCAAGTTTAAATACAACAACAGCGTATTATTCTAACGTGGTTACAGTCAACATCACCGGCTACACACCAAACCCTGATCTGATCTATCCTAAAATCAATGTTCCCGGAGGATATGCCGGAGCAGCAGGATATGCAGACTGGACTCCCGGTAATTCTCCAAACCTGTTTTCTCCTTCAAAAGATGACAAATACAGAGGGTTTATTTACGTAACCAATCCGAACAGCGAATATAAATTTGCCATCAACCAGGACTGGCCAGGAAATAAAGGGGATGATGGTACCAAAACCGGGAAGCTGAAAGCGGACGGTGATAATATTAAAGCGCTTGTTGCCGGAACCTACTATGTTAATGTAAACTGGGCTTTAAATACCTATTCATCGGTAATCGCCAATTTCGGGGTAATCGGGGATGCAACACCTACCGGTTGGGGATCGGATACGGATTTCGTTTATAATCCGGCAACAAAAACTTATGTCATCAATTCAATTGCGCTTACCGCTTCAGGCGTATTTAAATTCAGGGCCAATGACGACTGGGCCATGAAATTCCAGCCGGAAAGTGCTGATCAGACATTGGTTTCAGGAACGGCAGTGAAATCTTTCCTGAGCGCTGAAGGTACCGTAACCGGAGATCCGGCCTATAAAGTATCACAGGCAGGAAATTATAAGATCGAACTGGATTTGCATAACTCAGCGTATTACAAGCTGACTGTGACAAAATTGTAAAACCTAACAAATTTAAAACAGCAAAGTGTTGCTTTTCGGCAGCACTTTCTTTATTTTTAAAGCGTATAAATAGTCATTATGAAGAAAATTACGATGGGAGCAGTTTTGTTCTCAATGATGTTTGCAGGAGTGAACGCACAGACTTTACAGTCGCCGGACGGAAAATTCCGGATGGATTTCCAGCTGAAGCAGGGCGTACCGTATTACAACCTGAAATACAATGGGGCGGTTGTGGTAGAAGACTCAAAGCTGGGGCTGAGGTTGTTCAAGGATACGGCCATCAAATTTGCCTCGGAAATCGCCAGGCCGGAAGATGCCAAATTCGACCTGAACAACGGATTTTCCAAAAAAGCGGAAACCAGGGATTCCAAAAATGAAACCTGGCAGCCGGTATTGGGTGAAAAGAAAAATTATATCAATAATTACAACGAACTGGCGGTAACCCTGCACCAGGATGCCACCGACCGCGATATTGTCATTAAATTCAGGCTGTTTAACGACGGGCTTGGATTCCGTTACGAATTCCCGCAACAGAAAAACCTGAACTATTTCGTCATTCGTGAGGAAGATTCCGAGATCGATTTTCCAACCGATATGAAAGCCTGGTGGATTGCCGCAGACTACGATTCCCAGGAATACCAGCCGCAGACTACGAAAATTTCCGAAATCCCGGCAAGATGGCCCAACTCATTCGACAGCAATGCATCCCAGCAGATGGTGCCGAACGCAGTACAGTCGCCGCTCATGCTGAAAAAAGAAGGCAAAGAACCGTTATATGTGAATTTGGGAGAAGCCGCCGTACTGGATTATCCGGCTTCCAACCTCGAGGTTGATGCTGTGAATTTTAAATTCAAAACCCATCTGACTCCGGACCGGCAAGGTGCAAAAGGCTATATCCAGACGTCCTCCGTATCCCCGTGGAGAACCATCATCATTTCCCCGAAAGCGGAAGAAGTATTGGGTTCCAAAATGATGTTCAACCTCAACGAACCGACCAAATATACCGATACGTCCTACATTCACCCGACCAAATACATGGGCGTGTGGTGGGAAATGATCATCGGAAAATCCCAATGGGCCTACTCAACGGCGGAAAACGTTCACATCGGCGTAACGGATTTCTCCAAGCTGACTCCAAACGGAAAACACGCCGCCAATACCACCAAAGTAAAAGAATACATCGACTTCGCTGCGGAGAACGGCTTCAAAGGCCTGTTGATCGAGGGCTGGAACGTGGGCTGGGAAGACTGGTTCGGGCATTCCAAGGAATTTGTTTTTGATTTCATTACGCCGTACCCGGATTTTGATATCAAAGCACTGAACGACTATGCCCATTCCAAAGGCATGAAGCTTATCATGCACCATGAGACCTCCGGTTCCGCCACGAATTATGAAAGATGGGCGGATAAAGCCTTCAAACTGATGAACGATTACGGTTATGATGCCGTAAAAACCGGTTACGTAGGCGATATCATCCCGAGAGGCGAACACCACTATTCCCAGTGGACCATCAACCATTATTACAGGATCGCCGAAAAAGCCAACGAATACAGGATCATGGTCAACTCCCACGAATCTGTCCGTCCGGGAGGGGAAAGCAGGACTTATCCGAACTACATTTCTGCGGAAGCCGCAAGAGGAACCGAATTCGAGGCATTTGCCGGAAACAACCCAGATCACCAGACCATTCTTCCCTTTACAAGATGGATGGGCGGACCGATGGATTACACGCCGGGAATCTTCCAGACCAAGCTGGATTACTATTTCCCGGGCGACAAACGTTTCGTAAAAACAACCCTGGCCAAACAGCTGGCTCTGTATGTCGTGATGTATATGCCGCTGCAGATGGCTGCCGATCTACCGGAAAACTACAAACGCCACATGGATGCCTTCCAGTTCATCAAGGACGTGGCTGCCGACTGGGATGATACGAAAATCTTATCTGCCGAGCCGGGAGATTACATTATTACCGCCCGGAAAGCCAAAGGGACCGAAGACTGGTTTATAGGAGGAATTACCGATGAGAACAAACGCGAATACACCGTGGATTTCTCATTTCTTGACAAAGGCAAAAAGTATGAGGTAACGGTATATGAAGACGGGAAAGATGCAGATTATGTCAACAATCCTCAGAGCTACAACATCTATAAAAAGACGGTTACCAGCAAGTCCAAAATCAAAATCAACATGGCGAGAAGCGGTGGTTTTGCCATCTCTGCAAAGCCGGTGAAATAAAACGGAAGTCTCCTGAAGACCATAATTTTCAGGAGCTTTTTCCCGCTCTCCGCTCATACTCCTCGCGCCGCCGCATGGCCAGCCCCGCTGTGGGGTAACCTCTGCGATCGGGGCTATGGGCGGAGAGCCTTTTAAGAAACCATCGTGAAAACACTTCCTGAACAGGAAGATTCCGATAACTGCTTTCAGCACAACACTGATTCAACAATAGTACATATGAAAAAAATATACCTCACCTTTGCCCTTTCGGCAGCTTCCATGGCGTTTTCCCAGAAAGCGCTGGACCGCGTCGAACCGGCATTCTGGTGGAAAGGAATGAAAAACCCGGAACTTCAGATCCTGGTCTATGGAAAAGACATCGCCAAAAATGACATCGAGCTTTCAGACGGTGTTCAGATCAAAGAAATCCGCAAAACGGAAAATCCGAATTACCTTTTTGTGACGGTTAACACCAACGAGATCAACGTCCCGAAATTCAATATTACGGTTAAAAACGGCAGGAAAAAAACAGGTTCCTACACCTACGAGCTGAAACAGAGGAAGCCAAACTCTGCCAACCGCGAATCGTTTACTTCAAAAGATGTAATGTATCTTATTATGCCCGACCGATTTGCCAACGGCGACGAAAAGAACGACTCCAGGCCGGATCTTACGGAAAAAGCCAACCGCAGCCTTCCCAACGGACGCCACGGCGGAGACCTGAGGGGGATTATCAACAATCTCGATTATATCCAGAACCTGGGAGCGACCTCCGTCTGGCTCACCCCGGTGAACGAAGACAACGAAAAAGTCTATTCTTATCACGGCTACGCACAGACCGACCTCTACAAAATCGATGGCCGCTACGGTACCAACGAAGAATACCGGGAACTGTCCCAGAAGCTCAACCAAAGGAACATGAAGCTCGTCATGGATTATGTTACCAACCATTGGGGAATCTCTCACTGGATGATCAGAGACCTCCCGACCAAAGACTGGATCCATACCTTCAGTGATGAAAAAAACGGTTTCAAACGTTCCAACTACAAAACCACTACCCAGTTCGACACCAATGCTTCCCAAATCGATAAGCAATCGGCACTCGACGGATGGTTCGACACGACAATGCCGGATATCAACCAGAGCAATCCGCTGGTGCTGAAATACCTGACCCAGAATGCCATCTGGTGGATCGAATATGCCGAACTTGGCGGATTCCGGGTAGATACCTATCCGTACAACGACAAGGAAGCCATGGCTCAATGGGCCAAAGCCATCACCGATGAATACCCGAAATTCAATATCGTCGGGGAAACCTGGCTCAGCAGTCCGGCCTATATCTCCGCATGGCAGAAAAATTCCAAAACAGGAGAGGCGGCAAATTATAATTCCCATCTTCCGTCCGTCATGGATTTTATGCTGTACGGCGATCTGCCGAAAGCCATCCGGGAAAAAGACGGCTGGGACAGCGGAATGAGCCGGATCTACAACAGCCTCGCCAGCGACTTCCTGTATCCGGACATCAACAACGTCATGGTCTTTTTTGAAAACCACGATACCGAGCGGTGGAATGAAATCTTCAACGCCGATCCGAAAGCTTATAAACTGGGATTAACTCTTATTTCAACCGTCCGCGGAATTCCCCAGATCTACTACGGTTCCGAAATAGGAATGCGCGGCGATAAAAACAAAGGCGGCGATGCCGACATCCGCAGGGATTTCCCCGGAGGCTGGAAAAACGATCAGGAGAACGCCTTGAATCCTTTATCACAGACCACAGAACAAAAGGAGTTTTACGAGTTTACCCGGAACTTGCTGAACTGGAGGAAAGGGAAGGACGTCATCCACACCGGGAAAACCAAAAATTTCGTTCCTCAGGATAATGTCTTTGTCTATTTCAGGTATGATGACAAAGAAAGCGTTATGGTGGTTCTTAATAACAATGACCAGGAAAAAACCATCGACGTAAAGCATTTTGCAGAATCGTTAAACCCATTTACAACAGGGAAAGACATTATTTCAGGAAAAGAATTTTCCGTAAAAACCAATTTTGCCATCCCTGCCAAAACCTCAATGGTCATCGAATTAAAATAAATAGATCAAATTTAATCAAACCTCATAGGTTTTCAAAACCTATGAGGTTTAAACAACAACTACAATCCAACATGAAAAAAACAACGATACTCTTTACTTTTCTGCTGATGATGCTCAGCTTTTCAGCCGTTTCAGCCCAGGCAAAATATGAAAATGAAAAAGCGGCTATCGACACCATGCTCGACGGCTTCAATGTCGCCGCGGCAAAAGCCGACTTCAATACCTACTTCAATTATTTCGCAGACGAATCCACTTTCATCGGAACCGATGCCTCTGAAGTCTGGGACAAAAATGCTTTTAAAGTCTGGGCAAAACCGTATTTCGACAAAAAATCCACCTGGAGTTTTACCTCGCTGAAAAGGAACATCTATTTCAGCAAAGACGGGAAAATCGCCTGGTTTGATGAACTGCTCGATACCCAGATGAAGATCTGCCGCGGCTCGGGCGTGGTAGAAAAGATCAACGGGCAGTGGAAGATCAGGCAGTACGTCCTTTCAATGACCGTTCCGAATGAAGTGGTGGATAAAGTCGTTGCCGAAAAAGCACCGATTGAAGAAGCATTAATTCAAAAACTGAAAAAATAATGGCGGAAATAACAGGAAAACCCGATTCAGGAAAATCCGGAAGAGTGAAAAAACCGAACTTATCCATGCTCCAGATCATCAATATGAGCATGGGCTTTTTGGGGATCCAGATGGCTTTCGGGCTGCAGAACGGAAACGCCAGCCGGATCCTGGCCAATTTCGGAGCCGACGTCCATGAGCTGTCATGGTTCTGGCTGGTAGCACCTGTTACGGGACTGATCGTTCAGCCGATCATTGGCCACATGGGTGACAATACCTGGAGCCCGCTCGGAAGAAGAAAACCGTATTTCCTGATTGGGGCCATTCTCTGTGCCATTGGCTTGGTCATGCTCCCGAATTCAGCGTCTGCGACCCAGATGATGGCAGCGAATGTATTGCTGCTGGCCGTTATTTTCCTGGCGATGATGGATGCTTCCATCAATGTGGCGATGGAACCGTTCCGCGCTTTGGTGGGCGATATGCTGCCGAAACATCAGGGAACCATCGGTTTTTCGGTGCAGACCATCCTGATCGGGATCGGTGCCGTTATAGGGTCTTATCTTCCGGACTGGCTTACGCAGCTGGGAGTTTCGAATGTGGCGGCAGAAGGTTTTGTAGCAAATAATGTGATCTATTCATTTTATGTAGGAGCCGGATTTTTACTTCTGACGATCATTTACACGATTGTTACCACCAAAGAATACTCGCCGGCAGAATTTGCCGCTTTTGAAGGAGGGAAGGAAATTGCACCCCCTTCAAAATTCATGGACATTTTCAGGGATTTCTCCAATATTCCGCCTCAGATGAAAAGACTTGGGATTGTGCAGTTCTTTTCCTGGTTTGCCCTTTTTACCATGTGGGTATTTACCACCAGTGCCCTGGCGACCCACCATTTCGGATTGTCGCCGGACGATACCCATTCCAAAGCATTCAACGATGCGGGTGACCTTACCGGGAAACTCTTCGGGATGTACAACCTGTGGGCCATTCCGTTTGCCTTCATCCTGACGCCGTTGGCCAAATGGATCGGGAAAAAGCAGACCCACGCCCTGGCCCTGGCCTTCGGCGGAACCGGCCTCATCCTGATGTATTTTATTAAAAATACCGATCTGCTCTGGATTTCGATGGTCGGACTCGGATTTGCCTGGGCCAGTATTTTAGCAATGCCTTACGCGATGCTGATCGAGGTGATCCCGCAGAAAAAAATGGGCGTATACATGGGAATCTTCAACTTCTTCATTGTCATCCCGCAGATCATCAATGGTCTTTTCGGCGGGCCGATCGTCAGCGGCATTTTCGGAAAAATGGCCATTGATTACGTCGTTGTCGGAGGAATCTGTATGCTGCTGGGCGCAATCCTTACCCTGATTTTCATCAAATCAGAAGATGAAACCCCGAAAGAAATCGAAGAAGAAATCCAGCAGGTACATTTTTAATACGATCCTAAAGCAAACTCAAAGTAAAAATCGGATTGATAGGCTGGAAGAGGGGAGCTTGATGATGGAAGTTTCTTTGATCTCTAAATCAAAAATCAAATAGGATAGGTTTGCATTGACGAGTTATGATGATTCATTTGATTTCAATCTCTATTCTAAAAAAAACTGCTTCAGTAAATAGCTGAAGCAGTTTTTTTTACTGATATTTCAAACAAAAGAACGAACCATCTGGTATCAATAGGAATGGGCTTTAGTCCATTCGCAAAAAAATAATTTCCATCCGGCTTCAGCCGAAACTTAAAAACATCCGGCATGATGGCGTGGCTTCGGCTCCGCTCAGCCACCGGATGACAGTTTCTTTAATAAGTAATTTAAATTTCAACACCCGGTTTGTCATCTCCGCAGGGATTTAACCATAGCATTAGATAAAAGCACGGAAAGACTCGCGTTGAGATTCCCGTGGAATGACAAAGATACTGGTAAAATGTAAGTTTAAAATTTCAACACCCTGTTGTCATTCCCGAAGGGAATCTCAACATAGTATTAGAGAACAGCACGGAAACATGCGCGGCTAGATTCCTACAGAATGACAAAGATACTTGGGAAATGTAAGGTCAAAATTTCAACACTCTATTTGTCATCCCCGTAGGAATCTAAACATAGTATTAGAGATAGAGATGCGCATGAAAAGGATTCCTGTGAAAATCGAAGATTATCTTCTTGCAGCTGATGAATATTATTCGATATAGCCAACGACAAATCTATGCATCTTCAAAATGGTTACTGAAAATCTTTGATTTTCCTTCTCATGTGCTCTAAAATATTTTCAAAGCTTTCATCTTTATCTCTTGTGACTCATGTGTTACAACCGCCGTTAATGATTCAGTAAGATCTTTTGCCTCTTTTGCGGTTAAAATATTCCCTTCCTGTTTGGTTCCCGATTTGCATCATCTATTGGGATTTTAATCTTAATTTAAGCTGAAGAAGGCTTATAATCACTAACTTTAAGTAAAACAAACGGAAATATGTACGACATCATTATCATAGGTAGCGGGGCAGGAGGTGCCACCATGGCTTATCAGCTGGCAGACAGCAGCAAAAAAATACTGGTTGTGGAGCGTGGAGATTACGTTCCCGTAGAAAAAGAAAACTGGGATTCGGTGGAAGTTTTTCAGAAAAACAGATACACAACTACTGACGAGTGGCTGGATAAGCACAATAAACCCTTCCGTCCGGGAATGCATTATAACGTAGGCGGAAATACCAAATTTTACGGGGCGGCGCTGTTCCGGTTAAGGAAAGAAGATTTTAAAGAGATACAGCATTACGGCGGAACGTCACCGGCATGGCCCATTAAATATGAAGACCTTAAAGAATATTACCTCCAGGCCGAAAAGCTTTTCTATGTTCATGGGAAAAGAGGATCGGATCCTACCGAACCTTTCGATGAAGAACCGTATCCCTATCCGGCTCTGTCTCACGAACCGAGAATCCAGGAAGTGGTGGACGAGCTGTCCGGTTACGGCTGGCATCCTTTTGAACTGCCGATCGGTGTAAATTTCAAACCCCATACATCAGCCAATGCCCCTTATACTTTAGACCGCTTTGATGGATTTCCCGATGCCGCGGAAAGAAAAGGCGATGCGCATTTATGTTCACTTTCAAAAGCGCTGGAGCATCCGAATGTCGAACTGATGACCAACACCAAAGTTCTTAGGCTGAATACCAATGAGGCTGGAGATACAATTACGGAAGTTATCGTGGAACAGGATGGCGAAACCAAAACGCTGACGGCGGAACTGATTATTCTTTCTGCCGGAGCCATCAACTCGGCGGCTCTCCTTCTTCAAAGCAAAAGTGAAAAATTCCCGAATGGGCTGGCCAATTCCTCGGATCAGGTGGGAAGGAACTATATGTTTCACCAGAATTCTGCCCTGGTTGCACTTTATACCGAACCGAACCCGACCAAATTCGGAAAAACCTTTGGCGTGAATGATTTTTACCATGCCAATAAAGGCTATGAATTTCCACTTGGGCATATCCAGATGCTGGGGAAATCAGACGAACACCAGATCAAGGCAGACAGCCCCGTTCCGGCGCCCGGATTTACGTTTGAGCTGATGGCCAGACATGCTGTAGATTTCTGGCTGACCTCCGAAGATCTTCCGGATCCTGAAAACAGGGTAACCGTAGAAAACGGACAGATCAAGATCACCTACACGCCGAACAATCAGGAAGGACACGGTTATTTAAAAGAAGAACTGATCAAAGCCCTGAAAGCCTCCGGGAAATTCGATTCTTTCCTGTTTAAAGGAATCTATTTCAGCAAAGGAATGGACATTGCGTCTCCAGCACACCAGAACGGAACAACCCGGATGGGAACAGACCCTTCCACTTCGGTAGTCGATACTTATTGTAAAGCCTACGATCTAAGCAATCTTTATATTGTTGACGGTGGCTTTTTCGTATCCAGCGGCGCCGTAAATCCGGCACTCACAATTATTGCCATGGCCTTGCGGGTAGGGGAGCATATTAAAAATAATGTGTTGAAATCATGAATTCCCGGATCGCCAAAATGACGGTCATTTACCTGCTGGCATTTTTTACGGGACTTAATTTTGTTATTTTTCCGGCGCTGAGCAGCGTGTTTACCGATCATTCCCTGTTCGGGCTCTCACCGGCGCAGTTCGGTAATCTTTTCATTCCACAGGTCATCTGCATCATTGCCTCCAGTTTTGCTGCGCCTTTTTTGGTCAATAAAGCAGGACCCAAAATTATTCTGGGAACAGGACTGATGCTGATGATGGCGGCTACGGCAGGTTTATGGAGCCTTCAGTTTTTCATGAATGAAAAGCAGATGCTTTTTCCGGCCCTGTTGGTACTGGTTGCCTGCACGGGAACCGGTTTCGGATTGTCCATCACCACGCTGAATCCGCTGGCAGCCAGTCTGTCCGAAAACAATAAGTCCTCATCCATTCTCATCCTGCAGTTCCTGGTCGGACTCGGAACTTCGGCATCGCCGCTGATGATCAATGCCGTCGGCAGCCTCCGGAACTGGATGGATGTTCCCGGAATCGTTTTTATATTGGTAGCGGTGGTATTCATCCTTTTCCTGAACCTTCGGCTTGAGAAAGGATCGCTTTTCCGGCTTCCGGCCCACTTTAAAATCCCATCCCGGCTCTGGCTGTTTTTTGCAGCCATTGTTTTATACGGATTCATTGAAGGAACCTTCGGAAGCTTCGGAGCCGTAATCCTCAAAAACCAGGGACTCAGCAGTCAGCAGGCAAGTCTCGGACTTTCGCTATTCTGGGGCGGAATTGCCGTTAACCGTCTGCTTTTCGGGATCTTTTCCAAAAAGTTTAATCTGTCGCCCGTATTTCTGGGTTCGCCTTTGGCGGTTTCGGTACTGCTCACGGTCCTTTGGGCTTATCCGGATCCGGGGCTGCTAATCGTAATGATGTTCCTGACCGGATTTTTCATGGGCACTCTTTTCCCCGGCTCCATCGGTTGGGGAACTGTAGAATTTCCATCCCTCTCAATATTGGTTTCCGGATTTTTAATGGCAGCCAACCAGACCGGCACCGGCATCATCACCAATACGCTGGGCCATTTTTCAAACCAGACCGCTTTGATTCTTCAGTTTCTTACAGGCTGCATGGCCCTTATTTTCATTCTCCTGATGATCCTCCGGAAAAACTCGAAGATTGAAGAAGCTTTTTAGTATATGATGAATGGTCAATGGTGAATTTTGCTCCGCAAGTGAATGGTGAATTTTATAGCTGAAATGTAATCAAAAGCATACCTGGCAAAATCCTTCGCTCCTTTGGAGAGGTGGCAAAAATTCTGAAAGAATTTTTGACGGGGTGGTTTGGTAATGTGAATAGTGAATGGTCAATTTTGCTGCGCAAGTGAATTTTTGAAGTCGTTAGCAATTCACTATTTAACCGTAGGAATTGGCCATTAACAAATACGAATGGTGTTTTGTAAGGGAATATGTAGAGAAAACAATATTCTGCAGGAATAATATTTCTGTAGAAAACAGGGTTCAACGCAAACAGCACGCCGGAGGTGTGCTATCTGTAGTACGGTAAAAGATAGAACTCCTACGGAGTTCTGGCCAGGATTTATACATTTATACTACACAGATATTGCTCCTCCGGAGCAAATCATATAAGCTTTAGACCCCCAACAAACCTTGAAGGTTTAAAACACACAGCAATCACTCATAAAACTTTAAACTTTAAACCTTGAACTTTAAACCCGCTTTCCTTTCTTACCCTACATCAACACTTTCCTACGTTTACCAACGTACCTTTGTACCATAAAATAATCACGATATGAAAACAGTATATCACAAAGCAGATACAAGAGGACATGCCAACCACGGATGGCTGAACAGTTACCATACTTTTAGCTTTGCAGGCTATCAGAATCAGGACCGGATGAACTTCGGCGTATTAAGGGTGTTGAATGACGATACCGTAACCCAGGGAATGGGATTCGGAACCCACCCGCACCGGGACATGGAGATCATTTCCATTCCGCTGGAAGGCGACCTGGAGCATAAAGATTCCATGGGAACCACCGCAGTCATTAAAAAAGGGGAAATCCAGGTGATGAGTGCCGGGACCGGGGTGATGCACAGCGAGTACAACAAAAATAAAGACCAGGCGGTAAAATTTCTTCAGATCTGGGTGTTTCCAAGGGAAGTGAGCGTAGAGCCGAGATACGATCAGAAAAGCATCAAAGAAGGAGAAAAGATCAATGGGTTCCAGCAGATCCTGTCGCCAAATAAAAACGATGAGGGCGTATGGATCCATCAGGATGCCTGGTTCAGCCTGGCGAATTTTACCAAAGGAAACGGAAAGAATTACATGCTGAATAAAAAAGGGAACGGGGTATATGCTTTTGTTCTCAAAGGAAGCGCGAAAGTGGGAGACCGGATCTTGAATGAAAGAGACGGCCTGGGAATCTGGGATACCCAAAGCTTCAACATCGAAGCTGTGGAAGATACGGAAATCCTGCTGATGGAAGTTCCGATGGAGCTACCTGATTATTTAAAATAATGATCCGGAACAAAAATCTATAACCTACATTCAAATCCTTTGCAGAAGCGTTGAAAATTCTATCATTTTTTAGTGAAATGATTGCTGTCAATTTCGTTAAGCATCTATATTGTTTAAAGGTGACAGCATTCATTTTCAGGATAGTGATTGAGAGGATGGTAATGTTTTAATGTAGATTAATTCTGATCTGTAAAGGTATTTAGCGGAATTAAAAGCAAGCGGGCACAAAGTGATAAACGATTTCATTTGATGATGAATACCTGTGCAAGCAATGTTGGCAAAGAAACTTCCCTCTTCCAGACTATTGATCCGATTCAACTTTAGTTTTACATTAAATTAATATCATGCAATCAATAAAAAGTTTAATAATAATCTATATTTAAAAACATCCCATTTCGCAAAAATCTTCCGATCTTTGCGGCCATAAGAACAAACAAACTTATTCAACAGATAAACAATGAAAATATTAGCTATTGCCGGAAGCAATTCCGATACGTCCATCAATAAACTTTTAGTGTCTTACGCTGCTTCATTAGTGCCGAATGCCGAAGTGGAAACCGTAGACATGAACGATTTTGAAATGCCGATCTACAAGCATCAGCGCGAAGTGGAAAGCGGAGTTCCGCAGCAGGCTGTTGATTTCGCAGCTAAAATCGATGAGGCAGATATCCTTCTGGTTTCCCTTTCCGAACACAACGGAACGTATTCCACGGCTTTTAAAAATGTGTTCGACTGGACTTCCAGGATCAAGGACAGAGCCGTATGGAACGAAAAGCCGATGCTGCTGATGGCTACTGCTCCCGGTGGAAGAGGCGGACTGGGGGTTCTGGAAGCGGCGGCCAAACGTTTCCCTTTGCATGGCGGAAATATCGTAGATACGTTTACCCTTCCGTTTTTCAATGACAATTTCGATAAGTCGGCTCAGAAAATTTCCAATGAAGAGAAAGACAACGAGTTGAAGGAAAAATTGGAGAAGATTTCAACATTGGAATCGATCCTTGAAAAATAGATTTGAAAATTAATATAAAATTAATATCTTTGCAAAAAGAAAAAAGATGAATATTCAGACCGCTTTTAAAGAATGTTTCTATGAGAAAGGGAATATTGTGGGCTCTGAAATTCTGAGATAATACAACGGCCGATAATCTACTAAGATTGTCGGCTTTTTTGTTTTCAAAATTTAAAATAAAATTTAGAAATAAAAGTATCGACTGATCAGTGTACCGGTTTGCCAGACAGGCGCCTGTCGTTACATGATTACATTGATACATTGTTAAATTATTAAGCATGAGCAACACGTACAAATCAGCAGGCGTAGACAAAGAAGAAGGATACAAAACCGTTGACAAGATCAAAAAGGCGGTGGGCGAAACACACAACTCCAATGTACTGAATCATTTGGGAAGTTTCGGAGCATTCTATGAAATCGGAGGATACAGAAATCCGGTGCTCGTTTCCGGAACAGACGGGGTGGGAACCAAGCTGAAGGTAGCTTTAGACTCAAAACAATATGGCTCCATCGGGATCGACTGTTTTGCCATGTGTGCCAACGACATCCTTTGCCACGGGGCAAAACCATTATTCTTCCTCGATTACCTGGCCTGCGGAAAACTGGATTCCGAAATTGCTGCCGAAATCGTTCTGGGAATGGTAAATGCCTGTAAAGACAACAACTGTGCCCTGATCGGTGGTGAAACGGCTGAAATGCCGGGGATGTACCAGCCGGGAGACTATGATGTTGCGGGATTCTGCGTAGGGATTGTGGAAAAAGATGAAATCATCGACGGTTCCCAGATTAAGGCAGGAGATAAAATCATTGCTTTGCCAAGCTCAGGATTTCATTCCAACGGATTCTCTCTTGTAAGAAAAGTATTCCCGGATTTCAACGAAGAGTTTGAAGGCAAACCTTTGTACGAAACGCTTCTGATACCTACCAAACTCTATTATAAAGACATCCATAAAATCCTGGAAGAAGTGAAAGTGGCAGGGATTGCCCACATCACCGGCGGAGGATTGTATGAAAATATCCCGAGGATTATCGCCGACGGCTTATGTGCTTCCATCGACGCTTCAAAAATTCAAATTCCGAGCATTATGCTGGAACTTGAAAAAAGAGGCGGGGTAGCCCGTGAAGAAATGTTCGGAACCTTCAATATGGGTGTTGGAATGATCGTTGTGGTAGATGCGGAACATGCGGAAAAAATCCTTCATCTTTTGGATGATGCTTACGAAATCGGGGAAATTACCGAAGGAAACGAAAAAATCAATCTTTCAATATAAATGTAACAATATACCCATATAACAATTTACCAATCCTAAACATTGTATTGTTATATTGGTCCATTGATACATTGTTACATTATAATTATGAAAAACATTGTTGTACTCGTTTCAGGTTCAGGAACCAACCTTCAGCGGATTATTGATACCATCGACACCGGAGAGATCCCCAATGCAAAAGTATCTTTGGTGGTAGCCGACAGAGCGTGTTTCGGGCTGGAAAGGGCAAAAAAGCATAATATTGAGAACATTCTTATCCCGAGAGGAAAGAATTTCAGCAGCGAGTTAGGCCAAATCATCCCTGAAGATACGGATCTCATTGTATTGGCCGGGTTTTTATCAATTCTTAAGCCGGAATTTTGTGAGAACTGGACCGGGAAGATCATCAACATCCACCCGGCACTGCTTCCGAAATTCGGAGGGAAAGGAATGTGGGGGCACCATGTTCATGAAGCAGTGATTGAAGCAAAGGAAAAAGAAAGCGGCGCCACCGTACATTATGTAACACCCGGAATCGATGAAGGCGAAGCCATCCTTCAGAAATCGTTTGAGATAACGGAAGATGATACGGCAGAAACCATCGCTCAGAAAGTCCACCAGGTAGAATATGAAATCTTCCCGGAAGCGATTAACAAAGTGCTGAACAATTTACCAATGTAGCAATATAACAATTTGTCAATATCATATTGATACATTGTTACATTGATATATTGTTACACTGATACATTGTTACATTAAACAAAGAAAAATCTAAGTAAAAATAAAGACCGGAGGTGAAAGAACCGGTCTACAGTTTGAAATAGCTGTAAAAAGTAAAAAATCGAAAGTAAAATGAGTAAAAAGAGAGTTTTAATCAGTGTTTCTGACAAAAGCGGATTAACCGAATTTGCACAGTTTCTGGAAGCCCGCAATTATGAACTGATTTCTACGGGAGGAACGTTCAAACATTTGAAAGACGCTGGTTTAAATCCCATTCAGATTGATGAAGTAACCGATTTTCCTGAAATGCTGGACGGAAGAGTGAAGACCCTTCACCCGAAAGTACACGGCGGACTTTTGGCGGTGCGTTCCAATGAGGAACACATGAACACCGTTCAGGAACACGGCATCGGGCTGATCGACATGGTGATCGTGAATCTTTACCCGTTCTTTGAAAACGTAAACAAAGACATTTCTCTTCACGAAAAGGTAGAATTCATCGACATCGGAGGTCCTTCCATGCTTCGTTCTGCGGCGAAGAACTTTGATTCCGTAACGGTAATTACCGATGTGGAAGATTATGCCTCCGTACAGGCTGAAATGGAACAGAACGGTGATACCTACATCGAAACCCGTAAAAAGCTGGCCGGAAAAGTATTCAACCTTACCTCGGCTTATGATGCTGCCATCTCAAGAATGCTTCTTGATGAAGAATATCCTGCTTACCTGAATGCTTCCTACAAAAAAGTTTCCGATCTGAGATACGGCGAAAACCCGCACCAGACGGCTGCTTACTACGTTTCTACTTTCGAGAACGGAGCGATGAAGGATTTTGAACAGCTGGGTGGTAAAGAATTATCTTTTAATAATTTAAGAGATATGGACCTTTGCTGGAAAGTGGTGACGGAATTCAAAGAGGAAATGGCATGCTGCGCCGTTAAGCATTCTACCCCTTGTGGAGTGGCGATCGGGACTTCAGCCCTGGAAACTTATCAGAAAACTTTCGAATGCGACCCGGTTTCCATCTTTGGCGGAATTGTTGCAATGAACTACAGAATCGATGCGGCAACAGCGGAAGAACTGAACAAAACGTTCTTGGAAATCGTAATGGCTCCTGAATTTGATGAAGAAGCCCTGGATGTTTTAAGAAAGAAGAAAAACCTGAGAATCATTAAAATCGTTAACCCGGTTTCCGATAAGCAGACCTGGGTAAAGATCGACGGCGGCATCCTGGTTCAGGACAACGACAGCATCTTCTCAGACGATATTAAAGTCGTTACCGAAACCCAGCCTACCGAAGAGCAGAGAAAAGCATTGCTGTTCTCCCAGAGAGTGGTAAAATACGTAAAATCCAACGCGATCGTCGTATCCAACGGAATTCAGGCTTTCGGGATCGGCGGCGGTCAGGTAAACCGGATCTGGGCAACCCAACAGGCGATCGAAAGAGCAAAAGAAAAATTTTCCGGAACGCTGGTACTGGCTTCCGACGCGTTTTTCCCATTCCGTGACGTAGTGGATTTCTGCGCGCAGGAAGGCATCACCGCCATCATCCAGCCGGGCGGAAGCGTAAAAGATCAGGACAGCATCGATGCAGCCAATGAGCATAACATTCCGATGATGTTCACCGGGATCAGACACTTTTTACACTAATTAAAATAGAATTAAAAATAATTCAGGATTGTATTTATACCATCCAAAATGATATATTTGTAAATTATAGACTAGTTAATTAAATACAGTATGAGAATATTAATCATAGGTGAAGGGGGAAGGGAATCTGCTTTAGCAGTAAAGCTTCAGAATGACCCGAGAATTTCAAAAATGTTTTTTGCCAACGGGAATGCGACAACAGATGTTATAGGACAGAACGTGAACGTACCCGATATTAAAGATCTCAGGGATTTTGCCATCAGGGAAAAAGTAGACCTTACCATCGTAGGTCCGGAAGCTCCTCTGGTAGCAGGAATCAGAGATGAATTTAAAAAGCACGACCTCAAAGTGTTCGGCCCGAACCAGAAAGTGGCCAGCCTCGAAGGAAGTAAGGCATTTTCCAAGAAATTCATGCAGACCTATGGTATTAAAACGGCAACTGCCAAAGTATTTGATTCATACAACGATGCCATTTCTTACGTTCAGGATCACGAGTACCCGTTGGTGGTGAAAGCCAGCGGTCTTGCGGGCGGTAAAGGCGTGGTCATCTGCGATACCCGCGAAGAAGCGGAGGCCACCATCCACGATTTCATGATCAAGAGAATCTTCGGGGATGCCGGAATCAGACTGGTGATCGAAGAATTCCTGGACGGTTTTGAAGCTTCCATCATCGCATTTTCCAACGGAAACAAACTGTTCCCTTGTATCGCTGCCAAAGATTATAAAAAAGCAGGAAACGGGGATACCGGGCATAATACCGGAGGGATGGGATGCGTGGCGCCAAGCCCTGAATTTACCCAGGAACACTATGCGGATTTTGAGAAAAACATCCTGGAAACAACAGTGAACGGACTGAAAGCGGAAGGGTTCAATTTCAAAGGGATCATCTTCTTCGGACTGATGGTGACCAAAAAAGGAACGTACCTTCTGGAATACAACATGAGATTCGGAGATCCTGAAACCCAGGTTCTGATGGCCTTGATGGAAAACAACCTGCTGGATGTAATCCAGGATTGTATGGAAGGAAAAGACATCGAACTGAAATTCAGGGATGAAAAAGCCGTTTGCCTAGTCATGTGCTCAGGAGGTTATCCGAGAAACATCGAGACCGGCTTTGAAATCGTAGGAGAAGACCGCCTGAAGTACAGCACCCTCTTGTACGCAGGAGCTGTTCGCAAGGGAGATAAAGTTGTTTCCAACGGCGGACGGGTACTGAATATCGTAGCCACCGGAGCCACCTATGAAGATGCCCGCAAAAAAGTATACGAAGACGCAGGTCACGTACACTTCGATTACGGCTTCTACAGAGAAGACATCGGAAAGTTTTAAAATAAATGCCCTGATTTTTCGGGGCTTTTTTTTAAGGAGCCGGGAACCTGCTATCCGCTCATACTCCTCGCGCTCCGGCCTTGCCGGCCCGCTGTGGGGTAACCGCTCCTATCAGGGCTAGGGCGGTGGTCTTTTAAGAAACGGTAGTCTTTTATAAGATTTATCAATAGATCGGGCTTTAGTCCGGTTAAACATCAATTATCAATTATCAATCATTATTCATCAATAATAAAAATGAACAACGGTATTATCATATTGGATTTCGGATCCCAGTACAACCAGCTTATCGGACGCAGAATCCGTGAGATGGGCGTATACTCCGAAATTCTACCATTCAACACCCCTCTGGAAACCATCCTTGAAAAACAGCCGAAAGGAATCATCCTTTCCGGAGGTCCGAGTTCCGTTAATGCGGAAAATGCCCACCTCGTACAAAAAGAGCTATACGAACAGGGAATCCCCGTATTGGGAATCTGCTATGGCATGCAGCTTACCGCACACCTGATGGGCGGAAAAGTACACAAAGGCGTAAAAGGCGAATACGGCAAAGCCCACCTGGAAATCGTAAAAGAATCTTCTTTATTGAAAGGTGTAACCGATAATTCCGTGGTGTGGATGAGCCATTTCGATGAAGTAGGACAATTGCCGGCAGGATTTGAGCTGAATGCAAAATCAGGAGTTATTGCTTCCATTTCAAATGAAGAAAAGAAAATCTTCTGTGTACAGTTTCACCCGGAAGTTTCCCACACCGAAGAAGGCGGGAAAATGCTCGAAAATTTCGTATTCGCGATCTGCGATGCCGAAAAAAACTGGAAACTGACGAATTATATCGACAAAACCGTAGCCGAAATTCGTGAAAAAGTAGGAGATCAAAAGGTCATCCTCGGTCTTTCCGGTGGCGTAGACTCGTCCGTAGCGGCAGTATTAATCCATAAGGCCATCGGCGATCAGCTGACGTGTATCTTTGTGGATACCGGATTGCTGAGAAAAGATGAAGATAAAAAGGTAATGGACAATTACGGTGAGCATTTCCACATGAACATCAAATTGGTCGATGCCAAAGAACGGTTTTTATCCAAACTGGCCGGCGTCGATGATCCGGAAGCCAAAAGAAAGATCATCGGAAACGAATTCATCCACGTATTCGATGAAGAATCCCATAAAATCGAAGGCGCAAAATTCCTGGCACAGGGAACCATTTATCCGGACGTTATTGAAAGCCAGTCGGTAAACGGGCCGTCTGCCGTGATCAAATCCCACCACAACGTGGGCGGGCTTCCGGAAGATATGGAGTTTGAATTGCTGGAGCCTTTAAGAGAACTCTTCAAGGATGAAGTAAGAAAAGTAGGGGAAGAATTGGGGATTCCTCATCATCTGGTGCACCGTCATCCTTTCCCGGGTCCCGGATTGGGAATCAGGATCCTTGGCGCAGTGGATGCGGAAAAAGTAAGAATTCTGCAGGAAGCTGACGATATTTTCATCGAAGAACTGTATAAAAACGACCTGTACGAAAAAGTTTCCCAGGCTTTCGTGGTATTGCTTCCGGTAAAATCCGTAGGCGTAATGGGCGACGAAAGAACCTATGAATATACCGCGGTAGTCCGTTCGGCCAATACCATCGATTTCATGACGGCGACATGGAGCAGGCTTCCGTATGAATTCCTGGATACCGTTTCCAGCCGGATCATTAATGAAGTAAGAGGAATCAACAGGGTGGCTTATGACATCTCCAGCAAACCACCCGCAACCATCGAGTGGGAATAATTTTAAAGAGATTGATTATACTCATAACGGAATAAATTTCTTCGGAATAACTTTGTAGTCCGAAATAATTTTTTTTCATCATTTGTGTTTTTTTGGCCTCCCGCAAGGGAGGTTTTTTTTATTTATACTTTTTTTACGAAAGAAAACGAAGTTTTGAAACGACGTGCCAAATAGACACCGGATGCAGTCCGGTGGCTAAAATTTTTGTAACGAAAACAGAAGCAATGATAGATTCAAAGCAATTAATACAATGTAGATCATTTTAAAGATAACATGTTTGTAATTGATAAAATAGCTGATGAAGATCGATAACATCGGGTAGAAATAAATAACGTTTTTTGCATCAGAATCATGAAGGTGAGAATTGAATAACCGGTTTAAATTATGTGAAACATTCTCCATGGCTTCAGAATAAAAGAATCTCAGGAAAAGGACGGCCAGAGAACATAAATTTAAAATCAAGGCATATATTTTCATCTATCTTAAGAAGTTTTTAATGGGATCTTTCATTTTATTTGTTTAAAATTTTCCTAAATTTAAGGAAAATTACATCAAATGCAAATAGAAACAAGAGCACTCACCGTAGCCGATTATCCGGAACTGGTAGAGACCATGAAGAGGGCTTACCCGCAGATGTCGGAATACGTCTGGTCCAAAAGAAGTATTGAAAAACTGACGACCATTTTTCCGAAAGGGCAAATTTGTATTACGGTAGACGGGAAACTTGCTGCCGTGGCATTATCCATCATCGTCAATTACGATGAATTCGGGGACGACCACACCTACAGCGATATTACGGGAAATTATACTTTTAATACTCATATTTCAACGGGAAATACGCTGTACGGGATTGAAGTTTTCGTAGATCCGGAATTCCGGGAGCTCCGTTTGGGAAGAAGGCTGTATGATGCCCGGAAAGAACTTTGCGAACTGCTGAACCTGCGGTCCATCATTTTGGGTGGCAGGATCCCGAATTACCACAAGCACAATGACCTTTCACCGAGGGAATACATCCGTAAGGTCCGGGATAAGGAAATTTACGATCCGGTTTTGTCGTTTCAGCTTTCCAATAATTTCCTGCCGATCAAAGTCCTGAAAGGCTACCTTCCCGAAGACGAATCTTCCGGCGAAAATGCAGTATTGCTGCAATGGAACAACATCTATTACAGCAAAAAGACAACGACCATGCAGGACAGCATCATCCGGCTCGGACTGGTGCAGTGGCAGATGCGGCATTTCAAGGACATAGATGCGTTTTATGAGCAGGTGGAGTTTTTCGTGAATGTAATGGGGGATTACAAAGCAGATTTCGTACTCTTCCCGGAACTGTTCAATACGCCGTTGCTGGCGCCGTTCAACAAGCTTTCCGAAAGGGACAGCATGATCGAGCTGGCTAAACTGACGGAGGAGATCAGGATGAAAATTTCGGATCTGGCCATCAGCTATAACGTGAACATCATTTCCGGAAGCATGCCGGTTTTTGAAAATAATGACTTGTATAATGTGAGCTACCTCCTGCACCGCGACGGCAGGGTAGATGAATACCGCAAGATCCATATTACCCCGAATGAAAGGAAATATTATGGGATGAAAGGGGGCAGTGAAATCCGGGTTTTCGATACCGACTGTGGAAAAATCGGGCTGGTGATCTGCTATGATGTGGAGTTTCCGGAATTGCCGAGAATCCTGGCCGATGAGGGGATGAAGATCCTTTTTGTCCCGTACCTTACCGATACCCAGAATGCCTATACGCGTGTTCGCCACTGTGCGGCGGCGAGAGCCATAGAAAATGAATGCTATGTTGCCATTGCCGGCTGTGTGGGGAATCTTCCGGGCGTAAATAATATGGACATCCAGTTCGGGCAGGCAGCGGTCTTTACCCCGTCGGATTTTGCCTTTCCGTCAAACGCTGTAAAAGGAGAAGCCACTCCGAATACAGAAATGACACTCATTGTTGATGTGGATTTAAATCTGTTAAAAGACCTCCATCATCACGGTTCCGTTCAGGTGATGAAAGACCGCCGGAAGGATTTGTATGAAACTTATTTAAGATAAATATCACAGATCTTCAGATTTGTTACATTTTGAATACAATAGAAGAGGCTGTCCAAAAAGTATGGGCAGCCTCAATTTTTTGTTGAGATTATCTCTAAAACTTTGTATTTTAGAGTTGCACAAATCCTCAACGATGGCTAAGGTAAGATTTAAAACACAAAGCGGCAATT
>CAJYRQ010000008.1 GCA_913777465.1 uncultured Chryseobacterium sp.
CTTATGTTATATCTCGTATTTAAAACGTATTTTAATTTTTAATATATTATATATCAGATATTTAAAAATTAAAATTAAATTTTTGTTAACGGATTAAATAATAATTCTATATTTAACCCAGGAGTATTTCTACCGAATTTTAGTGTAATTTAATGCAATCGATTACACAATGTTGAACCGGGTTTATCAAAACCGAAAAAAAAGAAGTAAAGGAGTATGACAAAATCAGAATTTCGCTACGCCCATCATCCGGAAGATGTGAAAAAATATACCACTGAAGACCTGAGAAGGGAGTTTCTGATCCATGATTTATTTAATGAAGATCAGATCAAAATAACCTATTCCATGTATGACCGAATGATCGTCGGAGGAGCTATGCCTGTGAAAACGGCATTAAAGCTTGAACCGACAGATGATCTGAAAGCAGAATATTTCCTGGATCGGAGGGAGCTGGGAATCATCAATGTAGGAGCCGCCGGAAAAATTACTGCAGACGGTGAAGTTTTCGAACTGAATCATAAAGAAGCTTTATACGTCGGTAAAGGAACAAAGGAAGTTGTTTTTGAAAACGGCGCCGAAGGACAGGCTTTGTTCTATTTCAATTCGGCGCCGGCACATCATGCCTATCCTACAAAAAAGATCACGAAAAATGAGGCTGAAGTCGTAGAATTGGGTGAAACCAAATATGCCAACCGGCGTACGATCAACAAACTGATCGTCAACAGCGTACTGGAAACCTGCCAGCTACAGATGGGCATGACTGAATTGCATGAAGGAAGTGTCTGGAACACCATGCCGTCCCACACCCATACGAGAAGGATGGAAGCCTATTTCTATTTCGATCTGGAAGAAGGGCAGGCGGTGAGCCATTTTCTCGGCCAGCCCCACGAGACCCGTCATCTCTTTATGAAGAACAATGAAGCGGTGCTGTCTCCGGAATGGTCGATCCACTCTGGCGTAGGCACATCCAGTTACACTTTCATCTGGGGAATGGCAGGCGAGAATATGGATTACGGCGATATGGATGCCGTGAAAACAAACGAACTAAAGTAACTTTTACATGAATTTATTCGATTTATCCGGGAAAGTCGCCGTTGTTACCGGCGGAACCCACGGATTGGGAATGGCGATGGCAGAAGGCCTTGCTGCGGCTGGAGCCGAACTGGCCATAACGAGCACAACGCCTTCAAAACTGGAAGAAGCACTGGAATATTACCGTTCCAAAGGTTATCAGGCTACCGGATACATTTTTGATGTGACCGATGAACGGGAAGCTACCCAGAAAGTAGCTCTGATGGAAGCGACCCACGGAAAAATAGATATCCTGGTGAACAATGCCGGGATCATCAAGAGAATTCCTGCCATTGATATGGAAATAGAAGATTTCAGGAAAGTGATCGACGTCGATCTTACCGGGCCTTTTATTATGTCTAAACTCGTGGGAAAATACATGATCAAAAGGAAATCCGGAAAGATCATCAACATCTGTTCCATGATGAGCGAACTCGGCCGCGACAACGTAGTGGCCTATGCTTCGGCAAAGGGCGGACTGAAAATGCTGACCAAAAACCTGGCCACCGAATGGGCAAGACACAACATCCAGGTAAACGGAATCGGCCCCGGTTATTTTGCCACTTCACAGACCGAACCGATCCGCGTAGACGGAAACCCTTTCAACGAATTTATCATCAGCCGTACCCCGGAAGGAAGATGGGGCAACCCGGAAGACCTTGCCGGAACCGCTATTTTCCTGGCTTCGGACGCCAGCCGGTTCATCAACGGACAGATTATTTATGTAGACGGCGGAATCCTGGCCACCATCGGGAAACCTGCGAATGAATAACCCTTTAACCTTACCAATGAAATCATTTATCACCGATAGTTTTTTATTGCAGAACTCCTTTGCGGAGGAGCTGTACTTCAATTACGCTGAAAAGCAGCCGATCATCGATTACCACAACCACCTGATCCCGAAGGACATGGCGGAGGATACAGTCTTTGAGAATATCTCGAAGGTGTGGATTGCCGGGGACCATTACAAATGGCGGGCGATGCGTACTTTGGGCATCAACGAAAAATTCATCACCGGGGATTCTTCCGATAAGGAGAAGTTTGAAGCCTGGGCCAAAACGGTGCCTTACACATTAAGAAATCCGCTTTACCACTGGACGCACCTGGAATTAAAGAGGTATTTCGGGATCGATGAGCTACTGAGTGAGAACAACGCTTCGGAGATTTACGAAAACATTACCGCCCAGCTGCAGACCCCGGAAAAATCCACCCGGGGCCTTCTGGAGCTGATGAACGTGGAATCGCTCTGCACCACGGAAGATCCGCTGGATACCTTGAATTACCACCAGGACCTTTCCAAAAGCGGGTGGAAGGTTAAAGTGACCACCGCCTTCCGCCCGGACAAAGCGATCCTGATCGAGAACCACAACTTTGCGGATTATATTTCAAAACTGGGCGAATCGGCCGGTATTGAGATCCGTTCGTACCAATCGCTTTGCGACGCCCTTTTAAAAAGGATAGAATATTTCCATGAAAACGGCTGCCGTTTGTGCGACCACGGACTGAACAATATCTCTTTCGAGGAAGCTTCAGAAGCTGAGGTGAATGCCATCTTCGCGGATAAACTGGCGGGAAAAGTCATTGCTGAGAAGCAGGTGAACCAGTTCAAGACGGCAATTCTTCTCTTTCTTGGCGAAACGTATCACCGGTTCGGCTGGGTACAGCAGTTCCACCTGGGCGCTTTAAGAAACAACAACCACAGGATGCTTCATCTTTTAGGACCGGATACCGGCTGGGATTCCATCGGAGATTTCGTCCAGGCAGAGACCCTGTCCAAATTACTGAATGCCCTGGACGGAAAAGATAAACTCACCAAAACGATTTTATACAATTTAAATCCTGCCGACAACGAAATCTTCGCGACCATGATCGGGAATTTCAACGACGGGAGCATCAAAGGAAAAGTGCAGTTCGGTTCCGGGTGGTGGTTTCTGGACCAGAAAGACGGGATGATCAAACAGATGAACGCCCTTTCCAATATGGGGCTGATCAGCTGTTTTGTCGGGATGCTGACGGATTCCAGGAGCTTCCTTTCCTTCCCGAGACACGAATATTTCAGAAGGGTCTTATGCAACCTGTTCGGGGAAGAGATTAAAAAAGGCGAGCTGCCGGAAGACATGGAGTACATCGGGAAAATCATCTCCGATATCTGTTACCACAACGCGAAGAATTATTTTGATTTTTAAATAATATCCCACGCAGATTTTGCGGATGACGGAGATTTTTTAGTCTGAATGCTTCGCTGGATTTGTGATAGAGTAATTGAACCATTAAGGTTTGTGAAGAGGTTTAGGGAAATTAAGAAGAACTTTGTTCTAAGCATGCCGCTAAATAAAATCTTTGATTTTTCCTTAATCTTATCTTAATACCTTCATTCTTCTTAATGGTTCAATGACATAAACTGTTCTGCTTAAAGTCTTTGTGATCTTGGCTGAGTAGAACGGCTTTGCGAACTTAAAAACAGTTAGTAGTCACAAAAATCTTTGCGGACTTTGCGTTCAAAACAGCAGCAGCCAAACAAATTAAAATTTATGAACAAAATACTTACTTTCGGAGAAATCATCCTTCGCCTTTCGCCGCCCGGCCACCGGACGATGAAGCAGAGCCATGCGCTGGAATTTTTCTTCGGCGGGACGGAGCTCAACGTGGCGGCTTCCCTGGCAACGATGGGTTGCGGGGTCAAGCATGTGAGCTGCGTTTCGGATGATTTTGTGGGGGAATCGGCTTTGGCTTTTGTGAAAAGCTTCGGGATCGATGCTTCTTTCATCACCAGAAACGAACATCCTTTAGGATTATATTTCCTGGAAGTGGGCGCATCGGTGCGCGCCAGCCGGATTGCGTACAACCGGCTCAACGGCTCCTTTGCCAACATTCAGTCCGGTAAAACCGACTGGAAAAAGGCGCTCGAAGACTGCAGCTATTTCCACTGGACGGGCATCAGTCCGGGTATTTCGGAGGCCGCTTACGAGAGCTTAAAAGAAGGACTGAAAACGGCCCGCGCCATGGGAATCGAAATAACCGCCGATCCGGCCTACCGTTCCAACCTCTGGAAGTACGGAAAAAGCGGGAAAGAGGTGTTGAAGGAACTGGTGGGGTATTCCACCATCTTCATCGGTGGGGTAAATGAGATCAATGAAATTCTGGGAACAAATTTTTCACCGGACAAAGAAGGTTTCCTTAAAGCCTGTAATGAATTGAAGCGGCAAATTCCTTCCATCCGTAAAATCTTCGATAAAATCAGGATCGGGGTAACGGCCAGCTCGCAGCAGACACAGGGCAGGGCCCTTGCCAATGGAAACTATTTTGAAACCGGATTTCTGGAAGTAAATCCCGTGGTCGATCGGATCGGGACGGGGGATGCCTTTGCGGCAGGCCTCATTTACGGTTTGCAGCATTTCGATGATGAAAAAGCACTTCATTTTGCCAACGCCGCCTGCGCGGTCAAGCATACGATATTAGGCGACATCAATTACAGCAGCGTGGAAGACATCCTGGAAGTAATGAACGGAGATTCCGGGGGAAGAATAAAGAGATAGCGGATAGCGGATGGCTGCTGGCTTTTGGCTTCTGGCTTTTGGCTTTTGGCTTTTGGCAATTTGCGGATGATTATCAGCTTTTAGCTTAATAAACCTAATTTTTTAGAGAGAGGATATTTATAATGAAAACTTAATCGGCTTTTATAAGCATAAGTTTATGCTGAGCCTGTCGAAGTAGCTTTGTGAACCTTTAAAGCATTTAGTATTCATAAAATCTCTGCGGACTTAGTTAAGTGAAAAAGTTTATGCTGAGCCTGTCGAAGTAGCTTCGAACTTAAAAACAGTTAGTAGTCATAAAAATCTTTGCGGACTTTGCGTTCAAGAAACCTTAAATTCTTAAAGTCCCGCAGGAACAGCTTTTAAAAGATAGAGTGCAATTCTATTAAAATGTGATTTAAAAATTAAATTAAAATGACAACCATTCAATCAACAACCGATACCATCATCAGCCAGGGTGTTTTGCCTTTGTATTACCATGCGGAAGAGTCGGTTAGTTTAGAAATATTAAGATCCCTGTACCGGGCCGGGATCCGCGCGGTGGAATATACCAGCCGGGGCAAAGCGGCATTGGGCAACTTCACCAAAATGGTAGAAATCCGCAACGCTGAAATGCCGGAGATGCTTTTAGGTATCGGAACCATAAAAACACTTCAGCAGGCGGAAGAATACCATGCCGTTGGCGCGGACTTTTTCATCAGCCCGGGTTTTGTACCGGAAGTGGCTGACTTTTTAATCCCGAAAAATGTACTCTACAGTCCGGGCTGCATGACCCCCACGGAAATTATTGCTGCTGAAAAAGCGGGGGTGACTTTTATCAAACTATTTCCGGGGAATGTTCTGGGAGCAGGATTTATGAGCGCGGTCAAAGACGTATTTCCGAACCTGAAATTTATGCCGACGGGCGGCGTGGATACCACTAAAGAAAGCATCGAAAGCTGGTTCAAAGCAGGCGTATCAGCCGTAGGCATGGGCAGCAAGCTCATCAGCAAAGAACTGATGCAGGCCAAGGATTACGGAACGATGGAGAAAGAAACCCGGAAAGTCCTTGAAATGATCCGGGAGTTAAAAGGTTAATTTGATTTAAAGATCGTTGGATGTCAATATAAAGATAAATGGTATCAATAGGAATGGACTTTAGTCCATTGACATGAGGATACCGCCGATCGGCTTCAGCCGAAACGTACGGTAAATTTCGGCTGAAGCCGGATCCTAAATCCGCAATAATGCCATCGGGCTAAAGCCCGACGCTAATGATAATCAATAAATCTGTTCGTATATCAGAGATATGCAGATAAATAATGATAAAAAATGCAAGCAAATAAAAAGTCCCGAAGGGACGGCTTAATGCATATCAAAAAAGAAAAATCTTTACAGGCTTTGCATTAAACAAGAATAGCAAAAAACAAAAACTAACTAAATTCTAAAATAAAGTATGGGTTCAGTTACCTCTCTTAAACCGAGCAGCTTCCGGTGGACCATCTGCGTGCTGCTGTTTGTAGCCACTACGATCAATTACCTGGACCGCCAGGTGCTGTCTCTGACCTGGAAGGATTTTATCGCCCCGGAATTCCACTGGAACAACAGCGATTATGGGAATATCACCGCCCTGTTTTCCATTTTCTATGCCGTGGGGATGCTTTTTGCAGGGAAGTTCGTCGACTGGATGGATACCAGAAAAGGCTTTCTATGGGCCATTGCGATCTGGTCGGTGGGGGCGGTTCTGCACGCCTTCTGCGGGGTGGCCACTTCGGGGATCCTTACCGGAAACTGGCTGGCCGGATTCCGGGGATCCAAGGAGCTGATCACAAAAGTGTCCGACACCTCAGCCATCATCAGCACCAGCGTGACGTTATTTGTATTTGCAAGGTTTGTCCTGGCCATCGGTGAAGCGGGGAACTTCCCGGCGGCGATCAAAACCACGGCGGAATATTTCCCCAAGAAAGACCGCGCCTTTTCCACCAGCATCTGGAATGCGGGTGCAACGGTGGGGGCCTTGGCCGCACCGGTTACCATTCCTTTTATTGCCAGGGCGATGGGCTGGGAGTGGGCCTTTATCATCATCGGGGCTTTAGGATTCTTATGGATGGGGCTTTGGGTATTTTACTACAAGAAACCGCATGAGCATCATAAGGTCAACGAGCATGAACTGAGCTACATTAACCAGGACCACGCCGAAATCCCTGCTGAGGAAACGATAGTTCCGGAAAGAAAATTCTCCTACAGGGAATGCTTCAGCTACCGCCAGACCTGGGCCTTTGCCTTCGGGAAATTCATGACCGACGGGG
>CAJYRQ010000009.1 GCA_913777465.1 uncultured Chryseobacterium sp.
CCGAACAAAAGAATTGGGATAATTAGCGGCCATCATTTTTAAGGTCTCAAGTTCAGCTTTACAAAGATTTATAAATTTCATCTTCTAAATTTATAAAAAATGATGAATAATTAATGTGGAGTACTTAGTTAAACTTATCAATCATTTGAGAATCTACAATTTCTCTACCGCAGCTTACAACTATAAATACGGCAAATACGGATGATATTATTTTTTTCATTTTAAAATATTAAAGTGTGTTCCAGTAATTAAAGCCTTGTTGAACATTCTGGCTGGTAGGATTGGAATATAATAAGATTTTGTTTTTCAAAAATTAGTAAGCTATCAAAATTAAGCCCGCAGATTTTGTTAGAAGGTGACTAATTATAAAAGGTAAAATATTATCTCTGCAAATCTGTAATCAAAAGCCCATTATTATATTTCAGCTTTTCAAGTATTTTTTGGGTTTCCGAAGGGGCCGGATTCTGTTCCAGTTGTCTAAATTCACTGGTAGTAAGTCCTACGATCTGCAAAAAGGAAACTTCCCCGTGCGGTGTATCTGTTTTTCCCAGTTCGGGATCCAGGGCAAAAGATAAAGCGGTGATATCGGTATCATAACCCACCCGGATCGGGCCGTTGGCCGGGATCAGATGGTATTCCTCAAACCATTTTCCGGATTGGAAGACGTACCGTGCCAGATTCTGGAGAAGATTGCAGACCCAATGGATGTTGTCGTCTTCCCGGTTCATCTTCAGCCTGAAGGTTAGTTCAAACCCGAATTTACTGAATTCCCCGCCAGCGCTTTTTTCACTGTAATACAATTCCGAGAATCCGTAGGTTACAAAATGGAAATGTCTTTCCTGCTTCTCGCTTTTATAAACACTGATACCGTCCAGCGGGTCGTTGCCGCCAACTGCATAATGAAGTGGCGGTACAAAATGTACAGGTTCCTGTCCGGGATAGATTTTTTCCAGTTCCTGATCAATACATTCCCAGCCGACCGCATCGTCTTCGGTAAATTGTTTTTGGTATTCTTCTGTGTTCATTGGTGGATTTTTTAAAGAATTAAGGTACGGAAAAATGAATAAAGGACTATAATTCCATAAGATGAAGAGGAATAAATTTGTCTATTTCAGCATGTATTCTTTCGCGGATCCAGTCTTTTTCATTTTCGGATAAGTCGTTTAAAAGATGATTGTTGTTTTCATTGAAATCGGTTATTGTATCTTCCAGCAATTCCATTTTAATTTCAGACATCCGATGCGGATTATCGATATCCGGCTTGCCTGTTTTTGAAACGGCACTTTTTAACCGGTTCAGGGTAATATAGTTTCTCAGCTCTTCCACAATAAACGATAAGTCCTCTGTTTTGGAGGAGACTCCCGGAATAAATGACCATTTTTCAGCCTCATGGAATTTGTCCTCTTCATCAAATTCAGGATTTTTCAGTTTAACAACCGGTCTCGAAAAAATTGTGTGGTCGGTCTGGTTAAACGGTTTTACCACCACGCCTTCGATCAGGTTGTCCTTCAGTTCGGGGAGGTTGAATTCTTTAGGTACGGAAGAGTTGATCCTGATGTTGAAATTCAGTGCCTCATTGAATTTTCCAATGAATAAAGGTTTTGCATAAAATATTCCGAACTGCTCGAAATAGCCGACTGCTGTTTCATAATCCAGGTAATATTTGGAAGCTGTGCCAGCTGTTTCCAAGGCGATATCGAAAGCACAGAATTCAATAGAAGGCGTATAATATACTCCGGTTTGAATAGCATGAATATCTTTTACAGGCTCAACTTCAGGATGGGGATATTTACCTCCGAAAAGTTCGCCATAAATAATATATTTTTCAGCAGAAATTTCACTGTCCAGTTTTTCAAAAAGGCGGAGGATCCGGTCTTCAAGTTTATTGACCACGAGTTGGAAACCGAAAAAATCGTCGGTCCAGGAAAGATATTCTTTTCTTTTGGCAAATTTCAGGTTGCCGTTTTCATAGACGAAACTGAAGTTGGCGCCGTGTACTTTTTCCGTGACCACCCATTTCAGCTTTTCCATTTGTGAGAAGTCGTTTTCGCTGAGCCCCAGTTTTTTTAAGCTGCTAGGCATTTTTTCGTAGCCTGAGAATTCGTTCATTTTTTTTAACGGATAAATATTTTTGTTATTTTATAGAATCAAAGATAGAACTAATCTGAATTTCATTATTCATAAATCCTTCCCATTTCTAATAAATCGCCCAAGGTTTTCCAGCTTACCTCAAATTCATGATGATTATTTTCATGATCACTATGATCCAAATAACATCTCATGCCGCATTCTAAGATAGAATCTGGATCAAAATTATACCATCTGTTTCCTGTTTCAGAATCAATTCCGAAATATTTGTATTCGTCATCCAGCTGTTTACCGTTCATTTTATGCAATTCAGCAATCTGAAATTTTATAACGGCAACGGTATAATCATATTCACTGCGTGATAAAGAGTTTGTTTTTGAATTAATGAATGCTTTTTCATCAGGTGCTTCTACGATCTTTAGCCATTCGGTATTAAATTTTTCTGGTTCGGAAGTAAATGCATCCATCAGGAGGTTCGATAATAAACCGGCACTTAAAGTTTGTTCCTTTGCCTGCTCAACGAGATTTAGTAAAGCCAGAAGATAAGTTTCCAAATCTCTTTTTCCTGTATTGCTTCCAAGGTTATTGTAAAATTCTTCATAGGTCATATCTGATAAATGTATGGGTTAATTATTTGTTAATCGCTCACTTCCCAATCTATATAAACACGAGAGAAATCACGGTTCTTCAGATCTTGTTCAGAAATAAACAGATGCAGATAAACATCCTGTTCAATGTTATATACGGACTCATCGCTTCCATCAATCTGCAAAAGTAAAATGCCGTTTTTTATGTGGCTTTTAATATTTCTCATATCTCCGTGCAGGAAGTAACCATATCCGCCAAGTTTGCTTCCCTTACTTTCACCGTTGAAAAAATCATTAAATTCATCATAGGCATCCTCATCTTCATCCATCAGATCCCACATGTATTCTTCTACAGATACACCATCAAATTCATCGCATTGAAAACGGTACTGGCTATCGGTAGCACTTGCCCAAGAAAAGGTTTTTTCAAAATTCAGCTGGTATATGCTTTTGAAGGGATTCTTTGAGTAGAATTCATCTTTTAAAAACGAGAAGTCCCTTAGATAAGGTAATTGAAGCTGTTCTTCCGTAATATATTGTACAAAGCAATCCTCTTTTCCGAAATTGAATTCCTGACTGAGAAAAACCTGAAGTATCCCTTTCTCAGGGAAAAGATCAGATTTTGGAACATCAGCAAAATTAATTTGAATTGTCGGGATGAATGCATTGCCCTTATGATCTTTAGGGTATTCCATAATTAAAGGAATAAAGGGATACCCTAAATATTTAGAGGTTTTAAAATCTGATTTATCAGGATTTAATATCCTGAGCTCGTTTTCACTAATAAGGATTGAATCTCTTTTATAGCTTTCTAATTCTGTTTTATATTTTTCTAAAATCTGTGGGATCATTTATAATTCATTTGTTTTGGGTTATCAGATTTCAGCCTTACTGGATTTTATCCGAATACAACTTTCTTATAAGCTCAATGATTGGGATAAAATGATCTATCTCTTCTGTTGCAGTCCTCCAAGTGTATTCAATATTTTTATTTGCCAAGCGGATTCCGAATTTCCATTCAGAACCGTCCAGAACCATTGCTTTTTTATTTTCTATGCTTTCTGGCAATTTAATATTCTCTAATTTTAATAGCTCTTCCTCTAAAATTGTTGTATCGGTTTCGGATAGGACTTTTTCGGCGGTGATGATTCTCAGTCTGTCCAGGTTGTAAATTCCGGAAGTCCATTGCTTGAAATTGTATGCGGTATCCCATTGCCTGAACCGTGAACAGATTGTTCCTTCAGAATTCTGAACTACAATAATTTTATACGGAAAACCGCTAATTGATGGTAATTCGGATAAATAAACAATGGTTTTTTCTCCATCTTTTAAATCAAAGTTTCCTATTTCAATTTCAGCTTCATGAATCACAGCTTCCACACTGTTTGACAATCTTTCCATTTTTATTTTAAATTTTTATATCCTGAGAACGTTTCTTATACCCACCCACCGATGATTTTCCCGAAGAACTTCTCCCGCGCACGGTCAACGTCCAGTTTTTCATTCTTAATGGCCGATGCAATTTCAAACAAACTTAATACATTAGACATGACGAGCAATCGGATCGGGTCATCGGGCGAACAGAAAAAATGGGCATCTTCGGAATCGACAAAGCCTTTGCCATGATCTGTAAGGGTTACCCAAACCGAAGACTTCACATCAGCACCCGACATTCCGAGTTCCGTATCCCATTTCCAGCGCAGATTGTCTGTAGCTCCAACCAGAATGACCTTATTATCAACCTCTATCCAGTTTACAACAAGATGGGTAAATTCTTCTTCCATTTTATTTGATTAAGTCAAGAATGAGATTTAAATTAATTTCCAGTTGAACTTCGTCATTTTATTGGTCAGTTTCTGATTGACGATTTCGATATTCAATTCTCCTTTTTCTTTGGTCAGGATAATCATGCAGCCTTTTTCAAGAATTCCGCTATCATTAAATTCCAGTTCCTTTATTTTTACCGATCGAGTAATGCCGTTGAAATCTGTCTCTTCTTTGTAAGGTTCTCCCGTGTGACCGTAAAAGTGGTAGTGGAAAATAACATGATCAAGGACTTCCCGGATTTCTGCCATGCCATAACCTCGCTGACTGCTGTCGTCTTTATCATGAGTAATTAAAAGGTCAAAAGTATCCTTGGTGTTCAGCAGTTTACGGATCGCCTTTCTTTCGTAATCCTGGATAAACCGCTTTTCCGATCTGCCTTTCCGGTCGCCGATCCTGCCGATGCCTACAAAATTCAGGGTTTCAGTTTCTGTTTCAAGTTTCTGTTTCAATCCGGATTTACAGACAAAAACCCTTGTATAAATATCAATAGGGAAGAGGCTGTCAGAAGGATATTGATTTTCCAGATTATCTAAAAAATCATGATCTTCATGGTTTCCGCGTACACAGATCATGTCAATATTAAGTTCGTCTAAAAATGTCCTGATTTCAGGATTTTCTTTGGTGAAATCGTCATGAAAACCCAGTTCGTCTCTGTCGTACTGCGCATGTTTTATTGTGGCTTTATCCAGTTTCTCCAAGTTCGGATAAGCCCCCATATCCCCACACTGCAAAATGAAATCAATTTTGTTGTCTGTTTCTTTCTGATAAAGATCCACAAGTTTGAAAGGCAGCAGGATTTTACCGTGAATGTCTGAGAAAAGCGCGATTTTCATGGTTGTGTTTTTTTGTTTTGAATTTAGGTGATCAGATTTTGAAATTAATAAAATAAGTTGATTAACAAAGATAATTGAAACATTTTACATATTCTTTTGGTAATTCACGAGATAAATTACAGTTGATATGGTTTATATTCTGCTTTCGTAGTTCGGAATACGTATCATAAGCTTCTGCCAATTGCCATTTTTATCCCATACAGGATATTCATTAGATTTTGTTCAGATAATATGAAACAGCTGTTTCTTACTCATATAGAGCATGTAAGGTTGTTTAAATATTTTATGGTTTAAAAATTCGGTTGATGGTTTTTACTTAAGAAACTTTTCTATTACTTTCAAAGCAGATTCGTTGTTGTTTTCTTTTGCGAGATCTACCGGAGTTTTTCCGTCTGCATTTTTATGGCTGAGGCCGGCACCCATATCAAGTAACGCTTTTAAAAATTTTGCACTGCTATATTTTTTCCAAAATTCATGAGTTGATGCTAATTGTTTATGAAGGAGGGTATCTCCTTTTTGATTTACCGCATTAATTTCTGCACCGTATTTTACCAGTAGTGTAATTAATTCTATATTTTTGCAAGAGCTACATCTGAAAAGAATAGATTCCTTGGGATGTCCAGAAGGCTGTACATTTATATCGGCTCCTCTTTCTAATAAAAAAGTAACAAGAGAAACAAGGTTTTTATTTTTCCAATGACTCACGGCTTTAATCAGCGGATTGAAGCCATTAATACAGAGATTCAGAATATCCGGATTCCTATCAAGTCTTCTTTTTACCTCTTCCAGATCTCCTTTGGTACCACATACATCAATTAGGTATTCTGCCTCGATATAATTTTTCACAATAAGCCTGCTGTTTATTCCCTGTGTTGGCTGTAACAGTTGTGCCGGAATTTTCTTTAGAACAGATTGATCTTTTGGAATGCGGTCTTCATCCGGAGTATAGCTGATGGTTTCAGGGAAGTTATTTTCCAGCAGTAATTTCTCTGCTTCTTTCATTAATTTGTAGCCGTTAAGCTGCCATCCTTCCGGAACATCGGCTTCGGAATTATATCTGCTGTAGTAAAAATTGGGGTCAGCTCTCCAATAAATCATCAGGGCAGTTGCTTTGTCGCAATACTCACTGTTTAAGGTTTCATAAAGCCTGTTATTTCCGTTATCCCAATTATAGAGTTCCGTGCTTACATAAAGCTTTTCTGCTCGGGTAAAATTATGTGAGTCCATTTAAAATTGTTATTAAGACTTTTTAATTTCTTTCAAAGCCAATTGTAGAAGCCATTAACTTAAAGCCCAATTATTTCTTGATTTTCTCATGCTTTTGCTAATAGTAGAGCTGTGTGTCTGATCCGGCTTATATTTCTGATATTATTGTTTCAGTATTTTGATACTTTGCTTTTAGGGTTTTAATTTTCTCTGCAAAGTACTTATGATTTTCTTCAATTTCTCCGGGATAAAAATCAAGCCAGCGACTATGCTCTCTATACGCTTTTTGCCCATCAGCAAGTTGTTGTTTTCTTTTGGATTCGTTGGGTACTAAAATATTGTTGATGACTAATTCGTAAGGCTTTAACATTTCAGAGACGGCATCAAAATCTTCAAGATCTGATCCGGTGTTGTAAATTACAATATTATCTTCTGAACTAATAATCTCTTTAGAGAGGTATTCAAGTTTATTCAGCTCGGAATGTTCTGAGGGATGATAATTATTTTTCAGGAGAACATCAGAAAAATTCACAATTTTAAAATTTGCAAATTCAGAATTTTTTATATCAGATTCATCAATCCTGTAAGTTAAAATTACCTGTATTTTCTTTGTTGGTTCTGATAAATTGTTTTTTATGATATTCATGGGTCTGTTTTTTTATTAAATCGATGTCCATATTGGCCATATTTATTTGAGATGAGACAGATCGGTTTATCTTTTCCATATTAGTTCAGAGGAAGTTTCCAATGTCCAGGTTTCAGGCTTTACGATCTTATGATTAGGTAGCAATTCCAATATATTTTCATTCATATCAACACCTGTAATGAAGTCGAGTTCATTATTATGTGCTACTTCAAGAAGTAAAAGACAATCTTCTGCCAATGAGTCATCATCATATTTCAAATTCTCCTTGTCCAAATAGAGATACTGAAGATCTTCATGAGTCAGCCAGTTGGCAATTCCCATTCCAGCATAATGAAAAGAAGGGTTCCAATCGTCTAGTTCTCCGATAATTGAATAGAAAAGTGTTTCCGGAGACCGTTTAAACTGCCGCATTATACCACCTTTTCCAAGAGGTAGATGTGGAAAAAAATCGGCGCAGGTTTTAAAGATATAAAACTCAAAAAACCTGCAAAAATCATAATGTATGTCTAAGTTACTCAAAAACTCTATCTGAGCATTATCATCTCCTATTTTTTGATGCTCACTGTTTATTTTAAAAGTTTTGTCAAATGCGTTTGATATGGAAACAATAGTTTCAATAGTTTTATTAACGAGTTTTTCCAATTCCTGTTTAGACAGGCGTAAAGTACTTCCTGTAAGATGAGACTTTAAGAATTCCTGACAATCGGCGGTTAAGTCTCCTGTTTCTCCCTTTAATACGGGAACAACTTCCGAATAGAATTTTTTGTTGTCAAATAAGTGCAAGGTACACCAATATCCCATTTTGTTGTTATTTTCTATTATAAAGGATAAAATTAAACTTTATTGATCTGCCTGTATCAGAACATTTAAAGATTCCCGTAAACGGTTATATAATCAGCATAGGTCAGCTTATCATTAAGCCATTCGATAAATTCATTTTTAAATTTTTCGATTTTCGGATCCGTGGTATTGTTCTGCTTTATTCTTTCGACGATTATTTTACAGGTGACATTACTGAAAAAATTATGTCCGCAAAGGTCAAATGATGTTTCCATAAATCCGTTCCATGGATTTTTGACAGGATAGACCGACCTGAATTCATTGATTACGTAGTCAAAGTCCGCGGTAGGAATAAATGCATCATTCCGTTTTGCCGATTTGTAATTTTCACCATTTTTATCTTTCGGCCATAGGACAAACCCGGTTTCATTTTTTGGAGAAGGTGTTTCCCGGGTGGTAAGAATAATCTGCTCTGAGTTGATTCTTTTAATGGCTTTTTCTACATGATGCCGGCAAAAATTATAGTTTTGCTTCGCCGTTTCAAAATCACATCCGGCACTTAAGCTTACCTGTCCAATATTTTTAATATGAAATTTTTCTATACAGATTTCAGGATCATTATTATTTTCACTTAGAAGTTTTATGGCTATATCCAGAGGAACCTCAATTTTATTACGGAGAATTTTTATTTTTTCTATATCCATTTCTTTTTCCGGTTGTGCTTTTTGTTTTTTCAAATCAAAGACGCGCCGTTCAGATCCGTCGTCAGGACTTCGCTCATATAATCAAAAAAGGGACGCATGGCCAGGAAGGTGAGGACTGCTTCTTTCGCAAAATCATCCGATAGAACTTCCCGGTCGGTAAACGGCCGTATCACGACGTACTGCTTTTTCCGGATGAGCCCGATGGTGGGATGATTTTTATCGAAACCTCTCGGTGCGGTTTTTACGGCATCGCCTTTTATTTCTTTAAAATACCTGATGAAGGTATCGTCTGACGTGATTTTTTCTATGTCCGCAGTGCTGATCTCAAATTCTTTGCGGATGCGGAGCAGGTCTTTGGCATCCGGTCCCCAGAATCCGCCGCCAATGAAACTGTTGCCGGGTTCAAGATGGATGTAGTAGCCTCCTCTCAGCATCGGTTTCAGGCGGGAATAGCCGACTCCGAAATGGGTCTTGTACGGCGTCTGGTCTTTTGAAAAACGGACATCCCGGTAAATCCGGTACATATGGATGCCTGATATCTGGTCATGCTCCTGAAGCCCGGCATGAATCAGGTTAAAAAGCGCTTTGTTTTCTTTTGCCACCGCGTCATATTCCGCTTTGTGGGCGGCAAACCATTCGCGGGTGTTGTTTTTTTCCAGCTGCTTAAGGAATTCAAGGGCCTTTTTCATCTTACGATTTTTTAGCGAATTTAACGATTTACGGATAAAGAGAAATTTTCAGACCGACACAATTCATCTTAAAATTTTTCTTTTATAAAATACCTGGGTTCAAAACCTTTTCTAAATCTCCAATTTTCAGTAAATCATCAATAGCCTTTTCAATACATTCTCTTGTGAGTTCCTTCACAAATAAATCCGGAGGCTTTTGGTAAAGGGCATTTAAGTTTTGTCCCGTTTTCTTGTCTTCTTCAATGGCCGTTTCTAAATAGGCATACGTCCAAACATTTAGACCATAATGTCGCCCGTCTTCCATATCAACATGAATATTGCAAAAGTCATTTTCTTTGTCCCAGTTTGCCGGTTCAACTTCTTCAAATTCCAACCAAAAGGTAAATTTTTTGCTTTCCGGTTTTCTACCTTTTAATTGGTCATAAAGTTTTTTTAATTCTTTATTGTTTACCCAACCTTTACTTTCAGTCATGGCAATAATGAGAAAATCTTTTGCTTCGTCCATTGTGTTAGCTTCTCCTTTAACGACTGCATAGTTCCAAGGACTCTGTTCTTTGGGCATTTGATATTCGAACTGGAATCTTTTGTCTCCTATACTATTAACTGTTACTAACCAATCATCTTCCCAATTATCTGTTGCCTGAATGACAATTGAATAATGAGAAGTCACTCCATATACTGTGGTTTTTGTAAAAGTTTGGTTTACCATTGAAATAAATTCGAGCATTGATTTTCCTGTTTCATTTTCAATACCAGTTGACTCGCTATTCATTAATTCACGGTAGAATTCTTCGAGTGTCATGCTCTTCTGTCCTGAATATCTAATTATGGGCATATGGAACTTTAAAATTATGATTAAATGTATTAATGTCTTAAAAAAAAATTGGAGACTGCAGGAAATTGTCAGCCCGGTTAACTTCATTTTTATAATATTAATCAATTCAGACTTCCAAAATTACATTCACCTGATCCACAATTTCTTTTTTCTCTAAAATTTTTTCATCATACTTTACCTCAAGCTTTGTTTTTTTCCAGAAGGGGAAAAAGATCAGGCCGGAACTTCCGATATCGGCAAGCGTAGCATCAGGATATTCAATTTCTACAACTGTTTTAAATACCGTGTTTCCTTTTAGGTAGTTGGTTGTTCTGACTCTATTGGTCAATAAATCAAAGGCCTGGGCGATTCCGTCGTCTAAATTTCCGAATTCTTCACTGAAATGCGTATGATGGGAACCATAGCCCACCACCAATTCCCCAAAAGTGGTTGAAAGCCAGAAATCTGAATCTTTAACAGCCAAATATTCGGTTCTGTCTTTGTCTTTTGAATACTCAACCCTATCTCCTAATTTTTCAATGAGGACCTTTTTGATTTCTTCAAACTTCTTTTGGTTGTAGTTCATGTGTTAATTGAGGTTGAGGTTTGGGTTAAGATTTAAAAGGCTCCGGCTAATTTCATAAGTAAGAGGCTTGCATTATTCCACATCAAACCTGATCCTTTTAATCCATCTTTTTGAATCGATATGGATTTTATCCCGTCCGTGCAGCATTAAATCGTTTCTGAATAAGATCAGGTCACCTTTTTCCAGCTTAATTTCGAAGGAAAGGCTTTTGAAGAGTTGATCAAGTTTATTTAATTCATCAATTTCCGTTGCCTCAAGTCTGGAAAAAGATTCCATCGTAATCCGGTCGTAGCAGAGGGTATAATTTCCGTCTTCAACCGATAAAATACTTCTCTGCTGATTTCCAAACTTCCATTTTTTATCCAGTATTTTCTGCTTTTCGTCTTCGGGAAGGTGCTTCAAAAGGCTGCTCAACAGCATAAAGGTATTGGTACCCTGGCCTTCTTCATCCGGCTCCACGCACAATAAGCCTATCGTATTGGGAACAGCATCGAAATCGGCACAGTCGGTATGCAGCGGAAAAGCCCGATTGGAATTGGCAATGGAGGTGAAAAAGTTGTTATGGCGGACAATGGTTACATCAAAAACCGATTTTCCGTTGTTATTCCGTCTTTCGTTTAATGCGGTTCCCAACCGGCTGATGAATAATTGCAGTTCTTCGTCGGACAGGGGAAAATTTTTTATAAGCACAGGATATCCCTGCTGCAGGTCTTCTTTGATGGTAGTCTCACCGGGATGTTCTCCCCACTGATAATTAATTAACAAGCCTGGTTCTTCCATCGATTACGATAATCATTGCTCCGTCCTGCCCATGCTTAGGAAAATTACTAATTTTTTCTTCCATGTCTGTAATCATAAGGTAGTCATCATATTCGCCTTTTTCAATGACATAATAGGTACAGGATATTTTTTCGATAAAATCCTCCCACTTTAGTTCTACATTGGCGGGAATATTCGTCTGCTCATGAATTTTAGAAATCAATTCCCCGATTGAGGATGAGTTTTCATCGATATCGACTTCGATCATTTCTGGAAACTCGTCGTATTCTATAGAGAATTCCGGCTTTAATTCGATTTTCATTTTTAAAGGATTAATTTTTAGGCAGCTAAACTAAGAAAAATCATGGCAAAATAAATAAGAAGACGGAAAATAAAATGAGGTTTTCAATTCACCGTCGTATTTGTGCGTTTAATAAAAGTAAATATAGATAAAGTGTTGCAGGTTGAAAATCCATAGGTTAGATAAAATATCCAATGCATAATGGGGACACGAGCCTGGAAAATCACGCCAGCAGAGGGTATTAACGGATACCTTCAGCGGAAAGTGCTCCCTCGCTGATATCCGCAGCCTGAAGGCTTTTAAGGGCCGATTTGGTGGAAGACGTCGTACTTCCGCCGATGATGTATAATTTGTTGTTATAGATTTCCGCAGCTGCATGTCTTCTGGGAATCATATTGGAGGATAACTGATGCAGTGTATTGGTCTCCGTATCGAAATAGGCCAGGAAAGACTGATTATTGCTTCCTCCTGCAATAAAGATCTTATGGCCGGATACCGCCAATGCATGACCGGATATCCCCACAGGCATCGTATATTGCTCAGTCCAGAGATTTTTGTTGAGATCGTAAACATTAACCAGACGGGAGGGCGTACCGTTGAAACCACCGATGACATACAACTTATCCTTTACAATCTTGCCCCTTGTTTCCCTGGCCGTGGGCATATCGGGTAGGAGATGCCAGGTATCGGAAGCCATATCATAGTACTGGAATCTGTTGGAAAATACAGTGGTGGCAGCATTGTTGAGCCCGCTGCCGCCGAACACATAGATTTTTCCGTTGTGGAGGGCAGAACCTGCATTTCCCGTATAAGCACGGTTCACCGCTCCTTTTGTGACCTTATTGGTTTCAAGGTCCAGGATTTCAAGGTGGCTGTTTCCCCAGCCGTTGAAAATATAGATTTTATGACCATCCGTCTCGGAATTACCGAATCTTCTGGGAAGCAGCTTAGCATTGATGACACTCCAGCGGTTATCTTTAATGCTGTATTTCTCGATAAAAGTGGCATTGCCGTCATTGTCCCTATACCCGTTACTCACATAAATGTCATTATCTGCAACGGCACTGCTGATCCCTCCTCTGCGAACGGACATGTCGGCAAGATGCTTAAAATTCAGGGTTTGCGCATTTGTGAAGAATAAGCCGGAAATGAAGAGGAGAAATGCTGTTTTTTTCAATGGCGGTGAGGTTTTGTTGAATTGATTTTTAAAGATAGGGAAAAAATAAGGAGTGTAAATCGCTGATGTTGGGTTTTGTGAAATGAAAATCGTGCTTCATTTGCCAGCGCGAGTATTCGTGCTTCATACAAAAAAGTTTTTCTGTTGAGATATGGGCAGGATGTCCATTGAAGTATGGGGGCACGAGCTTGGAAGCTCGCGCCAGCGGAGGTGACATTTGCACCAACGTATTGGTTTTGGAACAACTGAACAGAAGGATATCCGAAAGCACCGCCAGGAAAACCCGGATCACGGTTTCTGCAGGTATTGCTCCAGCTTCGCCATCATTTCGTCTTTCTCTTTCAGCATTCTTTCGTAAAGGGCGATTTTTTCACCGTGAAGTTTCAGCACTTCTTCAAGCGGATGAAAAGTAGGTTTAATATTAGCGGTATAGGCAAAAGCAGAAGACTCATGGAAGGTATTGGCAATAATATTGATTGCCTGTTCATCGTCCATGTTTTCAATGGCTTCAACGGGAATTTTCAGGAGCTGCGCTATTTTTTCTAAAATATCCCCTTCCACAGTTTCTTTCTGTTCCAGCATGGAAACTTTTTTCTGGTTCCAGTCTTCTCCCAGATCGAAAGCCAGTGCTTCCTGCTTGATGCCAAGCATTTCCCGGAACCGCTTGATGTTCCTGCCCTGATGTATTTTCTTGTCCTGCATATTTGTGTATTTTAAGAAAAACAAATATAGGTAAAAGTTTTGCGGATTGGAAATGGAGAGGGTGGGTAAATTATTCCGGGAGGATTGGTTGTTTTTGTCAGCATCTTCATGCTCTTGCTAGCGCGAGCGTTTTGCTTGTGCTTTCTGCAAATAGTTTTTCTGTTGTGGCAGAAGAAAATGTGTCAGTATGAAAGGCATTAGAAAGAATTGTTGTATATGTTATTTTACTTCCTTAGTTTTTCAATCAGCTTATAGATATGAGATCCTAATTTAGTCGGATATTCTTCTTGTAGTTTATCAAGAATTTTAGCTCTTGATGTTGCTTGATCAATATGTGGAATAAAATCATTTGGATTAAGATTTGTTTTATTGTAAGAACCTAAAATTTCAACAATTTTTGTATCCACATAATTTCTTTTTTTAGAAATTTTTTTATTTTTTAGAATCAATTCCAATTCTTCTGTGCCATATTCTTCAATATCTTTAACATGTAATAATAACCAAAATTCAAAGCAAGGGTTACTTACTGCTACAAACATATTTTGTAATTCATTACAAGCTTTGATTATACTTGGAATATTTTTCCATCTATCTGTATCAATAATCATCCAAAGTTCATCTTCTTTTTTAAAATTAAATTCATCTTTCGCCTCTTTCTTTAATTTACTAAAAACATGGTTTGGTGCACTATTGGTATCTTTCTTGTCACGTTTTAATAAATGTAAATATATTAACTCATCATTAAACTTGTTTGAATTTCTAAATTCAGAAAAGTATTTTTCTTCGGTTTCATTTCCTTCAAAAGCCAATATAAATATCTTTTCCCTTTCAGTGGTGCTACTCTCTCTGAAAAATTCTTCTCTTTCTCGCGGCATAAAAATTACTTATTAATTACTGTTAATTTATTTCTGTTACCAATTCGTGGAATAGCTTTAAATCTCCCTAACAAGTAATCTTTACGAATTTCTTTGTCGAATCGTATATTATATTCTTCTAAAGAATGTAATTTTGAAGATCCATAATTATCTTTTACAACAAACCAAATTTCATCCTTTCTCAATAGTTTTTGAGTTAAGAGAGATGATTCATGGCTCGCTAGAATCAGCTGACTGTTTATTCCTATTGATTTTGATAAAAACAAATCAAGTAAATCATAAATCAAATTGGGATGCAAGCTTCTTTCCATTTCATCTATAATAAAAACATTATCTCCTTTCAGTAAATCCATTAATAGTGGGATAAAGTCCATTATTCTATTGGTGCCATCAGATTCATCACTGGTATCAAATTTTTCAGGCTCGTTCGTATCTCTTACCCTATGTTTTGTCATAAATTTTTCAATGACAACATCATTATTCTTAATCGACAAAAAGTAGGTAGTGTTGTTACCTTTTGATATTATAGAAGCTCTAACATTTTCTGATTTTTTACTTAATAGATCTTCTATGATATTTTCCAATAAAGGTTTTGGAATATCTATATTTCCTGATTCAATTTTTTCAAGACAAACACCATCGATTCCAGTGTCAAAATAAGATAAAAATTCTTCAAAAGTAGTGAGCAATTCTACATCTTGTTTCAATTCAAATTTTAAGCCCTCATTATATTTATCATCAGGAAATATAACTTTTAATGAATTTTGAAACCAGTCAATTACATTAAGTAAATCCTCAATTTTAGAAACATTTTCTTTAACCTTTCTTGTTCTGATTTCTGTTAAAAATAGTTGATTATTAGGTGTTCCTTTTGCTATAAAACGAAGAAATTGTTTTTCCTCTTCTTTTTTTAACTGTTGTAAAAAATAATTTAAATCAAATATCTCCTTGTTTGAATAATTTCTTTCAAAAATTTTTATTTCTTTTTTTTGTCCAATTTCATATAGCCATTCTTCTTTAATTAATTCATCGTTGAATGTAAAACCGTAAGCATAATTTTTGCCTTTATGCTGTATTTCATATTCAATTCTCGAATCATTAATATTGCATTGTTTATCAAGTCTAAATTTTTGATAATCAATTTGCTTTTCAGGCTTATTTCCTTTCAAAACCAATCTTCTTCCAAAATCAATAGCTTTAATCAAATTAGACTTTCCTGATGCATTCGCACCAAATAAAACGGTCGTTTTTAAGACAGAAATGCCATTGAGTTTTGAGGTCTTATGGTCTGCTTTTAAAGTTCCCTTACCAGGTAGCATAGAAAACTTTTGCCTATCACTAAATGACAAAAAGTTTTCGACTGAAAATCTTATTAGCATATTTTTACTTTAGTATGTAAATGTAGTGATTTTTTCACAATTTGATAACTTAAAGAAAAATGGCTCTTATTATATATTAGATATTAATTTAAAAATAAAAATAAGGTTAAAATTAAAATTTACGAGATATTTAAATTAAATGAATAAGAAAGTTATGCTTATTATTGAAGTTATTTTTGCTCTAAGCAAATTTTCGAATTATCTATAAAATTTTCATCGATACGTACTTTGCAATTTCAGATTTTAACGGGAAGGGCTCACAAAAAAGAAAAAATCATTCATTCGCTTAATTTTATAAAACTGAATGTATAAGATAATAAAAATATTAAAAAACCGCCTATATATAGAACGGTTAGTATATAAAATTGCCTCGGTCGTTGACCGTTAAATCATTCCCGGCATTCTACCCATTGGCATGGCAGGTTCGTCTTTTTCACTTCAGTGATGACACATTCAGTGGTTAACAGCATTCCGGATACGGAAGCATCGTTTCAAGGGCTACTCTCGTAATTTTCGTAGGGTCAATGATTCCTGCTTCAAGCATGTTGACATACTCTTTAGTTTTCGCGTTGTATTCCAATTTTATATTCCCACACCTCCCAAAATTTCCAGTTCCTGCCCTTTCGTTGGTGGTATAGCCAATATCGGCATGGCTTTCATGATGAGTTCTCGGACACCTTCTACTTTGAGAGAATTGTCATGGTCATTTTTGCTATTCCAAATTTCTGTAACATAAACAGAAGCTTCATCCTCTTTGTCATAACTTACAACATAGAGCTGACAGCCTGTAGCTGTTGACATCAGTTGGGAGGCTTGTATTAAGATATCAGCGAGTTCCTTTTGCTGCCCTAGTTTTGCGGTGAGTTTCCCTTGGAGCAAATATTTGTTTTCCATAGTTACTGTAATCGTTTTTACAAATATATCTATTTAAAGGGATATTTGTAATGGTAAGATGAAGGAATAAACAAACCGCTCTACAAAAAGTTGAAGGGTTTGCGTATTCGGAAATTATATGGTTTTTAATTTAAATTTATTGTAAGATGAAACAATTTGAAAGTATAATCAAGAGAAAGCTTACATCAGCGGTATGATTATATTAAAGATATTTTTGAATTTCTTTATCCTTATATTCTTTCAATTTTTCAATAGCGTCTGAATAATTATAGAATGCTTCAAAAAATGCTTCAAAGTCTTGGTTAGAAATCGGAGAATGAATAAAAAGTCTTACTTGCTGAAAGAGAGAATTATTATTTAAATGATCTAAAAGTTGTATAAGTTCCACTTCCAATAAGAATGATTGTAAATAAATTTTTTCTATTTCGGCTTTGGTATTTTCTGCAATAATATGTAAATGTTTCAGCCAGCTAACTTTTCCAACGTTTATGTATATTATACCTTCATATATACTATGTGGATTTACGTTTTTTAAATATTTTTTTATAATTTCTTTGTCATGAGTGTCGATAGTGGTGACATTGTTAAGTTTACCAATATTAGTATAAATTCTTTCATGTTCTAAAATTAAAGAATTCAATTTTGTATTTAGAATTGCATAGAATTTTCTTTTTTCATCTTGCCTTTTGTAGTGTACAATAAGATAGTAAAATATAAGAGCCGAAACATAGGAATAACAAATTTTCAAAAATATATTTGCTACAATACTTGCTTTAGGGAAAATTTCATTATAACTAAAACCTATAAATTCAATAAATAAAATTATAAATAGTGAAATATATAAAAGGTTTTTTAATTCAGTTCTTAAAAATTTATAATTCTGAAAATAATGATTCATTTTTTATTTTTTTACAGATTTCGATAACGACCAAATTTAACAATTACATAAATACAAATACGGATAATTACGTAAATGTTTAATTATCTTATTGTAATCATTTTTCATTTCAAAAAAAACCGCCCTATAAATAGAGCGGTTAGTATATAAATGGTCTTGGCGACACGCCATTACATCATTCCCGGCATTCCGCCACCCATTGGCATGGCTGGTTCGTCTTTTTTCACTTCAGTGATCACACATTCAGTGGTTAATAACATTCCGGATACGGAAGCAGCGTTTTCAAGAGCTACTCTCGTTACTTTCGTAGGGTCGATGATCCCTGCTTCAAGCATGTTTACGTATTCATCGGTTTTGGCGTTGTATCCGAAGTCGGCAGTGCCTTCTGCTACTTTGGCTACGATTACGGAACCTTCCCCTCCGGCGTTGGCTACGATTTGTCTCAACGGCTCTTCGATTGCTCTTTTTACGATTTTGATACCGGTGGTTTCGTCAGAGTTAACTCCGGTAAGGTTTTCCAGGGAAGAGATGGCTCTTACCAAAGCAACACCACCTCCGGCAACGATTCCTTCTTCTACGGCAGCTCTTGTTGCGTGAAGGGCATCATCCACTCTGTCTTTTTTCTCTTTCATTTCCACTTCGGAAGCAGCCCCTACATAAAGTACGGCAACCCCACCGGCTAATTTAGCCAGTCTTTCCTGAAGTTTCTCTCTGTCATAGTCGGAAGTAGTGGTTTCCATCTGCGCTTTGATCTGGTTGACTCTACCTTTGATCTTGCTTTCTTCGCCGCCACCGTTTACGATGGTGGTGTTGTCTTTATCGATGGTTACTTTCTCAGCAGTTCCCAGCATATCCAGGGAAATGTTTTCCATGGTGAACCCTTGCTCTTCAGAGATTACGGTTCCGCCTGTCAGGATGGCGATATCTTCCAGCATTGCTTTTCTTCTATCCCCGAATCCTGGTGCTTTTACCGCAGCAATTTTAAGGGAACCTCTCAACTTGTTTACTACCAAAGTAGCTAACGCTTCACCTTCCACTTCTTCAGAGATAATCAATAAAGATTTACCTCCCTGAGCAATCGGCTCAAGAACAGGAAGCAATTCTTTCATGGAGGAGATTTTCTTCTCTACCAAAAGGATGTATGGGTTTTCTACCTCAGCCACCATTTTCTCAGGGTTGGTTACGAAGTACGGAGACTGGTATCCTCTGTCGAATTGCATCCCTTCTACAACGTCTACCGTGGTATCAATTCCTTTTGCTTCTTCTACGGTGATTACCCCTTCTTTCCCTACTTTTCCGAAAGCTTCAGCGATCAGTGCACCGATGGTTTCGTCATTGTTGGCAGAAACGGAAGCTACCTGCTTCACTTTGTCGGTAGAATCACCTACTTCCTGGGATTGGGCTTTCAGGTTTTCCACAACAGCGGTTACCGCTTTGTCGATCCCTCTTTTCAGGTCCATCGGGTTAGCCCCTGCTGCTACGTTCTTCAGACCTTCTCTTACGATCGCCTGAGCCAGAACGGTAGCGGTTGTTGTACCGTCACCTGCGATGTCGTTGGTTTTGGAAGCTACTTCCTTCACCATCTGGGCACCCATGTTTTCTACTCTATCTTCAAGTTCGATTTCTTTCGCTACGGAAACCCCGTCCTTGGTTACGTGAGGCGCACCGAAAGATTTTTCAATCACTACGTTTCTCCCTTTAGGACCTAAGGTTACCTTTACTGCATTTGCCAATGCATCAACCCCTCTTTTTAAAGCGTCTCTAGACTCGATATCGAATTTTATTTCTTTTGCCATTGTTTTAAGCTTTTGGCGAATAGCTTTTGGCTGTTGGCCTTTGCGATTCGCGGTTTGATTTTATAATTTGATTTTAATTTCCGTTCAGCCTGTTCCAAAGGGCGACAAGCTTCTTTTTTATTATGGTTAATTCTTCTGAAAGGTGTTGGAAATCTTTCTCAGAAAGATATTCCAAATCTCTGGCAAGAATCAATTGGTTTTCGGCTTCGTTGGACGATCCCAGTGCGATATTGATGAAATTAGCGAATTCCTTGTCAGAATGTCTGCCGCTGCCTTCCGAAATATTATATCCGATGGAAGCGAACGATCTTCTGATCTGGGAAGTTAATCCAAAAATTTCTTCTTTGGGAAAATTCTTGGTTGAGGTATATATTTTTAAAGTTAACTGGTGACTCAATTGCCAGACCTCAAACTTTTTAAAATCCCTCATATGCTATTTTCAAAGCTGGAAAGCCATTTGCCAGAAGCCAGTAGCTATCAGCTTACCCGATTACTCCCAGAAGATCTCCCTCTTTTACAATTAAATAATCTTTACCTTCCAGTTTCAACTCAGAACCGGAGTATTTTCCGTAAAGTACTTTGTCACCTACCTGAACCGTAGTCGGCTCGTCTTTTTTACCAGGACCTACTGCCACGACGGTACCTTCCTGCGGCTTTTCTTTAGCGGTGTCCGGAATAATAATCCCTGAAGCGGTTTTCGTTTCTGCAGCGATCGGCTCGATCAAAACTCTGTCTGCTAATGGTTTAAAGTTTACTGACATAATATGTTTAATTTTTAATTATTTCTGTCTTGTAATTCCCTAATAGTATGCCATCGGCGGTCTGTGACTGAAATGGCAGAATTTTTTCTGCAAGGACTGAAATTTTGGCAGAAAAAAACCTCCGGGATTCCGGAGGTGGTGTATCGAATTTACCTGTTGCATTTCTTATTGTAATCCTCTACCAATTTCAGATAGGGTTCCATGCCGTATTCTGCATCGATTTTCATTTGCAGGAAATCTTCTTCGCCTTTATCTTTTGTGTTTTTGCGGATCTGCTTCTTTTTTTCTTCCTTGTCATAATACATCTGTTTCTGATCCTTGGTCAAACGCTTTTCGAAAAGCTTCATGGTTTCATCAATATCCGACTGGAATTCGGGACAGTCTTTTGTAGATTCTTCCAATGCTTTTTTAAACTTAGCTTCCAGTTTCCCCAGATTAAAAATATTCATCCTGTTGATGTCGAACGGCAGATAAGCATACTTGCTGTTTGAGCTTTTAAGGTAAGGGATAAATAAAGTGGCCAGGTATTTTGTAGGGGAGCCGGACATTCCCGAATTTCCGTATACTGCTACTGTAATGCCGTAAAGATTTAGTTTTCCTTCCTGCTCCAGAGGTAAAATAACGGTTTTGTCTAAGTCTACCACCTCATTTTTGGAATTGATGGTCCTGAGTTTCATTTTGTCGTAAATCAACCGTTCAGAGCCGTCCGTATTCAGTACTATAATTCGTTTCACATCATCAATATTGATGAGCTGAACAGCAGAACCGGCCTCTTCTTTAAATTTGAATTGTTTGGTTTCATATTTCAGCAGTTTCTCAATGCCGCCAAAAGATTGAAGATCGGAATTATAAAATCTCTGGGACTGGAAATCCTGGAGAAATCCTTTTTTGGATGTTCCGTTTTCCAGAATGATTTCGGCGCTCACCAATTTCTTTTTGCCAAAATAGATGTCGGATTGGGAAAAGGCAAAGACAGAAAAGATGAAACAGAATAAAACACTAAGTTTTTTCATGGGTTTTAAATTTTTATAATCTGCGTAAAGCTAAAAAAAGTACCCGGATGAGGAGTACTTTTTAATAATAATTCGTAATAAATTTAGTTTTTCTTTCCGGCTGCCTGCATCGGGTTTACTCTTCCGTTGGAAGCGCCTCTCGTGGCACCGGCTTCTTTCTGCTTAAAGAGATCGAATTTGGAAACCTGGGTGTTTCCGCCGTCGTTGCTCCAGAAATTGTTGGAGGTATCGATGTCGGCTGTTTCCCGCATCGGGTCCAGCTGGATGGATTTTAATTTCTTGTCGAAATAATACGTCTTGGAAACTTTCTGCTCATTCAGCCTCCAGATCTGGGCAGAAGACTTGTCTTTAAGCTTTGTTCCGTCCTCAAAGGTGAATTCCAGGATGATTGGCATTACCAGTCCGCCTTTGTTGGTGAAATCGATCTGGTAAGCGGTCATGTTTTTAAACTTGTCTTTTTCCTTTTGGGTTAAAGGCTCGGTTCCTTCAGATTTGAAAGTGTATTCTTTGGTATTGTCCACTTTTTCCTGACCTCTGTCGTAGCGATAGTAGAAATCCTGTGCTTCTTTATCCTTATCGACGTAAAACGTAATGTTCTTGTCTTCGCGGTTCCTGATTTTTGAGATGTCCTCAAAATCATTCTGCGCAGGCTTGTCTACTTTGTATTTGGTTTCCTTCGCTTCCCGTGGAGGAGTCTCAAGATCCGGAGTGGCAATGGTGACTTTATCGATGGCAATATCTACAGGATCCGTTCCGTAGAACCATCCTCTCCAGAACCAATCCAGGTCTTCGCCGCTTGCGTCTTCCATCGTTCTGAAGAAATCCGCCGGTTCAGGATGCCTGAAAGCCCATCTTTTCGCATAGGTTTTAAAGGCTTTATCGAAAAGCTCTCTTCCCATGATGGTTTCACGAAGGATATTCAGCCCCGTTGCCGGTTTGGAATAAGCGTTCGGGCCAAACTGGATAATGTTTTCAGAGTTGGACATGATCGGTTCCAGCTGGTCTTTCGGTAACTTCATATAATCGGTGATCGTCCAGGCCGGGCCTCTTTTGGACGGGAATTTATTATCCCATCGTTCTTCGGTAAGGTATTCCACAAAGGTGTTCAGTCCTTCGTCCATCCAGCTCCACTGTCTTTCGTCGGAATTGATGATCATCGGGAAGAAGTTGTGTCCTACTTCGTGGATCACTACGCCGAGCATTCCGTTTTTGATCCCTTCGGAATACGTTCCGTCTTTCTCCGTTCTTCCGTAGTTGAAACAGATCATCGGGTATTCCATTCCGTTGGCCGCTTCTACGGATTGTGCAACCGGGTAAGGGTAAGGAATCGTAAACTCGGAATACGTTTTAATGGTATGTGCTACCGCTTTGGTTGAATATTTACGGTATAAATTGTAAGCTTCTTTCGGGTAAAAGCTCATGGCCATCACTTTGTTGTTGTTTTCAGGAATGGTAACGCCCATCCCGTCCCAAACGAATTTCCTGGAAGAGGTCCAGGCGAAATCCCTCACGTCATTGGCTTCAAAACTCCAGGTTTTTCTCTGCTTGGAATGGTTTTTCTCCGCCCTTTTCGCTTCATCCAGGGTTACGATTTCCACCGGTTCCCCTGATGTTCTGGATTTATTATATCTTGCTAATTGGTCTGCCGTTAAAACCTGGTCGTAGTTTTTACATTCTCCCGTTCCGCCGACTACGTGGTCTGCCGGAACGTTCATGTTTACTTTAAAGTTCCCGAACACCAGGGCAAATTCGCCTCTTCCGGTAAACTGATGGTTCTGCCATCCGTGAAAATCGCTGTAGACACACATTCTCGGATACCATTGCGTCATGGTGTACAGGTCGTTTCCGTCTTCGGCAAAGTTTTCATAACCGCCGCGGCCGCCCATTTTGATCCGGTTCGGGATGTTGTAGTTCCAGTCGACTTTGAAGACCAGCTTTTCTCCTTTTTTCAGGACTTTCGGCAGGTCGATCCGCATCATGGTTTTGTTGACGGTGTATTTCAGTGGTGTTCCGGAAGCATCGGTTACTTTTTCAAGGTTAACGCCGTATCCGTTGTCGGCAGCAGGAAGTTCCGTCGGGCGGAGCTGCTGATCGTTGGACGCTTTCGGGAGGGTAGAAGAGGAAGGGAAATCAGCCTTTTTCACTGTCGACTGCTGGTTTTCGTCCAGCTGAAGCCAGATGTAATCCAGGTCGTCGGGAGAATTGTTGTAATAGGTAATGGTTTCCGAACCCTTCAGGTTCCTTTTGTCTTCGTCAAGGTAAGCATTGATGGTATAATCCGCCCTGTTCTGCCAGTAGCCGTGGCCCGGTGCTCCGGAGGCAGTTCTGTAGATGTTGGGTGTGGGAAGGATGGTTCCCAGCTGTTCGAACCGGTTTCCGTGGTTGCTCCCCGGATTGTTCTGGATATTTTGTGCGGTGAAACCTGTATACGCAAATACAGAAAGGGAAAGTATGGCAACTTTTAGTTTCATAACCGAAATTGTTTTAAGGATTTTCAAATATAACGATAAGTAGCTGAAAAACCGGAAATGTTTCAGCGTTAGAACGGAATTCTTTCCAATGTCATTTTCAGGGATAATGCAAAGACTCCGGAAGAGATAAACAACACCCAGTCTTTCTGGTTTACTTTAAAGATTTTCAGTAAAATAAATAAGATAATCAGGATTCCGAAAACGATGGCGATCTGCCCGAGTTCCAGCCCGATGTTAAAGCCCAGAAGCGGTACGGCGAGGCTCTGGCTTTTGGCAATCATTACCCTGGCCATGTTGGCAAATCCCATTCCGTGGATCAGGCCGAAGATCAGGGCTAAATAATAATTGGCTTTCATCAGCGTCTGTTTTTTGTTCTTCATCAGGATATTATCCAGCGAAGTTAGGACGATGGTCAGCGGAATCAGGAATTCTACCCAGGCTGAATTGATCCTTACAATATCAAAGGTGCTTAAAGCCAAGGTAATCGAATGGCCGATGGTAAAAGCCGTGATCAGGATTAGGATCTGCTTTAGATCGTTAAAGGAATAAACGGCAATCAGTGCCAAAACAAAAAGCTGATGGTCAAGGGCATCGAGTGAAATAATGTGTTCCCAGCCCAGGTTGAGGTAAAATAAAAAATCCTGCATATTCTAAATCATTTATCGAACCGCGATGATACAAAATTTATTTTAACTTTGTGTAAAATTAAACGGTATGATGGTCAATATAGAATTGGAAAATACGGCAGATTTCGCGTTTATAAAACAGCTTCTGGAAAATATCAAAGGTATTAAGTCGGTTTCTATAGAGCAGGATAACGAAACATATGAAGACGGCACACCAAAATGGTTTATCGAAAAGCTATCTGAATATGCTGACAGTCTTGAAGAAAAAGACATGATTTCTGAAGAAGAGTTTTTTGCAAACGCCAGAAAAAAAGTATGCGAATTATATTCTCGGAAATAGCGAGCCGAAGTTATGAGGATATCATTGAATTTCTTTCCAGAAATTGGACTGAGAAAGAAATCAGCCTGTTTATCGATGAAGCAGAAAAGGTAGCCGAGAAGTTAAAAAAAGATAAATTTAATTTATATCAAAAATATTCTCATGATGTCCGTTCTGCGTTGATCGGTAAAAAGCACGTACGGATGTTCTTCAGGAAAGAAAATGAGGATCTGATCAAAGTCCTTCTCTTCTTTGATATGCGGCAGGATCCGCAAAAAATCCTAGATTTGTTGTCATGAAAAAACTCCTTTTCTTTTTTTCGGCCTTATTGGTATTTTTCTCTTTTACCGGGGCGAAGCATCCTTATCATGTAGGCTCGGTGGAAATCAGTTATAATCAGAAATCAAAAACCTTTGAAGTTACCGGACGTTTTTTTCTGGATGACCTGGAGAACGGTTTGAACACCAAATACGGAAAATCCCTGCACTTTAATGATCCGAAATTTAAAGCCCAACTCAACGAATCCCTGAAAAACTACGCCGCCGAATATTTCAAGCTGAAAGCCAACAACAAATTCCTGAACGTAAATTATATAGGTTATGAGGAAGATCATGAGTCCGTCAACATCTATCTTGAATCGGAAAAGATCGAAGCACCCAAAAAAGTAGAAGCCGCGGTGAGTTTCCTGTATAACTTATTTGACGACCAGATCAATATCGTCCATATCATCGTGAACGGAGAAAGGAAAAGTGAAAAGCTGACCTATCCAAACCGGTATCTTTTCCAGCAGTTTTAAATCAGTTTTCCAGCTGCAGCAGGGTATGGATCCCTTTGGCATGCTCCAACAGATCCGGGAAGAAATCATCATAACATTCCTGAAGGAAATTTTTATTTTTCAGAAAAGCTTCATGAACGGGAATATCCGTGTTTAAATATTTAGCTTTATTAAGCACATTCCGCATGCTGTAGCCGATGTTTTTTTCGTACCGGTAATTGTAAAGCCAATCGCCTTCTTCCATCTTTTCCAGCATTCTCCTGAAATTTTCAGGCAGGTATTCATAATTTTTATTCAGAACCTGATAGACTTTTACAGAATGGTTTTTCCAGCCCTGCAAGGAATGTAATTTCATATCATTAGCTACAAAATAATCCATCGAAACATCCACAAATGCTCCCGCATACAATCTCACCAAAGGCGCGAAAACCTTTTTCGCTTCATGAATGGCCGGATGGGCATCCGTAAACGTATCAATCGCCCGGTGCATTGTAATCCCGTCCTGGATGTCTTTCGGAAAAGAAAACCGGTCCCGGTTCCGGATAAAATCCTCCAGGAACTGGCCGACGATCTGCCCGTCGGTGAAAGATAGATAGGAATGGGCAAGGTAATTCATCAGGTAAAAATAAGAAATTTCTAACGTTGTTAGAGCTCCAAGCTCTAACAACGTTATCCTAGCAGCGCTAGGATTTCCTCTACTGCCAGCATCGGATCATCAATCCCATTGCTGATCTTAAACAAAGACGAATGGCGGTACTCTTCGACGTTTTGGGTAATGCCATGTTTCAGTGGATTGTTATGGATGTAGTGAATCGTGTTAACTAGTTTCTGATTGGAAGCAATCAATATCCTTCTGAACGGTAATTCAAAAAGTTTTCCTGTTCTTCCGAAATGTTTATTAATGGCCTGGGTGTAGCTGTTAAAAGTGTTGGAAAACTGCTGGCTGATGATTTTGGAAATATCGGTTTGGCTTTTTTCAGGAAAGGCCTGCCGGATTTCCTGCTCCGGTTTTATCCGGATCAGAAAATGGAAGTGGTTCCGCAGAAGGCAATAAGCATACACCGACGCAATCGGTGCTATTTTACGGCGCATCAGAGAAAGGAAATAATGATAATTCTGTTCATTGAAGAATAACTTTTGTCCGTTGATTCCTCTGTTGAAAACATGGTAGAAGCATTCTGCCTCTAAAGGGTAAACATTTTTTTTCATAAGTGTATTTTTTTAGCGGTTGACAAAGGTTGTTAGGGCTTTAAGCCCTAACAACCTAGAAGAGGCGTTCGTGAAAATCTTCGATTTTACTCACTTCTTCTATTTTGATTCCGAATTTTTTCTTCGGAAGCTTATTTAAATTGGAAATGAAAATCTTTTCGTAACCCAGTTTTTCGGCTTCGGTTATCCGCTGTTCGGCCTGGGCGATCGGCCGGATTTCCCCACTGAGGCCTATTTCTCCGGCAAAACAGTAATGTTCGGAGATGGCGACGTCATCATTCGAGGAAAGAATGGACGCTACGACGGCGAGATCCAGTGCAGGATCATCGGTTTTGATTCCTCCGGTAATGTTCAGGAAAACATCTTTGGCACCCAGCTGGAATCCAGCTCTTTTTTCGAGAACGGCGAGCAGCATGTTGAGTCTTTTGGCATCAAAACCGGTAGAGCTTCTCTGCGGCGTTCCGTATACTGCGGTGCTGACTAGGGCCTGGATTTCCAGCAGCATCGGCCGGTTTCCCTCCAGGGTGACGGCCACCGAATTTCCGGAAAGCTCCTCAAATTTTTTGGTGATGAGAATTTCGGAAGGGTTTTTAATTTCTTTTAATCCCTGGGAAACCATCTCATAAATCCCGATTTCGGAAGTGGATCCGAAACGGTTTTTGTTGGCCCTGAGTAAACGGAAGAGGTGATTCCGGTCGCCGTCAAAATTCAATACGACATCCACCATGTGTTCCAGCACTTTCGGTCCGGCAATCTGTCCGTCTTTGGTAATATGTCCGACTAAAAACACGGGAACGTTGTTTTCCTTGGCGTATTTGATGATTTCATTGGAACATTCCCTGATCTGGGAGACGGTTCCCGGCGAGCTTTCAATGAGCTGTGACTGTAAGGTCTGGATAGAATCGATAATGACGAAATCCGGCTCCAGCTTTTGGGCTTCATGAAGGATTTTTTCGAGATTGGTTTCCGTGAAAAGGAAGCAGTTGGGATTCTGGATGTCTGTAAGCCGGTCGGCCCTCATTTTAATCTGGGAAGCGCTTTCCTCTCCTGAAACATAGAAAATTTTCTTTTTCATTTTCAAAGCAAGCTGAAGGAGCAGGGTAGACTTTCCAATGCCCGGCTCGCCGCCGATCAGGGTTACGGATCCCAAAACGATTCCGCCGCCGAGTACCCGGTTAAGCTCTTCGGAAGGCGTCTTGATCCTCGGTTCCTCACTGGTTTCGACTTCGATGATATTGATTACATTCTGTTTCGATTTTGAAAAAGGCGGAGTTTTATGGGAAGAAGGTTTTTCTACAATTTCTTCCACCAGGGTATTCCACTGTCCGCAGTTTTTGCATTGCCCCATCCATTGGGAATATTGGGCACCGCAATTCTGACAGAAATATGCTGTTTTTAGTTTTGCCATACTGCGAAGTTCAAAATTTTTTTTGGATTTTTCCTCCGGATTTTAATTAATTTTCGTCCATGAAAAATATTTTTTTAAGCCTGGCGATTTTTGTGGTTATGTCTTTATTGCATGCCCAATTTGCAGATTGGGAAGTGGGGTTGCTGAAATTACCCGGCGGAAGTTATGGAATGTTCTCTGTATTTATGCTTATTTTCTGTTCTATCATTACAGGAATAGGCTTTTTGACGGTGGTTATCTTTAGAAAAACGTATTATTCCATTCTGAGAGCGGCTGTTTTATTTGAAATCATTTATCTTTTGTTTCTGATCATCTCAGGAAATAATCCTTTTTTATATTTTTATGACCCGACCAATGAAAATCTTTTAATGATAATGGTTTATGGGAATGCACCGGTACTATTTATTATCATGTATTTGGTTCATTTGATGTATTCTAAAATGAATTTGTTACGCATTAAAAAATAACATAGATCAATGCTTTGTGATAATCAATGACATATCTTTGTTCGAGAATATAATTTAAATAATAAAATAGTATGAAAAAAGCGTTCTTAACCTTTGTCCTGGCTCTATTCGGTGTGGTAAGCTTTGCACAGACGGCATGGAAAGTAGATCCGATGCATTCGTCCGTAAATTTTAACATCAAACACATGGGAATCAGTTTTGTGCAGGGAAGGTTTGATAAATTTGACGGAAAAGTAATAGCCGCAGCTGATAATCTGAACAATGCGGAATTTTCTTTTTTCGTTGAGGTAAATTCCATCAATACCGGTGTTGAAATGAGAGACAAGCACCTTAAAAGTGCAGACTTCTTCGATACTGAAAAATTTCCGAGAATGACTTTTGAATCAGGATCCGTCACCAAAGATAAAAACAATACTTATCTGCTGAAAGGAAAACTGACGATTAAAGACGTAACCAAGGAAGTTGCTGTTCCGGTAACTTTCGGAGGAGTAACCAAAAATCAGCAGGGAAAAGAAGTAATGGGATTCCAGACTACCTTTAAAGTAAACCGTCTGGATTATAATATCAAATATGATCCTACAGGAGCCGGCGTAGCAAAGGACGTTGACGTTAACTTATATTTTGAACTAATCAGGCAATAATCTCATTAGATCGATTTGGTTTATAAAAAAGGTTTTCAGGATATTGAGAACCTTTTTTGTTTTCAGGATGTTATGCTATTGAATTTTCTAATCCTTTATTTTTCTGGTAACGGTAGCCTGAGATAAACATTACCGATGCAGGTAAGAAAAGAAAGAACCCTGTAGCGCCGACGTATTTACTGAGCAGTAAAGCCGCTAAAACGGAAATCAATCCCGCCAGGAAATAAGAGTTTGCCTTTCGTAAATTCCGGTATTCATGAGCGTTTTTGCGATAAGGGATAATGATAAAGCTGAGGTGCGCCAGAATGGCTCCGTTCAGGACATCAATAAGATGATGCTGATAAGTGGTAAGGGTCGAAATGCCCAAAAGAATCAGCCAGATCATTAAGAAAGTCCGCCATTTCAAAAGATGTTTAAATACGGACCAGAATATAAAGGCGAAAGCAATATGCAGTGATGGCGATTGATTAAAAGGCGAGTCGAATGTTTTCAGAAATGAAAAAGGCAGCCCCAGAATACTGTGGGAAACCTCAGGTTTGGCAAACGAAAACTTTAGGGGCACTGTAATAAAAAAGATGCCGGCTACAATGGTTACAAAGAGCATGCGCCAGGTTAATATTTTTAGCTGGTATTTATCTTTACAGGAAAAGAATACGAGGCAGAAAAAAAGCCCGCCTGCCATATACGGAATGATCGACAAAGGCAGAAAAGGGATTGATTTTTCAAAATCAAAAGTGAATGACGGAACACGATCCAAGGAAGAAACATACCAGGTGCAGAGATTATAAATCACCATAAATATAACCGTACAAAGAGTTAATGCAAATGCCTGCTGGCGGATTTTCAGTTGCTTTTCCGTCATTCTCTTTTTTAACAGCACGATATTCAAAAATGAATAAGAAATACCTGATCCTGATTTCATCATGCGTTTTACCTTCGGGGGGGAAATCGTTCTTTTTTGTTCTTCAATCACCTTGAAAATGATTTTATGTCTGTTAAAAAATGGTTTTTGCTTAATAAATTAAAGCGGTCGTACTTTAGAAAAGTTTCAAAACTGAGCAAAGGAAATGGAAGGGACTGTAAATGATCGGGTCTTCCATCTATTTCCTGTTGTGAGGTCAAAGTACAGAACTGAGCAGCTGTTTCGATTTTGAATTGTGGTATCTACAGAAATCATTGTTTCTATCGGGGTTTTTTGCGTTTCGGTAAGATCAAATATAAATAAAAATTTTCGTTAAATTTTACAAATAGTTTGCCATTTCTCAAATTGATAATTCTAAAAAATTGCTTTGTATTTCTTTTTCCCATAACTTTGCACAAACCTAATCTAATGAGTAAAAAGAATACTAAGTACATCTTTGTGACAGGAGGTGTGACTTCATCTTTGGGAAAGGGAATCGTTTCTGCTTCTCTGGGCCTTCTTCTAAAATCACGTGGCTTCAACGTAACCATCCAAAAGCTTGATCCTTATATCAACATCGATCCGGGAACTTTGAATCCGTATGAGCATGGAGAGTGCTATGTAACCGAAGATGGTGCGGAGACGGATCTGGATTTAGGTCACTACGAGCGCTACCTGGATGCGCCGACTTCCCAAAACAACAACGTTACGACAGGAAAAATCTACCAGACGGTAATTGAAAAGGAGAGAAAAGGAGATTTCCTGGGGAAAACGGTTCAGGTAATTCCTCATATTACCAACGAAATCAAAAGGAGAATTAAAATTTTATCCAAACAGAACTACGATATCATCATTACGGAGATCGGGGGAACGGTAGGGGATATTGAGTCCCTTCCTTATATCGAAACCGTTCGTCAGCTGAAATGGGAATTGGGAGAAAACAATTCGATGGTGATTCACCTTACATTATTGCCTTATCTGGCATCCAGCGGAGAATTAAAAACCAAACCTTCCCAGCATTCGGTTCGCCAGTTGATGGAAAGCGGAATAATGGCGGATGTTCTGGTTTGCCGTACGGAGCATAAAATTCCGAAGGACCAGAGAGCAAAGCTAGCCCAGTTCTGTAACGTTCCGTTGGATAATGTAATCGAATGTAAGGATCTTGATACCATCTATGAAGTGCCGATGTACCTTCAGAAGCAGAACTTTGATGATGTGGTTTTAAAAGAGCTGGATCTGAAAAGCGATAAAGATGCAGACCTTAAGGAATGGAAAACCTTCTTAAAGAAATTCCAGAACCCTAAAAAATCGGTTGAGATTGCCCTGGTTGGAAAATATGTCTCTTTACAGGATTCCTATATTTCTATTGCTGAAGCCTTCAAGCATGCCGGTGCAGACCTTGAAACTGAAGTGAAAATCAGATGGGTATACAGCGGAGACCTTACGAAGGAAAATATAAAAGAAACGCTTGCCGGTGTAAACGGTATCCTTGTGGCTCCCGGATTCGGAGACAGAGGGATTGAAGGAAAAGTACTTACGGCCCAGTATGCAAGGGAAAATAAAGTTCCGATGCTGGGAATCTGTCTGGGAATGCAGATCATGACCATCGAATTTGCGAGAAACGTTTTAGGATATTCCAAAGCCAACTCTATGGAATTCGATACTTCAACGGAACATCCTGTCATTTCATTGATGGAAGAGCAGAAAAATGTAGTGGATAAAGGAGGAACAATGCGTCTGGGAGCATGGAAATGTTCTCTAAAGAACGGATCTAAACTTAACGATATCTACGGTGCTAAAAATATTACCGAAAGACATCGTCACCGGTATGAATTCAACAGCGATTATATCGGGGAATTTGAGAAAAACGGCTTCCAGGCTACCGGAACGAATCCTGAAACGGGATTGGTAGAAGCATTAGAAATGCCGGATCACCCGTTCTACGTTGGGGTTCAGTATCACCCGGAATATAAGAGTACGGTGGCTACACCCCATCCGCTATTCAATGCTTTTATTAAAGCCTGTACTTTAAAATAAAGTAATTTAAAAATTACAGACGTCATAAAACTCAGGCTGAGAATAATCAGCCTGAGTTTATTTTTTAAACCAGGCAATAGTTTCTTCAAGTACCTGTTGCCAATGGTTTTCGTTTTCATTGTTTGTAGTATTGAGTTTTTCGAAATTATGACTCAGGAGAGGATATACTTTAAAGCTGAAATTTTTTTTATCAGTTAATCTTAATCTGATCAGATCATTGCTGAAAGCAACACCGATATCATTGCTGCCATAAGCGATCAGAATCGGGATTTTTATCTTTTCCAACGCAGCAAAACTTCCGGGAATTGTGAAGGTTTTATATGATCTTAGTGACAGATCATCCAGCGTATCGCTAAATCGGGTTCTGCGTACAAGCTGATTGTACGAGATATACTCTTGTTCTATTTTCTTTTGTACGGTACTGTCTTGCCGGGAAATTTCTCCATACCGCATTCTATTTATGCTTTCCTCGTACCGGCCAAAGAGATTAACTGATAAGACGGCAATTTTCTTAATCTTTTTATGGTGGATATGCAATACCACACGTCCTCCCTGTGAATGTCCGATAACGTAAATATTTCTGATTCTTTTGTCTTTTGCATAAATTTTTGTCAGCAGATTTACTTCATCGGATAAATATTCCAATGTATTATACTTGAAATACGACGTTAAAATTTTCTGATTATCAACCTTAAAGTTATCGTCTAAATCTTTAAAATGTTGGTAAACGGGAATTTTCGGTTTTGAAATAACGACAAAAATATTTTCCCGGGATAATTGTTTAATATCGAATGGTAATAAAAGAAATTTACCGTTATCGTCTTCCGAAATTAAAGAGGATGGATCAGAACCCTGTAAAAAGAAGATTAAATCTTTCTTCCCTTCGGACTCAGGTTCTTTCGTTATTTCTAAAAAGTTAACGGAATCATTTTTAAATGGTATCCTTTTATGAAAGAGGGTTAAAGAGTCGATGGAATATTTTTTAACCACTTGTTGTCCATAGATGGGGATGATAAATAAAAAATATAAAAGAATAAAAAATTTATAAGTGTCCGTTTTCATGGTATATCTTTTCTAAGTCTTTAATTTTATCGTATTAATCCTGCTAAATTAAATATTTTATAAGAAACATTTTAGAAGTGTCGTTCTCTCCAGGGTATATCAGAAAAAGTAAATTTAAAATCCATACGTCTTATTTATATTTCTAATGATTATTCTCAGCCTGAGTTTATTATATAGTAATATATTAAAGGATAGAGTTTTGATAAAAAAACAGTATTTTTGTCGACTTAAATCAGGTACATGAGATCGTGTACGGAAAAAGATAAAATTTAATTAAAGATAAAATGCAACAGAACAACGGACTCGATAAAAGTCAGATTATCAGTTTTGCGGTTTTATGTGTGGTTCTTTTCGGGTTCATGTTTTATTTCCAGAACAAGCAGTCGAAAGAGGATCAGATGAAAGCTGAGCAACAGAAGACCGAGCAGGTAAAAAATGCCGTAAAACCCACTCAGGCAAACAATATCAATCCTAATGTAACGCCGAATTCCATTCAGACCGCTACTTTGGCGAACAATGCACTGAAACTTGAGTTCAATAGTCTGGGAGGGCAGGTTTCTAAAGTAGAACTGGTAAAATACAAAGCCTACGATCATAAAACAGATCAGGCAGACCTTCCGCTATACCTGATCACGAAAAACAATTCGAACTACGGATTCCAGTTTAAAGACAAAACCGGGAAAACCGTCAATACCAAAGATCTGGTTTTTGCTCCGACGGTTAGCGGGAATGTTGCTACTTTAACAGCTGACTATAATGGGGCAACGATTCAGTTCGTTTATACCTTAAATAATAATCCGAAAGCGGAACTGAAAGATCAATATGCCGTAGATTTTAAAGTAAGAACTCAGGGGCTTTCCAAAATCACCGCCGACAATAAGGCCGATTTCATCTGGGATTACAGTGTCAGAAATCTTGAAAAGGGTAGGGCGCAGGAACAGTCTCATTCTGAGTTCTCTTACGCATTTAATAATTATAAAGATTATGACTATGACGGAAGAACCACGATGGATGAAGAAAAAGAAACCCTGAACTGGATTGGTGTTAAGCAACAGTTTTTTGCATCAGTAATCGAATCCAAAACAGGATTTACCCAAAGCAAAGGAAATCAGGAAAATGTAGAAGAAGGGGAGTATCTGAAAAAATTGAATTACGAAGGCTTCGTGCAAATGACCGGCAACGAGCTGAACCAGGACTTCACCTGGTACTTTATGCCGTTGGATTTGCCATTGCTCAAATCATATGATAAAAACTTCGATGAGATCCTTCCTTTAGGCTGGGCTTTCATCGGATGGATGAACAGAGGGTTCTTTATTCCGATTTATAATTTTATTGCTTCATGGGGATTAACTGCAGGATGGGCTATTTTTGTATTAACAATTTTGGTTAAACTGATCCTGTCGCCAATTATGTATAAACAGCATAAGTTAAGCGCAATGATGAGGGTGATCCGTCCTGAAATTGACGAGGTAAACGCCAAATTCAAGGATGCCGATCCTATGAAAAAACAGCAGGCTACAATGGAAGTCTACCGAAAAGCCGGAGTTAACCAGATGGCGGGATGTCTTCCGGCACTGGTCCAGATTCCGATTTTTTATGCTTTATTCCGTTTCTTCCCGAATTTTATTGATCTGAGAGGAAAAGGGTTCTGGTTTGCCAAAGATCTAACGGCTTATGACGATCTGATTAAATTGCCTTTTAAAGTTCCTTTCTTAGGAGATCATTTAAGCATTTTTGCGCTGGCGTGTACGGTGGTGATCTTGATTTACACCGTAATGACTTCAGGAAATATGCAGCAGCCACAACAGGAAGGTATGCCGAATATGAAAGTATTGATGTATATTTTCCCGGTTACATTCCTGTTTTTCTTAAATACATCTGCATCAGGTCTTTCGTGGTATTATTTCGTATCGAATGCCATTAATATCCTCATCATACTTGTTATAAAATATGTAATTCTGGATGAAAAGAAAATCCACGCCCAGATTCAGGCCAATAAAGAAAAGCCGAAATCAGAAGGGAAATTCCAGAAGAAAATGCGGGAAATGATGGAAAAAGCTCAACAGCAGCAGGCCTATCAGGAACAGCAGAAAAATAAAAAGAAATAAATTCTTGCATTAAATACAAAAAAGAGAAGCACATTGCTTCTCTTTTTTTATTTATAATAAGGTATAAAATCTATTATGGTTTAATCGTACTTCAGCCTAAAGGATTGTCTGTGGTATTTCGTCGGCCCGAATTTTATCAATGCTTCCTGATGCTTTTTAGTAGCATAGCCAAAATTGGTATCCCATCCATATTCCGGATGCTCGTCATGAAGTTCGATCATCAACTGATCCCGGTAATTTTTAGCCAGAATGGAAGCCGCGGCAATCGACAATACTTTTGAATCACCTTTGATGATACATTCATGGGGAATAAAATTATATGGATGAAATCTATTGCCATCAACCAGAATCAGTTCGGGCCTGATGGTTAACTTGTCGAGAGCCTGGTGCATTGCATGAATGCTGGCATTCAATATATTATGTTTATCTATAAATACAGGAGGAAGTTCGGCAATTGCATAATCTTTTACGTGGTCTTTTATATAACTGTCAAGATCCATCCTTGTTTTAAAATTCAGTTTTTTTGAATCATTAACTAAATTTTGGTTAAAACTTTCATCCAATACCACAGCCGCCGCTACCACAGGACCACATAAACAGCCTCTTCCTACCTCATCACACCCCGCTTCTACATAAAAAACCGACCATTTTTTTATTAAATCCATACCTGTTTATTTACTCATTTTATAAACGATTGTAAAATTAAATAATTTAGAAATAATGCAACTGATAAATTGTCATTTAAATATGTTTTGAATAATCCAAAATATGATGAATTCTTTCTAAAATTATTTAAAATTGTTCAGACATTATTACTTTATTTATGAATTCACTTTTATTAGAATTTTTTCAATCACAAATGTTAAAATTTGTAATATCTGAAATTAAATTATATGCAATGCATTGTATTTAATTTTTGTAAAAAAAGAAATTTATTTATAAGGCCCTGTATATCAATATGTATTCGTTTTTTGGCATGTATTGGACAATATATTATTAATTTAAATTAAATTAGATATCTGGTGTTTT
>CAJYRQ010000010.1 GCA_913777465.1 uncultured Chryseobacterium sp.
GATTTGCTTTTGTAGCAAGACAGCAGCATATTGTTACTGATACCTCCGATTTTTTTGTGGACCTTGTATTTTATAACTACTATTTGAAATGCTTTATACTTGTTGATCTGAAGACTCATAAGCTTACTCATGAAGCGATAGGTCAAATGGACATGTATGTAAGGATGTATAATGACCTTAAAAAGGGAGCAGACGACAATCCCACGATAGGAATAATCTTATGTACCGAAAAAGATGAAACGGTTGTAAAATACTCTGTAATGTCAGATAATGAGAAGTTATTTGCCAGTAAATATAGAACATATTTACCTGACGAAAAAGAATTGAAACAGCTAATCGAAGCAGACAGGGTAAAATTTCAATTGGACAATCAAGATTAATTATAGAACTGTTTCAAAATCTCAAAAAACGATCTAACAGAAGAATTTATAAAGGTATACTAGAGATTTGAATCATAAAATATTCCATAATTTCTAAATGTCTTGTGTAAGGAGTTAATCTTTGCATGCATGATAATGGGAATTATTTTTCTTTTTATAAATTTATCAATTCTTGAAATTAAATTTTTATACCCAAAGATGTCTATAAGCAGAGCTATAATAAATGACATAAAAAACATTATATTAGAATCAAAAAATAATGCGATCCGCACTGTTGATCATCATCGCACTATGATGTATTGGCGTATTGGCAAGCGTATTTTTGAGGAGGAACAAGAAGGAAAAGATCGTGCGGACTATGGTAGGTTTCTGACTAAGTATATTTCTGAAGAACTAGAACCGGAGTATGGTAATGGCTTTTCTAAAAGACAAATTGAGATTTTCCGCCAGTTTTACCGCACATTTCCAATTGCGAATACAGTGTATTCGCAATTGAGCTGGAGTCAATATAAAATTCTTGTCAGGCTTGACAATCAGGACAAAATAGAGTTCTACATTGCAGAAACAATAAAGAATAATTGGACAGTCCGTCAGTTGGAAAGACAAATTTACAGTAGCTTATACGAACGACTTTTAATAAGTAATAATAAAGAGGGTGTATTAGCAGTAGCAAGAAATGAGAAACAGCCATCTGAAGCCAAAGAAATCATCAAAGATCCTATGATTTTGGAATTTCTAGGATTAAAGAGGGAGAATTCTTATTACGAAAAAGACTTGGAAAGTGCTATCATTACCCATTTACAAGATTTTTTGTTGGAGTTAGGAAATGGCTTTTCATTCGTAGCAAGACAAAAAAGAATACATCTTGAAGGGGATGAATTTTTTGTAGATCTGGTTTTTTATAACAGATTATTACAATGTTTTGTTATTATCGAAATTAAAACACATAAGCTTACCCATCAGGATATTGGTCAATTGCAGATGTATGTAAATTATTATGACCGTAAGGAAAAATTACCTCACGAAAATCCAACGATCGGAATTCTGCTATGTGCAGATAAGAACGATGCAGTTGTAAAATTTACATTACCAGAAGGCGAAAAACAGATTATTGCAAGCCAATATCAGCTATATTTACCAACAGAAAAACAATTGTTAGAGGAATTAAATAAAGAATTAGACAGTTTTGAAGAAAAAGAAAATAAAACCGAAACTTAAATTTAAAGCCTTTCGAAAACACATATACTAAAAGTCTCAAAAAACGTTATCTTTTATAATAGGCAATCTAACATCATATGAGTTGATATATTTTTGCTAAGTAGGGCATACGGATATTAGTGTAAAGTTTTTTTACTTTTATAATTGTGAGTTAGCTGAAGATTATAATCCATTTATTAAAGACAGGTATGAAGATTCCCGAAGAATTTGAAGATGAATATGTAAAAGAAGTCCTGTACAACACTTCTTTGAGGAATCTTGAAGATGAAGAATGGAAACTGATTGAAGGTTTTGAAAATTATGCCATTTCAAACTACGGGAGAGTAAAGAGCAGAGAACGTCTTGTTCCTCTTCCTACAGGACACGATTATAAGCTGCCGGAGCTAGTCATGAAGTTGATTTTTGCTAGGCAGTTCAATAATTACCTCAATTGTAGCAGCTATCATGTTTACTGTACATTATCGTTGGATGGTAAAAAATATAGAAAATCAATAGCTCGCCTGGTCTATTATCATTTTATAGAAAGGTTTGATTTAAACAACCGGCGCATTTCAATTATCTCAGGAGATGATAACGGTCTTAATGTGCATTTCAGTAATTTATTAAAAGTCTCGGCAAGCGAAACAAGATTAAGAACATTCACTAATAACAGAGCAAGAAACCGTCATGTTATCTATCAGCAACCGGTTAATCAATACACCGTGGAAGGTAAACTGGTTTCTTCATTTGACAGTATTTATGAAGCGGCTGAAAAGATAGGACAAAGTGCCGAATCAATTATGGACGTCATCCATAGAGAATTCTTGACGGCCGGGGGATTCCGGTGGTTTCTGCAGTCCTACACTCCCGGGAAAGTAGATTTCATAGTGAGTGGCCAAAGTGATATTAAATCGGATGGTTTTAATGTTTCTCTTTGGAAAAAGCTGGGAAAACCAGATGTTGATCGTAAAAATCCTCCTGCATGTATGAATATGTCTTTACAGGATATGCCGGAGGAAAAATGGAAGCCTGTTCCTGGTTTTGATAAAAGATTTTTGATATCTGACAAGGGGAGGGTTAAAAGGACGGAGGGATGGACAGAGGCAGGTAGAAAAGTTTTTCTGAAAGAACAAATTTTAGCCCAACTTGTACATACTGACGGAACAAATCATTCCCTATATATAATTTTGAACTATAAGGGAAAAAAAACCGCTATTACAATTACCAAAATTCTATTTTACTGTTATGTAAAAGAATTTGATATTTTTGGGAAAACTCTTATTGTCATTAATAATAATGATCCATTCTGGAATCTGGATTATAGCAAGCTGTCTCTACATTCAATACATTCAGTGCTAAAAAGAAAAATATGAAGTACCTTTTCACCTCAAGACAATGATAGTATAAGTAAACGGTCTCAAAAAAACGATAAATAAAGACTGATATTAATTAAAAAATTCCTTTTTCAAATTCATGAAAAAGGAATTTACACTTATAATATAATTATAAAATCACCTAGTAAAAGTAACTAATGGTGATTATTAATATTATGACCTTGGTCATAACTAAATTAAAAGAAACTTTTTCTTGTTTTAGTCTCAAAAAACGATATATGAAAGTAATAGTCATAATTACCTTTACTTCAATTCGTCATTCTTACATTTCACCCGCTATTTTCCGCATTTCAGTTACAAAACGGTTTTAACGCTCGCAGCGCAGCGGTAGCTTTGCCTTAAAATGTAAGACAGAGCGGAATGAAACCAGAAAAATATCTTAAAACCCTCAACACAGGATTCCTGGCAGCCTTTGCAGTGTGCATCATGAGCTGCGGAGGAAGCAAAGATCGGGACAGGACCGAGCAGGCAGAACCTGTCCTGGCGGAAATCATGACTCTTCATCCGGTAGACGGAGTGGTGGAACAAGCCTTTCCTGCCAGCTTGCAGGGAAAGGACAATGTACAGCTGCGGCCGCAGATCAACGGGTACATCGACAAAATTTATGTGGATGAAGGCGCTTACGTAAGAGCCGGACAGCCTGTATTCAGAATCAATGCCAGCGTATACCGGGAGCAGAAAAATACGGCGTCGGCGGCATTGGGAATGGCAAAATCACAATTAGCATCCGCAAAACTGGAGCTGGATAAATATAAAGTGCTGACGGATAATAAAGTCGTGGCCGATTTCCAGTACCGGAAAGCCAGGACCAATTATGACAATGCGCTCGCTGCCGTAAAACAGCAGCAGGCCCTTGTTGCCTCGGCCGATCTTAATGTGGGATTTTCTATCGTCAAAGCTCCGGTAAGCGGTTACATCGGCCGGATTCCCAACCGGATCGGCGCATTGGTAGGACCCAATGATGCGCAGGCTTTGTCCACCCTGTCGCAGGTAAGTGAAATCTATGTCTACTTTTCGCTTCCCGAAAAGGAAATCCTGAACATCAATGCCACCCGCCCCGGAAAAACCCTGATCGAAAAACTGAAAGGCTTTCAGGACATTACTTTACTGCTCGCAGACGGCAAACCCTACAGCCACGCCGGGAAAATCGACATGATGGACGGGCAGTTCGATCAGAACACCGGTTCAGTATCGCTCCGTGCTTCCTTTCCGAATCCCGAAGGCCTGCTCCGGACCGGTAACACCGGGCGGATCATGCTGAAAACAATTCAGCAGAATGTTTATAAGATTCCTTTGCTCGCTACCTATGAAGTACAGGACAAAATATTTGTGGGACTGGTGAGCCGTCAGAATAAAGTAACTCTAAAAGCCTTAAAAGATTTTACGAGGTCGGGAAATTTCTACCTGCTGAAATCAGGCTTTGCTCCGGGCGACCGGATCGTGGCCAAAGAGCTGGCTTCCATTGCTAAAAATTCTACCATTACGCCAAAAGCCGTTCAATAAAACCTTTCGGAGATATGTTCAATAAAATTATCAGAAGACCCGTACTCGCTACGGTGATCTCCATTATACTGGTGCTGCTGGGCATTGTAGGCCTGCAGCGCATCCCGATGACGCAGTTTCCTGAAATTGCCCCGCCTACCGTCTTTGTTTCCGGTGTTTATCCCGGTGCCAATGCGGAAAGTGTGATCCGATCGGTAGTTACGCCGCTGGAGCAGGCCATCAATGGGGTGGAAAATATGCAGTACATGACGTCCACGGCTTCCAATGACGGCAGTTTTTCCGTTACCGTTATCTTTAAGCAGGGGGTGGATCCTGACCAGGCGGCCGTTAATGTACAGAACCGCGTTGCCCAGGTGAATGCCCAGCTGCCGGCGGAAGTCATCCGTCTGGGGCTTACCACAACCAAACAGCAGACCAGCAACCTGATGGTAGTGAATATCAACAGTGAAAAACCGGAGCTGTATGACGAGGCCTTTCTTCAGAATTATGCCAACATCAACCTGGTTCCCGAACTGAAAAGGATTCCCGGAGTGGGAAATGTAAGCTTATTCGGGGCCAAAGACTATTCCGTCCGCGTCTGGATCAATCCGTCGAAACTGGCTGCGTATGGGCTGGTGCCTTCCGATGTGGAAACGGCTATCCAGAATTACAGCTTTGAATCTTCGCCGGGAAGCCTCGGAGAAGAATCGGATGCCCAGCTGCAGTACGTCTTGCGGTACAAAGGAAAACTGAACAAACCTGAAGAATTTGAAAAGATCATCCTCCGCTCCAAAACAGACGGCTCCGTATTGCGGCTGACGGATGTAGCCAGGATTGAATTCGGGCTGTCGAATTATTCCAGCGATACCTTTACCGACGGAAAACCTTCGGTAGTTTTTTCCGTAATCCAGGCCAGCGGTTCCAACGCCAATGAAATTGCTGTTAAAGTACAGGAATCATTGAAAAAGTTCCGGTCGCAGGTGCCGGACGGCATTAAGTTCGAGATCATCCAGAATACGAAAGACCGTCTGGATGCGTCCATCTCACAAATGAAATCCACCCTGATTGAGGCCTTTATCCTGGTATTCATTGTCGTGCTGGTTTTCCTGCAGGATTTCCGGTCGACTATCATTCCCGCTATTGCCGTTCCCGTGTCCATCATCGGTACTTTTTTCTTTATGTACCTGATCGGATTTTCGGTGAATGTGCTGACCCTGTTTGCGTTGGTGCTGGCTATCGGAATTGTGGTGGATGATGCCATTGTGGTGGTGGAAGCCATCCACGCGAAAATGGAAGAAACGGGTGAAAATGCAAGGGCTGCTACCGCTTCAGCCATGAGCGAAATCAGCGGGGCCATTATTTCGATTACCCTGGTGATGTCAGCCGTATTCCTTCCCGTAGGCTTTATGGAAGGCCCGGCGGGTGTTTTCTACAAGCAGTTTTCCTACACACTGGCCATTGCCATTCTGATCTCAGCCGTCAATGCCCTGACTTTAAGTCCGGCCTTGTGTGCTTTATTGCTGAAAAACAAGCATCCGCAACATGAAAGCCAGCCTCAAAAGTTTACCCAAAGGTTTGCGGGGGCTTTTAATGCGGGCTTCGAACGGCTGACGGATAAATATGTAGGAGCGATCCGGTTTCTGGGTAAAAGGAAGATTATTGCTTTGGGTGCTCTGGCCCTGATTGCTTTCGGTGCCTTCTTCCTGATGAGCAATGCCCAAAAAGGTTTTGTACCGGAAGAAGATGATAACAACCTGACTTTTGTCGTCAACCTTCAGGCCGGTGCCAACCTTCAGTACATCACAAAGGAAATGGAAAAAGCTACCAGGATTGTACGCAGTATGCCCGAAGTGAAAAGCATCAGTACCGTTTCCGGCTTTAACCTGTTCAGCTCAGCGGCTTCACCCAATTCCGCAATGGGCTTTATTACCCTGAAAAACCCTAAAGACAGGGGAGCGGTATCGGATATGAATAAGGTAATGGAGGAAATACAGTCTGCCGTGAAAGGTAAAATCAAAGGGGAATTTATGATTTTCAGGAACCCGGCAGTGGAAGGATTCGGAAATGCCGGCGGGGTGGAGTTTGTGCTTCAGGACCGGGCTTCGGGAAGCATTGCTGATTTCGAAAAGGTCAGCAAAAAAGTAATTGATGCTTTAAGCAAAAGACCGGAGATCGGGACTGCGTTCACCAGTTTCCGGAGCGATTACCCTCAGTATGAAGTGGTACTGGATGAAGACAAAGCCCAGCAGCTGGGGCTTACGCCAAAAGAAATTATGGATGTGATGCAGCTGTATCTTACCGGTTCCCAGACCACTGATTTTATACGGTTCGGGAGATTATACCGCGTGAATGTACGTTCTGAGGCAGAGTTCAGGAAAAACGAGGCGTCGCTGGACAATATGATGATCCGTAACCGTGACAATAAAATGGTTCCGATAGCTACGCTGGTCAGCCTGAAAAAGGTCTACGGCCCGCAGGTAATCAGCCGGTATAATCTCTACAACAGCATCTCGGTGAATACGAATGCTGCCGGAGGAGCAAGTACCGGAAAGGTGATGAGTGTGATTGATGAAGTACTCCAAAAAGAACTTCCGAAAGGCTACAGCTATGAATATGGAGGCCTGAGCTTACAGGAACGGAATTCCGGTTTGCAGATGATCTTTATTTTCGGACTGAGCATCCTGTTTGTGTACTTCTTACTATCCGCCCAGTATGAAAGTTACTTGCTGCCGCTGGCGGTAATGCTGTCTCTGCCGACAGGGATTTTAGGCGTTTTTATCGCTACGGGATTTGCCGGGATCGATAATAATATTTATGTCCAGATCGCGCTCATTATGCTGGTGGGACTTTTAGCCAAAAATGCCATTCTGATCGTGGAATTTGCTGTTCATCAGCACAGAGCAGGCCTGTCTGTATTTGAAGCAGGGATTGCGGGAGCGAAAATGCGTCTGCGCCCGATCCTGATGACCTCTTTTGCCTTTATTGCCGGATTGGTACCGCTCATGTTTGCCAAAGGCGGAACGGCGATGGGGAACAAGTCCATCAGCATCAGTGCTGCCGGAGGAATGTTGAGCGGCGTGATCCTGGGCGTAATGATTATCCCGGTGCTTTATATGGTGTTCCAATGGCTGCAGGATAAGGTATCAATCAATAAAAATCAGAAAGATGAAACGACTTACCCAATATAGTTTAATAACCATTATTTTTTTCGGAGTATTACAGTCCTGCAAAGTGACCCGGGATTATCAGAGGCCGGAGCTTAATCTTCCGGCATCATTCAATGCGACTTCGGACAGTATAAAAACAGCTGAAGTTCCTGCTTACCGTGATTTTTTCAAAGACCGGGAACTCATTGCACTGCTGGATCAGGTAATGGCTAAAAATCCGGATCTGTTAATCGCTTCCGAGGAAATCCTGGCCTTGGAAGCCCAGCTGAAAAGTGTAAAGCTGAATTACCTTCCCGATATCAGCCTGCAGGTGAATACGGGAATACAGCGCCTGTCTAAAAACAGTATGCAGGCTTCCTTCGGTGGCGGCGTGATCTTCCAGGAGTATAATTTCGCACCGGTGGTTTCCTGGGATGTTGATTTCTGGGGCAAGCTGAAAAAACAACGGGAAGAATCGCTCGCGAATTATCTCAGCAGGGCTGAAAACAGGAGAGCATTACGGGTACAGCTGGTGGCACAGACGGCCCAGGCCTATTATAATTTGCTAAGCCTCGATGAGCAGCTTAGCATCACGCAGCAGGTTGAAAAAAGTATGCAGGAAACCGTTACGATGCTGAAAATCCAGTATTCAGTAGGGGATGTAACGGCATTGGCAATTAAACAGGCTGAAGCCCAACTGGCAGAAACCCGCGCCCTGATCCCGGAGATCAGAAGCAGCATCAAGGTCCAGGAAAATGCCTTGCAGATGCTCGCCGGGAATTATCCCGATGCAATAAAACGGTCGGGGCAATTTAGTAATCATGCATTTACCGAAAAACTTGAAACCGGTATTCCTGCTGGCCTCCTGGCTAACCGCCCCGATGTAAAACAGCAGGAATTACTGTTGCAGGCCGCTTCCGCAAGGGTAGGCATCGCCAAGACTGAATTTTATCCGAGCCTGAAGATTACGGCGCAGGGTGGTTCCAATGCCACCAACCTGGCCAACTGGTTTTCCATTCCGGGATCCCTGTTCGGGACTGCTGCGACCGGGCTCACACAGCCGCTCTTCAACCGGAGAAGCATCCGTTCGGGTTACGAACAGGCGGTTCATCAGCGGGAAGCAGCGGTACATGCGTTCCGGAAATCGGTGTTAACAGCCGTAGAAGAAGTGAGTACTGCCATGAGCAACATCATCCGGGTAAAAGAACAGCTGGACGAAGTGAACAACCGTAAAATAGCAATGGATAAAGCCATTTCCGATGCACAGCTGCTGTATAAATATGGCGAGGCGAATTACCTGGAGGTATTGACGGTGCAGCAAAGTGCTTTCCAGGCGGAACTGGCCTACACGGCTGCCCGGCAGAAGAAAATAAATACTTATCTTGCTTTGTATAAATCTTTAGGCGGAAATTAGATGAGCAGCAATTTGAAAAACCAGTCAGGATCGATGTGGAAAACCATTTTCCAGTGGAGCGGCGTGCCGGTTTCACTGGCACTGGCCGATCTGATCCAGTACCTGCTGAACCCGAAAAGCCGGTGGTGGGATTTTTATACGGATGCCAAATGGACGGATATTGCAGTCACCACCGCAGGTGGAATTACGATGTATGCTACTATTTTCGGAATCGTCCGGATTTTATCGGGATGGATCAATAAAAAAGGACTTTTAAAAAATAATATCCTGGTTCATTTCTTTTTAACCACAGGCGTAGTTGTGGTCTGTATGTTCCTGCTGCTGTATTTGGAAAACGTTTTTTATGAGCAGATATGGCCGGAATCTGCAGACGGAGGCGGAGAACTGGAAACAGATGTCCGGAATTACCTGGTGGTAAATATCGTAGTCGCTGCTTTTGTCAACAGCTTCTACAATTCCTTTTTCTTTTTCGAAAAATGGAAATCGGAGGTTACCGAAACCAATAAGCTGGAAATCCTGTCGCACCAGCTTAGGGAAAATGCGCTGCAGGCCGAACTGGAAGTCTTAAAGCTGCAGCTGGATCCTCATTTCCTGTTCAACAACTTCAGCATCCTGACCCAGCTCATCGAGATCAATAAAGAAGCGGCACAGGAATTTTTGTCCAGCCTTTCCAAAGTGTACCGGTACATCCTTACTACGGGTAAAAAAGACGTCGTCTCTCTGGATGCGGAACTGAGGTTCGTGGAAACCTATTTCCACCTCATTAAAATCCGGCATGGTGAAACCATCCATCTGACTGTTGATGTGCAGGAAGCAGACAGAAGGAAAGGTATTCCGCCCGTTACGTTGCAGCTGCTGCTGGAAAACGCTATCAAACACAACATGTCTACTCTGAAAAAACCGTTGTATTTATCGATTGTAAGTGATGATAACGGTACAATTGTCGTGAAAAATAATCTTCAGCGCATCAATATCGATTATAAAAGTACGGGTATGGGGCTGAAAAATATTAAAGAGCGGTACCTGCTGCTGGAAGGCAAAACGCCGGAAATCGCAGAAACCCGTGCTTCTTTTGAAGTGGTATTGCCCCTGCTGAACATTTAAAAAAATAAAAAAACAGAACAATGAATTACCTGATTATAGAAGACGAAGCCCATAACGCAGCACTGCTGAAAAGCCTGGTAGGGAAAACGGATCCTGGAGCCCGCCTGCTGGAAATACTGCCTACCGTGCAGGAAAGTGTGGAGTGGTTAGAAGCAAACCCGGCACCCGATGTCATTTTTATGGATATCCGGCTGGCGGACGGACTGTCTTTTGAAATTTTTAACCGGGTAAAAGTCAATTCGCCTGTTATTTTTACCACGGCTTATGATGAGTATGCTTTACAGGCTTTTAAGGTATATGGTGCTGCCTATCTGCTTAAACCTATCGAAAAGGATGAACTGAAAGAAGCACTGGAAAAGGTAAAACGGGTCCAGCCGAAAATTTCCGGAGATGAGATCAGTGCCATCATGGAAATGTTCCGTACCCGGGAGAAAACTTATAAAAGCCGTTTCCTGCTGCATTACCGGGAAACCTACAAGGTGATCCCGGTAGAAGAAATTGATTATGTCTGCCTTGAAAACAAAAACATTTACTTCCACCTGCTGGACGGAACTTCCATTGCCGTTCCGTATACATTGGAGGAGCTGGAAGAGCAGCTGGATCCGCAGTTCTTTTTCAGGGTAAACCGACAATATATACTTCATATAGGGAGTATCGACAGCATCCACAAATATTTCAATGGTAAACTGAAAATCGTTCTGAAAAGGGATCATCAGGCGGAAGTAATGGTAAGCCGTATCAAAATCCCTCAGTTTAAATTGTGGCTGGACCGGTAACGGGCTTGCTCCAAACCGTAAATCTTATGAAATCAAAACCTGATAAGCTGCCTGAAGAAAGACCGCTTGCTGAAACGATATTGCCCGGAACCAACTGGCAGAAACGCTACTGGTTTATTTTCTCGGGACAAGCCCTTTCCATCATTGGTTCTGCGCTCACTCAGTTTGTCCTTATGTGGTGGATTGCCGATACAACAGGGAGTGTCGGTAAGCTGGCCGTGGCCGGAACGGTGGCCCTTCTTCCGCAGGCACTGCTGAGTCCGGTGGGAGGGGTGATGGCAGATCGCTACAGCCGGAAAATGATTATGATCCTCGCGGATGTCATCAGTGCAGCATGTGTGGCCCTTCTGGTTATCCTGTTTCTGACGGATGATGTTGAGCTCTGGCATATTTACCTGATGATGGGTGTCCGTGGTGCCATGCAGGCTTTTCAGTCTCCGGCCGTAGAGGCGAGTAGCGCCATGCTGGTCCCCGAAGATTTTCTTCCGCGGGCCGCGGGCCTGAACCAGATCCTGATGGGAGCGACCCTTGTCGCCGGTGCCCCGCTTGGAGCCCTTGCTCTTACTGCCATGCCTTTGGGCTGGGCATTGAGCATTGATGTTTTTACAGCCCTGCTGGGCATTGTACCGCTCTTCTTTTTTACAATTCCGCAGTTCAGGAAAGAAAAAACTAAGGCGCCGTTTTTCAGGGAAATCATCTCCGAACTCGTCGAAGGGATTGCCCTGGTCTGGAAAGACCACGGATTGAAAAGGCTTTTCCTGCTGTTAGGCGGCATTGTGCTGGTAATTATGCCTACGTTTACCTTTGTGCCACTTCTGGTAAAAGAACATTTCAAGGGCGGCGTGGAAGAAGTAGGGCTGATGGAAGGGCTTGCCGGTGCAGGAATGGTGGCCGGAGGTATTTTAGTAACAATCATTTCGCCAAAACGAAAAATGACCTGGATCCTTACCGGATTGGGATTGTCCTGTTTTGCCGTCAGCCTTACTGCCCTGATGCCTGCCAATCTCTTCTGGGCCGCGGCCTTCTGGTGGATGATCAGCTCTTTTACCTTCATTTTCGCCAACGCTCCTTTAACGGCATTGCTGCAGACCATCATTCCGAACCAGATCCAGGGAAGGGTATTATCGCTCTTAAATATGATAATGGCATTGGCCGCACCGGTCGGATTGATGGTGGCCAACCCTCTGGGGGAGTGGCTTGGATTACGCGGACTGTTTGTAAGTGTCGGGATTCTTAGTGGTTTGGTTGCATTTTCAGGATTTGCATCATACCATCTGAAGAATCTTGAAGACAGAAAGTTAAATAATTAGTTGTGATGTCCTATATTTCAAAAATATTTATTTTGACTTGAAATTTTGATTATATTAGAAATTGTCTCACAAAACGATATTTAAAAACTTTAGTAAGCTAAAAAAATAATTAGTAAATATGGTTAAGAACATTTTAATACTCGTCAACTGTTTTTATTTTGCTGTTTTTTAGCACAGCCTCCTGCTATTTCTTTTTCCATAAGACATCTTGATGATAAGAAAATTGAATTAACAGTTACCAATAATAGTCCTTATAATAAAATATTGTTGATAGATACCTCAGACCTAAGGATTACCGACACTCAGAATTATGACCTGGAATATGAAATATTTTTAGCCAATGTACTAGTCTATAAAAGTAAAGGAAATTATGCAGTTCCCTTTACTAGAAATCTTTCATCACATCGGGATTGTAATGAGTTTGGAAAAGATAATTTAACAAATATTGAGGACTATGTACAATCTCATATGCTGAAGCTCCGTGGAAATGAAAGCCAGAAAATTATTTATAATTTATTAACACAGGAAAATATCTATATTAATAAAACAGAACCCATAAAGAAATTGAATTTTAAAATAAATGTTGTCTATAATGGTAAAAAAATCGAACAATATCTTAAAACCAGTCGTTGCTACACGGCAAAAAGTAATTTTGAACATTTCTCATTTGAAAATATCACTTCCAATACAATCACAATGAGCATAAATGCTCAGAAAATTACTCCACCTAAAAGATAACAAAAGATTAATAGTATATTTATCTTTCTTAAAATGGATTTACTGCATGAATGGATCTATTTTGTTAAGAGTTAATCTATCAATTATAGATCTCACAAAACGATTAGTAGAGCTAATTAATTACGTAATCAGGTTATGTCATCTTATAAAAATAATCTAGTACATTTGTGACAAATGCAGTATTTTTATGAAAGACCAATTTTCTGATATCATTCAAATCATTAAGAGTGCTCGAAATAAAGCCATTAAAGCTGTAAATTCAGAATTGATTAGTCTTTATTGGAATATTGGCGAGTATATCAGTAAGAAGGTGGAGCTAAGTGAATGGGGACAATCCGTTGTTAGAGAACTGGCTCAATATATTCAGACTAATGAACCTGAAATCAAGGGATTTTCGGACAAAAATCTTTGGAGAATGAAGCAGTTCTATGAAGCTTATAGGGAATTTCCAAAAGTCTCAACACTGTTGAGAGAAATAAGCTGGTCCCATAATTTATCGATCTTTTCAAGATGTAAATCAATCGAAGAGCGGGAATTCTACATAAAACTCACAAAACAAGAAAAATACAGCTTTCGTGAATTGGAACGCCAAATCTCAAGTAGCCTTTTTGAAAGAACGATGATCGGAAATTCAAAACTCTCAACAGTGTTGAGACAAAATAACCCCGACATCGCTAATACTTTTAAGGACAGCTATGTTTTTGATTTTTTAAATTTACCTGATTTACATTCTGAAAATGATCTGCAGAAAGGTCTGATAAAACAGATGAAAGACTTTATCTTAGAATTAGGTAAAGATTTTCTGTTTGTTGGGGAAGAATATAGGGTTCAGGTTGGTTCATCAGATTTTTACATTGATTTACTTTTTTATCATCGAGGGTTACAGTGCTTAGTTGCTTTTGAACTTAAAGCAGATAAATTTAAACCGGAGCATTTGGGTAAACTTAATTTTTATCTTGAAGCCCTTGATAGGGATGTGAAAAAGGTAAATGAAAATCCCAGCATCGGAATTCTGTTGTGTAAGGACAAAGATAATGAGGTTGTGGAATATGCTTTAAGCAGAAGTCTCTCTGCAACTATGGTAGCAGAATATAAAACTCAACTTCCGGATAAAAATTTATTGCAACAAAAGTTGCATGAATTATTCGAAGATTAGGTCTCAAAAAAGGATTAGATTGCAGTTGCTGAATGTTTGGTGTATTTACAGCAGGAATTCGCTATTTCATTATTTAAATATATTGGTTATAATAATTATATAACTAAAAAGTATCAGGAAAACGATAACATGGCAGAAAAATTATTCTATTCTTCAGATGAAGTTCAAAGTATTGTAAAGAAAGCTATTGAAGCTACTACTATTGGTGTTTTTGAATATGTTAATAGAGAATCCATAATTATAGATAGGTTTTTCAAAAGCAAAATACCTAATGCTATTATAGAAAGGAAATCTACCAAAAATGTTTCGGAGTATATAGATCAAGAATTGATAAAAATTGGAATAAATTATACACCTATAAAATCTTAAAAAACGTTCAAATTGCAATTGCTGAATGTTTGGTGTGTCTTGCAACAGCAATTGCAATCAATTATTTAAATATATTGGTTATAATGATTATATAACTAAAAAGTATTAAAAAACGATAAAATGAATATTAATATGTTACAATTTTTGTCATGCACTTTGAAAATTAGTTGATAAAAAGAAAAGTGGTCATTTGACCACTTTATCTTGCTATTTCTTTAGAAATTTTTTTATAACCGTTCTGGTTGTTGTTTTAATTTGAAAGAAGTAAATTCCTTCTTTAAAATTTGATACATCAATTTCTGTACTGTTGGTATCTAATATTTTTCGTCCAGCAGCATCGTAAACCGTTAAATATTCTAGAGCCTCTTTTGATATTATTTTAACAATTTTATTATTGCTGTCAGATGCTAGAAAAAGACTTGATACATTACTGCTCAACTCTTTTGTATCTAAACTCTGAGTATCAAATTGAAACATAAATGCACTGTGTTTTGGATGCGACAACAGCTCTGTGCCTTGATATGGAATTAATGAATTATTATCACCGGCAACTATAAGTTTTGAAGTATTGGGTATAACATGGCCAATAATGGTGGGATCAGCAAAAGCAATATTCATGTCAATAGCAAAATAACGACTTTTATTTAGTGAATATGTATTTCCATTAATATTAAAAACACTCACAAAAAAACGAATTCTCTCATTGATAGAATTGCTGGGTGGGATTTCGCTCCCGGAAGAAATGTCAATATCAGGCTTGTCGTAAACTCTCCCGCTTAGAACCAAAGTATTCCCTTTTAACTGAATGTCATCAGCATAGGCCTGACCAACATTTAAACCCGAACCTGTATAAATATGGTGAGTCAATAGTGTTCCGTTACCATCATAACTCAGAAGTACACCGGAACTTTGAGTTTGCCAAAAATTAGTCAGTACTGGAGTTGTACCGCCATTATTCAAATTAACATTATTACCGTTTACTGTAAGTGAAAAATAACTTTTCTGTGTTGCCTTATCAACAGCCAGAGCAATTGCCTGATCCGCACTCGGTCCTCCGATTGCCTTTCCCCATAATACATTAAAATTGCTGTCATACTTCGCTATAAATGCAGTTAAAGAACTGCTTAAGCTCGGATCTTCAATTTTATATATACCTCCATTTACATTAAGATTGAGCATGCTGTAAAAACTTCCAATTAAGTAGATATTATCTGCATTATCAGATTGCAAGCCGTTAAATTCAGTACCGCTATTGTTGACGTTATCCATAACTTTTTTTACTAAATTATTACCATTTGCATCAAATTTCATTAATTGAAAAGCGGGTATGCCTGCCATACTTCCGTAATAACGAGTGCAAACTACAATAGAATTATCCGACAACACAGTAACACCCATTCCTGTAGCAGGACTATATTCCAGAACGGAATTCGAAAATGTTTTTTTCCAGATATAAGCCCCAGTATTTTTATTTAACTTAATGTTGTAAAGTTGAGGCTGTCCAGATATTGAACTTGTAAAAGTAGTATTATCACTGAAAGTAGTACTGGTATTAAAGCTACCAGTTACAATCACATCCCCATTATTATCAAATGCAAAGTCAACTACTTCTCCACCAAAATTATTACTCCATAATAATTGTCCTGAGGGACTATATTTTGCAACATAAGAATTCTGTCCATTCACAAAAACAGCATTCGTGGTAGTGTTATCCATGAAGTTAGAGTAAAAATTAAACCTACCTATATTGTAAATGTTGCCATTTTCATCCATAAGTGACTTTCTAATAGTTGCATCAGTGTTTGGGGCTGAACCAAAGTTTCGAAACCACTCCAAATTGTTAGACTGAGAAAATAGAACAGTTGTAGCAAATAATAGAAAAAGAAAAGAAAGATGTTTTGTCATGTTTTTTAATTTTTTTGCAAAAATACATAAAAAAACAGGGAGCAATAATTTTAATTCATCTTAAATTGAGAAATATAGTACATGAAAATAGCTACAGTATTGTTTTTCATGTAAGTTCATTGACCAAGTAAATTTCCTATATTATTGAGTTATTTCGAAGCAAAGGAAAATGATTTATCTCACGCTTAAATAGCTTTAATAGTTAAGTTCTATCCTAAGCTACGGTCGGAGAATTTTTTAATGATTTATTCGACAGTTTTATAATAAGACATCTCAGAAATTCTCATTGCTCAACGAAAATTTACCGAAAGGCGTGTATTTCATTAAAGTACATACCAGAAAGCTATTCACCCTGAAACTCATTATCGAGTAAAATTCATATCACACTGACTTAAAAATTCAATTTGTTCTTTACAGATTGGATTTATATTTGACTATTAAACGATATCTTACTATAGATGAATAAATTATAGGATCTATATTTGTTATTTTATCATTTCGTATCGTCAATTAACGTGAGTTCGAACGTATCAGCATCATATTCAGCCGATTATTTAATTCAAAAATAAAAATAAGGCTGATTCAGTCGGGATTTTAAATATCACTCATCTTGCCGGAACAAATAAACGGTTTATGCTTCTGACAGGATTTTATCCTATCCTACACTAAGCCGTCCTTTCAGGACTTTAGAACAATAGAAATCCGTTCCTGATTAAAAAACATTTCGGTTATTCAGGATTAAATAAGAGTTTCTCTTATAAAGCGATAACCTACTTAGTTTGATAATCAGGATCTTTGATCCTATGTCTGACAAGAGAAACTTCTCTCTTCCAGCCTTTATTTAAGGTTTGTACCTCGAATTCACGTTACATTATCATTTTCTTTTGTAATTGACATTACTGGGTAAAATATTCCGGTTCGACACAGGTGTTGTGATTTCAATACTCTTGCATTAAGTTACTGCAACTACAGACTGAAGAGCTCAAAAAACTTTTGTAAGAATAAAAAAAGTGTGAATTTTGAATCTGAAATTTAGAATAAATCATCTGGTCTTGAAAAATATAAGCTTCTTTAATTATAGAATAGCCACATCAAAAAACTTCTAATTGGGACAAAAAGAATGAATTTTGAACCCTGAAAACAAGAATAGTATATGGCCGTTCCAAAAAAAAATCCATGAAACTAAAACAAATTTATAAACAAATACAAAAACAATAAAATGGCTATAAGAGATAAAAATACGTTAAAAACATTTTTTGAAACAGGAGACAGTCCTTCGCAAAATCAATTTGTAGATCTGATAGATTCCCTCAAACATCAAAACGACACTGATGGCCTTCTTCTCACCGACCGAGAAATAGTATCAATAGCGAATCGTATAGCAACTCTTAACAATGGATTTGTTGAATACTATTTTGATAATATGAGCAATTCATTGATTAAATTGAATGTGGCTCAGGAAAATCTAGAAAATCAAGAGATAGAGATCAGATGTGATATATATGATACTGGCGATGTAAGAAAGCAGTACTTTGTTGGTAATGGACCTTATACTGTTGCTATAAAAGAATTTGAAAGTGAAAAATTACAAGCCAATGAGTACTATTATTTATACTATGAAACAAGTCTATATGACAGCATAGATAGACTGATCGGACATAAATTACCAGCTACTTTCAATGGTCTTGAATTTGGCAAACTGGATGGAAGGAACTTTCATTTTTACATTTCAAAACAAAATTTTGGAAAAGAATTAAACGTACTGCATACCGATATTAAGTTCATTAATAAAACAGATATTCCTATTGAATATAAATGCCAGAGTACGAATTGGCGTGATATCTATAGAAAAGAAAATAGCGTAACCGCTCATTATGACCAATGGGATTATTTATACTTCAGTTACAATGCAGACATGACAAAAGTAGATTATACCATTGAATGTAGTGTTTATGATACCGACACAAGTGAATTATTAATAATCGACTATTTGGAGCCCGGCATAAATTATAGACATTTTGGGAACAGTAGTGATAGTAAAGGAAATAGAGCAGATAAAGTGAGGAACGTTACAATAGAATGTATAAAACTATAGATGTAAATGGATGTAATGATTTTTGTTTAATGATTGTCTTAAATTTAAATCACCTAACTAAAATGTGTGTTTCATGTTAAACATTAGACTAAGATCGATAGAAAAATTATTACTAATTTTTGTCTTTAGCTTTAGCTTCGCACAAAGTTTTGCGCAGACATTCGAAGTGAATTATTTGCCGTCCGTATATCCTGATGACTTTACGGGCAATGTAATTGTTTACCTCTCAAAAGATAATCAGGAACCCAAAAATGGTACTGTTGGGGTTGATTTATTTCCCTGCTTTCGAAAATCGGTTAAAAACCTAAAAGCTGGAGATTCTTTTCTCATTGGCGATGATGCTGTTTCTTATCCTAAAATTCTTTCAGACATTGAGCGCGGAGAATACTATGTACAAATTGTCTGGGATAGAAATCTTGGTGGAAGGCAGATTTCAGAAAGTGCCGGGAATTTGTTTAGTAAAAGCAAAAAGGTAACATTCACCAAAGATTATTCTGAAATCATTAAGATCAGTGCTACGGAGATGGTGCCGGAGAAGACTTTTACCAATACCCAATATGTGAAAGAACTGAAAGTGCCATCTGTTTTATTGAGCAATTTTCAAAGAAGACCAATGACAATAGATGCCGCGGTGGTTTTACCTGTGGAATATTTTACAAAACCAAATAGTAGATTCCCTGTTTTATTTACAATTTTCGGTTATGGAGCAGATTATCATTACTTTTCCGGAAGCAATTTGCCGACTATCCCACTTGAAAATATTCCTGTTATCAAAGTTTTTCTGGATGGCAATTGCCAATCTGGACATTCTGCATATGCAGACAGCGATAACAACGGACCTTGGGGAGAAGCCCTGGTAAAAGAATTTATACCCATTTTGGAAAAGAACTACAGATGTAACGGTGCACGATTGCTCACCGGTCATAGCAGTGGCGGTTGGTCTTCCTTATGGCTCCAGACCCATTACCCAAAAACATTTGCTGCCTGTTTCTCCAGTTCGCCGGATCCTGTAAATTTTGAAAATTTCCAACTGATAAATCTATACAGTGAGGTCAATATGTTTTACCGGAATGATCTTACCCCGAGGTTATTATCTTCAGTTGCAGGAAATATTCCCTGGATGAAAATGAAAGATATTTTTCAGCTTGAAAATGTAATTTATCGCGGTGAACAACTCAATTCCTTTAACTCTGTTTTTAGTAAGAAGGGGAAGGATGGATTGCCTGAAAGATTGTGTGATCCGATTACGGGAAATATTGATAAATCTGTATTTGAAAACTGGAAAAAATATGATATTACAGCCTTTTTAAAGGAAAACTGGAAAGTCCTTAAAAATGATTTAGACAGTAAAGTAAGGGTTGCCGTTGGTAATCAGGACAACTTCTTTTTAGATAAATCTGTTTATGCTTTAGAAATTGAAATGAAAAAACTGAATTCACATTTTAAATTTGCTCACTATCCGGGAGATCATTTTACAGCACCTACTCCGGAATATAGAAAAGACGGAAATATATTTTTAAAGGAAAAATATCTGGAATGGCTTAAGAAAAACGCTCACAAGTAATTAAAATGAAGATTTTCACCCGATCTTATTAAATTCACAAAACCATAGAAATTTATAACTGAAATGATAAGGTTAATATTTTACATTAAACACCAGTAACTGCTCCTGAAAACCCAGGAGTTTTTTCATCCCCTCAATCCCCACTACCTCACTTTTCATCCCTTTCGTCCCACTCTCATTATAAACCTGCTTCACAGTCACTTTAATGCGGTCATGTTCCGGGGTAGGGAAGTCCGTCAGTTCGGAAATGTTTTGTAACCGAAAGCTTTGGCCAGCAGTGAAATGTGGCGGGTGGAGTATTTGTGGTTTTCTTTTATGTTTTTAACATTACCGACAAAACTTTTTGCTAATCCCATTTTCAAGTTTAGTTTTTCCTGAGATCCTCTTTCCATTCTTAGCTTTTTGATATGATTGATGAGGTCATAATCAAATTGATAAGTCTCAAACGTAAATATTTTTTCCATTTTTCACCTTATTGTTGTAGGCATCGAGATTAAAAAAAATTAATTTCATCCTCATTTCATCTTCATAAGGTGATCATACATTTGCTGTAGAAAATCAATCAGAATGTATAATTTAAATTTTAATAAGATGAACAACCATTTTTTAAACCAGGGAAAAAAGATAGCCGCCGTTGTATTGGTAATGACTGCCGCCGTAGTAAACGCCCAGGCTCCGGTTCCCCCGAAAGGCCCGCATCTGGCTCCGGGAATGGAAAAGCCACGGCCTGAAGAAATGCTGAAAGAAATCACCACCCTCTCAGGAACGGTCTCCAAAATGAGCGCCAATGATGATTTCGTCTACGACGGATTCTATCTCAACAGCAATGGAGGACAGGTGCTGGTCAAGTTTCCTCCACATCTGGGAAGCCGGATTACAGAATTGGTCAGACAAGGCAACCAGATAAGCATCAAAGGCTTTGAAGACGTTGCACCCAATGGCGAAAAGTCATTCCGGATGAAGAGTATCACGGCTAATGGCAAAACCGTAGAGGATACACCGCCGGCTGTTCCGCAAACTCCGCCCCAGAAAGTTTCCGTAACGAAAAGCGGTACCATTACAGACCTGCAGAAAAACAAGGATGGCGATGCCGTGGTTGGTATCTTTGTTGATGATACCTTGGTTAAAATGCCGCCGCATATTTACCGGCAGTTGGGGCAGTCTCTGGCAAAAGGAGCCAAAGTCTCTTTTACAGGCTTTAAAAAGCCGGATCATACCGGTGAAGTGGCGGAAAGAAAATTCAGTATCGTACGTGCGAAAACCCTCAGCATCAACGGTAAGGAATATTCGCTTTAATAAGTAATTGAATCACCAGTAAAGCCCGGGTAGATTTTCGTAATTTGCCCGGGCTTTTGATTATAACACCATGGTTTTTAAACAGGCAACCTATCATTTATCGAAAATAATTTTTATTTTTTCAGCCGTGTTCTGTCTTTCCGGCTGCGGGAAAAAACCGCCGTTGCCACTGCCCGGTCCTACTCCCGGAATTGAAAAACCGATGCAGCTGAGCGGCAGAGTCATGAGCTACCAGACGAATCCCGAAGGCAATATTGACAGGATGATCCTGAATCAGGGAAATCAACAGTATGAAATCCATTTTCCGCCCCACCTGGCAAAACATATCCTGGAGATTGCAAAAATAAATGCTTCTGTCCGCATCAGAACATCCCGGAGGGAACGGGGAGATGAACTGATCTCCGTAACATCGGAAGACGGGAAACATGTTTTTGATGCCGGAAAAATACCGCCGCCAAAACCCAGCCCGGGAAAAGAAATCCGGATGGACGGGAAAATTTCCGGATGGATCAGAAACCCACAGAATGAAATTACAGGATTTGTCATCGGTAAAAAAACCGTGCTGCTGAATCCTGAGGAAAGCCGGACCCTGGTCCCGTTGCTGATGAAAACCAACCGGGTGGAAGTTACCGCACTGGAAAGGGATGCCAAGGATGGAACGGTTAACACATTCCGGTTTCCGCCGGTGATGGTAACCGAAATAAAAATTGACAGTATCGTTTATAAAATACGCTGATGATGAGAATATTAATTGCCGAAGACGAAAAGAAGCTGGCCGGTTTTATACAGCAGGGGCTTTCGCAGGCAGGCTACTTGACGGAAGTCTGCCATGACGGTTCGCAGGCCCTGGAAATGGCCATAAAGAATGATTTTGACCTGATTCTCCTGGATCTGATGCTGCCGGGAATCAATGGTTTTGATTTTCTCAAGAACCTGCGGACTTTCGGTGCAGAAACACCTGTAATCATCATCAGTGCCATTGCCGATTCCAAACAGGTGGTTCAGGGGCTGGATCTCGGTGCGGTAGATTATATCCGGAAACCTTTCGAATGGGATGAACTGTTGGCCAGGATCCGTACCGTAAGCCGTTTTTCCGGATCGAACGGACAGCAGAAAATCAGGATCGAAGATCTGGAAATCGATATTCCTTCCCGGAAAGTGAAGAGGGGAGATACTGAAATCGAACTGACCTCCAAAGAGTTTGTCTTGCTGGAATACCTGATGCGGAATGCCAATCTCGTCCTCACAAAAAACCAGCTTCTGGAAAATGCCTGGAATATGAATTTCGACCCGGAAAGCAATATCGTGGAAGTGTATATGCACCAGCTGAGGAAGAAAATCGATAAAGGATTTGAAAAACAGCTGATCAGGACGGTGATAGGAGCAGGCTATATGCTGAAAGGCGAAAAACAATAAACATGGAAAACCAGCCTACCTCTTCTTTTTATCAGAGCCTTCGGTTCCGTTTCGGATTGCTGTTCAATTCGCTGCTTTTCCTGTGCGTCAGCTTTATCGTATACTCACTTTACCAAAATGCCAAAACGGAGCTGGACCGAAGTTTTTCCCTTCAGCTGTCTTCAGCTGCCAACAATGTTCTTCAGAAAACCGACATCAATCCGATTGCTGTACCGCTGCCTAAGAACGGGGAATTTTTCAGGATTGTATACGATAATAAAGTGAAAAAAACGCAGCTGATCAATAATCTTCCGGAAGATGTGACGGATAAAGATAAATGGCGATTGGTTTCATTAAAAAAATATCCTGAAAACGGCGGTATTCTGTCGGTGGATTTTGCGATGTCGGCAGAGAACTACCATTCAGGAATCCAGAAGCTCCGGCAGCTGCTTTATATTTATCTTCCGATTGCGTTTCTGATTTCTTTTTTAGGCGGTTATCTGCTTTCCGGTTTTCTTCTGAGTCCGCTCCGCCGGATTATCCATACTGCCGGCAAAGTGGACCTCGACCATATTACCCTGCTGGCCAAGCCGAAAACCCGGGACGAATTTTATTACCTCACCGATGCGCTGAACCGGATGCTGGTGCGGATTGATGAACAGGTGAAACAGCAGACGGCTTTTTTTACGATGGCCTCCCACGAGCTGCGGACGCCCATCAGCAATATGCTCACAGAACTTCAGGTTTTCAGTCACGAGTCTATGGATGCAGATACCCGGAAGTTACTGGACAATCAGGAGCAGGAAGTGAAACGGATGAAGGCACTGGTGGATAATTTTCTCTGGATGAGCCAGATCGAATCCGGGAATCTGAGTACCAGCAGGTCGGAACTCGATCTGGCCGAGCTGGTCCTGGAACTTTCCGAAAGTTTCAGCAAACAGATGGCGATGAACCGTCAGCGGTTCAGGATCGAGCTTTCCCCTGTAGACGGTGATTTTAGAATATTGGCCGATAAAAATCAGGTAGGCGTAATCATCAATAATTTAATTTCCAATGCAATTAAATATGGAGAAACTGATACCATTATCGACGTCAGGATCTTCCGGAATGAGAAAACGGGAATCACGGTTTCTAATTCCACCGATCAGGTTATCCACAATCCCGAAAAGCTGAAAGGGCAGTTCCGGCGGGATACATTTCATAAAGACGGCTTCGGTCTAGGACTCTGGATCTCCGATATTTTAAGCAAAAAAAACAACGCCGTCCTTTCACTCTCTTCCGCCGACAAAAAATTTTCTGCAACGGTGGAGTTTGATTGATTTAATTCCGTCGAGTAAAAATGGAATACCAGGATTTCAGGGAGTATGATAGTCAAAAGATGGCAAGATTATTTTAACCGGATGATCAGATTAATGAAAGTCGCAGCAGATTTAAATTCTTCATATCGTTATTGTTGTCTCAAAACAATTATTAATCAGGTAATTATTTGTTTCTCTGCCGATGCTGGGCGCTCCATTTCTTAGGTTTCATTCCAAAATGCTGCTCAAACAGCCTTCCGAAATAACTCAAATTAGTAAAGCCCAGCTGGTATCCGGTTTCTGAAACCGAGAGATGTTTCTCCTGCATCAATCTGGCTGCTTCCTGCATTCTCAGGTATTGGCAGTATTCGTACATCCCTTTCCCGAAAATTTGCGTAAAAAGCTTTCTGAGTTTAAGCACATTCATACCGCTTATTTTTACAAGTTCCTCCTGGTTCAGAGGACGGTCAAGAGAAGATGAAATCGCATCCCTTACACGGTAGAGCGCCGTTATTTCATCACTGCGAAGGCTTTGGTATGTTACATGTTGCCGTTTGGAAAGGTTTTTAAAAAGCAGGTACAACAGCTCCAGTGCTTTTACTTTGTAATAAGCTTCGGAAAGTGTACCGGATACGGGAGTTCCGGCAATTTCAGTAACAAGATCAGCCATCTCCGGTGACATAAATTCATCGATCAAAAATGTTTTTTCGTCATTGAAAAGATAGCGGAAGGCCTCCTGGTCTTTGCCGATAAAACTTTTGAGGAAATCGAATTCGATCAGTATCGTAATCTGGGTAATGGTGAGTCCTTTCGGAAATACGACTTCGCTTTCCAGATGGAAAGGGGTTATACGGATGTGAGGTCTTGCCTGGAGGGATTTGTCGGCGTATACACGACCATTTGAAGAATGACCCAATATGTTCTGGAAAGAAAAAAGCAGGCCTTTTGTAGCACCGTCAACAGGTTTTCTTGTGTAGGTAAATGTTTCTTCTGCCATCACAGACCGGATCATCAGCAGCATTTCAGGAAGCATATCAACGATACGAATCTCGTTGAGCCGCAAGAAGTCCAGATTTTCATTAAATTCAGATGCCGGCATTCCCAATTTCTCTGCCAGCTCCAGCATTTGCTTCTTATTATCCGTCAAATTCATTTTATGGACTATTTTTATTGTAAAACAGGACTATTTTATGCTTAAATGTAAAGCTAATTTTGCAATGAGAATTTAAAAGATTTTAAAAATGAGAAAAAATATTTTAATATCGGGCGGAGGAATTGCAGGGCTGGCCGCCGCAAAATTGCTGTCGGCACAAGGACATCAGGTAACGGTAATTGATAGAGCTTCTTCTTTTGCAAATGCAGGTTTCCTGATATCCCTGAAGAGCTTTGGCGTCCGGATCATGGAAGAACTCGGCTTGATGGCAGAACTGCAGACCGCATCTTCTCCATCCGAGTTTGTGAGCTTTTTAGAAAAAGACGGGCAGCTTATTCAGCATATCAGCTATGAAAAAATGAACGGGAATATCGAACGTTCCGTACTGATTTCCCGTGACGGGCTTCATCATATCCTGTACGATTGTTTAAAAGACCGGATAAATATATCTTTCAACACAACGGTTTCCGAAGTTACTCCGGCAGGCGGTAAAGCAGAAGTGGTATTCTCCGACGGCGGCGTAATGGAGGCCGATCTCGTTATTGTTTCCGAAGGTTTGCGTTCTTCAACATGGGAACGTTATTTCACGGAGACACGGATGGAAGATTTCAATACGCTGTATATGGGTGGAAGACTGCAGGCTGAACACGCCTATAATGTCGGTGATTTTAAAATTTACATCGATGTCAATAAGATGCTCTCCGTTTACCCGATCGCAAATAATGAAATTGCCATCCAATGTTATCTCCGCCACACCGGTGATCTTGCAACGATGAAGGAAAGACCGGCTGACCTCTTGCACCGTTCTTTCGGTAATTATGGCATCGAAGTAACGGATCTGCTCAGTCGTTTTGCTGAAGAAGGCTTGATGTTCATCGATAAGATGGGAATGGTGGACGCACCTGATTTGGTTAATGGAAATATGGTTCTGCCGGGTGACGCAGGATATTGTCCCACCGCACTGTCGGGAATGGGGGCATCGCTTTCGATCTATGGGGCGAAGGTATTGTCGCATTTCATCAGCAAAACGCCTGATGATCTGAGAGCCGCCTGCAACAAGTATAATGGATTGATGCAACCCATCATCCACAAATTCCAGGGGAATGCCGGAATTAACGCTGCCTCTTTTATCCCTGCCGATGAACAGCGGCTGGTTTGTCAATACGTTCAGGGCAGCTTCTGACATCGAACTTAAAAAGATGATGACTGATCCGATTGTACTCACCGAAGACCAGTTGAACTTTAAAATCAGCTAAGTAATGAACTTCAAAAAAATGTTTTCCACCGTCATTGGATTTGGCACTATCGGTCTTTTAAGTTCGGTATTTGCCAAAATACAGGGCATTTTCTTTCCCGCTTCTATGCAGCTGTTTAATCAGGTCACCTGGACTTCTTATGATATCATTCAGCTTGTTATCAAATTAGTATGCGTTTACCTTAGCTGTATCGCCGGAGGTATCGTCATATCATTATGTGGCGGGGAAAAAAGGGAGCAGTATATAACGGCAATCAGCATGGTCCTGATCGTGATATGGTTGTGGATAAGCACTGTTCATCCCTTATGGTTCTGGGCATTATTGATTACAGGGATTATCCCTTTTGTTCTGACCGGAAGTAAAATTAAGCGGATTATCCGTTAAATGCTGCTTTGCTTAAATTATTAAGCATTATTTAACAGACTGGTAACGGCAGGGTAACATCAGGGATTTAGATTTGGCCATTAAAATTTAATCCTAAAATTAATTTATGAAAAATTATTTACTGCTGCTTTGGTGCCTGGCCTCGGGCCTCTGTTTCGGGCAGACATTGGTGCCATATCTACAGAATCCTACGCCCGGTTCGATGATTGTGAACTGGAAAACGCCTTCGGATAATGAAACCACCGTATATTACGGAACATCACCGGCCAACCTGAATGTAACGGTTACGGGAACTACGAATATTTTTTCCGATACCGGATACAGCAATAATTATTACTACCATACCGCCAAGATCACCAATCTTCAGCCCAATACAAAGTATTACTATAAAATTAAAACAGGGGCCTTGGAATCTGCGGTGTACAATTTCCGGACGCTGCCTCTGCCCGGGCAGGCGGCAACTGCAGACGGGAAGATAAGATTCCTGATTATGGGTGACAACCAGCTTAAAAACGAGCCAAGGTATGATTCTCTGAATTACCACGCTTACCGTAAAATCAAGCAGCGTTTCGGTGCAGCGGCCGATCCTTCTGACAATATTGCACTGACTTTCATGGTTGGAGACCAAGTGGATGTAGGCACACTGGATCATTATGAAAATGTGCATTTTAAGAAAAACCGAAAACTTTCGCCCTATCTTCCGATTCAGACGACTGTAGGAAACCATGAAACATACGGAACTTTAGGAATGAGTTCTTACTATGCGCATTTCTACATCGATGAGCTGAGCTACAAAAATATTACTTCCGGAAATGAAAATTACTATGCGCAGCAGGCAGGGAACGTTCTGTTCGTGAGTTTGAGCTCTGAACATACCGGCTCCGCACAGCAGCAGTGGCTGCAGCAGATCCTGAATGCCGCTGCTACCGACAATACCGTCCAGTGGATCATTTCCCTGAGCCACCGTCCGTATCAGGCGGAGCAGTATGTAGGGGATATTTCAACATGGGTAAGGAATACGGCCGTACCCATGCTTACTGCTTCAGATAAGTACCTGATGCATATCGGGGCCCACCATCATCTGTATCACAGAGGCCAGCTTAAAAACTCGCCGAATTACCAGATTATCTCCGGGGGAACGGCCTGGGACCAGTATTGGGGAATGTCTAACGAACAGGATTTTGACGATGTACAGAAAACACTTACCGACTGGACCTACCAGATCATTGAGGTAGATGTTGCCAATGGCAAGGCAAATGTTGAAAGCTATTCGATAGGAAGCATTTATCAACAGAAAAACAGTGTGCTGGTTGACAGTTTCCACCGGTATAAAAACCTGGCCAAACCTGCAAAGCCTTCTGTTACCAATGTTTTTACGACGCCTGTAACCCTGCCCCTGACATTGAATGGAAGCACCTTCACCACTACCACTCCGGAACTTTTGAACACCACCCAGTTCCTCATCAGCAAGACCCCGGATTTTTCCGTAATCGATAAAGAACTTTACAGGGATTTTGAAAACTGGTTCGGAAAGGATGGTACGGGAAATCCGGATGTCACAAAAAACCTGAATGCCGGTGTGGATATTACCAAGGCAACTATTGCAGCCAACTCGATCACCAACGGAGTCTATTATGTAAAAGTACGTTACCGGGACCGGAATCTAGAGTGGAGCGATTGGAGTGATGTCAAACAGTTTGAGATCACGGGAAGCGTTGTATCCAATCCGGCATTGGTTTTAAATAAAACCGAATACCTTCAGAACGAAGCAATTCTGGCCACCTTTACAGACGGGCCCGGCAATCAGCAGGACTGGATCGGAATTTACAAAAAAGGGCAGACCCCTGCTTCCGTAACGTCACAGGCTTACAAATATACCAACGGCCAGACATCGGGAACCGCGAACTTCAATACTGGGCTGACTGCAAAAGGGCAGTATTTCGCAGGATTCTTTGCCAATAACGGATACACTGAAATTACCGGCAGAAAAAGTTTCTATGTCGGGCCAAAAGTGGTTTTACAGGCAACAGCAGATTCGTATCCTGTAGGAGGAACAGTCACGATCAATTATTCCAATGGGCCGAATCTTACTAAAGACTGGATCGGGATTTATAAAATGGGTCAGGTTCCGGGATCGGCAAACCCGTCAGCGATGTGGAGCTATGTAACCACCGCTGCGGGAACAAAGAATTTTAACGGATTACCGAAAGGCTACTATTATGCAACGTATCTTCTGGAAGACGGCTATACGCAGATCGGGGAGAAGGTTTTCTTTAAAGTGGGCGACATCGTGACGGATCTTTGGATCAACAAGCCGGTGTATACACTGGGTGAAAACATCACGGCCTCCTGGACGGATTCTCCCGGGATCATCAAAGACTGGCTGGGTATTTACCCGCAGAGTGTACAGACACCGAACGATCAGTTTACGTCATACACTTATTTTGACGGGGTGACACAGGGCACAAAAACCATTACCGGAAATGTGAACGGTGTCCCGACCACTGCCGGAAACTACTATATGGTGATGTTTACCAACGATTCCTATACGGAGGTTTCAAACAGGGTCTCTTTCCAGGTAGTAAGCAGCTCTTTGGGCACAGGTGAATCCCAGAGCAGCACGGAGAAGAACGTGATCCTGTATCCGAATCCTGCAAAGCCGGGACAGCCGACCTTCATCAGAAGCGATTATCCTATTGAAAAAATTCAGCTCTTATCCGCTGCAGGACAATTATTGTACGAAACAAAAAACATCAATGATCAGAAATTCTCATTGCTCAACGAAAATTTACCGAAAGGCGTGTATTTCGTTAAAGTACATACCAGAAAGCTATTTACCCTGAAACTCATTATCGAATAAAATTGATATCAGGTTTACTTAAAAATCCAATTTGTTATTTAATAAATTGGATTTTTCATTTAATATTTTAACGTGGATTCGAGTTACAAACTATTCTTAAAAGGCTGGAAGAGGGGTGCCGGATGCCGGAAGCACTGTCGTTTAAGGATATTGCCGTTAATTTTGAATATCAACTAATTTTTTTCAGTACGCTAAAGTCTTTAAGATTTTTACTTTTCTTTCAATTCCATTAAATCGCTTAAAAACAAATGATTACCGTCTAATTCAAGTTGTTTTAAATGTTAAGAAAGGATAGGATCAGATCTTATAATAACATTGACAAATCAACGGAAGGCCGTAATGTATCCATAAATGAACATGACATTGTCAGATCATGTGTTATTCTATAGAAGTAAATGTTTTCAATTAAAAAATCCCGATTCAAATTGAAAAGGGATTAAACACTAAGAACACGAAAAGTGGTATTCTATTGATCAAAAGTATATAATTTTTTGAATAAATCAAAGAAATTATTCACAATAGCAAAAAACCTAATGGCTTCAGCACAGAGATTTATATAATCTTAAAAGGCCAATCAAAATTAATTTTTAAATTAGTACCAAAATCGCTTTACGAAATAGACGCGTAAGGCCAAAGCCAGGCAGCAATGCCTTAAAACACCAGACATCAATATTAAAAATCAGTAAGAATGGTTGATTTAAGCGAATTTGAAGCAAACTTCAAAAATTTTGAAATTCCGGAAGAATTGAAAGAACTTGTGAATTTCCAGAACTCGATCGGGGATGATGAAAACTTTGCAGACCAGTTTTATATCGGAAAAGATTATTCGGATAAAAGCGGGATCATCGGCTACTCGGATAATAAAGAATTTACAGACTCCATTATCGAGTTTGCCATGGCAGACGGAAGCGGCTCGCATTATGCACTTTGGGTAAGAAACGGAAATGAAAATTTAAGCGAGGCACCGGTTTTGGCATTCGGAAGTGAAGGGGGAATTCATATCGTAGCAAAAAATGTAAGGGAATTGCTGCAAATTTTAACCTTTGATGTGGAGCCCGCTATCGGCTGGGACGATATTTATTTCTACAAAGATGAAGATGATTACGAGCCTACCGAAAAGACGGAAGCGTACAAAAAATGGGTTTTCGAAAGATATGGCATCGAAACGGCAGAAGATCCGGATGAGATCGTAAAAAATGCTCAGGAAATCTATGAAGATGAATTTCAAAACTGGCTAAAAAAGTATTACAACGAATAAAAAAACAGCTGCCAGCCGGCAGCTGTTTTTTTATGTTAATTGTTAAAGAAATTCAGTCTTTTAAAATCTTTTGGGAAACAACGGTATTGTTGATAACTCCCGTAACGATGTAATTCCCTTTTTGCAGTCCGGCGATATTAAGGGTCGCATTATTACCTGCTGAACCGGTCTTTATAAGCTGTCCTGAGAGCGTATAAACCTTCACCTCTTTTACATCGGCATGGAAACTGATTTCATTATTTCTTACCAGCGTATTTTTTATGAAGCGGTTTGAAACAGGGCCGGACGAAATATCACTTACGGCCAGTACCCCGGCCTGTGGAGTAGGAAGGCCAGCGGCAAAATCCACGTTATTATTGTTGGTATCCCCTGAAACCCTCGTGATTGAATTTAATATGCTCGGCGAAGGAGCAGCTCCTGCACCTTCATACTGATTGGCCAGGCCATATCCTACAAAATCCAGAACATTTGATGCCGTTGGTCCCGTAACCTGGGTGGTATTGCTTGCCAGAGCAACTTTTCCGGAAGTGAGCGCAAGTCCTATGCCCAAGCCTATTGTAGGACCGGTTCCGTTAAAATTAAGCACTGTATTCACCACAAGATTGGGATTGACAAGGTTGATAATCCCGCCACCATCCGAACCCTCCTGGATCAGGTACGTCTGTCCGGGAGCCAAAGTAATATTGGGAAGGGTATGATATTGACTGAACGGCCCGGATACCGGCCCGTACTGTATGGTTGCACCGGTAAGTGTAGCGGTTGCAGTTCCAATATTCTTCAGTTCTATGAAATCATTGGTAAGCGTTGCTCCTAAGATGCCGCCTCCCGTATAAATTTCATTAATCACAATCTGAGCATTAAAAAATGCAGCTGTCGAAACGAGTCCGATGAAAGTAAATACTTTTTTCATAAAATTAAAATTTTGGGTTGTTTAAAAGACAACAAAAAAAATACCGTACACTATGATATATCTGGGTCTGTTGAAATATTTTTTAATTCTTTTATTGGTGAAATATTACAGTTGGATATTGGTGTTAAATATTTGATGTTCAGGTTTATAATCATATGTGGTATGCCCGGATTATTGAAGGGTGTGGCTGGTCAAATATTAAAAAAGCCATAATATCCGGCTCTCTGTTTATAAAAGTGGTACGTTGAATTTATGGAGTATTCATTAAGATGACCGGGATCAATAAATAAATTAAATACAGTAGCTATAGAATTGAATTACCGTGGAAAAAACATCAAAAAAAATTACAATAAGTTTAGCCGGTCATAACATATTATTTTAGAAATGGACAACCAGATACCAAACGTCTTTCGGGATTTATTGCGATGATTCTCCAACTGCAATCGAAGCGGTTTGTAACCGCCACTGATGTTGCTGAAAGGTTCAATGTAAGTTAAGGTACAATATACCGGGATATAAGAGCGTCGGAACAGGCGGAGTTCCTGTTGTTACCGAAGAAGGAAAAGGCTGTACCCAAAGATCGATCCTTTTTTCAGGACTATGGGAAAGCAATCGACAGGATCAAGGCGATTCGAAGGCAGTCCGGCAAAGACAAAGTGAATTTGCTGAGCAGCCGGACGGACTCTTTTTTTATTTAATATAGATTCTTTGCCCGGGCATGGATAATGGATTCATGACGGCGGCTGTGCTTAAATGGATTGAAGACAGCAAGGATGCACCCTTACAATAATCAATTACTTATTTTAGTATATTTGGCTCCAAATGCTAATAACATATTGTTTATGGTGATAAGCGAGGATTTATTGTTTTCGTATGGTGCGGTACTACATTCTTATGGTGCTTCGGAATTTATTTTCCGGGAGGGTACAATTTCAAAGTTTTATTTCCAGATAAAGACCGGTTTTGTAAAGGTTAATAATTTAACTGAAAAAGGGAGTGAATTTATTCATGGTATTCCTTTTGACGGGCACTGTTTTGGAGAAAGTTATCTTTTTACAGATATGCCTTACGGCATCAGTGCGGTTGCGGTAACCCAATGTGAGGTCATCAGGCTGGAAAAAGGGGATTTTCTGAAAATGTTGTCGGAAATGCCGGATTTGTTTCCGACATTATACCGCTACACCGCAGAACGTCTTCATTTCAGGTATTTGATCGCTTGATTCTTATCTGAAAACAATCCGGTGAAAAGAGTTACCAAATTACTGGATTTTGTAAAAATGAGATTCGGATATACCGCAGATTTTAGCTTTAAAGTGCCATATACCCGGAATCAGATTGCTTCTTTTACCGGATTAAGGGTGGAGACTATCATCAGGGCCATCAGAAAAATGGAACTGGACGGAAAGCTTCTTATCAAAGAAGGTAAGATTTATTATCAGTTTTTATTTTTACTGCTAACTGAGGGGCTTCCTATTTATTAAATAATAAGGTGCTGATTAACCTGTATCCCGACATCATTACAATTCCTCCAAAAAATGGAAATCAGCATCATATCTATATTTTAATTTATGATCCAGTTCGTAAATTAAATTCAAATAATTGGAAATCAATAGGTATAAATCCACTTCCGGAAAATACAACCCGAAAAAAACGAATTTCAAAAACAATACATTAAAACGTATCAATTTGCTATATTTAGAGAAGCATTTGCAGAACTGTTGACGAGAGCCGATTCTGCATTTTTATTATGCCAATAACCAAACATAAAAAGGAATATGCCGATCAGCCAACTGCCTCCGGACGGAGGGATGCTCTATAAAGAAACCGATATGGCCCAGTTCTTCCCCGAGCCTTTAAATGCAGTCACGGCTGTATTTTTTCTTGCTTTGGCCATTTTCTGGACCCTTAAAATCAAAGGTCATTTTAAAGAGAACCCTTTCTTAACCTACTGCCTCGTTTTATTGTACATCGGTGCCATCGGCGGAACGGTGTATCATTCCTTCAGGCAATGGCCGGTATTCATTATGATGGACTGGCTGCCGATCATGCTGCTCTGCCTGTCCACCGGATTTTATTTTGTGGCCCGGAGCACCCGGTGTTACTATGCGGTTCTGCTGGTTCTCTTGTATGCGGGGCTCATATTTGCTTTGCGGAACTGGATCCTGGCCGGTCATCCTTCTCTTTTCATCAACGTCAATTACGCCATCATGGCTTCCTTTGTCCTGTTCTCGGTGTTGAGGTACCTGATCTATACCCGTTGGAAAGCTGGAAAATGGGTAGGCTTCGCTCTATTGTCTTTTGTTCTTGCTCTGACCTTCCGTATTGCCGATAAGTGGGAATGGCTCAGTTTCGGGACCCACTTTTTATGGCACACGTTCGGGGCCATTGCTGCGTTCTGCATGTTCAACTATATCTTCCTTACGAGGGATAGGGTTGGAAAAGTATAGTTGGTTTCGTCTGTAAGATAAAGTTTTCTCACTTCCAGCTTGTAATTAGGAACATTTAATATAAAAGCTTATCACACAAAGGTATTATGACTATAAATAATCGTAAATGAATAAAGGCAGATGAATCTGCTTCGCGAAGCCATCGCACACTTCATCAGATCAGCCTGCTGATCCTTCTTTGCCTCCTTAGAATTTATGCATCAGAAAAATCAAACTTTGCGTTAAAATAAGTTTTGGCTGAAGCCGGACCTTACATTTCTATAATAGCATCGGGCTGAAGCCCGATGCTATTAATACCGGATACCGGGAAAAACCACGATCCGGCGAGCACGGTTGATGAATGAGACCATGAATTTTCTCTTTTACTGCCGGAAAAAGAACGATTTACCTATATTTGCCCCGCAAAGCAAATTCAAATGTTCAAAAAAGGAATCACTGTACTTCTCCTTAGTTTTTTAACGGCTTTTTATCCGGCCCAGCAGGTCCGGCCTTCCAAATCATCAGAAATTTACCGCGAACTCAAAACCCTGAAGCATCTGCCTAAAGTCCTGTACCTGGCGGCGCATCCGGATGATGAAAATACAGGCTTGCTGTCCTGGCTGGTGAATGACCAGAACCTGGATACGGGCTATCTGTCTTTGACAAGAGGTGACGGCGGGCAGAATTTATTGGGAAACGAACAGGGAGCTGCTTTGGGTTTAATCAGAACGCATGAGCTTTTAGAGGCCAGAAAGCTGGACGGTGCCCAACAGTTTTTTACCCGGGCGATCGATTTCGGGTTTTCTAAAAATACCACCGATACTTTCAAGCAATGGGATGAAAACAGCATTACCGCGGATGTGGTTTGGGTCATCCGCAAATTCCGTCCGGAGGTGATCATCTGCCGTTTCCCTCCTACGGCTGCAGCGGGCCACGGACAGCATGCAGCTTCGGCGGTGGTAGCGGAAAAAGCCTTCAAACTCGCGGGAGATAAAAATGCTTTCCCGGATCAGCTAAAATATGTCAATGTTTGGCAACCCAAACGCTTATTATGGAATACGTTCCGGTTTGGTTCGGTGAATACGACGGCTGAAAACCAACTGAAAGTGACGGTGGGGCAGTATGATCCGCAACTCGGAATGGGCTATGGCGAACTGGCCGGATTGAGCAGAAGCTTACACAAAAGCCAGGGTGCGGGAACACAATCGATAGCAGGAATAAAAACCGAATATTTTACCCAAGTGGCCGGCGAGCCTGCCAAAGCAACCCTTTTGGATGGCGTCGTAAAAACCTGGACCTCCAAAGGGCATGCGGACATCGATCAAGCTTTAGATAAAATAATATCCGCTTTCAATTTTAACAATCCGGACCGTAGTCTGCCGGCTTTGCTGGCCTTGCGGAAAAAGGTGATGGCGTTGAAGGATCCTGAACTGAAGAAAGATAAAATCAAATCGCTGGACCAAATCATATTAAGCTGTGCCGGGTTTATGGGCGAGGCGGTGACCAATCAGCCTGAAGCCGTAGCCGGGGAGCCGTATAATTTTAAATTAAACCTGATTGCAAGAGCGAAAAATCCGGTCGTTCTGGAAAACGTCAAATGGCTGAATCAGTCGAAAAACTTCAATAGAAAATTAGCTAAAGATTCTTTAATTACCGTTGAACATAAAATTCAAATTCCGGTAGATGCAGCGCTTACGGAACCTTACTGGCTGGCTAAAGCGGCGTTGAATGCGGCCACTTTCTCCGTTCCGAATGATACGTTGGTCGGTTTGCCCGAAGCGGAATCCCCGCTGAATGTATTGCTGGATTTAAAAATCGGTGGAGAAAAGTTTCAGGTGAAGCTTCCTTTATCGTTCAAGAAACTGGACCCGGTGCGCGGTGATGTGGTGGAAGCCCTCCGCATTGTTCCGGCCCTGGAACTGAAGTTTACCCAACCGCTTTACCTGGTGAAGGAAAATGAAGATTTACAGGTAAGCTTAAATATTAAAGTCAATTCCAGCAAAGCATTCGGCAACGGTAAGCTGAACCTGATGTATAACGGAGAACGTTTAGGCGGCGCGGAGGTCAGTTCGCTCAGTGGAAAAGATATTACTGTCGACTGCGTTATTCCAAAAGCGAAACTTGCTTCAATCAATTCCAACCGTTTGCAGCTGTATGCAGATTATGTTACTGATGGAATCACTTACAATAAAAAACAGGTATTGATCCAATATCCGCATCTGCCTTCTCTACAATATTTTGCGCCGGCAACAGTTGCCGTGATGAAAGATGAGATCCGGTCGACGGTAAAAAAAGTAGGCTACATCCAGGGAGCGGGCGATTTTATTCCCGATTTTCTGCGCATCGCCGGGATTCAGGTGGATGTCCTGAAAGACGAAGATTTTTACGGCAATCCGGACGGCAGAAATGGCAGCCTGAACCAATTATCGCAATACGATGCCATCGTGCTGGGGATCCGGGCCAACAATACGGAGAAAAAGCTGGGCCGGTGGATGCCTTTTTTATGGGCTTATGTAAAAGCCGGAGGAAACCTGGTGATGCAGTACAACACCAACCAGGACACTACGGTGAACCAGTTGGGCATGTACAAATTCAACATTGCCAACAAACGGGTGACCGAAGAAAATGCAGCCGTTACCTTTTTAAACCCCAACCATAAACTGCTGAACTTCCCGAACAAAATTACGGCCGATGATTTCAAAGGATGGGTGCAGGAGCGCGGGGCCTACTTCCCGGACCAATGGGATGCGGCCTACGAACCGCTTTTCGAAATGCATGACACCGGCGAAGAGCCGCTGCAGGGATCTACGCTGTATGCGAAATACGGAAAGGGGAATTTTATTTATACGCCTTTAGCCTTTTTCAGGCAGCTTCCTGCGGGAAATGCCGGGGCGGCACGTTTGTTTATGAACTTTTTATCGGCACAAAAAAACTGATGGGCAAACAATCTGCAAACTGGAACATCTGGTACGTATTATTGGCTGTTGCGCTGATCGTTCAGATCATATTGTATTACTTATTCACTAAATTCTGGGCATGAGCAGTATCGATTGGGCCGTTCTCATTTTTACCTTGGTTGCCGTGGTGGTTTACGGCGTATGGATCGGCCGCGGCCAGAAAAGCAACGCTTCCTACCTGAAAGCAGACAGCAAGATGCCGTGGTACATCGTACTTTTAGGGATCATGGCGACGCAGGCCAGTGCCATTACCTTTCTTTCGGCGCCGGGCCAGGCGTATACCGATGGGATGCGCTTCGTCCAGTATTACTTCGGGCTGCCTCTGGCGATGATCGTGATCTGCATCACCTTCATCCCGATCTTCCAGCGGCTGAATGTCTACACCGCCTATGAATACCTGGAAAACCGTTTCGATAAAAAAACAAGGGTGCTCACCTCGCTGCTGTTCCTTTTTTCGAGAGGTTTGTCCACAGGAATCAGCATTTATGCGCCGAGTATTATTTTGGCGAGTGTCCTCAACTGGAATATTTACCTCACCAATGTTTTAACGGGTGGAATCCTGCTGATTTACACCTACGTCGGCGGTGCCAAAGCCATTGCCCACACTCAAAAATTACAGTTCCTGATTATCCTGGGAACCATGGCTTTTGCCGGATACCTTCTCATTCAGGATATGCCGGGCGGCATCGGATTTAAGGATGCCCTTTATCTCGCCGGGAAATCCGGAAAGCTCAATGTCATCACCACCGAATTCGACTGGAAAGACAAATACAACCTCTGGAGCGGACTGATCGGCGGTTTTTTCCTGGCGCTTTCTTATTTCGGGACGGACCAGAGCCAGGTCGGGAGGTATATTACCGCCAAAGACAACACCAACGCCAAAATGGGCCTGCTGCTGAACGGGTTGGTGAAGATTCCGATGCAGTTTGCCATTCTCCTGATCGGCGCTTTGCTTTTCGCCTTCTTCTCGTTGAAACCGGCGCCGGTGTATTTCAATGAACGATCTTACCAGAACCTGAAAGATACGCAGCCTCAACAGGCGGCGGCGTTTGAAAAAGAGCACCGGGATTTACAGGCAAAATTCAATGCAGAATCGAAAGAAATTTTAAAGCTGAAGGAAACCAACTCCCCACAGCTTACCAAAGCGGTTCAGGATTTTAAAGACACCCAGGCTGAGGTCAAAGCGCTTCACGGAAGGGTAGAGGAGGCCATCAACCAATCCAACGCCAATGCGGAAAAAACCGATACCAATTATATTTTCCTGTATTTCGTAAAGAATACGTTGCCGATCGGGATGACCGGTCTTCTGTTTGCCGTTATTTTCCTGGCCAGCTGGGGCTCCATTTCGGCTGCGCTGAATTCCCTGGCCGCCTGCTCGTTAAAAGACGTCCATCTGATCTTCAGCAAAGAAACGCCTGATGAGCAGACCGAACTGAAGTACAGCCGGCTGCATACTTTGGCCTGGGGGATTTTCTCCATCGGCATCGCCATGTTTGCCACGCAGATGGGTTCCCTGATCGAAGCGGTGAATGTATTGGGCTCCCTGTTCTACGGCCCGATTCTGGGGATTTTCCTGGTCGCCTTTTACTTTAAAAAGATCAACGGGGCGAATGTCTTTGTATCGGCCATCTTATCGGAAATCACGGTGATTGCCATCTACCAGTTCGATATCGTTTCCTTCCTTTGGCTGAACGTCATCGGGGCCGCGGCGGTGATCCTGTTTTCTGCCGTCGGGTTGTTGTTTCACAGGAAGCTTGTTTAAATGAAACTGCAAAAGGCTCAAAAGAAGCTTTGACACATAAGTCACATAAGATTTAATTTCCTGGTGGCTGAGCGTAGTCGAAGTCCGCCTATTTTAGAGCACATTAGACTAAAAATCGAAGATTTTTTCAGGTAATCAGCCTAACTCAGGTTAAGGTGGCTGAGGCTCTCGAAGCCCCGGTTCTGACTGCTGATTATTAACCGCAAAAGTCACAAAAGATCTTCATGATGTTGAATAAAGTTGAATACCTGATGCTATGAAAAGCGCACAAAAGTTTTAAAAAAATCAAAGATTTTCTTATCGGTTAAGCTTACTTCCAATCCGGTGGCTGAGCGGAGCCGAAGCCACGTCATAATCTGTGAAAATCTGTGTAATCCGTGGGAGAAATTTTAACCGCAAAAGTCACAAAAGACATTGATGTTGATGAAAAAGTTGAATATAATGCTGTAAAAAGCGTACAAAAGTTTTTAAAAATCAAAGATTTTTAATCTGATGTATTCTAAAATATTTTCAAGATATTCAAATCTTCTCTGTGACTTATGTGCTAAAATAAACGCTGCGATCTGTGAAAATCAGTACAATCTGTGGTAGAAATTTTAACCACAAAAGTCACAAAAGATCTTCATGCTGTTGAATAAAGTTGAATACGATGTTGTAAAAAGCGCACAAAAGTTTTAAGAAAATCTTTGATTTTTAATCTGATGTGTTCTAAAATGTTTTCAAGCATTCAAATCTTCTCTGTGACTTATGTGTTAAGAACTTCAAAGGCGCATTATCCATCCACTTAAAATTTGCGGTTCCATAAAAAAGTTGAAGAAGATATAAGAAGAAAGCAGTACATTCGTAAACGATTAACAAAATAACAAACAAGTAAATAAAAATAGTATGAAATCCATCCTAAAATCGGCGACCGTGCTCGTGGCGGCCATGACGATCTCTGTAAATGCCTTCGCGCAGGAAACCAAAAAACCGGCCAGCCCACCGA
>CAJYRQ010000011.1 GCA_913777465.1 uncultured Chryseobacterium sp.
ACCGCATCTTTTACACTTGTATCTTTGCAATCCTCTTGTAAAGCCAGCTTTAGTGTTTTCTTCTGATTGGCATTTATAACATTTCATAATACTAAGTAATGAAATATATTTCAATTTAACAATACCATTTTTAATAATAGTCACGGAAACTTCGAGCGTCCCGCACCCATCTTCCAGCCAATTAATCCGAAGGCTAATTTCAAATTCACGAAAACTACATCTCCGCATTATTCTCGTACCCATAGAATTTCGGAATCTGCCAGTGGTACTTTACGGCCAGGGTCCGGATCGAAACGATCAGCAGGATGGTAAAAACCTGAACGATGGTATACGTCAGTGTTGTAAATTTAGTCAGTAATAAAAAAACGGAGCCTCCAAGGATGCACGCGGTTGCGTAGATTTCTTTCCTGAAGATCAGAGGGATCCTGTTGAGCAGGATGTCCCGGATAATTCCTCCGAAGCAGCCGGTGATCGTTCCCAGGCCGATGCAGATGAGAGGATGGATATCGGCGTTCAGTCCTTTCTGGACCCCGATAATCGTAAACAGCCCTAATCCGAAACTGTCGAAAATAAATAAGGTCACCCTGAAATTTTTCTCAAACGATTTAAAGATCATCGTGAAAATACTCGTCAGGATAATCAGGGCACAGGTCAGCAGGTCGTGCATCCAGAACACCGGAATGTCCAGCAGGAGATCCCGTACCGTTCCGCCGCCTACCGATGTAACGAAAGCGATAATCAAAACCCCGAAAGGATCCAGGCGTTTCTGCATCGCGGCAAAGCTCCCCGACATCGAGAAGGAGATCGTTCCGAGGACTTCTATGGCAAAATTGAACTGTTCGTGCATTTCTTATGGGTAATGAGTAATAGGTAATGAGTAATAAAACTGCTCTTTAGATATTTTGGGATAATTTAAATTTATAGAAGGTCATTACTTTTACCAATTCATCACATTCCTGTTTTAACGGGAAGATTTTTTCAGGGCTTAGATATTCGAGTTCTTCAATAAGCTCCAGCCAAAATTGGGTTTCATCAGTTTCTTCAACGACGATGCCTATTTTGGCAAACTTTTCTTTTTCAGATCTTGCCCTGCAGACCGCTCTGTAATTGGCAGCAACAGAAGTTGAAGATCTGATGATCTGCTTTCTGATTACGGGAAGGTCATCTGAATAAGGCAATGGGGATAAAGATCTGATCACGGCAATAAAAAACTGTTTGGTTCTCTCTCTAAATAATTGATTAAAATCCATATATTAAAATTGTTATTGCCCCTATTACTTATTACCCATTACTCATTTTTCCACTCTTACCGAATCTGGTACCAGCAGTTCATATTCGCCGCCGTGGTTGATGATCTCCCTGACGATGCTGCTGCTGATGAAGGATTTCCCGGAGGAGGTCAGCAGGAATACCGTTTCCAGTTTTTTATGGGCCAGGGTTCTGTTGGTGTGGGCAATGGCTTTTTCAAATTCAAAATCAGCAGGGTTTCTCAGGCCCCGGATGATGTACTGGGCGTTTTTCTCAAAGCAGTAGTCAACCGTCAGTCCCTCAAAAAAGTCAACTTCCACATTCGGGAATTCGGCGACGGAATTCTGGATGAATTCGATTCTTTTTTCTAGGGGAAACATATATTTTTTCTGGGAATTCTGTCCGATAGCGATGATCAGCTTGTCAAAAAGCGGAGCCGCCCGTTCGATGATATCGTAATGACCTAAAGTAATCGGATCGAATGAACCCGGGAAAACAGCAATTTTCATACGTTTTAATTTTTGGATAAAGCTTTTTCAACCTCGTTTCCGCAAAGATCTGCAATAGAAATTCCGTAAATTTTAGCCTGCTGCGGAAGGATGCTGGCAGGAGAAAAGCCCGGATTGGTGTTCATTTCAAGCATGTATGGAATACCATCCATCAAAATGAATTCACTTCTGGAAAATCCGCTCATGCCTAAAGAATTGTAAGCTCTTTTGGCAATCTCTTCGATACGGATCCTGGTTTCGTTATCGATGCGGGCCGGGGTAATTTCTTCGGAAGCACCTTCATATTTGGCTTCATAATCGAAAAACTCATTCTGAGGGACAATTTCCGTAATTCCCAAAACAATGGTTTCTCCCTTATAATCGATTACGCCAACGGAAACTTCCATGCCGTCCAGAAAGCTTTCGATTAGAATTTCATCATCTTCTTTAAAGGCAATCTCCGTTGCTGTCAACAGTTCTGATTTTTCCTTTACTTTGGAAATTCCCAGGGATGATCCGGATTGGTTGGGCTTAACGAAAACAGGCAGCCCGAGGTTTTCTATGATTTCATCAACGTTGATTTCTTCTCCTTTTCTCAGGTAAACACTCTTTGCGGAAGGAATTCCGTATTTTGAAAGGACGGCTAAAGTATCTTTTTTATTAAAGGTCAGGGCACTCTGGTAAAAATCACAGCCGGTATATTTCTGTCCGATCGCATCCCAATAGGCCTGAAGGATCCCGTTCTCGCCCGGCGTTCCGTGGATGATGTTGAAGCAGACGTCAAACTGTAAAGGCTCCTGATAATCCGGCGTTACGGAAAAGTCTCCTTTATTGATGGCGTGCTTCTGATCATTTTCATCCAAAAAATACCATTCGTCTTTCAGGATGACTACTTTATATACGTCGTAAAGATTTCGGTCTAAAGAATCATAGATTAATTGTCCGCTTTTCAGGGATACGGCATATTCGTCGGAATAGCCTCCCATGACTACGGCAACTTGTTTTTTGCTCATTTTGTCTAGTATCAGTTAAGCAAATTTAATCATTTTATAGAACGGATAAATGCAAATCCGGAAAAATTCAGGTCAAAAGTGAAATGTGTTAAATAAAAAGGACATTCTAAAATTATTAATTATATTTGCTGTCTAATTATAGTCATTTTAAGTATGCTTAAATCACTTTTCAATTGGAAAGTTTTACTGAACTTAATCGTAGCCATCGGTGTTTTTGTGGGGTTGGTCTGGCTTACGTTCCGTTGGCTGGAGTATCATACCCATCACGGTCAGGAAATTCCCGTTCCAAATATTGTCAATAAGTCTGTGCAGGAAGCAATCAAGATACTGGATGATTCAGGGTTGGATTATGAAGTGGACAGTTTTAATTATGACCCGAAGTACAGACCTTTCCAGGTACTGCAGGTCTATCCGATTCCGGGCTCCCGAGTGAAAGACGGCAGGGCCATCCAGCTGAGGGTAAACCCGCGAACGTGGGCTAAAGTGGAAGTTCCGGATGTCATCAATAAATATTCAGGGCTTGCTTTCCAGCGATTGGAGCAGGTGGGACTGAAAGTAGGCGATACCATTTTCGAACCGAGTATTCAGAAAGATGCGGTGATCCGTATTTTATATAACGGCAATGAAGTAAAACCTAAAACCAAATTAGCGAGATTCTCCACCGTGGATGTGGTGATCGGTTCCGGGCCGCTGCGGAATATTGCGATTCCTAACGTCGTGGGATTAACGGTGAAGGAAGCAAGACAGGTAATTGCCCGTAGCATGTTCGAAGTAGGACTTGTGGACCATGAAGACGGAAGCAAAGACGAATCCGATGTCATCTACTACCAGGATCCGGCTGCAGGGGATGTCCGTGACCAGGGGATGCAGATTGACCTCTGGGCCAGTAAGCGGACCCTGGCAGAATTAAGTGCGAAGATCGAACAGCTGAACTCCACTTATCGGATGAAGGTAGATACGGCACTTCCTCCGGTACAGTATCAGGAGATGCCGGTACGGGAAGAATCAAGTTCCGACCTACCGCCGCCTCCACCTGCGCCAAGAAGAGAGACTACAAGATCTTCTACCGAGGCGCCTAAAACGGAAACGCCGAGAACCAATACAAAGCCGGCCGTTTCTGCAACGGAAACCACCAGGTCCAAAACCGCTTCTTCAGGAAGCGGATCCGGAGCTGCTTCAGGAGCAAACAGCAGCAAGCCTGCAACGGCAACTACAAAACCTGCTGAAAAGCCAAAGGTTAAAAAATTAGTAATAGAATAATCTATAAATTATTATAAAAATACAGGCTTCAACTTTCATTATGTTGAAGCTTTTTGTATAAAAGACAAAACAATGGCAGAAGATAACGAAGATTTTTTCGATGAAGAATTATTAGACCGGAACAGTATCGATAATCTGGATATTGATGAGGAAAATAAAGGGCTGTATGAACACCTTAATATTACGGTGGATAAAAACCAGGAGCCTTTAAGGATCGATAAGTTTTTACTGATCTTCCGCCAGAATTCTTCAAGGAATAAAATTTCGCAGACCTGCAGGGCAGGAAACGTCGTGGTAAACGGAACTGCTGTAAAACAGAATTACCGCGTAAAGCCGGGCGATCAGGTCTCCGTGCTTCTTGCTCATCCTCCGAGAGAAAATGTAATTGTCCCTCAGAACATTCCCATCAACATCGTATACGAAGATGATGATCTGATCGTTGTAGATAAAGAACCGGGAATGGTGGTGCATCCCGGATTCGGAAACTGGGACGGCACATTGGTGAATGCTCTGGCCTATCATTTCGAGCAGAACGGACAGAAATCCGATCTGGACCGGGTAGGGCTGGTCCACCGGATCGATAAAGATACCTCCGGGCTGCTGGTGATTGCAAAAACTGAATTTGCTTTAAGCTTTCTGGCGAAACAGTTTTTCGACCGGAAAACCAAAAGGCTGTACTGGGCCTTCGTCTGGGGAAATGTACAGGATGATGAAGGGACGATCCGCGGCCATATCGGGCGTCATCCGAAAAACAGGATGCAGATGCATACCTATGAGGACGGAAGCCAGGGAAAGCATGCCGTAACGCACTATAAAGTATTGGAACGGTTTAAATACATGACCTGGGTGGAGTGTAAGCTGGAGACCGGAAGGACCCACCAGATCAGGGCACACTTCAAGCATATCGGCCACACGCTGTTCAATGATGAAAGGTATGAAGGCCATACGCCGCTCCGGGGAGTGAATCTTCCTAAGTATAAGCAGTTTATCAAAAACGTATTTGAAATCCTGCCTAGGCATGCACTTCATGCCCATACTTTAGGATTTATACATCCCACTACCAGGAAAGAATTATATTTTGAAAGCCCAATGCCAAAAGATATGGCGGATGCTGTAAAAAAATGGAGAAATTATTTAGAAAACTAAAAATATATTGAGAATTTTTTTATATTTGTTGAATTGAAATCAAGATTTGTTATGAGAAAACTATATGCTATCGTATGTTTAGCTCTTTTGTCAAATGCATACAAAGCACAAGAAACTTTACCGTACTATCAACAATATCTTTTAGATGGTGAGTTTTTGTTCAACCCGGCACAATACGGAAAGACCGACTATGTGCAGCTTAATCTTAACTATCAGCAGCAATTTTCGAAGTTCAGTGAGTCTCCCAACGTACAATCGGTAGGGATCAACGCGAACATCTTTGATAGGGTAGGAGCAGGTTTGTCTGTATTCAGAGACAGCAACGGGCCTATTTCTGCTGGCGGTATTACAGCGGGTGCTTCATATTTTATTCCTCTTAGCAGCGAAGGAGACCGAAAAGACCAGTTCTCATTCGGTACCAGCGTGAGTTTCTACAACATGAATTTTGATTATTCAAAGATTAATACCCAGGATGCTTCGGATCCTTTATTACAGGGGAGCGAAAGCAACATTTTCATGGCTTATGCCAACTTCGGGGCACAGGCTACTTACCGGAACATCTTCGCAGGGGTTTCTGTGAATGACATCGCGCTTACGAACGACGAAGCGATCGTAAACGGGCGTGAGCCTTCTCCGATCAAGTTTTTCTTAAACTTAGGATACGACTGGCACATCGGGGATAACATCTATTTTACGCCGTCTGCATTAATCAACCTTAATACGAATTCCACAAGAACGATTGACTATAACTTAATGGCTACGTTCTTCAATGATATCAACGCCTTCTCTTTCGGGGTAAGCTACCGTTCCGTTCAGAACAGATTCGACAGCCAGCAGCTGCAGATCGCACCGGTAGTAAAAGTAAGATTCAACAAATTCATGATTGGAGCGACGTACAACTTAGGATTGTCTGATATCCAGCAATACGGAGGAAACAGCTTCATGATCGGGTTAGGATACAACTTCGACAATTTCATTAACCACAGAGGTTATAGATATTAATTGATTTATTTTAAATACATTTGAGCTCTGATTTTTTCAGGGCTCTTTTTTTATGATTTACGTTCACATCCCCTTTTGCAAGCAGAAATGCAGCTATTGCAATTTCCACTTCTCCACTTCCCTGAATTTCAAGGATGATATGCTGGTTGCCATGAAAAAGGAAATCGTTCTGCGGAAGAATGAACTGCAGAATAAAAACTTACAGTCTCTTTACTTCGGCGGCGGAACACCGTCCATCCTTTCTGCGGATGAAATAAAATCCCTGATTGATGAGGTGCTGAAACATTTCAGTTTTGAAAAGGATATTGAAATCACTTTGGAAGCCAATCCGGATGATCTGAATAAAAACTTTCTGAAAGGTTTGTCCGGTTCCCCGGTTAACCGACTTTCCATCGGAACACAGAGCTTTTTTGAGGCGGATCTGAAACTGATGAACCGGGCACACACGGCCAATGAAGCGGAAGATTCCATAAAAAGGGCCCAGGATTTCGGATTTGAAAATTTAAGCATCGATCTCATTTACGGTTCGCCTACTTCCAATCTGGAAATCTGGAAGGAAAATTTAAACAAAACCATTGCCCTTGAAGTTCCCCATATTTCTTCGTATGCCCTGACGGTAGAGCCTAAAACAGCTCTGGAAAACTGGATTGCAAAAGGAAAGATCATCAGTCCGAAAGAAGAGGAGCAGAACCGGGAATTTTATTATCTGTCGGACTTTCTGAAAGACCACGGCTTTGAACATTACGAAGTCTCCAATTTTGCGAGGCCGGGCTTTTACTCAAGACACAATTCTTCGTACTGGAAATACAAGGAATATTTGGGAATCGGGGCATCTGCCCATTCGTACAATGGAGCCAATATCAGAAGCTGGAATGTGGCCAACAACCCGCAATATATTAAAAAACTGGATGCCGGTCTTTTGGCAAAAGAAGAGGAAATCCTTTCCCGGGAAGACCAGTTCAATGAAATGATCATGATCGGCCTGCGGACGATCTGGGGCGTTGATCTCGGAAGCTTACAAGAGAAATTCGATGACAGGATCCTGGAACATTTCCAGCGTGAAATTAAACAGAAGCTGAATGAAGAAATTCTCGTCATTGAAAACAACCACCTGAAGATTCCGGAAAAGCATTGGTTTATGGCGGATGGGATTGCTTCAGATCTGTTTATCGTTTAAATTGATTTCACCCCGTATTTTACGTACAAAATTCCTTATTTTTGTATAAAATTTCAGACTTACTTTGAAAACTAAAAAACAGGATTATTCGCACTTATCACCGAAACAGCCGATCGGAATTTTCGACAGCGGGGTAGGCGGATTAACGGTAGCCAAGGAAATCAAGCGGCTGCTTCCTCATGAAGACCTTATTTATTTCGGGGATACCAAGCACCTTCCGTACGGTGAAAAATCGCGGGAAGCCATTATTGAATATTCAACCAAGATCACCAATTTTCTGCTGGAACAGAATTGCAAAGCCATCGTTATTGCCTGTAATACGGCAACGGCCAATGCTTTGAACGAAGTGATGCAGTCGGTGGCGGGAAAAGTACCGGTTATTGACGTGATCAATCCTGTGGCGGAAAAGGTTTCCTATGAGATTCACAACAATGTGGGCGTGATCGCCACGAAAGCCACGGTAAATTCCGGGCTGTATAAGAAAAGCATACGAAAGCATAATAAATGGATCAAAGTAGATGAGCTGGCCACCCCTTTGCTGGTTCCGGCCATCGAAGAAGGTTTCAAAAACCATCCGATTACCCATGCCATCATCTACAATTACCTCAGCAACAGCAAGCTGAAAAATATTGAAACGCTGATCCTGGGCTGTACCCATTATCCTTTATTGATTGATGAAATCAAGCAGTATTACGGCAACCGGGTCCGCGTGATCGATTCGCCGAATATTGTGGCCAACCATCTGAAAATTATCCTGGACAAATACGGTCTCCTGAATGATCAGAACCCCAACCCGAATTACCATTTCTACCTTTCGGACCTGACGAAAAACTTTGAAAAGATCTCAAAGAAATTTTTCGGAAAAACCATCGATCTCGAATTGAAAGTTCTATAAAAGCAAAGCTGTCCCGTGAAGAGACAGCTTTTATTTTTTAATTAAATTTATGTAAATCTCTATTCTTTTGCATGCTCTTTCAGATAATCTAAGCCCTTTTGAGTAATGGAGAAATACCATTCATTTTTATCCGAATCAATCAATCTTTCCTGTTTCATTTGTCTTAACAGTTGAATAAAGTACCCTCCAAACAAAGGCTCATTTTGTCCTTTGTTTGATAAAATTTCTAAATTGTTTAATGCAATTTTTCCACTTGCTTTATTTATTAATTCCAGTGTTTTTAATATCATAATTGGATCAAGCAAAATTATTTTAGTCTTTTATTTAGAATGTTCAACTGTTACAGCATTTTAACATTTTATCATCTTCATGACAAGCTAAAATATATTATTATGTTAATCTTCTTTTACTAAATAATATTTTCCATTACTATCTTTTTTAATTTCCTGAACCTGATAGCTAAAGCGACGAATAAAAACAGGTTCACCTGTTTCATCAGAGACTGTTAGAAAATCAATTTTATCAAAAATTGAATTTAATGAAATAACCCATACATCACTTGTTAATTCTTGTGAATGTAATGTGTCATTTTTCTTATGAAAATTAATTTTGCGAACACAGGTTTCTTTATACCGTTTACCTTGAAGATCCTTCATAATCATATGGGTTTTTTCAAGAATTTTTTCTTTAGTTTGTATCATTTGTTTATTATTTTAATTTGTAAAGGTGGTAAACCATATTCATCTTTTCTTATATCATTTAGATAATCTAAACTAGCTTGCAATTCTTTTGTAGTCCATCTTTCTTTAGATTCATAAATTTTTTCCCAAACATATGTTTCTTTTTCTAATGTATCCTTTAAAAGATAGGCTTCTATTCCAATTTCATCACAATGCTGTATATGCATCATTTCATGAAAAAAAGTAAGCTCAGATGGGTTTTTCGTAAAAATTATCTGCATGGTTTCAGGATTAAAAGCACCCGCAATAATATTATTTTCACTCAAAAAATTAAAAAGTTCATCTGCCGTATTAAAGCCATCCGCCGGTTTAAAAAAAGATTTTATTTCAATAGAATCTGTTTCTAACATTAAATGTATTCCTTTTTTCGTAAGTAGCTTTCTTATTTTCTCTATTTCTACTTTATAAAGTATTTTACCTCCTAAATCATCAAAAAGTTGTACCCAATTGAACTGTTTTTCTTTACTAACCTTTTCTAATTGCCTTTCCGTCTTCCAAAAATTATCTTTCAAAAAAGACCCTGCTTCACTGGCATCTGTTACCGTAAGCAATTTACCATTGTGATAAATCTCATACAGATCATCCCCTGCTTTTTTTACTGAGATTTTTCTTTTGGCAAGTTGTTCCAGGATGTAATCTACATTAGCATTCGCTCCTAAGAAAGGCCTTAGTAGCTTTTTAAATAGCCCATTTTTCTCACCAGCAAGAACCACTTCTTCAATGACGTTGCCCGGATTTGCAAGTCTGTATGCTTTAAGTTCTTCTACCAGTTTCTCCAGTTGCTCCAGTTGCTTCGTAAAAATAAGATAATTTCCTTTTACATTCTTTAAATTCTTGATTGTTTCCAAAAGAGCAGGACCACGGGTGAGAATTCCTTCAATCATCACGATACTTAAAATTCCTGCTCCTACCAAAGCATATATCGTATCCCAGTTTTCCACGAACCATTTTCCGCCCGGCAGATCAGAAACCCAATTTTTTACATCTTCGCTCATTAGCGCCAGATCAATGCTTGCCAAACCGAGATCTGCAATTGCCAGTACAGAAAGATTACCTGTAAGTCCCATCGTCACAAATCCGGCAATAATGGCAAAAATGTCTCCGCCTATACGGATATTCTCCATGACTTCCGCCCACTCTTCCTCATCAGCAATCGCCTTTATAAACAAAGCGGTTACCAGGTTTGCTTTTTCCTGTCCTTTATCTGTAAAATGAACTAAATTCATGGGGTGATATAAATAACCCGGGTCCACATTTTCAGATGATGTCTGCGTCTGTTCGACTGTACTTCCTCCTTTACCGAATTTGTCCGTTTCTCTTTGTTCGGTGGTTTTGATAACTGTTTTTTTCTGTTGCAGAAAAACAGCATCTTTATAATCGAAATCCCAGTCGAAACTTACAATTCCTTTAATCGTATTAAGGGTATCATTCAATTCCAGGATATCACTTTCTATAAAATAGCCGTTCCCGTTGAGAAGTGCATTTTTAGTTATTTTCGTTTTAGAACTGCTATCTCTTTGAGCAAATACATTCAGGACGGAAGCAAAAAGGATACGGTTGGATTTAGGCTGTCCCAATACTTCCGAATACCCATCCAGATTATTATAAATTTCAGCAAGCAATTTTGGGTTTTTCCAGAAATAATCGGCTGCTTCCTGAAATTTTCTAAACATTCCCATTACTTTTATTAAAAGTGAAGTTGTGTCTTTAGTCCAGCTAAACCATCCGGTATCGTCTTCTTGTGTTAATATTTTCAAATGATTTATAACGACATCGGTAGAAAGATGGACCTTCATCATAAAACCGATCGGCAAATCTCCATATACTTTATATAAGTCATCTGCTCTTGCAGAACTTTCTAAGAAGTGTGTGAATTCTCTGATAAAAAACAGTGAGGCATCATAATCTGTTTCTACATTTCCATATCCCAGATAAAGTAAAAGATCTTTATATTCCACAAAAGAGTATGCCCTTAGCTCTATGGCATCCTGCCTGGTGTCTTCAAATCGAAACGTAAGAGAATAGGTAAGCTTGTCATCTTCATCAAAAAAAACTTCTATACGCGGTCTATCTGATCCTATATTTTGAGAAACTTTTACCTTCCCGTTTTTAAGGTAGAGCTTTGCTGAAAAATTAATATGCTTTTCTCCATCCATGATATAGGTTTGCGCTATATCCTGAAAGTATTTTTTGAATGCATAGGACATGTATTTCCCTTTTCCTCCCTTATAGCTAGATTTTAGATCTTCAAGTAATTTGGTAAGGTTGATATATTCATCATTTTTAATTTCGATTTTTTCTGAACTTTGCAGTCCGGAAATTCCTTGTAACGGATTTTGATTCCCTTTAAATCCTTTGTTTACCTCTTCAAAAGACAAGATTTTAAATCCTGATAAATCCCCGAATTCGTCTTCAAATTTTTCCATTTTATTGTTTTCATTTAGTTTTTATACTTTTCTGAAGCAAATGTAAATGCGGGTAGCGACAAAACTAGTCGTATCTTTTTTTTATAAAAAAAATAAGAGCTGCCTCATTTCTGAAACAGCTCTATACTTTAAAATGAATAAAATTTACATTTCTATAACCACCTTTTCACGATCCAGCCTTTTCTTCGGCGTATGCACCGGCTGGTTGGTATCTTCTTCCGATCTTGTTCCGATGGTGACGGCAAATAAGGTTTCGTATTTTTCATTGCTGATGATCTCATCGTATTTGTCGTTTTCGATACCTTCCATCGGTGTGGAATCCAGTCCCATTTCGGCGCAGGCGGAAAGCAGTACGCCCAGCGACAGGTAAACCTGATGGGCCATCCAGGATTTAATGAAAGCTTTCCCTTTAGATTTTACAAAGTTTTTATAATAATTGATGGATCCTTCTGGCAGGTATGCTTCGATCTGCTTTTCAAAATCTTCCGGATTTTTCAGCACCTGAAATACGATCAGCAGGTTGCTGTTAACGATTTTATCCTTATTCCAATACGAAGCATCGGCCAGTTTTTCCCGGTTTTCCGAAGATTTGTTAACAAAGACAAAATTCCACGGCTGGCTGTTGATGGAAGACGGACTCAGCTGCAAAATATCTTTCAGCTGCTGTACCGTCTCATCGCTGAGGGTGCCGTTCGGATTATACTTCTTAACGGTATATCTCGATTTCATTTTTTCTAAAAAGCTCATAATTTTAAACTATATTTTTTATAGTTGCAAAACTATTGTAAGTTTTATACATTTGCAATAACGGTAAAAAATGATAGTATAAAAATGTATACGATTGACGAAAAAATATATCCCTGCTGTACGAGCGTGACCATGAAATTCATCGGAGGAAAGTGGAAAGCGGTGATTCTTGTTCATCTGATGGACGGCCCGAAGCGGTACAATGAGCTCAGAAAGCTAATTCCCACCATTACGGAACGGACCCTGAGCCTGCAGCTGAAACAGCTGGAAGAAGACCATGTAATCGATAGGAAAGTGTATACGGAGAAACCGCCGCTGATGGTGGAATACACCCTCACCGGTTTCGGGAAAACCCTGTCCCCGGTAATTCGCGAGATCACCAAATGGGGCATTGAAGCGGCACAGACTTCAAAAAAAATAATCAGGAAAATGTCCTGATTATTCTTCGGTTGCAATAGCCGTTGTATCTTCTTCCTTATTCGGCCTGAAAAAACTGAAACTCACATTTCCGTATTTGCGGGTATCCATAAGGTTGGGATGGTCAAATTTCATCCGGCTTTGGTGTTCAACAACGAGGATGCCGTTTTCTTTTAAATATTTATTGTTTAACACCAGGGAAATAATTTCCTGGTATTTCTTCTCTTCCATTTCGAAAGGCGCATCAGAAAATACAATCTCAAAAGATTTTTTGTTCCTGAATTTCTTCAGCCAGTCGAACACATCACCTCTCTGAACATTCACCTGCAGACTGAATCCCAGTTCCGAAGCGGTGGTGTTAAGAAAAGAGGTATGCTTCGGGTTCATTTCCACGGAAGTAATATCTCCGCAGCCCCTGGAAGCAAACTCAAAGCTGATGGAGCCGATTCCTGCAAACAGGTCCAGCACGGAAACCGACTGCATATCATAGGTGTTTTCCAGAATGCTGAACAGCGCTTCCTTCGCAAAATCCGTGGTCGGCCTTACATCAAAATTTTTCGGAGCCGCTATTTTCTTGGCTTTCCATTTGCCTGAGATGATTCTGTACATAGTTGTTAGGTTGTAGGTTGATGATAAAGACCCCGCCGGTTAAAAAATCCGCGGTTTCTTTTCAGCCTAATTTAAGATAAAATTTTTATTGGGCACATTATCGAATACAATCTTCAGATTCCTGACGAACTTCTGCAGTTCGGAAATAAAGGTTTCGTTTTCCGTCGTTTCCCCGTAAGCAAAAAAGTTCGTTTCATTAATGCCGAAGCCTATTTTGCTTAACGTAAACATCACGAAGTAAAGAAAATCAACCTCCGAATTAACGTCCAGGTTATTGTATAAGATAATTTTTTTGTTGTCGATGGCGAAAAACTCACATTGGTTGTGATACAGGTTGATGTGAATTTCCTTGTTGTTTTTATGGTGGATCGAATTTAAAAACTTCTCACCCGAAAAATTGAAATGAACCGGTACCGCAAGTTCTTTAATCTTTTTATAAAAGCTTTTCGGAAAAGTATAATAAAACTGAATTCTGAATTTTTCATTTACCGAAAGCATCAGCTCCTCTTTTTCCTGATCTACCGGCGCATTGAAGGCAATCAGGTCAAATCCCGTTTCATGTTCGGAAAAGCCTTCGGGCATCAGCGTAAAATGGTTCAGGGCAGAAACCACATGGATTTCGTCAAACCGCTGTTTCAGCAGAACATCATCCAGCGTGTCGGCGATAAAATTTTCCGGAGATTCCTCGTCTACGAAGTATGACTTTTCCTCCGTAATGCTTTTATTTTTAGCAATCTGGTAGATCAGTCCGTCTTTGGTAAAAAGTAAATTGAGTATATTCATAATCTGATTCCTGCAAATTTAGTGAAATTCTACCATTACCGCACCCGATTGATGATGAAGTATTTCCTTGTTGTAAAAATCGATATTGGTCTGGCTTTCCAGCGTATCATATACCATTCTCTGCAAAATCCCGTCGCCGATGCCGTGTACGATTTCCAGCCTTTTCAGGTGGTGCTTCCTGCAGAAGTTCAGGGTTTCCACCAGCTTTTCCTTCTGAATGAATAATCTTTCAAAACTGTCGTAATCATTCGGGTTCTTTACCAGATGATGAAAGTGGAGATCGAGGATCATGGGTGTTTTCTGATGCGCTTTTGAGGTCACTTTCTTCGGCTCCGCTTTTCTGATGACTGTAATGTTTTCATAAAAGTCCGAAATCTTCGGGACCAGCTTCTCTTTCGGGTATTGGTAGGTAAATCCGTATTCGTCTTTAAAAACCACAATGTTCCCTTTCACCGAAGTAATCACCCCGCCTAAATCCTCATCCACCACCGAAACACGATCACCTATTTTCATAATTTTAATCTTCAGACAACTAATTTTGAACCTTAAACCTTAAACTTTGAATCTCAGAATTTTGTTCCCAATTCAATTACTTCCAGATCCTTGATTTCGGCTCCGTCGATCACAAACCGCATGATCGTCCGCATCTTGTGCCATCCCTGTTTTCCACAGGCTCCGGGGTTCAGATGGAGCAGGTTATTTTTCTGGTCAAACATCACCTTTAAAATATGCGAATGCCCGGAAATAAACAATTTCGGTGCCTTTTCCGCAATTTCCTGCTTAGCCAGCGGCGTATATTTGCCGGGATAGCCACCGATATGAATCATCAGGACTTCCACCTCTTCACAGGTAAACCGGTTTACTTCAGGAAACTCGGAACGGATCTTGGCATTGTCGATATTTCCGTACACGCCTTTCAGCGGTTTTATTTTTTCAAGCTGCTCAATCACCTCCATGCTTCCGAAATCACCGCCGTGCCAGATTTCATCAGCCTGGCCGGCATATTCCAAAATACGGTCGTCGATATAGGAATGGGAATCGGAAAGGAGCAGGATTTTTGTCATTCAACTGTTTTACCCTGCAAAGTTATGAAGATTTAGTTTTTTATCAGCATCATCCAATATTTAATTAAATTTGGAAAAAATTAAAAATGAAGCAAAGACTTTCTTTTTTCCTTCTTCTGTTGACGGTGGGGATCGCCCAGGCACAGGTGGAGGAGAAAAAGCTGGATGAATTAATTCAGAACACCTTAAAAACATTCGACGTGCCGGGAATGTCGGTCGGGATCATCAAAGACGGAAAAGTGATTTACTCGAAAGGATTCGGCGTCCGCTCTTTAACGACAAAACAGCCGATGGACGACAATACCCTTGTGGGTATCGCCTCCAATTCAAAAGGGTTTACCTGTACCGCACTGGCTATCCTGGCAGATGAGGGAAAACTGAACTGGGACGATAACGTTTCTAAATACATTCCTGAATTCCAGATGTACGATCCGTACGTTTCCCAGAATGTGACCATTAAAGATCTGGTAACGCACCGTGCCGGATTGGGTCTCGGACAGGGAGACCTGATGTTTTTTCCGGAAGGCGGAAGCTTAACCGTTAATGATATCGTTCACAATGTGCGGTACCTGAAGCCGGAAAATCCTTTCAGGACAACGCTGGATTACAACAACATCATGTTTATCGTGGCCGGGGAGGTAATCCACCGGATTTCGGGATTGCAATGGGCAGATTTTATCGAACAGCGGATCATGAAGCCTGTCGGGATGACTTCAAGCTTCGGAAGCTACAGCAGGACAAAAGCCGTAGCCAACAAAATTGATGCCCATGCCCCGGTAGACGGTAAAGCCATTGCCGTACCCCACGACTGGAACGAGACGGGCAATGCGGCCGGCGGGATCATGAGCAACATCAAAGACATGACCACATGGGCAGAATTCCTGCTGAATAATTTCACCACCAAGGACGGGAAAAAATTAGTTTCGGACAAAAATATTCAGCAATTGTGGAGCTTACAGATTCCGGAGGCTGTGGCCCCGAAAAATCCGTACGATACCAGCTTCTATGGTTACGGAATGGGCTGGTTTTTAAGTGACGTAAAAGGCCACAAACAGATCCAGCACACGGGCGGACTGATCGGGACGGTAACGCAGTTTACCCTGATTCCGGATATGAAACTGGGCATTGTGGTTTTAACCAATCAACAGTCTGGAGCGGCTTTCAGTACGGTTACCAATACCGTAAAAGATTCTTATCTCGGAATCGCAGACCGCAACTGGCTGAAAACGTATGGCGACCGGATGAAGAAAATGGAAGCGGAGTTCGATAAACAGAAAAAAGAAGCCTTGGCCAGGTCTGAAGCTTTCAGGAAAGACAAAAACCTTCAGCCGAAAGCGGAGCAGTTTGCCGGAACGTATACTGATAAATGGTTCGGTGATGTGGAAATTGCCCAACAGGGAAATACCTACAGAATCTTATGCAAAAATTCTCCGAGATTAAAAGGGGAACTGCTGCCGTATTCCAATAATTCATTTATTATCAGGTGGGACGACCGGAGCTATGATGCCGATGCCTATATCATTTTTGATTATGACGAAACCGGAAAAGCGCAGTCTGCCAGATTGAAACCGGTTTCTGATATTACCGATTTCAGTTTTGATTTCGATGACCTTGACTTAAGAAGAAAATAATTTCAAAATATTTGTGAATATAAACGGGCTTCGGCCCGTTTTTGGTTTTTTTTGATAATGTTATCCATTAGAAAACAAACAATATCATTGGGTATAAAAAACTGAGTCATTTAGTATTAACAGAAGGAACTTCCAGCATCCGGCATCCCTCTTCCAGCCTGAATACAGATATTTCATTTAAATTTTCCCCGGCTCATAGAAGAACAGCAGTTTCTTTTTCGCGCCATCAAATTCAGACCACGAATTGCAGTCGATTTCAAAGCCGGCCACGCCGCAGGTCGGGAAGTGGAAAATATCCTGGGAGATGGAATTGGCGAAATTGGAAATTCCGTTGTTGTGGGAGAAGAAAGCCACCGATTCATGCCCGTCGTCCAGGTTGTAGATCACCGATTCGAAATTGCTTTCCAAAGGATTGTAAAGTTTCTCATTCGTGCTCATGTCGATCCGATAAGACTGATTGAAAATTCTGCACGTATTCAATGCACGGACTGCAGGGCTCGATACAAAATAATCGATCGTGACCTGATTGTCTTTCATAAACCTGGACATCTGCATGGCTTCCTCTAAACCCTTGTCTGCCAATGGTCTGTTGAAGTCGTCGGTTTCTTCCGGCCAGTCGCTTTTTGCATGTCTTACGAGGATGAGTTTCTTCATAATTTTGTTTTGGAAATTAAATTTATAAAAAAATTAGCGTAATAAAACATGATTTATAAAAAAACAGCATAAATGGTTGAAATTTTCGTATCCAATCCCAATTCAGACAAGCATTTCCTTTAATAATGAATTGTACGGAAAGCAATGAAAGCCGTCTGTACCGATGCCGGAAGTAATAAAAAACTGCATTTGGAATAAAATCATTAAAATTTACTAAATTTGCAAACCTATGGGACAGATCCTTGCAATTGATTACGGAAAGGCACGTTGCGGCATCGCTGCGACAGACGATATGCAGATTATTGCCAGCGGGCTGGATACGGTACAGACTTCATCCGTTATCGGGTTCCTGAAAAAATATTTTAGCGAAAACCGTGTGGATGAGGTGGTGATCGGTCTCCCTGTAGACCTGAAAGGGAATGTTTCGGAAGTGGAAAAGGATATTTTAAAATTCATAGATATCTTTGAAAAAGAATTTCCTGCGGTAAAAGTTTACCGCTTCGATGAAAGATTTACCTCCAAAATGGCTTCGTTTTTTATCTCCCAGAGCGGAAAGAGCAAAAAGCAGAGACAGGAAAAAGGACTGATAGATAAAGTAAGTGCAACCATTATATTGCAGAATTTTTTAGAACAGAAAACAAGATGATTTTACCGATAAGAGCTTTTGGTGACCCGGTTTTAAGAAAAGTAGCCAAGGATATAGACAAAGATTATCCTGAGCTGCAGGAGTTGATAGGGAATATGTTCGACACGATGTACAGTGCCAACGGAATTGGCCTCGCTGCGCCTCAGATCGGCCTGGACATCCGTCTTTTCGTGATCGACGTAAGCCCTCTGGCTGAAGACGAAGACTACGAGGACATCAAGGATGAGCTGGCAGAATTCAAAAAAGTATTCATCAATGCGCAGATCCTTGAAGAATCCGGGGAAGAGTGGAAATTCAACGAAGGATGCCTTTCCATTCCCGATGTAAGGGAAGATGTAAAGCGCAAAGAAACCATTGTGATCGAATATTATGACGAAAATTTTGTAAAACATACAGAAACTTTTTCCGATATTAGAGCCCGCGTAATCCAGCATGAGTACGATCACATCGAGGGTATTCTGTTTACCGACCACCTGAGTGCTTTAAAGAAAAAGCTGGTAAAAGGTAAACTGACCAAAATTACCCAGGGTGACGTAAGCATCGGTTACAAAATGAGATTCCCGAAGTAATCTGAATTAATAATAAAAACAAGAAAATAAAAACGCAGAACGTTCTTGTACCAAGCCCGTCGAAGTGCAGGAGCCGATTGCAGAATTACAAAAAATAAAATTATGCTGTTAGAAAAAATAATTTCAATCTCCGGAAAACCGGGACTTTTTAAATTAGTTTCCCAATTAAAAAACGGATTCATCATTGAAGATGTTACCACCAAGAAAAAAGTAAGCATCGGCAACTCCAGCCAGGTGAGCTTATTGGATAACATCGCCATGTTTACATTTGATAAAGAAGTTCCTTTGTTCGAGGTTTTTGAAAATATTGCTAAAAACTACGATTACAAAGAAGCAATTCATCATAAATCAAATGATGCCGAGCTGAAAGAATTCATGACGGCTTCTCTTCCGGACTATGATACGGGAAGGGTATACGCTTCCGACATCAAGAAACTGGCACAGTGGTACAACATCCTTCAGAAAGCAGGATATATTACTCCGGAAAGCTTCGTAAAGGCAGAGCCAGAAACCTTAGACGGTGAGCCGGCTCAGACGGAAGACCTGAACGTGGAAAAAGATGCCCCTAAAAAAGCAGCTCCGAAAGCAGAAAAACCAGCCGCTCCGAAAGTAAAAGCCACTTCCGCAGCCAAAGCCGCTCCGAAAAGCACGCACAGAAAGCAGGGATAATTAAGTGATCTTACTTAAAATATGAACCTCATCAGATTTGATGGGGTTTTTGCTTTTGAAGGGTTTGTGATATTGCCGTTCTATGATCTTCTTTAGTCGTACTTACTTACTCTTAGTACATCATATTTAAAAAAAGTCTTCGTTAAAAGTGTGGTTTTGTGAGATTTTTAAAGTGGTCGAATCTGATCATTTTATTTTTTTAATATATTTTCCCAAAATGTCGTATCACTAAACAAAGTTTCATAAATTTGCAAAGTATGAGTTTAATGTAACAAATTATGAAAATAGGATATGCGCGGGTTTCAACCAGAGACCAGAATTTAGATTTACAGACTGAAGCACTTAAAAAAGCTGGCTGCGAAAAAATTTACCAGGAGAAAATTTCCGGTACAACAAAAAATCGTCCGGAACTCGATAAGATGATCGAACAATTTAGAGAAGGTGATGAACTTTATGTTTGGAGGCTGGATCGATTAGGAAGAAGCCTAAAAAATATTATTGACCTTGTACTAAGTTTAAGTGACAAAGGTATCATTATAAAAGGCATTACCGATGGGGTAGATACTTCTACCATGAATGGGCGGCTCTTTTTAAATTTAATGGCATCGCTTGCTGAATATGAGCGTGAATTGATCCGAGAGAGAACCAATGCGGGTTTGCAATCTGCCAGGGCAAGAGGTAGATTAGGTGGAAGACCGAAGGGATATACTCAAGAAACAATTTCCAAACTTTTGCTTTTACGTAATATATATAAGGATGTAACTAAGCGGCCGGAAGAAATTTACAAACCATTTGGATTGACCAGGGCAACCTTTTATCGGTATGCTAAAATTTTGGATAATCATAGTGATGAAGAGATTAAAAAGATGATGGTTAATAAAAAATAATAATTAAATTAGGAATAAATTAAAACTAAAATTGAACCCATGAAATCTTTATTAATATGATTAGGAAGAGTAAAGTTATAAGAAGCTCTCTTTTAAATAAGGGCTTTTTTCCAGAAGTTCTGCCTCCTTGCTTTGTAAGCACGAATTTAGCAAGAAGTTTTAATGGATTGATAAAAGATGTTGTAGCTAAACAATATTACAAAAGGAGCTCAGAATATATAAGGTACAGTGGTACAAAACACGATGGAAATAGACGATATTACGGAGCGGTTAACCCAATACCATATTTCAATTTATGCGATTTTATAGATAAGAATTGGAAAGATATAGATATAAAATTACAACAATCTGATTTTAGTATTAGTAATATTAAAATGGGAAAAGAAGATGATGACAGAGCTATATTGGTTTCTTCTTTAAGTGAAGTAGTATCAAAATTATCATCACAGATAAAACATTCCCCCTATTTATTAAAAACAGATATTGCCCAGTTTTTTCCCAGTATTTATACACATTCTATAGTATGGGTAGCACATGGTAGAGAAGTCGCTAAAAAAGATACATCTAGAACCTCTAAAACTTTATACTTCAACAGTCTTGATTGGTTTATACAACAATGTCAAAATGGTCAAACTCGTGGTGTGATTGTCGGACCAGATGCTTTTCGAATAATAGCAGAATATTTGGTTAGTGACATTGATAATCTGCTTCAACAGAAAGTTGATAATTTAATAATTGGAGGAGTTAGACATGTTGATGATTACTATTTAGGTGTTAAATCAGAATTAGATAGCTCTATTGTATTATCAGAATTGCGCGATATATTACAGAATTATGAACTTCAAGTCAATGACTCTAAAACAAAGCTTTTACCTGGACTATTTCCAATTGATGACGTTTGGGCTCAGGAATTACGGTCCGACAGAAATTATAATTCGTTGGTCGATAAAATAAATTATTTATTAGATAAGGCTTTTGATATTTCTAATGCAATAGGTTCTCAAAGCCCAATGAAATTAGCGCTTAGAAGATTAGATAAATTTGAGTTGTATTACAAAGACTATTGGTCTGATTTCGAACCTAAACTTCAACGAATATTATTTCATTTTCCACATTGTTTAGATTATTTATGTCTACTGTTAGCAAAGAGGATGGCAATTAATGAATCACTAGATAAAGTTGGATGGAAAAATATAATACATGTTATTCTTGAAAAATCTATTGGAGCCGGGCATCATCATGAAATTGTTTGGCTTCTCTGGGTCAGCTTCGTATGTAAAATTGAAGTATCGTCAGCGCTAATTGCAAGATTATGCAAAGTAAATAATTCGTTTGTAAAGAGTATTCTAATTGCAGCTTTCCAAGAAGGTTTATGCGATAATATCGATTCAATAAAATTAGGAAGTAATCTTTCAACAGAAGATGAAACCTGGCTTCAAAATATAGTAGGTCGTTCAACAGGATATACAGGAGCTAAATTTTCAGGTTTATATTCCACAGAATTTGAAAAGTTAGTGGCTAACGGAGTTACATTTATTGATTTTAAAAAGCATATGAGCTTAATGGCCGATAGACATAAAGAGGCAATAAGTAAATCTAAATATGGATATGATGCAGATGAAGACGAAGATGAAGACGAGGACGAGGACATTTTTAATTTTTATTTTGATGCAGATGATTCGCCTTTTTAGTTAGACCTATAATAAAATAACTATGATCCAATACACTACCAATGAATACAGAAAAAGTTTATGATGAAAATGGAAAAGGTTTTACTAGAATTTTCTTTTCAGACAAAGTTGAAAAAGTTAACCCTATCGAATATTATAAAACATTCGAATTAGAAAAAAGAGCGATAACACTAAAAGATTTGCTTAGTGTTAAAAATCCTTATCTGACTTCTCAATTAAGTAAAGATTTTTTTTATAAAAAAGCTGCGGAGACTTTAGAAGGCTTTTTTGAACAATTTGAACAAACACCAGTTCATGAAAATTTTTTAAAATTATTAGTGACTACTCGAAAAAAAAATCAAATTGCATTATTAAAAGGTTTGTCAATAAATCCAGATGAATTAATGTCTTTCATATTCAAATCATATACTGAATTTGGCTATTTATATAGTAAATATATGTTTAAAAATATGCCAACAGGTTTAGAAGGTAAAAAGCTACCGAAGCTATTAAATATAAAAGAAGATGGGACCGTTATAAAAGTTGGCGAAACTGACTTAAAGGATGGTGAACTGAAAAATGTAATTCAACATAGAAAAGTTATAGTTTCCCATTTTTTTGAAAAAGATGACATTTGGCACTGCTTCTTTCTAACATATAATAGTATAGCAGGAAAAGAAAATCACAACGATGGTCAGCCCCATTTTCATTATATATCAAGCAGTTTTGGTATATCCAAGGAAGACTTTTTAGAAAGTATGAGAGTTGGAAATTACAAATCAACAAATGTGCATTTTGATTTATTGGATTATGGTAATCAACCAAAATAGCTGCTGCAAATAGAGAGTCTAGCAGTATAGACTTTAATTAATAGTTGTTGGTAATTTATGAAGCAATTGCGGATTGTTTGAAGTGTTTTATTATATCAGGTTAATCATTGGTATTGGCTAATGATCCTATGTCGGCTAACTCGACGATAAAGTAAATTTTGTAATTTTGGTAAATGATAGAAAGATCACAGTTCAATCAGGAGCTTTACAGTTCCATTGCAAAAATTATTATTGATGCAAAAACCCAAGTATACAGAAGCAGTAATACGATATTGCTGAAAATGTATTGGGAAATTGGAAAGCTTATCATTGAAGATGAGCAGAATGGTGAGCTCCGGGCTAAGTATGGTAAATCAGTTTTAAAAAACCTTGCTGCACAAATATCATTGGAATTTGGAAAAGGCTTTAATGAGAGAAATCTTAATAATATGCGGGCTTTTTTCATGGCATTTCCAATTTGGAACGCAGTGCGTACCGAATTAAGCTGGACCCATTACAGAATTATCAGCAGAGTTGAAAATCCTGAACACAGAATACAGTATATTGAACATTCGATTGAAGGGAATTGGAATACCAGGACACTTCAAAGAAATATTGACAGCCAGTATTTAGGAAGATTACTGAAATTGCCGATATCGGAAAACAAGGAGGTACCCAATTTTATAAAAGATCCATATATCTTTGAGTTCTTAGGTATTCCCTCAGACATATTACAGACTGAAACCCAAATAGAATCGGCTTTAATAACGCATCTTCAAAAGTTCTTAATGGAGTTGGGGAAAGGATTTGCTTTTGTAGCAAGACAGCAGCATATTGTTACTGATACCTCCGATTTTTTTGTGGACCTTGTATTTTATAACTACTATTTGAAATGCTTTATACTTGTTGATCTGAAGACTCATAAGC
>CAJYRQ010000012.1 GCA_913777465.1 uncultured Chryseobacterium sp.
ACAAATATATAATTTTTTACTAAACTAATTTTATTTACCAAAATATTATTATACAGTTTTACAATATGATCATATTGTAAAATTAGTTCCGCCCCACTTACCAAAAAAACCTGGACCACCCACGCAACCAACATCCTTCAAAACCCCTTACCTTTGGGGTATGAACAACATCACAAAAATACAATTGGGACAGGAAGGTCCTTGGGTATCGGGGCTTGGATTGGGCTGCATGCGGATGTCTTCGATCTGGGGCGGACCGGTGCCAAATGAGGCGGAAGGCATTGCTACGATCCGGCAGGCGCTGGACAACGGCATCAGTTTCCTGAACACCGGCGATTTTTACGGGGCCGGGCATAATGAGCTGCTGATCGGGAAAGCGATCAGGGGCAGAAGAGACGAAGCGTTTATCAGTGTGAAATTCGGGGCGGTCTTCCACAACGGGCAGCCGATCGGGATGGACCTCCGGCCGGTTTCGATCAAGAATTTCATCAATTATTCCCTCACGCGGCTGGGTACCGATACCATCGACCTGTACCAGCCGAGCCGGATGGACGGCAGCGTACCCATTGAAGACATCATCGGCACCGTAGCCGATCTCGTACGGGAAGGAAAAGTAAGATCCATCGGTGTTTCGGAAATTACCGCCGGCCAACTCCGGAAAGCCAACGACATTCATCCCATCAGCGCACTGGAAATCGGTTACTCCCTGGCCGACCGCCAGATCGAGAAAGACCTGTTGCCTTTAGCGGAAGAGCTGGGCATTGCCGTTATCGCCTTCGCCAACACGGCCGAAGGACTGCTGACCGGTGAAATGAAAGCCCCGCTGCCTCCAAACGATTACCGCCACCACTTTTCCCGGTTTCAGGGTGATAACCTGGTCCACAACCTGGAAAAAGCAAAACTCCTGAGACAGCTGGCCGAACAGAAAGGCTGCACCGCCACCCAGCTGGCCATTGCGTGGGTGAAGAACCAGGGCCAAAACATCATGCCCCTAGTGAGCATGAGCCGGCCGTCGAGGCTGCCGGAGAATATCGCGGCAGTTCAGATGACGCTGACGGCGGAGGAGCTGGCGTTTTTAGACAAGGCTTTTGCCATCGGCGAAATTTGGGGCAGCACCTATTTACAACAGTGAATAGTGTCAATAGGAAGGACTATGAATTTATAAAGTTTTCCTTAGCTTGTCAGCGCCTGTTTAAATTTGCTATTATTTTTAAACATTAAGAAATTCAGGTATTTTAACTTAAAAAATCAAGGTGTGGTTTTTCAGCGGTACTCATCTGCTTCGGTGAAACAATCTTCTCAAAGTGAAGAATAAACAAAGTTTATTTTAATGAAGAAAGTTAAGAGAAAGACAGAAAGTTTGCTGAATCAGAATCTGAACAGGCTTTTAAACATGAAGAAATTCAGGTATTTTAGCTTAAAAGATCAAGGTGTGGTTTTTCAGCGGTATTCATCTGCTTCGGTGAAACAATCTTCTCAAAGTGAAGAATAAACAAGTTTATTTTAATGAAGAAAGTTAAGAGAAACGACAGAAAGTTTGCTGAATCAGAATCTGAACAGGCTTTTAAACAGGCTCTGATGCAAAAAAACATTTTCATATGAAAAACGTTTAGCCGTACCTTAACCGGAAGTACTTCTCACATCCGGCACTCCTCTTGCAGCCTTTTAAATTTGTTTTCAGCCATTTAAATAAACAGAAATAATTATTAATTTTAATGAAGTTTTCCTTAGCTTATCAAGGAATTGATAGTAATTGGCTTTTTGCGATTTAACATCAGAATTTTTAAATTCAAAAACAGGATTAAATTATTTCAGGTATCTGATACCAAAAAATCATTTTTATATGAAAAACGCTCAGCAGTCCATTAACGGAAGGTGCTTCCGGCATATGGCATCCCGCTTCCAGCCTTTTAAGACAAGTTCACGTTACATCCTATGACCTATACAATGGATATGACCGACAGTCCGCAGGAGATCCTGCCAGGCGTTATTTTCTATTCTTACCGTTCGGCGGTGCGCACGGAAAAGGTTTTCCTGTGGAACCACCCTACCCTGATCTTACAGGTTTCGGGGCAGTTTACGCTGGAAACTTCCGTCCAGACCATCGTTATTGGCGGCGGGGAACTGCTGCTGATCGGGAAAAACCAGGTGGGCACCATGACGAAGGTTCCGCCGCCGGGCGCGCCATATGAAACCATCGTGATTTCCCTGCAGGAAGACCTGCTGCGCACCATCGCGCTGGAAGAAGGCATCCAACCCGACGGTACCTATCAGGGATTGCCCAACCGGAAAATCCCCGTCGACGATTTCCTCAAAGGCTATTTCCAGTCCGTAGTTCCGTATGCCCGCCGGGCCGGACCGGAAACCACCGATGCGCTGGGGCTCCTGAAAGTAAAAGAAGCGGTCCTCCTGCTGCTCCAAACCTCTCCGGAACTCCGGGATTTCCTGTTCGACTTTTCGGCACCGCATAAAATCGACCTGGAAAAGTTTATGCTGAACCATTTCCGGTTCAACATTCCCCTTGACCAGTTCGCGCAGCTGACCGGCCGCAGCCTGTCGGCTTTCAAACGGGATTTCCGTCAGGTCTTCGGTTCGCCGCCCCGGCAGTGGCTGCAGGACAAAAGGCTGGACACGGCCCGATACCTCATCGGTACTAAGAAAAGGAAAGCTTCGGAGGTATATCTGGAGTTGGGTTTCCAGAGCCTGTCGCATTTTTCGTATGCTTTTAAAAAGAAATTCGGGCATCCGCCTTCGGGAAAGGGTTCTCCGTAACTACCATAGAAGTCTTAACACACAAGGCACATGAGATTGAATTTTCAGGCGGCTGATGCTCCAGAAGCTATGTTCACTGATGATTAACCGTAAAAGTAACAAAAGACATGCGGGTTATATAAAAGTTTAATGCTTTACATTAAAACAGCGCACAAAAATTTTAAAAAAATCAAAGATTTTTATACCTTGTGATGGAATGACGGCCGTTCCGGCGCCTGAGCGGAGCCGAAGCCATCATCTGTGAAAATCTGTGCAGATCCGTGGTTTAAATAATCCGGAGGTAATTTTCCTTTTCCAGTATCCATGTCATTGACTAAGTCGAATCTTCGATTTCCGCAGGAATCCAAATACTGATCTTCACATGCGAATCTCTAATACTATGGTGAGATCCCTACGGGGATGACAAAGAGGGCATTACAGTTTTACTATATTTCAGTACACAAAATGAAAATAAAGCATAAATTATGCACAATCATCCGTGAAAACCTGAACAAATCTGTGGTTAGATGACGGCCGTTCCGGTGGCTGAGCGGAGCCGAAGCCATCATCTGTGAAAATCTGAGCAATCGGTGGGAAATCAATTGGATTGGGTTTCAACTTGCTCGGGAAATAAAAATTCAGCCTGTAAAATTACCTTGTTGGATTGGCGTTTGCATTTCAATTGATCACAAATTTCAGAACCATTTAAAATCATGCAATGACGAATGAAAATAATAAGACCAGCGATCATCTGGCCAACGAACGGACTTTCCTTGCCTGGCTGAGGACTTCCGTGGCCCTGATGGGTTTCGGGTTTATCCTGGTGAAATTTTCCCTTTTTCTGAAACAGATTGCCCTGCTGAATACGGAACAGCATCTGGTGCATTACCAGAAAGAATATTCCGGGGTGACCGGGCTGGTCCTGGTGGCAGCCGGCGTGATAATCCTGCTTCTCTCCTACCTGAATTACAGGAAGACCCGGAAAAGGATCATGGAGAATGTATTTGTCGGAAACAACTCCCTGATTCTGATCGTAACCGTTCTGATCATGTCCATCAGCATCTTTCTCATCGGCTATCTGTTCAGCAGCCTGTAATATGAAGCAAGGGTGATTATCCGGCTTGTGACGCTGGCATACATTTAGCAAAGCTTAATTTTTAAAGACATCCTGAATATTTCCATTTGATGACAACCCATGGCCAATAACCGCAAATCCATTTACAGTGCTCTCGCCGCCAATCTGCTGATTGCAATCACGAAATTTGTAGCAGGAAGCTTTACCAACAGTTCTTCCATGATCTCGGAAGGGATCCACTCCACTGTTGACACCACCAACCAGTTCCTGCTGTTGTACGGAATTAAAAGGAGCAAAAAAGCGCCTGACGAATCGCATCCCTTCGGCTATGGCAAGGAACTGTATTTCTGGTCTTTTGTGGTTTCCATCCTGATCTTCGGTCTCGGCGGTGCACTTTCCGTGTACCAGGGAATCCTCCACATCATTGAGCCCGAAGTAATGAAAGACCCGTTCTGGAACTACATCGTGCTGATCCTTTCGCTGATCTTTGAAGGTACCTCGCTGATCATTTCCGTTAAAGAATTCAACAAGACCCGCAACGGCGTACGATGGTGGGATGCCATCATTAAAAGCAAAGACCCGTCCAGCTTTCTGGTGGTTTTTGAAGACGGCGCGGCAGTGGCCGGTCTCACGGTTGTGATGATCCTGATGGGGATCAGCCATTCGTTCGGGATTCCGGAACTGGACGGCGTGGCATCGATCATCGTAGGGCTGATCCTCGTTTTTGTATCGCTGATTCTGGCACGGGAAAGCAGGAGCCTCCTGATGGGAGAAGGCATAGCGCCCGAAACCCGGGAAAAAATCACCAGACTGGCCGAGCAGGATGATGCGGTGGTAAGAACAAAAAATATACTGTCCACCTACCAGTCGCCGGAAGAGATCGTACTGGTGCTGATCATCGATTTCAAAGACCACCTCGATACGGAAGAAATCACGGAAGCCGTCCAGCGTATCCGAAGAACAGTAAAAACAGCGTTCCCGCTTGTCCGGTATGTGATCATTCAGCCGGAATAACTCTACCAGAAGCGACAGACTTTATTTTAACCCTTAAAATTTAATTATTGAAACAATAGTTTTAAATCCGTTAAATTTTATCTGTTGAAACCTAGAGCCATAGCCGTATCGCGAAGGTTTTTCTAAAATATGTTTTGCCGGTATTAAAAAATAATCCTATATTTGCACCACTGAAAACGATGGTATCACCGGAGTTCAGGGAGAGTTGGCAGAGTGGTCGATTGCGGCAGTCTTGAAAACTGTTGACTGTAACAGGTCCGGGGGTTCGAATCCCTCACTCTCCGCCAAAGCCGATAAAGCCTGCAATT
>CAJYRQ010000013.1 GCA_913777465.1 uncultured Chryseobacterium sp.
CATGGGAGAAGGTGTTATGGAAGCGACAATTATCACCTGGCTGTTCGGCGAAGGCGATACTGTAAAAGAGGATGATTCCGTAGTAGAAATTGCAACAGATAAAGTAGATTCAGACGTTCCGACACCGGTTTCGGGGAAAATTGTAAAGATCCTTAAACAGAAGGACGAAGTTGCAAAAGTGGGTGAAGCCATTGCTATTTTAGAAATTGAAGGAGAAGGCGGAACCACGGCTTCAGAAGAAGCTCCGGCAGAAACTGCAACGGCAGCTCCGGATGCGGAAACCCTGAAAACCATTGAAGAACCGTTGAAAGTGTCGGCTTCTACGGAGTTTTCGGGAGATCTTTACCTTTCTCCACTGGTAAAATCCATCGCACAACAGGAAAATATTTCCGAATCTGAACTGAAATCCATCAAAGGAAGCGGTCTGGAAGGAAGAATTACCAAAGAAGATATTTTAGCTTACGTTAAAAACAGAGAAAACCAGTCTGCACCTCAGGCGGCTCAGGTACAGCAGGCAGCTCCTGCTAAGCAGCCGGTACAGACGTCTGCTCCTGCGGCAACCATTACCGCTGGTGCCGGTGACGAAATTATCCCGATGGACAGGATGAGGAAGATCATCGCTGAAAACATGGTAAAAGCCAAGCAGATTGCCCCTCACGTTACTTCTTTCATCGAAACGGACGTTACCAACGTGGTAAAATGGAGAAATAAAAACAAATCGTTATTCGAAAAGCGTGAAGGCGAAAAACTGACGTTCATGCCGATTTTCGTAAAAGCGGTGGTAAAAGCCATCCAGGATTTCCCGATGATCAACGTTTCCATCAGCGGAGAAAACATCATCAAAAAGAAAAACATCAATATCGGTATGGCTACTGCCCTGCCGGACGGAAACCTGATTGTTCCTGTAATTAAAAATGCAGACCAGCTATCCCTTTCAGGATTGGCAAAAGCGATCAATGACCTGGCTTACCGGGCAAGAAATAAAAAACTGAGACCGGAAGATACGCAGGGTGCCACCTACACGATTTCCAACGTGGGAAGCTTCGGAAACCTGATGGGAACACCGATTATTCCTCAGCCGCAGGTAGCGATCCTTGCCATCGGGGCAATCGTTAAAAAACCGGCGGTTCTTGAAACACCGGACGGTGATGTGATCGCCATCAGAAACCTGATGTTCATGTCTCACTCTTACGACCACCGGGTAGTAGACGGTTCCCTGGGAGGAATGATGCTGAAGCATGTTCACGATTACCTGCAGAACTGGGATCTGAACACGGAAATATAAGCAATAAGCAATCGGTAATAAGTAATTTTCACCTTGAAAATAAGACCTTCGGATTTTTCCGGAGGTTTTTTGTTACAGATACCGAAAAAGACATTCCCATACAAACACCTGATTTTTCCACCAATGATTGTATCATATATAATCGCTGAAGATAATTTATACGACAAAAGACAAAAAATAATTACCGTAATTTTTTCACAAAACTAAGAAATAAGGAATATTAATACTTTATCATCCGGATATTTCTGTTAATATATAAAGTTTCTTTAAAATATATTCAAAACCGAGCAACTTAAAATGTAAATTATTGATTTTTTGCCTGTTATCATTTTTTCTTATATTTGGTGAAATCCAAAAATTAATAATTATGCAAAAAAAATTACTCCAGTCAGTATTAATGGCTCTGCCGTTATTGAGCTTCGGCCAAATCATTCTCAGTGAAAATTTTAATGGTACGGCTATTCCTTCTACCTGGGCTGTACAGCAATCCAATCCCAATGAAACCTGGAAAATAGCCGCCGTTACATCCGGAAGTGTTGCGTCGGTTGACTATGATGATACTCCGGGACAGCAAAACGAATGGCTGATTTCTCCTTCCATGAATCTTGGTAATGCGACCTATTATTATCTGAAGTTTAAAGCGGGCCTGAGCTATTACTGGTCGGTAGATCCCAGTAATAATTACGATGCTTTGGTAAAGATCTCTACCGATAACGGAGTTACCTGGACGCAGGTCTGGTCTGAAAACAGCTTGGGAACATTTAACAATTATGAGATGAATCCTGTAACGATCGATATCAGTGCTTACAAAAACAATCCGAATGTGAAAGTTGCTTTCCAGTATGTAGGTCTTGACGGAGCCGCCTTGTATATTGACGATTTTTCGGTAGAAGGCGCAAGTTCCGCTCAGCTGAATTACTGCGGACCTCTGGCTTTTGACCTCGGATTTGGAAGTGATGGTGATGAGCCGATTACGCTGGTGAATTTTGCCGGAATCAACAATACAACCGATTCTGAAGCCTACATAGGAAGCCAGCATGAATTCTTCTTATCTCAGACCGCTAATGTAACAGCCGGCCAATCCTACCCTATTACTTTAAAAGGCAATACCGAAGGAGATTACGAAAACAGTTTTGCCGTGTTTATAGACTGGAACCGGAACGGAGTGCTTAACGATCCCGGGGAAGTATACGCGGTGACCCAAACCATTTACGGATCTACCGGGGAAGATGCCATCCAGGCCGTTCATTCCATCACGGTTCCCGCAGGTGCACTGCCAGGAAATACGAGAATGCGCGTGAAAAAGATTTTCGGTATTATTGATGATGAACCGAGTCTTATCGATCCTTGTGCAGGTTCCGATTACGGACAGGCGGAAGATTACACGGTGAATGTTACGGCATCTGCCCTGGCGGTTAATGAAGCCGGTAAAAAAGATGCAGCCTTCAAAGTGTATCCTAATCCGACAAGCGACGTTTTAAATTTTGATTCCAGGACAAAGGTAAAATCTGTCAACGTTGTTGATTTATCCGGAAAAGTTGTAATAAGCTCTGAAGTTAATCAAAATAAATTCAATATCGATTTATCACAATTGCCTGCCGGAACCTATATGGTAACCGCCCAGACAGAAAGCGGAATGCAATCTGGAAAAGTAATTAAAAAATAAATTTTAACTACCAATCAATTGTAAATAGACCTGTAATCCGCATTGCAGGTCTATTTAGTTAAATAATATAACTCATCTTTTTCAGTATGATCTGCAAATCTGTCATCGCATCCAGCACAGTTTCCGTCACCGGATAACCAGCTTGTCCGGTTCAGACTTTGAACTCAGGAATCTGCTGATTCAGATAATAAATATTACGAAAGTGGTAACAAGACAGTTTTGTTTCGTGGTAAAAGTAATTAATCTGATACATTGATAACCGGAATTACGATAAATAACAATTAAATACTTGCATAATTTATAAATTTACCCTACTTTTGCACCTCGAAATAATTAACAAATTCATTTAACATTATGAACAATTACGAAACTGTTTTCATTTTAACTCCCGTTCTATCTGAAGCTCAGGTGGAGGAAGCAGTGAACAAGTATGTAGATCTTATCAAAGAAAAGAACTGCGAAATCGTTGCTAAAGAAAACTGGGGATTAAAAAAATTAGCTTATCCGATCCAATTGAAAAAGAACGGATTCTACACTTTAGTGGAATTTAAAGGCGAAGGTTCTGTAGTAGCTGATCTTGAATTGGCATTCAAACGTGACGAGAGAGTGATCCGTTACCTGACTACAAAACTGGACAAGCACGCTGTAGACTACGCTGTAACAAGAAGAGCAAAAGTAAAAGCAGCTAAAGCTTAATTATTAACCCTATTTTTTAAAAAGACAAGACATGGCAATAGACGAAATGGCTAAACAAGCCTCAGCTGGAGGAGAATCTGAAGTAAAATTCCTTACTCCGCTTGATATCAATACAAAATCTGAAAAGAAATATTGTAGATTCAAAAAATACGGAATTAAGCACGTAGATTACAAAGATGCTGATTTCTTATTACAATTCGTAAACGAGCAAGGTAAAATCTTACCAAGAAGATATACCGGAACTTCTTTAAAATACCAGAGAAAAGTTTCTGCTGCAATCAAAAGAGCAAGACACCTGGCGTTACTACCATACGTAGCTGACTTATTAAAGTAAAACATATTACAATCAGCAATTAGCCTCGCGCTTTTGGCTTTTTGTTGCTGAATACATCATTAATTCTAACTTGATTTTAGAAATCTAAAATCTAAAAAAGGACAACAACAATGAACATTATCCTAAAAAAAGACGTAGAGAACTTAGGTCTTGAATTCGACACCGTAAGCGTAAAGCCTGGTTATGCAAGAAACTTCTTAATCCCTCAGGGATTTGCACTTTTGGCAACTCCTAAAAACATCGCAGCTTTAGAAGCTACTTTGGAAGCGAGAAAAGAAGAAGAAGCTAAATTAATCGCTGCTGCAAACGCCGTAGTAGATCAATTGAAGAAAACTTCAGTTACCATTCCTGCAAAAGTAGGTTCAGGTGATAAATTATTCGGATCCATCAACAATGCAGATCTTTCTGCTGCTTTGGAAAAAGCAGGAGTATCTGTAGAGAAGAAATACATCAAAATTCCTGGTAACACGATCAAGAGAACCGGTAAAGTTACTGCAAACATCAGATTACACAGAAATGTTGAGTACAACTTCGAATTCGATATCATATCTGACGCTCCGGTAGAAGCTCCGAAAGCAGCTCCTGCTAAAAAAGAAGAAACTCCTTCTGAAGAAGCTTAATACTACTTTTTAATAGTATTTACATATCATGCTGTCTCTTTTGAGGCAGCATTTTTTGATATCAAAATTCACAGCAAAAATCAAAATTCTATCCCTTTCCCTTTCCTCCTACCCGATTTTAAGATCTGGACCGGCATTATTATAAAGCAGACGCAAAAGTTAAGAAGAAAATTTGCTTTCAATCAGGTAAGGATAAATAGAAAATCAGAGTACACAATTTTACTAGGAAAAGTTTATCTTCCGACCGTATATTTCTCGGTCGCAAAGGCATTTTATTCAGCAAATGATAGTTGTGTATGATCATACGTCTGAAGTACTGCATTTATAAGTTTTATTATAGACTATATTAATATCAAAAGAAGTATTAATATAACCAATTAAAGTTTTCTTTCAGCTCGAATGAACTTTTTGTCTTGTCTACAAGTTTTGCGCTTGATGAGAAACATAAGTTTAGAATAAAATTTAAAAGTAGAAAGAGCACATTAAATAAAAATCAAATATTTTATTAATGCTGTATTTTGTCATCCTTACAAGGGATCTTATTTTAGTACTGTCATCTGCGAAAAGCTGTGCCTTCCGGGGGGAAATTAAATTACATCACAAATAGAAAAAGCCGGGAAAAATTTCCCGGCTTTGTTTTATGATCTTGGAGTCCATGTATTGAAGAACTCCTTCACTTTTTCAAGGCTGTATCCTTTTCCTTCTTCCAGGACATCACTTTGCTGGACGTGGATCATTTTACCGTTCTGATCCAGGATAATGAAAACCGGATAACCGAATTTATCTCCCGGATTTCCGTATTTCGCAAAAATCTTTTCATTTTTATTTTCCGGAGAATAGTTCAGATGGTAATATTCATAATTCTCATCCACGATATTCTTCAGTTCAGGCGTTGTCTGTACAAACTGGTTGAATCGAAGGCACCAGATGCACCAGTTTCCGCCGGCCTGGATCATGATGTTTTTCTTTTCTCTCTTGGCTTTTGCAACTAAATCCTGAAGGTCTTTCTCCGCATCTGCTTTCGGATCGTAAGGCTTCGGGAGTCCGGCTTTTTCTTCTGATGCTTTTTTCTTTGCATCCAGCTCCGCCTGTCCGGTTTTCACCAGCAAAGCTTTATCAGTTTCTTTAGATTGGGCTTTATCTTTTAGCTCCTGGGAAAATGCCATCAGGCTGAATCCCAGAAAAGCGGTTATCATTAATTTTTTCATACGATAAATTTAAAAAAATAATACTTATTGGCAGCAAAAATAGAACCATAATTTTATTATGCGTAAATTTGCCTGTTTTATGAATTTTCTTATTAAAATATTACATCTCTTGTCCAAACTTCCGCTGAAGGTCCTGTATGTGTTTTCAGATATTATCTTCTTTCTGAATTATTATATTGTAGCCTACAGGAAAAATGTGATTACCCAGAATCTGAAGAATTCTTTTCCGGAAAAATCTCCGGAAGAAATACAGCAGATTAAAAAGAAATTTTACCTTAATTTCTCCGACTATCTGGTGGAAACCGTAAAGTCCTTCACCATTTCCGAAACGGAATCGCGGGTAAGGATGCAGCATATCAACCAGCAGGTATTCCATGATGCCAAAGCGGAGGGTAAAAATGTAATCATGCTGGCAGGGCACGTTTTCAATTGGGAATGGATCAATGCCATGGCCAGAGTTATTCCCCAAAAGCACTGCCATCCGGTGTATCGAAAGGTTAACAGTGATTTCTGGGAAAACCAGATGAGAAAAGTCCGCAGCCGTTTTGGAAATGAAGCACTGGAAGCCAACGAAGTGATTCTAAATATCTTCAGATCCAAAAACGACGGGGATTCGGCTTATATGTTCGTTGCCGATCAGACACCGCATTTTTCCCACGTTACCTACGGACTGGAATTTTTGAACCAGAGAACCCCGGCTTTTATTGGCTACGATAAACTGGCAACCAGAATGGATCTTGCCTTCATCTATTGTGAAATGAAAAAGGTAAAACGCGGCTACTACCAGGTAAATTACCACCGGATTTTTCCCGATAGGGAAAAATTTACCGAGAATGAAGTGGTAAAAAAATTCCATAAGCTGCTGGAGAACACCTTGCACAAACATCCGGATAATTACCTTTGGTCCCACCGTAAATGGAAGTACCAGGATTCGATTAAAAAATTTGATTCAGAAAAAATATAGTTTCTCATGCCGAAAAAATTAGCGGTTGCCATTTTGAACTGGAACGGAAAAAGCTGGCTCGAAAAATTCCTGCCGGGTGTCATCCGGTTTTCGCGGGATGCCGATATTTATGTTATTGATAACTTTTCTACCGATGATTCCATAGAATTTCTGCACACGCATTTTCCCTCGGTTAAAATCATTAAAAATGATAAAAATTACGGTTTTGCAGGAGGATACAATGAAGGCCTGAAACATATCGGCAACGAGTTCTATTGCCTGCTCAATTCGGATGTAGAAGTTACAGACAACTGGACGGAACCTGTTCTGGAATTGTTTGAAAAAAATCCTTCCATTGCCGCCATCCAGCCTAAGATTTTAGCCTATGATCGTAAGAATTATTTTGAGTTTGCGGGAGCGGCGGGCGGAATGATCGATAACATCGGTTATCCTTACTGCAGGGGAAGGATGTTCGATGATGTGGAGGAAGACAAAGGCCAGTACGATGACGAATCTGAAATCTTCTGGGCTTCGGGATGCTGCTTTTTTATCCGCTCAAAAGATTTCTGGGATCAGAAAGGTTTTGATGAGCGTTTTTTTGCTCATCAGGAAGAAATCGATCTCTGCTGGAGGCTCATCAATTCAGGAAGAAAAATTTTCTATACCTGGAAGTCCAAAGTGTACCACGTAGGCGGCGGTACCCTGAATAAGCAGAGTCCAAAAAAAACTTTCCTGAATATCCGGAATAACCTTTCCATGGTTCTAAAGAATGCTCCTTTCCCACGGCTGATCGGTATTATTTTCCTGAGGCTGTGCCTGGATGGACTGGCAGGCGTTTATTTCGGAATCAAGCTTGGGTTCCCGCATTTTGTAGCGGTTCTGAAAGCACATTTCAGCTTTTACGGATATGTGGCAGGGAGCTGGAAACGCAGACAAGGACATCAGAAAAACAAATTCTACCAGACAAAATGGATTATCTTTAAACATTTCCTGGGAAAAAATTAAATTCATTTAAATTAAATAGAGAGTATGGATTTTTGTGCCATCGATTTTGAAACCGCGACCCACGAGAGAAATTCTGCGTGTGAACTGGGAGTGTGTATTGTACAGGACTCTAAAATTGTCGAAACAAAGACCTGGCTCATTAAGCCCCCGAGCTTTCCGTATTTCAGTCCGTTTAATATCGATGTCCATGGAATTGTTCCGGATGATGTAAAGGATGCACCTACTTTCGACGAGATCTGGTATGAAGTGGAAGAAATGATGTACGGAACTTTGATGATTGCCCATAACGCCGGTTTTGATGCCGGTGTATTGCGCGGCTGTCTGAACCACTACGGAATGTTCACTCCGAAATTGAACTATCTGTGCAGCATCCAGCTGGCTAAAAAATCATGGGATTATTTGCCGAAATACGGGCTGAAACCTCTGGCAGAATACCATCAGATCAGTTTTAATCATCACCGGGCCGGTGCCGATGCGGAAGTCTGTGCGAAAATCTCCCTGCTGGCTTTTGAAAAGCTATTCCTTACCACCAATGAAGAAGTATCGGATTTTATGAAATTGAAAATTAAGAAACTCTGATTCGGTAATCGTAATCAACTGTATCTAAAATTGTATTTAAGGTAAAAGCAAATAAGTTTCTTGATATTTGAAAAACTTCCCTTAAGATAATAGCCTGTTTACACTGACCTTTATATTTTAACATTAAGAATTTAAGATGTTTTAGTTTGAAAAAATCAATTTATCGTTGCCCGGCGATAGTTCACTTAAATCAATTGAAATAATCGTATTAAAGTAAAGAATAAACAAAGTTTATTTAATTAAGAAAATTAAGAGAATGAAGAAAAGTTTACTGGATTAAGATTTAGATAATCTCTAGGACATCATGCTATTTCAACACTGACTAATTTTAGCTATATACTGAAAAATTTACGGCATCCATCCAGTCAGTTACTCAATACTTCAGATAATAAATTAAATTTAGGAATATCGATCTCAAAATTTTCCTGGGTTTCCATGTTTCTTACAAGGTATTTTCCGCTCATATTGCCCACACCGGACCGAAGCATCACATTTGAAAAGTAAGTGAAATTTTCACCCACAGCGATCTCCGGCGTAAGACCAATCACCCCGTCGCCGGTAATCTCGGTATATCCGAAGCCTACATCAAAGATCAGCCATTTTCTTTTAATGATTTTTATCGGAAAACTGCCGTCGTTTTCGATGGTGATATGGTATTTGAAAACATGCCTGTTTTCTGAGGGGTAACTGTTTTTGCTATCATATTCAGGAACTACTGAAACTTTGATATTGGAGGTCATTTTCGAGAACATCATTTTAGTATTTGATAAACAGGATACAAAAATCTCGCCTTTTTGAGGCGAGATCTTAAATTTATAGGGGAATTGTTTTTTAATCTTACAATCCTAAGCCTTTTCTTTCGTCTCCGTTCATTAAGATTCCAACCGGGTTGTCGATGGCTTCTTTAACGGCAACAAGGAATCCTACTGACTCTTTTCCGTCGATAATTCTGTGATCATAAGACATGGCCACATACATCATCGGACGGATTACCACCTGCCCGTCTACCGCAACCGGTCTCTGGATGATGTTGTGCATCCCGAGGATCGCAGATTGAGGCGGGTTGATGATCGGTGTAGACAGCATCGAACCGAAAGTACCGCCATTGGTAATGGTAAAGGTACCACCCGTCATTTCATCAACGGTAATTTTTCCGTCTCTTACTTTGATCGCAAGGTCTTTGATGTTGGCCTCAACACTCGCAAAAGACATATTCTCCGCATTTCTCAATACCGGAACCATCAATCCTTTAGGACCTGAAACAGCGATCGAGATATCGCAGAAATCGTAGTTCACTTTGAAATCACCGTCGATGGAAGCATTTACATCCGGATACATCTGCAGCGCTCGGGTAACCGCTTTCGTGAAGAAAGACATGAAACCAAGGCCTACACCGTGTCTCTGGGCAAATTCTTCTTTATATTGCTTTCTTAATCTAAAAATCTCGGACATATCAACCTCGTTGAAAGTCGTCAGCATCGCGGTTTCATTTTTTACGGAAACCAGTCTCTGCGCGATTTTTCTTCTAAGAACTGAAAGTTTTGTAGTGGTAGTAGAACGGGAACCTGTAGCTGTTACCGGATTTCCTCCCAATGCAGGAACAGCAGCCAGCTCAGCGTCAGATTTTGTTACTCTTCCGTCTCTTCCGCTTCCTGAAACCTGTGAAGCATCCATTCCTTTTTCGTCAAGGATCTTTTTAGCTGCCGGAGACGGAGCTCCTGTAGCATAAGTCTGGGTTGCAGCCGGAGCAGGTTGTGCAGCCGGTTTAGGAGCTTCCTGTGGCGCAGGCTGAGCAGCTTTCGGAGCTTCTTCCTGTTTTGGAGCTTCCGCAGCAGGACCTTCACCGCCTGCAGGTTTTGCAGCATCCATATCGATCAGGCAAACCACCTGTCCTACCTGTACCACGTCCCCTTCTTCAGCTTTCAAAGTGATGATCCCACTTTGTTCGGCAGGCAATTCAAGCGTTGCTTTGTCTGAATCTACTTCAGCAATGGGTTGGTCTTTTTCCACATAATCCCCATCTTTCACAAGCCAGGTTGCAATTTCAACTTCTGTAATGGATTCGCCCGGTGAAGGAACTTTCATTTCTAAAACTGACATATCGTATTTTTTATTTTTTTATTGATTATTATTTTTTTATTAAGCAGTTACGGGTCTTTTGGCCGGCGTATCGTTTCTGTCGAATACCCTGTTGATTACGCCATTCTGGTTTTTCTCGAACATCTTATGGCTTCCCGGAGCCGGAGCACCGCTCGGTACCGGAGCAATCACCTGGATTCCCGTATCCCTGAAGTTTCTCAGGATATAAGACCATGCCCCCATGTTTTCAGGTTCTTCCTGAGCCCACACGATTTCTTTCCGGTTCGAATATTTTTCAAAGATCGCTTCAATAGCATCCGTCTGAAGAGGATACAACTGCTCGAATCTTACCAATGCTATATTTTCAGCATTCAGCTCTTCTTTTTTAGCCAGCAGTTCAAAGTATAATTTACCGGAGCAAAGGACCAGTTTTTCAATTTTTGCAGGATCGGCATTAACGTCGTCAAGGATCGGCTGGAATCCGCCGGTTGCAAAATCTTCCAGCGGGGAAACCACTTTCGGATGTCTCAACAGGGATTTAGGGCTCATCACGATCAACGGCTTTCTGAATGCCCATTTCAGCTGTCTTCTCAACAGGTGGAAATAGTTGGCCGGTGAAGTGATATTTGCAACCACCATATTTTCGTTGGCACAAAGCGTCAGGAATCTTTCAAGCCTTGCCGAGGAGTGTTCTGCACCCTGCCCTTCCGAACCGTGAGGCAACAGCATCACCAGACCGTCCTGGATCTTCCATTTTTCCTCTGCCGCCGCCAGATACTGGTCGACAATAATCTGGGCTCCGTTGACGAAATCACCGAATTGTGCTTCCCAGATCGTTAAGGTATTCGGCGAAGCCATGGCATATCCGTAATCGAAACCTAAAACCCCATATTCTGAAAGGTGTGAATTGTAAACATCGAACCTGCTTTCGGAAACGTGTCTCAGAGGGATGAATTCTTCTTCCGTATCTTCGGTTTTCACTACCGCATGTCTGTGGGAGAATGTTCCCCTTTCCACATCTTCACCGGAAATTCTCACATTATGGCCTTCTACAAGTAAGGTGGCATATGCCAGCCATTCTCCAAGGGCCCAATCCAGAGAATTGCCTTCAATAGCTTTGATTCTGTTTTCAAACAGTCTCGTGATTTTATTCAGGAATTTTTTATCTGCCGGAAGCGTAGACATTTTAAGCGCCAGCTCCTTCAGTTTATCAAGATCGAATTTCGTATCCACTGCTTCCTGAACCGCCCCTCTTTTGGCAATCGGGTAATTCGTCCAGTCATCAGACATGAAAACATCCATTACGTTTTTTTCAATTTCTTTGGAGGCATCGAAATCCTTATCCAGAAGTGCCTTGAATTCAGTTTCCATTTTAGCGATAACGTCATTGGACGTAACGTTATCTTTTAACAGCTGATCTTTATAGATTTCTCTCGGATTCGGGTGCTTAGAAATGATTTTATACAGATTAGGCTGTGTAAATCTCGGCTCATCCCCTTCGTTGTGACCGTATTTTCTGTAACCCAGTAAATCGATGTACACATCTTTACCGAATTTCGCCCTGAAATCGGCAGCAAAGTGAATCGCATGAACTACCGCTTCCGCATCATCCGCATTCACATGCATCACAGGAGATTCGGTAACTTTGGCAACATCCGTACAATAAGTGGAAGATCTTGCATCCATATAGTTTGTAGTAAAGGATACCTGGTTGTTCACCACAATATGAACGGTTCCTCCCGTTCTGTATCCTTCCAGCGTCATCATCTGGGCCACTTCGTAAGCGATCCCCTGACCCGCCAAAGCACCGTCACCATGGATAATGATCGGTAAAACTTTAGAATAATCTTTGTATTTGTCGTCAACTTTCGCACGGCAGATTCCTTCTACAAGAGCCGCTACGGTTTCAAGGTGGGACGGGTTCGGTGTTAAATTAATTGAAACTTCTTCACCGGAAGCCGTTTTGATTTTTTTGGATGAACCCAGGTGGTATTTAACGTCTCCTGAAAATACATCTTCTTCAAATTCTTTCCCTTCAAATTCCGAGAAGATCTGCTTGTATGATTTTCCGAAGATGTTGGTAAGCACATTCAGTCGTCCTCGGTGAGCCATCCCTAAAACCACTTCATCCACACCCAGCTGGGAAGATCTGGTGATCAGCTGGTCCAATGCCGGAATAAGGGTTTCCCCTCCTTCCAGGGAGAATCTTTTCTGACCGACAAATTTTGTGTGAAGATAATTTTCAAATGCTACCGCCTGATTTAATTTTAATAAAATTTCCGTTTTTTCATTCGCTGAAAGGCTCGGATGGTTTTCATTCACCTGAAGCCACTGCTTGATGTAATCCTTTTCCTCAACATTGTTGATGTGCATATACTCTACCCCGATGGAATCGCAGTAGATGTTTTCAAGGTGGGTAATGAGTTCCTGTAAGGTAGCAGGTCCTTTCATTCCCGTTTCAACCGCACAGTTGAATTTTGTATTTAAATCCGATTTGTCCAGACCGAAATTTTCGATATCCAGCGTCGGGGTATAATGTCTTCTTTCCCTAACAGGGTTTGTCTTTGTAAACAGATGCCCTCTTGTCCTGTACGCCTCAATCAGGTTCACTACCTTAAATTCCTTTCTGATGTGTTCCGGAACCTCACCGTTTGAAGCGGCCTGGTTTGCCTGCTGTACCACAGGAGATGAAGCGGCCGGAGCCTGAACATATTGAACATTATCTTCGTCTCCGTAGTTCTCCAAAGCAAAATCGAAGCCCTGAAAGAAGGCTTTCCATGATGGTTCCAAAGAGTCCGGATATTTTAAGTACTGTTGGTATAAATCCTCAATCAACTGAGAATGAGCTGCGTTTAGGAATGAAAATCTGTCCATTATTACAGTTTATCTGTTATTAAAATTTGTTTGTCGAATTAAGCTTCAAATTTAATAAAAAAAACCGACTTGGAACAGCCTTTAAACTATTAAAAAAAGTATAAAATATTTTCTTACTTAAATACTGATAATGAGAGTTTCATATTGACATCCTGGTCCTCCACAGGGCGTTCTATGAAAGTCTGACGAATATCATTAAAACGCATCTCGTCTTTCTTGGCTTTCTGGATTAATTGTTGTATCGCCTTTACTCTTCCGGCATAATTTCCCTTGTAATACATGATGTAATTCTGCGCCGGATTCAGCGTCCTGAAACTGAAATTATTATCGGTAACTCCGAACTTTTTAGACAGCGGAATTCCAAGGAAATAAGAGACTTCCTTATCCTTGTAATTATCCGCATCGGTCACCAGAACCGGATAGCCGAATTCATCGTCTTTCTTGCCTAAATCCATCGTGGTGTAGTTGTAGATTTTGTTATAATTCATCACGATATTTTTGTACAGGGCGTCTTTCTTGTTGGAGGCACTTACATTGATTCCCAGAAGCAGTTTTTCATCTTCATTTTCAACCATAATGCTGTCGTATTTGATGGCTGCCATCTGGTTGTCCTTTTCCACTTTATTGCCTAGAACATTTTTCAGGTTGGTCATACTTTTATCAATGTTTTCAGCGAAACGGTCTTCCGTCCAGAAATTTTCTACCCTCTTCAAAACAGAGAGCTTCGGGGTATGCACCACCCAGGTAATTTTCGTTTTTTCTGCCGATAATGCTTTGAATTTAACATCTACGACCGTCGGACTCTCATTACGGTCTTCGAAAAGCTGATAGCGGAGCGATTTGTTCGGATTTTCATACCGGATGAACATTTCCCCATCGGTATCGTTCTGAGGATCCACATAGCTGATGGAACTTCCCTGTCCCTCATAAGGCGTATAATAGTCTATATCAACGGATTTGGAACTCGTAAAAAAGTTGTTCCACCGCGTGAAATGCTGCAGGTTGTTGAACTGTGAAAAGACTTTTTCAAGAGGATAATCAACCTCTTTCTCGATTTTAAAGTCCTTGCTTTCATCCACAAAATAATACATCGAAGCCGCATAAGCCCCGATCAGCAAAACAACAAGCACCGCTATGATTTTAAAAAAACGCATGACACAAATGTATAGAAAATAACAAGAGTGACCAATATGGCGGCCACTCTGTTTTTAAAATTATTTAAGGGTGATAAAGATGAATCGGTAATGAATTTCCATCCTTTTATCCGATATGCGTTCCCGATCTCAGCACCGCTCCTTTCTTCACGACGATAATCCCGTCCTGAACCGAGTGGGTTCCGTAGTCGCCGTCCTGAAGATGCTTGCCTCCGATGATCCTTACGTTGTCGCCGATATGACAGTTCTTATCTAAAATCGCTTTTTCTATATAGCAGTATTTTCCGATTCCCATATTCGGGTGGCCGTTGTTGTCGTTCTCAATGATTTCTGCCGTTCCCTGGTAAAAATCCGAACCCATAACATAAGAATTCACAATCGTGCTACCTTTGTCTATTCTGGTACGGTTTCCGATCACGGAATTTTCTATTTTATCTGCCATAATGATACATCCGTCTCCAAAAACGGCTTTGCTTACATAGGAACCGTTGATTTTCGACGGCGGAAGCATTCTCGCTCTCGTATAAATCGGTGACGAGGAAAACAGGTTGAACTGAGGGAAATCCTGGCAAAGATCCAGGTTGGCTTCGTAGAAAGACTCAATGGTTCCGATGTCCGTCCAGTACCCTTCGTACTGATAGCTTAAAGTTGTGTATTTACCGATGGAATTCGGAATGATGTCTTTCCCGAAATCGTCTCCGGCACCTTCGTCAAACATTTTCTTCAGAATGCTTTTCGTAAAGATGTAGATTCCCATGGAAGCCAGGTATTCTTTTCCGGCATGCTTATTTTCGTCGGAAACTTCCGATTTCAGGCCATGCAGCATATCATAACCGGGTTTCTCAACGAAGGAAGTAATATTTCCTTCGTCATCGGAACTCAGGATCCCGAAACCGGTAGCGTCCTTTGCATTTACCGGAATAGTGGCAATGGTTACATCACCGCCTTTTTCAATATGGAAATCCAGCATTTCCTTAAAGTCCATCTGATACAGCTGGTCTCCGGAAAGAATCAGGATGTATTCGTAGTCGTACTTTTCAAGGTGCTTCATCGACTGGCGTACGGCATCTGCCGTTCCCTGGTACCAGCTTTCGTTTTCTACATTCTGTTCCGCGGCCAGGATATCTACGAATCCTTTGCTGAAAATATCGAAGTGATAAGAGTTTTTGATATGTGAATTCAGTGATGCTGAATTAAACTGCGTTAAAACCAGGATTTTGTTCATTCCCGAATTAAGGCAGTTGGAAATAGGAATATCGACCAGACGGTATTTCCCGGCGATCGGTACGGCCGGCTTCGACCTTGAATAGGTAAGAGGGAATAATCTCGTTCCTCTTCCGCCTCCTAAAACAATGGATATTACATTGCGATTCATATGTACATTTATTTTTTAATTCTTATAATTCTAATTTCTAAGCAATACCCGGTATTTCAGGCTGTATAGAAACTAAAGTTTTCAATGGTATAATTTATCAGTTTCTATACAGGTTTATATATTTCTCCGCCGAGGTTTCCCAGGCAAAATCAAAATCCATATTGGCATGAATCAGGTTCTCCATCATGCCTTTCTGATTGTAAATCATCAGCGCCCTGTTCACCGCATGAAGAATATCATCCACTCCCGGAAAAGTAAAATTCAGTCCTGCGCCGCCGGTCGAGATATCGTTTACCGTATCCCGCAATCCTCCGGTATATCTTACGATGGGAACCGTACCGTATCTCATGGAATACATCTGGTTCAGTCCGCAGGGCTCAACCCTCGATGGCATCAGCAAAAAGTCCGCCGAAGCGTATATTTTATGCGAAAGATGTTCCTTATATCCGAGGTCCAGCGCGAAATTGCTGTAAATATAATCGTATTCCTTCAGCTTATTTTCGATATAGGCATTACCGGATCCCAGAATCATGATATTTAAAGCCCCGTGAGTCTGCGTGATGCTTCTCCAGACAACGTCCGGAAGAAAATCCGCTCCCTTTTCCGTGGCAAACCTTCCGATAAAGGCAAACAGCGGAAGTTCCGGCCTCAGGCCGTATTCTTTACAAAGCTTTTCTTTATTCTTTTTCTTCAGTGCCACTGCATTTTTATTATTGAAATTAAAATCCAGCATCGGATCCGTTTCCGGGTTCCAGACCTCCGTATCGATCCCGTTGATGATTCCGTAAGCTTTTCCGAACTCTTCACGCACCAGGCTTTCCAGTCCGCGAAAGCTGATAAAAAGCTCTTCCATATACCCCTGGGAAACCGTTGTAAAAGCATGGGAGCATTTAATCATGCTGGCTAACGGATTGATCAGTCCGTCCCAATCCATCAGGCCCCATTTATACCGGTCGAACGATGGAATATACCTGGCCATTTCCCAGCTCATCATTCCCTGATATTCTCCATTGTGAATGGTGGCAACGGTTTTCACTCCTTTTAAAAAGGAAAACTCCCAGCAATGTTCTACCATAAAAGGAATTAATCCCGTGTGATAATCGTGGCAGTGCAGGACATCCGGACGGATCTGCATGGCGCTGAGCCAGTGAAGCACGCCGTGCTGGAAACCGATAAACTGGAAGTTTTCGTCCTGATAGCCGTAAGGATTGTCGCGATCCAGCAATCCCGGGATTTTCACCATATACAATTCAAACCCCAGCGCATCCGATTTTTCCTTTAAAACCTGCACCTGCAGCATGTTTGGCCCCTGGTGGATGAACCCATCAAAAACTATGTCAAACTCATGGTCGTGAGTGAAAGTTTTGTTGTACCAGGGCATAACGACCTTCGCATCAACCCCTTTAATTTTATTCTGATATTTCGGCAAAGCTCCTACAACATCGGCCAGGCCGCCTACTTTTGCCACCGGATAACATTCCGTGCTGATATGAAATACTGTCATATTCTTCCTATCATTTATTGTTTTACTATTCTGAAGATTTATTACTTATTTTCTGCTGTTAAACGGATGCAGCCCACATAAAAGGATAATCATTTTCTGTATATTATAACATAAGGCTCTGAAAGTGATTCTTTAAAATTTTTTTTAAGCTCCCCGCATTTTCTTTCCGGATCGTTTAATATCGGAATCACCTTTCTTATCTTTTATTTTGCTTATTTCCGTTTTGCCTATATTTTTTTCTTTTCTTCTCAGAATTACCCCGGCCAGTGGCGGAAGCTTGATACTGATGGATTCCGGGTATCCTTTATATTCTTCTTTGTCACTCCTGACGATATCGGGTTCAACACCGCTTCCTGCATATTTTCCATCATCGGAATTGAAAACAATCTCCCACTGGCTCCCGGTATCGACGCCGACCTTATAATCCAAAACCCTTGGTGTTAAATTCAGGATAATCATGAAAACGTCTCCTGCCTTTTTTTCTTTTCTCAAATAAATGTATACCGAATTATCCGTATCGTCCGCTTCCACCCATTCAAAACCTTCCGGGCTGAACTGGTTTTCGTAAAAGGCAGTTTCGTTGCGGTAAAGAAGGTTCAGATCTTTGACCAAAGTCTGCAATCCTTTATGAACTGGAAAATCGAGCAAATGCCAATCCAGGCTTTTCTTGAAATTCCATTCGCTGGTCTGCCCGAACTCATCGCCCATGAAGAGCAGCTTTGCCCCGGGATGCGTAAACATATAGACATAAAGGGCCCGCAGATTGGCAAATTTCTGCCATTCGTCGCCTTTCATCTTATAGATCAGGCTGGCTTTCCCATGCACCACTTCATCATGCGACAGCGGCATCATGTAATTTTCATTGTACATGTACATGGATGCGAAAGTCAGTTTGTGATGAAAGAATTTCCTGTTGATGGGGTCTTCCTTAAAATAAGCCAGCGTATCGTGCATCCAGCCCATCATCCATTTCATTCCGAAACCTACGCCGCCCATATGAACAGGTTTGGTAAGCATCGGAAAGTCGGAGCTTTCTTCCGCAATAGTGATGATATTGTCGCCAAATTCTTTATATACAGCGGTATTGAATTCCTGAAGAAACGTTTTGGCTTCCAGGTTCACGTTTCCGCCGTAGATATTGGGTTCCCATTCTCCTTCATTCCGGGAATAATCCAAATGAAGCATAGACGTTACCGCATCTACCCGCAATCCGTCAGCATGATACCGTTCCAGCCAGAACATGGCATTAGAAATCAGAAAGGATTTCACTTCATTCCTTCCGTAATTGAAAATATAGGATTTCCAGTCGGGATGAAAGCCTTTGCGCGGATCTTCATGCTCATACAGATAAGAACCGTCGAAACGGTGCAGACCATTGGCATCCCCCGGAAAATGGGAAGGTACCCAGTCTAAAATTACCCCGATGCCATTCCGGTGGAGTTCATCGATCAGGAACATCAGGTCCTGCGGTGAGCCGAAACGTGAAGTTGCAGCATAAAACCCGGTAATCTGGTAGCCCCAGCTTGGATCGTACGGATATTCCATCAGAGGCATAAATTCCACATGGGTGAAAGCCATTTCTTTAAGATAGGGAATAAGCTTTGCGGCAAGATCGCGGTAATTCAGGAATTTTTCCGGATGATGCTCATCCCGCATCCATGATCCGACATGCATTTCATAGACGGAGACGGGAGCCTTCAGGGTATTTTTCTGCCAGCGGCTGTCCATCCATTCTTTATCTTCCCAATCGTACCAGGTGGTGGAAACGAGTGATGCCGCCTGGATGTTCTGTTCCCAGCTCAGAGCATACGGATCGCTTTTTTCCAGGATTTCACCGCGGTAGGTCTCAATGGCATACTTATACAACGTTCCCCAGGTAAGACCGGCAATAAATCCTTCCCAGATTCCGGAGCCGTCCCATCGGGGGAATAAGATATGCTCGTTAGGATTCCAGCTGTTAAAATTTCCGATCACCGAAACTTTTTTGGCATTGGGCGCCCAGACTGAAAAGTAAACGCCCTGTACTCCATCCTTTTCTGCAGAATGTGCCCCGAATTTATCGTAGAGCTTATAATGCTTACCTTCTCTGAAAAGATAAATGTCCTGATCTGTAAAAAGAGTGTATGTTTTAACCGAATTCATCACGGTTTTTATTTTAATTTAATTTCTCTGAAACTACGGAAAAATACCGGCAACCTATATTAATTATGAGTGAATTAATTATTATGTAAAACGGCTTCTATTGATAGTTTCTATCAAATATAAAGTTTTTCAGCCAGTAATACCATGATTCAGGAAATTATTTGCCATAAAAAGATTTTTTATAAATTTATCCTTTTAAATTTTTAGCAGAGACACTGATGAAGTTTGAACTCCATACCGCAGAACAGGATGAAAGGATTATTTACATCACCGGGAATTTCAACCGCTGGAATCCAAGGGACCAGCGTTTCCGGCTGACGCGGAAAGATATCAACCAATATTTTATAGAAATTGAAGATCATGTGCTGCCGGGTCTTGTGGAATATAAATTCACAAAAGGCGGCTGGGAAAATGTGGAACTGGACCATCAGGGCAATATTACTCCGAACCGGAAAGTGTTGAAATCTGCAGGAACCGTTTCTGATACCGTAGAAAAATGGAGACTGAACTGGGGACCTTTTAAAGCGGAATATTTTCCGATTGCCGAAATAATTTCGGATAAATTTTATATCCCGCAGCTCGACCGTTACCGGAAAGTCTGGGCACTTCTGCCGTACGATTATTATACTTCAGACAAGAGCTACCCGGTGCTGTACCTCCAGGATGCCCAGAACCTGTTCAACGAAGGCAGCGATTATGGCAACTGGGAAATCGATAAAAAGCTTTCGGTTCTTACGGAATATGGCCGCGGTGACGTCATCATTATTGCCATCGAACACGGCAGCGACGACCGGATTAAAGAATATATTTTCGATAACGACCATGTTGCCAACGGTTCGGAAGGAAAGAAATACATCCGTTTTATCACCGACACCTTAAAACCTTTTGTAGACCGGAACTACCGTACCAAAAAAGACCGGGAGAATACGGGGATCGGCGGAAGCTCGCTAGGTGCCCTGATCAGCATTTACAGCGGTTTCCTTTACCCGGAAGTCTATTCCAAGCTTTTGATTTTTTCACCTTCTCTTTGGGTGGAACCGAACAATAATTTTCCGATGATGAATTTCAAGGTTCCCTTCAGAACCAAAATTTATCTTTACGGCGGCGCGCAGGAAGGTTCTAAAATGGTAAAAAGAATCCATGCTTTTGAAGAATCGATGAAACGATGGGAAGAAAAACACCTTTTTGACTGCGAGATCAGGATCAGCATCAATCCGGAAGGAACACACAGTGAATTCTACTGGTCGCAGGAGTTTCCCAGAGCCATCGAATGGCTGTACTACAACAATATCGAAAACCCTGTAGAAGTAAAACCGACGCAGGACAGCATTAAAAATTAACATTATGAAGCTCATCAACAAAAAAAATAAAAACTATACCCAGGTATTCCATCTGTTTACGGAGGAAGAATGGGCCAAATCCGACAGGAATTTCCATAAAAATATTTCTACATTTTTCAACGGTAAAAAGCATGAGGTCTTTATCCATGTCCATGAAGAAGGAACCGCTTATTTTATCGGGCTGGGAAAACCGGATCTTCAGAATTTTGAAATTCAGCAGGTAGCCGTGAAATTTTCCCAGGCTTACAAAGAAAAGATACAGGCTGTCCCGACTTTACTGTTAGCAGACTTTATGAACGAAAGGCAGTTTGAAGAATTTGTAAAAGGCCTGCTGACCGGAACTTACCACTACCCTTTTGAAAAAAAACATGCTTTCTGGAATCCTAAATTCGAGCTGCACTTTGAAAATTTAAGCCAGAAAAAATTAGACCATATCGGTAAAAAGACCGAAGCCATCAGCAACGGACAGACCGCCTGCCAGGAGTGGCTGAACAAACCGGCTAATCTTAAAAAACCGGATATTTTCAGCCTTTATTTAAAAAATTTAGCTAAAAAATACGATCTCAAATACACGGTTTTCAACAGAAAAAAATGCGAAGAACTCGGTCTGGGAGCTTACCTTTCCGTTAACCAGGGAAGTGCATACGATGCTGCTTTTACCATCCTGGAGTACCGGACTGCCGTTAAAAATGCAAAAACCTTCGGACTGGTCGGAAAATGCGTGCTCTTCGATACCGGCGGAATCTCCCTGAAAAATCCGGACAATATGCACTATATGAAATCGGATATGGGCGGTGCGACGGCTGTTTTGGGAACACTGATTTACGCTGCCGAAATGCAGCTTCCGGTGAATATCACAGCAGTGCTGCCCATTACCGACAATGCCATCTCCGAGAAAGCTTTTCTTCCGAGCGACGTGATTACCGCTTATAACGGAAAAACCATCGAAGTCCTGAATACCGACGCGGAAGGGCGGATGATCATGGCAGACGGACTTTCTTACCTGGCTAAAAATTTTAAAACCGATTTCCTGATCGATCTGGCGACTTTAACGGGAAGCTCGGTGCGGATGTTCGGCGATACCTGCGGGGCCCTATTTTCAAATAACGAAGAACTGAAAAATCTTCTGCTGAAAACCGGCGATAAAACGAACCAACGACTCTGGAGTTTACCGCTGTGGGATATCTGGAAAGACGATATCCGGTCTGATGTTGCCGACCTGAAAAATATCTCCATGAAGCCGGTCGGAGACTGTATCGTAGCAGCAAAATTCCTGGAGCAGTTTATAGAAAACCATCCGAAGTGGGCCCATCTGGATATTGCCGGAGTCGCCTTCGGAAATGTAGGCTATGCGAAAGAAAAAGCGGCCACCGGATTTGGGGTACAGCTGCTGGCAGATTTAATCGAAAATTATCACTAAAAATTAGTTTATTACAAAAATTCTCTGTATCATTGATATGGTTTTTCAAAAGTGCATGATATTTTTATTTTTAACACTGAATAATTAATAAAAAATCATTTTTATTTTTGAAAAGCCATTAAAAAACTAAAAACATTGTATGGAGGAGAAAACTATAGTGTGTATTTCATGCTATTACAAGGGTTATGATTTCATGGATGAAATGAAAAAACTCGGTAATAAAGTAATTCTGGTAACATCTGAGAATCTTAAGGAGAAGAACTGGCCCTGGCATGCCATCGACGAGGTATTTTACATGCCCGAAGTAAAACCCTCCGTCTGGAATCTCGACCATCTGATTCAGGGATTTTCTCATCTGATGCAGACCCGGAAAGTACATGCTGTAATTGCTCTTGATGATTATGATGTAGAAAAGGCAGCCCTGATCCGTGAAACCTTCAGGATTCCCGGGATGGGGCAAACGACCCACCGCTATTTCAGGGATAAGCTGGCTATGCGCCGGAAAGCAAAAGATTCCGGCATCAATGTTCCCGAGTTTACCGCTGTTTTCAACAATGATGAGGTCAATGCTTTTGCCGATACCGTTCCTGCGCCCTGGGTTCTGAAACCACGGTCGGAAGCTTCTGCTTCGGGAATTAAAAAGCTGACTTCCAAAGATGAGCTTTGGGAAGCCCTGAATAACCTTGGCGAAGAGCGCCACCTGTTCCTACTGGAAAGCTTTAAACCCGGTGATGTCTATCACGTGGACAGTCTCACCTTTAATAAAGAAATCGTTTTTACTTCCGCTTCAAAATATCTTGCTCCACCGATGCAGGTTTCCCACGAAGGCGGCGTTTTCAGAACCAAAACCCTGGGCCGGTATTCGGATGAATTCCGGGAGCTGGAAAAAGCCAACGCCAAAGTCCTTTCCAATTTCGGACTGATGAACGGCGCGACCCACACCGAATTTATCAGAAGCCGGGAAAACGGCAAATACTATTTTCTCGAAACATCATCACGGGTTGGCGGTGCACACATCCCCGACCTGGTGGAGGCGTCAAGCAGCATCAACATCTGGCGCGAATGGGCGAAAATTGAAGATGCCTTATTGCGGGGAAAAGATTATCAGGTTTCGAAGCCGACGGGATATTATGCCGGTCTGATCATCGCTTTAATCAAAGACCAGCAACCTGATTACAATGCATTTGAATGTGAAGAAGCCGTGAAATTCCTGCCGATCGATTATCATGCAGGAATCGTCTATAAATCCAAGGATGCGGACGTCATTCAGGAAAAACTGGACAAAGCCGCTGAAAAAATCCAGGCTGAAATGCTGAATATCCTTCCTCCGAAGGATAAACCCACCTCATAACTTGTAAAATATACTACGCCGGAAACAAGAAAACCGGTGTTATTTTAAGTTTTGCCATCCTTTAAATAAAATCAGAGGTTTGAAACCTTTAACTCCAAATAACAAAAAATGCCGAAAATAGAACATACCGATTACTATTCCCATATCTTAGGAACCAGCCTGAAAGTTGAGGTCACGGGCCATTACGGCTATCCGATCATTATGTTCCCAACTTCACAGGGATTCTATACCCAAAACCATGATTTCCAGCTGAACGGAAGCATCAACTGGTTTGTGGAACAGGGAAAGGTAAAGCTTTACAACATCCAGACGATCGACAGCCAAAGCTTTTACGACGAAAGCATTCCGCCGCAACAGCGGATCAGGAATTACGAAAAATACGCACAGTTCCTGATTAAAGAATTCGTGCCCTATATTCAGAAACTCCACAATACGCACCGCGTTGCCGTTGCCGGAGCGAGTTTCGGAGGATATCATGCCGCTAATTTCGCCTTCCGGTTTCCGGATGTCGTATCGCACCTGTTCTGTCTTTCAGGCGCATTCAGCATCAGGAATTTTATGGACGGCTACTCTGATGACCTGGTATACTTCAATTGTCCGAGGGAATTTGTAAAAAATGATGAAGCCTGGAAATACAAGCACATGCATATTGTCCTGAGCACTTCCGACCAGGATATCTGCAGGGATAAAAATGTGGAAATGGCAGAAATCCTCACGTTAAAAGGAATTGATTTCTGGTACGATGAAAAGAAATGGATCAACCACGACTGGCCGCTCTGGAGAATGGTGTTTCCGACTTTTATCGGCGCTTTTTTTTCTTAAACTGAATGAACTGTAAGCATAAGAATCTTGACGCAAAGTCCGCAAAGTTTTTTACTACTAACTGTTTTTAAGTTCGCCAAGGCGTTCTACTCAGCTGAGATCAAAGATCAAATTATAAGATCATTCAAATCAGTATCAAAATATATTAATAATCCAATACACAATAAAAACATTAAAAAAATACATTATGGCTAAAAAAGTAGGAATTTTGTTCGGGATGGAAGATACGTTTCCCTGGGCATTTATTGATAAGGTAAATGAACTGGGCAAAGGAGAAATCATTGCCGAACCGGTGAACATCGATAAGCTTGAACAGGGAGCCGATTACGGATATGCCGTGATTATCGACCGGATTTCCCAGGATGTCCCTTTCTACCGGGCTTACCTGAAAAATGCAGCGCTGAACGGAACGTATGTAGTCAACAACCCTTTCTGGTGGAGTGCCGACGAAAAGTTTTTCAACAATGCTTTAATGAGCAAGCTTGGGATCCCGCTTCCGAAAACCGTCCTGCTTCCTTCTCATGAAAGACCGACCAACACATCGGAGACTTCTTTCAGGAACCTGCAATTTCCTCACGACTGGGATTATATCTTCGATTACGTAGGATTTCCGGCCTATATGAAACCTCACGACGGCGGCGGCTGGAGAAATGTGTACCGCGTGAACAGCCCGGAAGATCTTTGGGCCAAGCTGGGCGAAACGGAACAGCTGGTGATGATGGTGCAGGAAGAAATTGTTTTCAACGATTATTACCGTGTGTATTGCCTGGGCCAGAAATATGTTCACATCATGCCTTATGAGCCGAGAAATGCTCCTCATCTGAGATACGAGACAACCCATAAAACCGAGGGTAAAGAACTTAAAAAGATCTTGAAAACCATTCATGATTATACACTTAAAATGAACAAGGCATTGGGCTACGATTTCAACACGGTGGAGTTCGCCGTTCGCGACGGAATCCCTTATGCCATCGATTTCTGCAACCCGGCTCCCGATGCCGACCGGAATTCGGTGGGCGAAGAAAATTTTGCCTGGATTGTGGAGCATGCTGCCAGATTAGCCGTAGAAAAAGCAAAAGAATACGTTCCCGGAAAACCGAACATTTCGTGGGGAACCTTTGTGAAAGATTCTGTAAAATAAGAACCTCTAAAAAACACGAAAAAAAATGCATCAGTTTACCATCGGAATCGAAGAAGAATATCAGATCATTGATGTTGAGAGCAGGGACCTGATTTCTCATGTTTCGAAAATCATCGAAGGCGGAAAAGCGGTTTTAAGTGAAAATTTAAAGCACGAAATGCACGAATCCATGATCGAGATGGAAACGGGCATCTGCCAGAATATCCAGGAGGCCAAAACGGAACTCACGAACCTGAGAAGACATCTTATCAAAACCGCTCACGAACAGGGACTCCGGGTTTCCGGCGGCGGGACTCATCCTTTCTCCAACTGGGAACACAACACCATTACCAACGGTGAACGTTACAATAAAATCGTAGATGATATGGGGGATGTGGCGCGTGGCAATCTGATTTTCGGGCTTCACGTACACATCGGCATCCCAAACCGTGAGGAAGGCGTAAGAATCCAGAATGTGATGCGGTATTTTCTGCCGCACGTATATGCTCTGTCTACCAATTCCCCTTTCTGGATCGGAAGGAATACCGGCTTCAAATCGTACCGTCAGGAAATTTTCGTGAAGTTCCCGAGAACCGGGATCCCGAGCTTCTTTAATTCGCTGGCGGAATTCGACAGCTATGTGGATCTGCTGGTAAAGACGGGAACCATAGACAACGCCAAGAAAATATGGTGGGACCTCCGGGTTCACCCTTTCTATCCTACCATTGAGTTCAGGATCTGCGATATGCCTTTGCGGATCGATGAAACCGTCTGTCTGGCGGCCATCATGCAGTCTTTGGTTGCCAAAATATACAAACTGCACCAGCAAAACCTGAGCTTCAGAAGCTACCGCAGGCTGTTGCTGAATGAAAATAAATGGAGGGCCTCCAAAAGCGGCATCGAAGCCCATCTGATTGATTTCGGTAAGGAAGAATCGGTTCCCTATCCTGATTTGTTAAAAGAGCTACTGGAATTTATCGACGATGTCGTGGATGACCTGGGATGCCGGAAAGAAGTGGAATATGCATGGACAATCCTGGAAAACGGAACCGGTGCAGACCGTCAACTGAAGGTATTCCACGAGACCAGCGACCTTACCAAAGTAGTGGATTATATGATCTCCGAAACGGAATACGGAATTACCCACAGCGAAACGGCTTTATAATATTTCGGTAACTTTGCAAAAATTAGGTTGTATGAAGGATATACGGATGGCTTTGCTCGACATGAACAACAATCAGGTGAATCAGGGATTTAAAAATATTAAAGAAATTTCCGAAGCCTTTCAGAATAGTACGGAAGAACATGTATATATTGAAACATTTGATGTAAGGTTTAAGAATGAAATGCCGGCGGTAGAGGATTTTGACATTTTCATTTCCTCAGGCGGGCCGGGCGATCCGCACCGGGAAGGCCTGGAATGGGAAGACCGGTTTGCAGAATTTCTGGATGGCATTTTTAAGTATAATCAATCGAATGACCGAAAAAAATACCTGTTCCTGATCTGCCATTCTTTTCAGTTGGCCAGCATCCACTGGAAACTCGGAACGATCAACAGAAGAAAATCCTACTCTTTCGGGGTAATGCCGATTCATAAAACCAAAGAAGGTGAACAGGAATTTCTGCTTAAAAATTTACCCGATCCTTTTTATGGGGTAGATTCCAGAGCATTCCAGTTTATCGAACCCGATTATGCCCGTTTTGAAGAACTGGGGATGCATATCGTGGCCATAGAGAAATTCCGTCCGCACATCAATCTGGAAAGAGCGGTGATGGCGGTGCGTTTTTCCGAAGAGATTTTCGGGACGCAGTTTCATCCGGAAGCCAATCCGGCCGGGATGATTGAAAACCTGAAAGTTGAAAAAAACAAAGCGGCGATGATCGAAAATTTCGGAATGGAAAAATATTTGGAAACCATCGACCGGATTAACGATGAAGATAAAATTGTTTTAACGCAGGCCCAGATTCTTCCGAGGTTCCTGGAGCATGCGAAAAAGAATATCCTGATTCAGGCCCAAGCAACCATTTAATAAAAACAATAGAAAAATATCTAAAAATCGGGCATCAAATGTCCGATTTTTTAAATCACAAAAAGCAAAGAATATGATCCCAAAATACAGAAAGCAGTTCAATCAGGAATTTTCACCGGAAAAGTATGCTCAACTAAAGGAAATCCTGAGACAAAAAAGCGGTATTGAGCCCGCATTCCGGATATCCGAAAGCCCACTGTTCCTGAACAAAGCATTTGAAGCCAAGCTTCTCGGTGCCAGCGAAAGCATCATCGACCAGATCAAGGCTTTGCCAGCGGAAACTTTACAGAAGGCTATCCCGGAAAACTGCCGCGTCCCGAACGATACGGACCAGCCGCATTTTTTCACGATCGATTTCGGGATCTGTAAAAGTGACAACGGCGAAATAGAACCTCAGCTGATCGAACTTCAGGCCTTCCCTTCCCTTTATGCTTTCCAGAGGATTTTCGAAGATACTTTTTGTGAAGTCTATCCTTTTCTTTCGGAAATCAGGAATAAAATGCCGGATGAGACTTTTAAAAATTATTTAAAAGAACTGATTGTAGGCAACGAAAATCCCGAAAACGTCGTTCTTCTTGAAATTTATCCTGAAAAGCAGAAAACGGCGATTGATTTTATCTATACGGAACAACTGTTGGGCATTAAAACAGTTTGCCTGACCAAAATAAAAAAAGAGGGTAAGCAATTGTTTTATGAAAACAACGGTAGCCTAACGGAGATCAAAAGAATTTACAACCGCGTTATTTTCGATGAGCTTGACCGGATCCCGGATCTGAAGACGGAGTTCGATTTCCGTGAAGACGTTGACGTTACCTGGGTAACGCATCCGAACTGGTTTTTTAAGATTTCCAAATTCCTTCTGCCGCTTTTACAACATCAGTTCGTGCCGAAAAGTTATTTCCTGCATGAATTCCCGGAAGATGAAAACCTTGAGAATTTTGTATTAAAACCCCTGTTCTCCTTTGCCGGCAGCGGCGTGAATTTAAATCCAACCCGGGAAATCACTGATGCTATTGAGGACAAGGAAAACTACATTCTGCAAAAAAAGGTACAGTATGAGCCGGTTTTCGAAGATATTCACGGCGATTTTTCCAAAGCAGAAATCAGATTATTGTATATTTGGCGCGAAAAAGACGAACGACCAATCCTTCTTGAAAATCTGGGAAGAATGACCAAAGCCGCCATGGTGAATGTCGACTTCAATAAGAAAGATACAATCTGGATCGGAAGCTCGAATGCCTTTTTTGCGGAAGAATAATTTTAAAACTGATATACAATGGAAGAAAGCTCATCTTTTCAGGAATTTGAAACGAAAGAAAATTTTACAAGAAGAAGAAATTTGTTGCCTCTGTGGATCAAAATATTTTTATGGTTCTTCTTAATAGGAGGTTTATTTGCGGCTGTTTTTTTAATCATCGGGCCGTTTCTGAATAAGATCGACCTGTCGCTCTATGGGATTACCGCCACTCATTCTTATACTTTGCCGGGAATCATTACCACCTTACTGCTCATATATAAGGGAATTGTAGCCTACGGTTTGTGGTTTGAACAGAAATGGGCCGTTCAGGCCGCTATTATTGATGCTATCATCGGTATTGCCGTCTGCATCATCATGATGGTGGTTATTCCATTTACCGCTCCGAATGTCAGCTTTACGATACGGCTGGAGTTGATCCCACTCTATTTTTATATGGTGAAAATGCAGAAAATAAAATCAGCCTGGGAACATCTTTAAATATTAAACCTTCGGAAACCCGGAGGTTTTAGTTTTATTACGAAATCAGGATGCCCAATACCTGCTTAAAACATAAAACCTGCTTTCGTACTCAATAACAAAACAGTTATCATACAATGATTCAAGCTTTTGGACGGAAGCAATTTCTTTCACGAAAAGAGCACAGATTAAATCTGCAAGAGGCTTGGCATAATCATCAGACCGGTTCATTGACCGCTCTCCTATTCCTAATGCTTTTCCTATAAATTTCAGAAGTTCATCTTTATAGTGAATGACCGGAATGGGTATAGGTTCGTTTATCTTCTTTTCAAGCAGATCATCCAGCGAATCTCTTTTATAAAATTCCAGGCCTTCCCGGTAAGTATCATCCCAAAAGTGTTCGTACACATACTGATCGATAAATAACAAAGCACCTTCGATACGGCTTAGTTTATTATCTTCATTAAGCATACTTCTTTCATAATCTATAGAAACCGGATACTTTTTATCCGCGAAATAGCTAATATTTTCATAAGGATTATTTATTTCGAGACAGTTTCTGAGATCCTTCCTTGCATGATTCATTTCAGCTTCCAGATAAAATTCTCTTCCTGAATTCAAATCATCTCTTCTTATGTAACCGTCGGTATTGTTATCAATGATATCAAAATGTTTCGGCATCGCATAGCCGACAGCAAGATTATCATCAGCAATGAGGTAAAACTTTGCTTTATTCTCATGAAAACCAAATCCGATGACCAGATATTCGTCCAGATTTTTATAATTTGACAAATCTTTTTTAAACCGTACCTTCATCTTTCCGGGCTCAATGATATTAAAATTTCGGCGGCATCTGAGATGCCGCCGAAATTTTGTTTTATATTAGTTTTATTTACTGAACCTTATCGTCCTCCATCAGTTCCCTGGCCTGATATTCCTGAACCAGATCGATGGCGTTGGAAATCACATCGCTCAGGGCGGTAATGAAGGTCCCTTCTTCAGCCATTCCCATGGCATGTTTCAGGGCTTCAATTTCCTTGGGAATGATTTCGTAGCTCACATCCCTCCCGGAAGACTGCATGCCTTCGATAATCAGTCCGTTGATCTCGTCTTCGGTTCTGCCGCGAAGGTGCTTTTCGTTGCGGATAATGATGTGGTCGAACATTCTTCCGGCAATCTTCCCGCATTCCCGGATATCGCCGTCCCGTCGGTCGCCAACGCCTGAAATGATGCCTATTTTCTTGGTGGATTCCACATTTTTCAGGTAATCTTCAATCGCTTCATAGCCGGCAGGATTGTGGGCAAAATCAATCAGTACTTTAAAACTTTTGAATTTAAATACATTCAGCCGTCCCGGAGTAAGCTGTGCGCTTGGGATGAAAGTGCGAAGGGAATTTGAAATATCTTCAATTCCGAAGCCGTGAAGATAAGAGGCCAGACTGGCAGCCAACACATTTTCGATCATGAATTTGGCCTTTCCTTCCATGGTAATCGGGAAGTCTTTGGCTTTTCCGATCCTGATTTTCCAGTCGCCTTTTTTAATGGTTACAAAACCTTCTTCATACACGCAGGTAATTCTTCCTTCTTTCGCAAATTTCTTAATGTGCGGATTATTCTCGTCCATACTGAAGATCGCGATGTTGGAATGCAGATCGTTGATGATCCTCATGGAATATTCGTCATCGGCGTTCATCACGCTCCATCCGTTTTTCTTTACGCTGTCGAGAACCACCCTTTTTACACGGGTAAGATCTTTCAGATTGTGGATGTCATTCAATCCCAAATGATCTTCCTTAATATTGGTTAAGACCCCGATATCACACTGGGAGAATCCTAATCCTGAGCGTAAAATCCCGCCTCTTGCCGTTTCGAGGACTGCAAATTCCACGGTAGGGTCTTTCAGGATAAATTCTGCTGAAAGAGGGCCTGTGGTATCGCCTTTCGTCAGCATCGTATTCTGAATATAAATACCGTCTGAAGTTGTAAAGCCTACGCGGTATCCATTGCTTTTAACGATATGGGAGATTAATCTCGTGGTTGTTGTCTTCCCGTTTGTTCCCGTCACCGCAATAATCGGAATGGTAAAAGGTTTTCCCTGAGGGTAAAGCATATCCACCACCGGGGCAGCTACGTTTCTCGGCAGCCCTTCGCTCGGAGCCAGGTGCATCCTGAATCCCGGGGCCGCATTCACTTCAATGATGGCACCGCCGCTTTCTTTCAGGGGCTGGGTAAGATTTTCGGCCATAATATCGATTCCGCAGACATCAAGTCCGATAATTTTTGAAATCCTTTCCGCCATGGTAATGTTCTCCGGATGCACCATATCGGTAACATCAATCGAAGTTCCTCCGGTAGATAGATTGGCCGTTGATTTCAGATAAACCACCTCTCCTCTCTGGGGAACCGTATCAAGGGTATAATGAAGTTTTTCCAGCAGTTCAGTAGTATCTTTATCGATCAGGATTTCAGTTAAAACATTTTCGTGGCCATAGCCTCTTCTCGGATCTGTATTTTCTTTGTCAATCAGTTGCTGAAGATTCAGCTCACCATCACCTACAACGTGGGCAGGAACCCTTCTTGCGGCCGCCACCATCTTGTTGTTGATAACCAGAACTCTGAAATCGTAGCCGGTAATGTATTTTTCGATAATAACTCTACCGGAATATTTCTGGGCGTGCTCCAGACCGGTTTTTGCAGCTTCCCAATCGTTTACATTAATTGATGAACCTTTTCCGTGATTGCCATCCAGGGGCTTAATTACCACCGGATATCCTATTTTTCTTACAACGGCATCCAAACCCTCTTCATCGGTGATCAGGTCCCCGATCGGAACAGGAATTGCCGCGTCGTGCAGCATTCTTTTTGTTAACTCTTTATTACATGCAATGTCTACGGCAATGGAACTGGTGTTTCCGGTAATGGTTGCCTGGAACCGCTGCTGGTTTACGCCATACCCCAGCTGAACCAGGGAATTCGTTCCCAGACGGATCCACGGAATTCTCCTGGAAACCGCTTCTTCCACGATACTTCCGGTAGAAGGGCCAAGGCGCACCCGTTCCCTGATTTCTTTTAGCATTTTGATACAGGCATTCAGGTCATATTCTTTCCCTTCAATCAATGCTTCGGCAATGGCTACAGACTGTTCCGCAGCATAAATTCCGGCATTTTCTTCGATATAATTGAATACAACATTATACACACCCGGCGTTCTTGTTTCACGGGTTCTCCCGAAACCGACGTCCATTCCCGCAAGCGTCTGAATTTCCAGTGCGATATGCTCGATCACGTGGCCCATCCAGGTTCCCGTTTCAATACGGTGGAAAAATCCGCCTTCGGTACCTTCGGAACAACGGTGGGACCACAGGGAAGGAATCAGTTTTTCGATTCTTTCTCTGAAGCCGTCGATTTTATTGGTAGGAAAATTTTCCATTTCTTCGAGATCCAACCTCATCTGTATCAGCTTCTTCCTTCTGATACTCCAAATATTCGGGCCGCGCAATGCCTGTATCTTCTCAATTTTCATAGTCTATTTGCATTTTTAATAGTTAACAATAACTGCATTTAGTATCAAAGATAATGCAAAACCCCAAACGAAACTATACCACAATTAAACATTTGTAAAAAATAAATGAAAATCATCAATAAATATTAAATCTCCATGATTAATTTCAATATCAACGAATTTCTCTACCTATTAATAATTTTTTAACTTTGCAGCCTATGATTAAACCAGTTGGAAAATTAATTGTAATCGGGGGCGCTGTTAATAAAGGCAGTTTTGCCGAAACCGATTTTGATCAGAACATAGAAAAAAACCTCAACTTTTTTGAAAGAGGCATTCTCAGAAAAATCATCAACGAATCTAAACACAAGGAAGATTCGATAATTGAGATTATCACAACCGCTTCCCAGATTCCGCAGATTGTAGGATCCGAATACAAAAAGGCTTTTGAATTTCTGGGTGCCCAGAATGTCAATATACTGGATGTCCACAACCGTGAAGAGGCCAACTCCGATGCGATAGTGGCACGGGCAAATGCCGCCGATGTGGTGATGTTTACCGGAGGAGACCAATTAAGGCTGACCTCTATTCTTGGCGGAACAAGATTCCATGATACCATTTTATTAAAATACCAGGAACAGGATTTCATTTATTCCGGGACTTCTGCCGGAGCAGCGGCAGCTTCTGAAAATATGATTTATCAGGGAAGCAGTTCTGAAGCATTGCTGAAAGGTGAAATCAAGACCACACAGGGTCTGGGATTAATTGATAATGTAATCATCGATACCCACTTTGTGCAGCGGGGCAGAATCGGGAGGCTCTTCCAGGCAGTGGTGAATAACCCGAGAACATTGGGGATCGGCCTTGGTGAAGATACCGGTCTTTTCATTCATAATGAAGTCATGACAGCCGTAGGTTCAGGGCTGGTCATCCTGGTAGACGGAAGATTCATTAAAGATACCAACCTTACCAATATCAATCTGGGCGAACCGATTTCCATCGATAATTTGACGGTTCATGTTTTGTCCATGAACGACCATTATGATCTGACGACGAAAACCCTGACGATTGAAAATTCCCAATTCAACCCGATTCCGCAGGACAGGTAGTTATAAGTGATGAATAATGATTGATTTTCAATCGAAAATTATTAATACCATCACCTGCAAATTAAAACCATCAAATACAAAATATATGAAGATAATCATTCACGGCGGATTTTTCTCGGAAAGCGACCAGAGCCACGAAGTAAAAACTGCCAAACAGGATTCCCTGAAAGCAATTGCCATGAAGGCATTCGAGTATTTACAGACACATTCTGCATTTGATACGGCAGCTTATGCCGTTTCGCTGCTGGAAGATGACGAATTGTATAATGCAGGAACCGGTTCCCAGATCCAGGGCGACGGAATTATCAGGATGAGTGCGGCCATCATCAATGGGGAAACCGAAAAAATGAGCGGGGTCATTAATATCGAAAACGTAAAGAATCCGGTTCTCGTGGCTAAAGCCCTGATCGGGGAAGACGACCGTGTTCTCGGCGGAAGCGGGGCCAAAAAATATGCTGATGAACATGGCTTTGAAAACTACTCTACTGAAATTCCGCAAAGGAGAAGAGAGTATGAAGAAAAGCGGAAAAGCGGCGGAAAAGGAACTGTAGGCTGTGTTGCCATCGATAAGGATGGAAAACTAGCTGCCGCAACTTCCACCGGAGGCAAAGGTTTTGAAATCCCGGGACGGATCTCCGATTCTGCAACCGTTGCCGGAAATTACGCCAATTCTTTCTGCGCAGTAAGCTGCACCGGTGTAGGTGAAGATATTGTAAGCAATGCCACTGCCGCTAAAATTGTAACCCGCGTTACCGACGGGATGACATTGGAGCATGCTTTTACCAGGACTTTTGAAGAATTAAAAGCCATTGACGGTTTTGCCGGAGCCATTGCTATTGATCAGGAAGGAAATATTTTCCACCAGGACTCACATCCGACTATGGTATTTGCCAGTTTTGACGGGGAAAATTTTGAGGTCTTCAATTAATTTTAACATTATTTTATAAATCAGTCGTTTTTTTTGGCACGTATTTTACATAATGATTAGTATCAAACATTAATATTAACATTTAAAAAATAGAAATCATGGGAAATAAAACGAAAGGTTTATTGGCATTAGTAGGTTTAGGAGCATTAGCATACTGGAAATACAAAAACTCTTCTGATGAAGATAAGCAAATGGTAAAAGACAAAATCAATACCGCAAAAGACAACCTGAACAAATGGAGCAACGATATTAAAGACAAAGCGAACAATGTAGCGTCTCAGGTAAAGGACAAAGCCAACGACGTAGCTTCTCAGGTAAAAGACAAAGCAAGTGATGTAGCATCTCAGGCTCAGGATAAAGCAGATGATCTGAGAAACAGGACACAGGAAGTTGTAAGCTAAACAAATTTATTTTAACATTCATATATAAAAGTCATCGTTGTTTTAATTACGATGACTTTTTTATGGCTTCAACAGCATATACGAGTGGAATTTTATTGCCGAACTGCGGGATTCTCCACTTTCCTTTTTCAAATTCATTTACATGCCGGAAACAGGGATACGGTGAGCAGTCAAATTCTTTAAACTGTGTGATTTCCATCTGATTCAGAATCAGGTTCTGAAGTACATCGGCGAGAGGATGATTCCACATCACATATTCCTGAACCAGATCGGCCGACTGATAAGCATACGTCCCTTCATAAGTTTCGATGATTGGTTTTTCATTAAAATAATTATACTTTATGCCTTCAAAGTCGTCATCAAACATCCATACCACCGGATGGAATTCTGCCATTACAAATTTTCCTCCCGGCTTTAAAAACCGGTTGATGATTTCAGCCCATTTTTTTAAATCAGGGAGCCAGCCAATGGTTCCGTAGCTTGTAAAAACCATATCGAATTTACGATCCAGGATATTGGGCAGGTTATATAAATCGGTACAAATAAATTCCGTACTCGTTTCTGCTTTCCGGGCCAGATTTTTTGCGGCCTCAATTGCTGTATCGGAAAGATCGACTCCGGTAACCTGAGCCCCCAGTCTTGATAAAGAAATGGAATCCTGGCCGAAATGGCATTGTAAGTGCAGAATGCTTTTACCGACTATTTCTCCCAAAAGCTCCAATTCTATGGAATTTAATGATGTTCTTCCTTTCAGAAATTCGTCTACAAAGTAAAAATCAGATTTCAGATGAGGTTCAACCTTGGCGTTCCAGGATTTTCTGTTGGTTTCAAGATAATTCTCCATGATTAAAGTTTTTTAGATTAATTCCCCTGGATCACATAATTTTTCACCAACAGTTTTCTTTCAGGCTTCGCAGAATCATCAGGCCTGAACCATACCTCTACCCTGCTCCCGTAATAATTTCCCCATTCGCCTTCTTCAACGACAAATATATTGTCTGATTCGAATTCTTCCAGTTCATCCGATGTGTTTTCCACCTCCAGTTGGGTTTCTCTTTTAATCTTTTTTGCAGACAGCAGCCTGTTGGTCGTCAGATCAAAAAGTTTCAGATAAATTTTCCCTTTTTCAATTTTATTAAGGAATACATCGTATTTATACTGTCCGGGCTGCTGATAATTATACAAAAGAACATCCTGGCCTTTTACTTCGACCAGCGGCTTCTCATCCATCCCGATGAAATCCAGTGGCATCTCCACTTTTACATTATTCGGATTTACAATATTGCCTTTATATTCTTTATACGGGCTTTTTGGAGTAAGAATGAAGAAAAAAACACAGGCGATAAAAGTAAATACTACGGAAAGTATGATCTGAACAAAGCCTTCTTTAAAGCGCTTTTTGAATAATTTTGAAATTCCCAGAAGCGTGTAAACCAAACCGGTACACAATGGAATAATAAAACATAAATTCCAAACGGTTTTCGTAACGGGAAGAATCCACATCAATAACCAGAAGAAGATACTGATGGCCGTAATAAAAAAAGGAGCAGACCATTTCCCGTTGATGATTTTGAGAATAAATGATTTTATCATAATTAACTTAGTGATTTTCTTTTTGAATTGTTTAATTGGATTGTGTCCGGCAGTTTTATAGCCTTTCGAGCAGTTTCCTTTTCTGTTCGGCAAACTCCTGTTCCGTGAGAACACCCAGCTCTTTTAATTTACCCAGCTTTTCCAGCTGTTGGATAATGACCTCCGCTGACTCTTTTTTTTCACCGGATATATTTTGAGGGCTTGTTTCAGGGCTGCTTTTCTGCTGGAACGGCGATTCCTGATCCGGCAGGTTATAAAGATCAAAAGAGGAAGCCTGAATTCGTTGTTGTTGTTGTTGTTGTTGTTGTTGTGAAGCGGACTGGCCTGCATAGCCATTCAGATACTGACTGAAAGCGCTGCTGAACTTTCTGCCGTCGCTTTTATTATGAAGCCTGAATTCTGCTGAAGAACCGTTTTTAGAAATAATTCTCAGGGTCGAATACAGAAGGCTTTCCACATGATCAACCGAACGGATATTGTGATATGGATATTCATCGATCTGCACATTTCCCAAAATTTTCTTGTCGATGAAAACCACTCTCTTATAAGTGGAAAAAATAAGCCCTTCTGTTTTTCCGGGGATGGTTAATGCTTCTGCAATGGCAATAAGTTTTTCATCCCTTTCTAAAATATTAATCAGTTCTTTTACTTCACCATTCGCCAGAATACTTAATCTCGCATTCAGGGCAACAATCTGATCCTGAATTTCATCGAACCTCGTCGGTGTACCGCCAAATCCGAAAGTCGGCGCTCCGGTATTCTGAAAACTTGAAGAGTGGGTGTTTTCAGAGACCCCGATTTTTCCCTGAAGGATAATTCCTCGAATCTCAGCAAGAAAAAACTGATTAAGATTACTGATGACGTCTTTGTTGAGGGCAGCAGCTCGGTTCAGACAGCTGTTGCACAGCAAATGCCCGTCTGCCAGTTTATTTTCACCTGCTGCCGTATCCATTAAGGTTAATGGGTTACCGCATAATCCGCAAATTGTATTCATACATTATTAGTTTTAAGTTTTTCAGTTACAAATTACAAAATCATTTTGTTTTTTAAGGCTTTGAAGAAAATAAGCAATTTTCAGATGGGCGGCTGACTGTATGATCAACCGTAAAAACTTCACCATATCTAATCGCAGCTGCTTCAAACCTGGATTATTTTATTTAAAATTCTCTTCAATGTTCCTTCTCTATCACAATGGAGGTGTAAAAACTGTGTATTTTCCAGCCCAAAAATTCATATAAAAGTTTTCCCTGCCCGGTAGCCACCAGGAAATTTTCCGAAACTCCTTTTAATGCTGCCATACGATGAAGCTCTTTTATAATCTGAGTGGCCAGCCCTTTCCGCTGATGTTCTTTTTCCGTTTTTATACGGTCATAAATGGCAAGTCCGTCTACAATAATCAATCGCCCTATGGCCGCCTCTTCTTTATTCCCGCTATTGATTCTTGCAACAAAAACATCAGGCTTTTGCTGAAAAATTTCCATTGAATAGCCCACCGGTAGCGGTTTTTCCGGAACCATCATTTTTTCCGGACCGTACATCATATAACCCTGCGGCTGAATTTTCCACCGATTGGGAATAAGTCTGCTGAATTCTTCCGGATGTGCGCAGACCTTCAGATAGATCCACGGCTCACGGATGGATTCTGCAAGGCTGATAAAATCTTCATTTACCTGTGGAAATACATATCTGACTTTTTGCTCTTCATCTCCTACAAGAACCCTGTATCCGGATTTCCAGGCTTCCGGCAAAGGCTTGTCTCTCGAAACAGACCAGCCTTTAAGCCATTTTTCCAAAAGATCTTCCGGAACCTGATTCATTATTTATTTAAAAAATCTTCTAAAGAAACAGTCTTTTGTTCTCCGGCTTTAAGGTCTTTATAGGTTACTGTCCCGTTTTTGATTTCTTCTTCCCCTAAGAAGACAAGTTTGCTGATGCCTTTCTTTTCGGCGTAGGTAAACTGTTTTCCGATCTTAGCATTTTCAGGATAGATCTCAGCAGAAATCCCTTTTTCCCTCAGTTGTCTGATGATTTTTAAAGCCTCAAGGGCTTCCTCTCCTCCGAAATTGGCAAACAGGTATTCAATTTTGGATGCTGCTTCTTCCGGGAAAAGTCCCAGTTCTTCCATTACCAGGTAAATCCGGTCGAGTCCGAAAGAAATCCCGATTCCCGGGATATTTTTCACACCGAAAACTTCTGTAAGATTATCATATCTTCCGCCGCCGCCGATGGAACCCATCTGCACTTCATCTGCCTTCACTTCGAAAATGGCGCCGGTATAATAATCCAGACCTCTGGCTAAGGTAATATCAAACCTGAGGTTCTGAATATCCACTCCAAGGTTTAAAGATTGGGTAATAACGGTTTCCAGTTCTTCCACTCCCTTCAGTCCGGTTTCATTTCCGGCAAACTTTTCTTTCAGCTGAAGCAGGTTTTCCAGTGCATCATCCGATTGGGTAAACAGGAAATCCAGTTTATCAATGGATTCCCGGGTGATTCCGCGTTCCAGCAATTCTTTTACGACCCCTTCTTTCCCGATTTTGTCCAGCTTATCCAAAGCTACGGTAAAATCGATCAGCTTATCGGTAATTCCTGCGAATTCTGCCAATCCGGAAAGAATCTTCCGGTTGTTGATGTGAATGGTTACGGAAACGCCAAGCTCTGTAAATGACTTCAGATACAATTGAATAAGATCTACTTCCTGCAAAAGGCTTTCACTTCCTACCACATCGGCATCACACTGATAAAACTCCCTGAATCTGCCTTTTTGAGGACGATCGGCCCTCCATACCGGCTGGATCTGGTAACGCTTGAAAGGAAAAGTAAGCTGGTTGTGGTTCATGGCCACGAACCTTGCAAAAGGTACGGTAAGGTCGTAACGAAGGGCTTTATCTGAAATCTGGGAAGTAAGTTTCTGCTGGCTTTTATTTTCCCAATCTTGCTGATTCACTTTTGAAGTATAATCCCCTGAATTTAAAATCTTAAAGATCAGCCGGTCTCCTTCTTCTCCGTATTTTCCCGTCAAGGTAGAAAGATTTTCAAAGCTTGGGGTTTCCAGCGGCTGAAAACCGAAGAGTTCAAAGTTTCTCTGTAAGGTATTGATGATGTATCTTCTTCGGGAAACTTCCAATGCGGTAAAATCTCTCGTTCCTTTTGCTAAGCCTGGTTTCATTTTATAATAGATAAATGATGATTAATATTTGTAAGCAGCAAAAATAAGGAATTGAGCCGACTTTTAAGACAAACAAAAAGCCGGAGCACCATAATCTCCGGCTTCGGGTAAAAATAATAATCCCTTCACTTGTGTTTCTGCGTCAAATCAAATGCTTTCCAGAAGCTCCAGGATTTCTTCGCCATAATTTTCGATCTTATGTTTTCCAAAACCTTTAATATCCAGAAGCTCTTCTTTCTTTGCCGGTTTGTATTTGGCTACTGACAAGAGTTCCTTGTTGGTAGCGATAAAATAGGACGGCAGATTCTGCTCTTTGGCTTTTTCAGATCGCCAGTATTTCAGGGCCTCCAGGATTGCTGTTTCATCGGAAGTCAAGGCATCGTCTTCTGCAGAATATTTTACATGTTTCGGCTCTTTTACAGAATCCTTTGCGATCTTTATTTCGTCGAAATACATCACTACGGACCAATAGTTTTCATCATTTACAAATGCCGTTTCCACTTTGATGATTTCGTGCGACTCCAGAAAAGCATCGAGCATTCTCTGATCTTTATGAAGGAATTCTTCATTTATTCTTATTTTAAAAACTTTTACTTTCATGGCAGTACTTTTTATGGTTATTTGCCTCCCAATAAGAGGATTTCTTCTACCCGGATCTCGGTAATGAATCTCTTCACGCCGTCTTTATCGTCATAAGAACGGTAAGTAAGTTTTCCTTCTATTGCAAGTTCTTTTCCTTTCGGGGCATATTTCTGAAGGATTTCCGCCGTTTTCCCGAAGGCAACCAGATTGTGCCATTGGGTCTCTTCTACTTTCTCTCCTTTTGCATTCGTATAATGATCGCTGGTAGCGAGAGATACGCTGGCTTTTGAGGTTCCGTTTTCAAAGTTGATTACTTCTACTTCTTTTCCTGTGTGCCCGATGAGTGTAATTTTGTTTCTTAGTGACATAATGTGTAATTTTTAAAGTTAATATTCAGATCAGAGACGTTCACTGCTTTCTCAAATCTCTGTTGCAAAGATTGCCAGATTCCACTGCCTGAGTCGGGAGAAAATTATTTAAATTCGTTTGTAGTCGTTTGTAAACGGATAAAATCCGTATATTTGAAGATATGAAGAAGACGATAAAAAGAACATACCGGGTTTCCAAATATGTGATTTACCGGGAAACGCTGGTAGACTGGAAAGAACATTTCTGGTCGTTCCTGGGTGCATTTTTCGGCATCGGGATTATTGCTTTTATCCAGTCGCACAGTCTTTCGGAAACGGAGAATATTTTTCTTATCGGTTCCTTCGGCGCTTCGAGCGTATTGATTTACGGTGCTATCCAGAGTCCTTTGGCCCAGCCGCGCAATCTTATCGGCGGGCATTTGCTTTCAGCTTTAGTGGGCGTTACCGTTTATAAAATCGTTCCGGATATTATCTGGCTTTCCGCACCTTTAGCCGTTGCTCTTTCAATCGTCCTGATGCAGTACACCAAAACGCTGCATCCACCCGGGGGTGCCACCGCATTGATTGCCGTAAGCTCTACAGGGAAAATTCCTGAACTGGGCTTCTGGTATGTCCTGTCGCCTGTACTGTCAGGCTGTCTGATTTTACTGCTTGTGGCACTCTTTTTCAATAATATAACACCTAACCGAAGCTACCCGGCGCATAACCGGCTGATGAAACTTCTCAGAAAAAAACACACTCACCCTCACCAACTGAAAAAATAAAAATGATGGAATGTATCGAATGCGGCGAAAAAATTATCGGAAGATCAGACAAAAAATTTTGCAATGATGCCTGCCGGAATGCCTACAACAACAAACAGAATAAGGATTCCAACAACCTGATGCGGAATGTGAATAACAAGCTCCGCAGGAACTACAGGATCCTGACAGAAGTAAATACCGACGGTAAGACAAAAATTACAAAGTCTAGGCTTGATGGCTTGGGTTTTGATTTTGAGTATTTCACCAATCTGAAGGTTTATAAAAATGGATCCGAATATAAATTCATCTACGATTATGGCTATAAACTTCTGGATGACGACTTTGTCCTGATTGTAAAAAATCAGTCGTGAAATCTCCTTAATACTGAAACATGAAAGAAACTGTCCTGATTACCGGAGCCAACGGATTAATTGCCAAAGAATTATCAAAAAGACTTGAAAAAGAATATACTGTCCGTTTTTTAACTCGGAAGAAAAAGCATAACAGTGAATTTGAATGGGACCTTAAAAATGGTACCGTTGATGAAGCTGCATTTGAAAACATTTCGCATGTCATCCATTTGGCCGGAGCCGGAGTTGCCGAAAAGAGATGGACCGATGAAAGAAAAAAAGAAATTATCTCAAGCCGGGTAGATTCTGCCCGGCTGATTCTGAAAACCTTACAGAAGAATAACCAAAAGTTGAAATCCTTTGTTTCCGCTTCCGGAATCAACTATTACGGTACCGAAACCACCGAAAAAATATTTACCGAAGAGGACGGACCGGGAAATGACTTTCTGAGTAAAGTCACCGTTATCTGGGAACAGGCTGCCGACGAATTTAAAAACAAACAGGCTGCGGAACGGGTCGTAAAAATGAGGACGGGTGTTGTTCTTTCTGAAAAAGAAGGTGCCCTGAAAAAAATGCTTCCGACCATAAAGGCTGGCATCGGATCTCCGCTGGGTACAGGAAAACAATATATGCCCTGGATTCATATTCACGACATCTGCTCGATGTATGAATTTGCCCTGAAAAATCCTGAACTACAAGGCGCTTTCAATGCGGTTGCTCCCGAGCATGCTACTAACAGGGACCTGACGGAAAAAGCTGCGCAGGTGCTGAAAAAACCTTTATTTATGCCTAACGTCCCGGGATTTATCCTGAAGCTGATCTTCGGCGAGCTATCGGTAGCGGTTCTGGAAGGTTCAAGGGCTTCCTGTGAAAAGATACAAAGCGCAGGATTTCAGTTTAAATTCCCTCACCTGACGGAAGCATTGAAAGACTTATTAAAAAATTAAAAATCAGATTATCCAGATTATGCACGATACAAAAGTGACTATAGAAAAAACGGAGATTTTGTCCGACAATTGGTATACGCTGAAGAAAGTAACGTTCAGTATCAGGAAAAAAGACGGAACATTTGAACAGCAGAGCCGCGAGGCCTATGACCGGGGAAATGGTGCCGTTATTCTTTTATATAACAAAAAAGAGGAAAAGGTGATTTTAACGCAACAGTTCCGGCTGCCCACTTTTATCAACGGAAATGCATCGGGTATGATGATTGAAGCCTGTGCGGGTCTCCTGGACAACGACAATCCGGAAGAATGCATCAAAAGAGAAACCGAAGAAGAAACCGGCTACAAAATTTCCCACGTAGAAAAAATATTTGAAGCCTATATGTCGCCGGGATCCGTAACGGAGATCCTCCACTTTTTCATTGCGGAATATTCGGAAGAGCTGAAAATCAACGATGGCGGCGGACTTGCAGATGAAGGCGAAGACATCGAAGTGCTGGAACTCCCGTTTGATCAGACATTAACCATGATCGATTCGGGAGAGATTAGAGATGCCAAAACCATCATGCTGCTTCAGCACCTGAGAATAAAAAATATTTTATAAATTCAACCGTTCTTATTATAAATCCTATCCAATGAAACTTCTGTATACCCTAAGTTTTTCCTTACTCCTATCGGTTTCCGCCGCTGCCCAGAAAACAGCAAAGGCCGGACCTAAAGATAAAGCCGTGATCGAGCATTTTAAAGATGACTATAAAAAGAAAAATTATAAAAAGTTTGCCGGGCAGATAACCGTCAATAACAAGCAGATGGTATTCGATAACAAAACCGTTTTCTACAGTCCTTCCGATAAAATAACCACTATGCTTTTAAAAGAAGGCTTGGTGTACCCGCAGCTTCTTACCGATTTTCAGGTGGATAAGTTTGAAAATGAAGACAGCGACAGGACGCAGAAACGGTTTGCCAGGCTTCAGAAAAACTGGAAAGATGCTTTTGATGTCAACAACATCAGCCTGAGCAATGCTTCAGAACAGGCTTTTTTAAGTTCGGATCCTGCCGTCAGAAGATTCAAAGTACTGTGTAAAGACCCGAAGTTCCCGAATATGATGGCCTATTATTTTGAACTGACCGATAAAAAAGCGGATCTTAATACATCTACGGAAGATTTTATTAAGAATGCGAAGCTCACACATATTTACCAGCGAACGGAATAATTATTAACTTCATGTATAATCCAACCCGCCGGAACAGGAATACCGGAACTGAGAATCAGGGTTTCAGCAAAAATAATAAACTGAATATAGCAACGCCTTACGGAACCCTGAAATCTTTCTATGAAAGAATTGGAAAACATCATCGGGAAATAAGAGTGATCAATGGGCATGAGTTTTTATTTGTTGTTGAAGAGACAAGGAAAACTGTTTCCATTCATGTTCTGTAAACGATATTGTAAAAATAATTACCCATATTCCCTCAGAAGATTACGGCGATCTTAAATTCATTGTTTTACGCCAGCCTAAAAGAAAAGAGGAAATTGTTTCTCCGGTTTGGGGAAGGCTCGTTTAAAGCTTTGAATTTGAGCAGGAATATGCTCCTGCCATTATCCTGGATGCTGTAGATCTCAATAAGAAGCTCGTCTGGCCTAAAAGGATGACGGTTGAAGATCAGAAAGAATTTATCAGGTTGCAGGAAGATCGGCATGATTTTACCGACAATAAAAAAGCTTATGTTTCACCGATCTGCATTGAGCCTTCGAGAAATACACAATTGTACCGGATTCTGCTTCATGAGTTTGGGCATTATGTCCATTATCTTGAAGTTGTAGAACGCCCCGGAAATGAGACGGAAGATGACGAAATGAAAGAAGCACGGGATAATTTTTATTTCCGGCTGTCGAAAATGGAAAAAGAAAAATTTCCCCATCAGTATGCCGATCGTCTGAAACTGAAATTAATGGCAGAGAAAGTGATTTCCTTTAACCGAAGCTAAATCTTAAAAATTAAATTTCAGTATGATCAGATTAGACAGCCCGAATGCAAAGAAAATATTCAGAGCGGCAGGTTATACGGACAGAATAAATGGTTTTTGCAGGAAATACATTCTTGAATCTTATAGTGTGAGAAAAGATACTTTTCAAAAAATGAAATCGGAATGCTTGGCTTTCAGCGAATTTTCAAAAATTCAGTTTGAAGAAAGGAAAGATGCTATTCAGATTTTAATTAATGAACTTATTATCGAAATTGAAAATCTGGAAGCTATGAATGAAATCACGCAGGAAGGTCATTGTAAATTTTGCAACAGTCCACTAAAAACCTACGACACCTTGGTATCAGATAAAATTTTAAGGTTTATCACTGTCTGTCCAAACTGTCCGGAGAAAATCCGTCATCTGCTGAATAAACTGGACTGGGCTACAGGAGCCGTTTTTATCTAATTTCGTTATCCCTTATATGAAGAACCGTCTAATCACCGATTATTTCAACGCTATCTGCGAATTCCGCCAGGTCCATCCGGTCGTGAAAGGCCAGCCTTTGCGCACCAACGATCCCGGGATGATGATGGTACGCGATGCACTGAGCGGTTTTAAAGGAGCTCTGCAAAATAAATACAAAGAATTCAAAGGTACCAATCTATCCGTCGAAATTTCCCGCGGGATCACTAATTTACCTCACGTCCTCTACGCCTGCATCCTCCCGCCGGGCCAGCTGGTTCCTAACGGAATTTACACCGTGATTTGTTTTGATGTACTGGGAAGAGGCGCACTGGTCGGTTGCGTGGAATCCAAAGTGACTTCCAAAGGCCTTAATACCGTACAACGCAAAAAAGACCGGGGCCTTTTACCCATTGATGTGGATGGTGTCAGCGAACGTACGAAATACAATAATGTATTCGTCAATCCGAAAGAGTTTTACTATCCGTTGGAAAACAGCAAAATGCTGGAACGGCATATCGCGGAGTCGCTGGAGTTGGCGTTTACCCTGTTAACGTTATAAACGTTAACAGGGTAAAACGTTAACGGGGATAAAAAATATTTCCTACATTTGTCCGGAAATAGTTCTTTAACATCCTTCATCAAACGGAAAAGGTTTTACGTAAAGTAGATTAATAGGGAATCGTGTGAGAATCACGAGCTGTCGCGCAACTGTAAGTAATACCCCAAAGGTTTTTGTCCGAGTAGATCCACTGTGCAAACGGGAAGGATGACAGAAACTGTTACAAGTCAGGAGACCTGCCTGTTCCGGATTGACAATGCTCTCGCGGTCTGGAGCTTTTGAGTCATACAGATGATACTTGTGAACGTATTTTGGTTTGAATTTTTGAATGGATTTATTTTAGAGCCAACGGTTTTATTTATAAATTAATCTGAACTTCGGAATTACCGGTTTGGAAATTAATGGGTTTTCCATTTTTCCATATTGGGTTATTGGTTCTGTTTTTATTTTGGTGAAATCGGGCTGATTAAAACTTTATTTCGCAGTACAAAAATTTTCAAGCCGATCCCATGATCCGATGGGAAAATTACGTCTTTACGGTATCTTTTTTATTTCTTAAAATTCTTTTCTCCGCGTGCATTGCGAAGCATCTGAAGAGCTTTTAAAATTATTGTTTCATTTAAAAGTTTTAAGAACATGCAAACGCACATTCTTGGCTATCCGCGTATTGGTAGCAACAGAGAACTCAAAAAAGCCTGCGAGCAGTATTGGACAGGCAAAACCGATGTAACCGCTCTTTTGGAGACCGGCAAGACCATCAAAGAAAACAACTGGAAGCTGCAGCAGGAAGCAGGCATCGACCTGATTCCATGCAACGACTTTTCGTATTATGACCAAGTGCTGGACATGACGCTGACGGTAGGTGCCATTCCTCAGCGTTATCAGGAAATCGCTTCCCAAAAACACGAACTGGATCTTTATTTCTCCATGGCCAGAGGGTTCCAGAAAGAGGGTCTGGACATCACCGCGATGGAGATGACCAAATGGTTCGATACCAATTACCACTACATCGTTCCTGAGTTCCGCAAGGATCAGGAGTTCAGCCTGTTTTCAGATAAGATCATTAAAGAATTTATCAGTGCAAAAGAAGCAGGGATCCGTGCAAAGCCGGTAATGATCGGTCCGGTAACCTATCTTTTGCTGGGAAAAGAAAAGGAGGAAGGTTTTGATAAGCTGGATTTGGCTGATAAGCTTTTACCGGTATATCTTCAGATTTTAAAAGAACTTGAAAACCACGGAGCGGAATACATCCAGTTTGATGAACCGTTTTTAGCACTGGATCTCAGTGAGAAAGCAAAAGAAACTTACCGGTTTGTTTATTCTGAAATCAGGAAGTACTTTCCGGATCTGAAATTTATCCTGGCAACTTATTTTGAAGGTTTGCTGGACAATCTTTCATTGGCTTCATCCCTGCCGGCGGACGTTTTGCATATCGACCTGGCGCGTTGTCCTGAACAGCTGGATGAAGTTTTACAGGCAATTCCTGAAACACTAAGCCTGTCTTTGGGAATCGTTGACGGAAGGAATATCTGGAAAAATGATTTCGAAAAATCCTTACATTTCATTGATAAAGCAGTACGGAAAATAGGTTCCGGACGGGTGTTTATTGCACCTTCATGTTCGCTGCTCCACGTGCCTGCCGATCTTGATGCGGAAAACAATGAAGAGATCCTGTCCGGTGAAATCAAGCAGTGGATGGCATTTGCCAAACAAAAAGTCCATGAAATCGTGGTCTTAAAAAAGTTAGCTTCGGAAAATCCGGATTACCATACACTTCAGCAATTAGCCGCAAATAAAAAGGCCATCGAAAACCGCAGCACCTCAGCCTTAATCCATCATCCCGAAGTAAAAGACCGCGTTGATGTAACCACTGCAGAAGATGCGAAGAGATCTTCCCCATTTAAGGCAAGAAAAAAATCCCAGCAGGATATCCTTCAGCTGCCGTTATTCCCGACGACTACAATCGGTTCCTTTCCTCAGACCAAAGAGGTAAGAGCCTGGCGTTCGAAATTCAAAAAAGGAGAATTGAGTGCCGCACAATATGATGCTTTACTGAAAGAAGAAACCGAAAGAACCATCCGCTGGCAGGAGGAAATCGGAATCGATGTGCTGGTTCATGGGGAATTCGAACGAAACGATATGGTGGAATATTTCGGAGAGCAGCTGGCCGGGTTTGCCTTCACCCAAAACGGCTGGGTACAAAGTTACGGAAGCCGGTGTGTAAAACCGCCGGTGATTTACGGAGACGTTCACCGTCCGGCTCCAATGACGGTCTACTGGTCGGAATATGCCCAGTCCTTAACAAAAAAATGGGTAAAAGGAATGCTGACCGGACCGGTTACCATTCTTCAATGGTCCTTTGTCCGTGACGATCAGCCCCGCTCTTTAACCTGCAAGCAGATTGCTTTAGCGATACGTGATGAAGTAACCGACCTCGAAAGAGCAGGCATCCGGATTATCCAGATCGATGAACCCGCGATCCGTGAAGGACTGCCGTTACGGACTTCCGAATGGCAGAGTTACCTGAAATGGGCCGTTGAAGCATTCCGGATTTCGGCCAGCGGCGTGGAAGATTCCACGCAGATCCATACGCATATGTGTTATTCTGAATTCAATGATATCATTCAGAATATTGCCAATATGGACGCGGATGTGATTACAATAGAATGCTCCAGAAGTCAGATGGAATTGCTGAACGCCTTCTCCGATTTCCAATATCCGAATGAGATCGGTCCGGGCGTATACGACATCCACTCGCCAAGGGTTCCGTCCAAAGAAGAAATGGTGGAGCTGCTGAAAAAAGCACAGGCCGTGATTCCGGCAGAACAGCTTTGGGTAAACCCAGACTGCGGCTTGAAAACCCGGCATTGGGAAGAAACCGAAAAAGCGCTGATTGCGATGGTTGCCGCCTCAAAAGAAATGAGTGAAGTGTTCGCTTTATAAATGCTTTAATTATTGATATTATTTTTCAGGAGCCTTTCGCGGCTCCTGTTTTTGTTTATCTTTATCAGAAATTAATACTTAATGACTGCCGAAGAATTTGTAAAAAACTTTTATCAGGAAAAACAGAATATTTTTAATTCATGCTTCGATCATCAACCGGAACATCAAACACTTGTATCAACCGGAACATCAAACACTTGTATCAACGAAAATAAAGGGATTAAATTTAGATAAAATTCAAAATGAAAAGCTAAAAGATATAATTTCTGATCTTCTGACAGATACATTTTACACCCTATTGCTTGGTCTGGATGGCTCGGCAGCTATCGGAAATTCACAGGAAAGTTTTAAAATCTATGATGAGGACAATCATTTAATTTGTGAAGGTGGAGATTTAGAGGGATTGGCTTATGAATATTTCCATGAAAATACTACATTCTAAAGAGGATGAGAAATAAATGATTTTATTTTATTAATTACTTTTAATTCAAATTATTAGCAGAGCATGACCATTATTCCCATAGAAGATCAGAAGTATGCAGATTCCGTCATCGAAAAATATCCCTTCATTATCAGCGACAAAATTTCAGATAAAGAATACAGCCTTCAATGCAGCTATGAAGGCGAAATCAGAATGGGACCACCTTATTATTCTGTTGAAGCCTTAAGAAATGGAAATAAAATATGGAACAGCCGGACTTATGGCGGCGAGTTATTCAATAAAAATATTATTTCAGCAAAACACCATAAGCTTATCCTGGTAAAATGGTACTCTTTGGATCCGAATAATGAAGTGGTGGTTAAAGTCGATCTGGAAACCGGCAAAGAAAAAATCCTTACCGGTGAAGCCCGTTACCATTATGCCGGCCATTTTGATTCCTTTGACGGAATATTTTATGCAATGACGGGTAAAGATCTTATCTGCGAAAATTTTGAAACGCAGGAAAAATTCTTCCTGAATGAAACCCTGAACAAAAGTATCGACAACATCATTTCCTGGGGCATTTCTCCTGTCAGGAACACCATTATTGTGGTTACGAGTGATGAAACGCAAAACGTTATCTTATTTAATCTTAAAAACAAACTGATTGTCAGTACGGCAACTATGGAAAATAATCTTTCTCCTAACGGTAGCATAAATTGCTTTTTAGATAAAGAAAACGAGAAGATTATTTTCGAATTTAATGATTACGAGAAGACTGATCAAGGAAATATATCCATCCAATATTATAAGAGCCTGATTTTTTGAAATCTGTTGCCAAATTCTTTACATCATTCTTTTAATCTAAATAACATCATTGGTTAGCACATTAAAACAGTTTTTCATCACCCATTACTGACTGCTATTAATTTTATCTTAAATTTTAAAATAGAAATAAATTAATAATGAATACGTTATGATTTTTAAAATTTAAAACCTTAATTTTGCACCCCGAAATAAGGATCCAACCATATGAAAAAATTAGGCGAATACAGAAAGTTGCTGGAAGTAGATAAAAACGTAACGTTAAAGGAACTGAAGACCATCTACAGGAATACGATGAAAGACACGCATCCTGATAAGTTCATCAACGACGAAGCCGGAAAACTGGAAGCGGAAGAGAAAAGCAAATCGGTAATCGAGGCTTATCATTTCCTGGTAAGCATCAATCCGGAAACACAGGAGAAATACAAAGAGGAATATACAGAGACGATTACCACTTCCAATATTCAGGATTTTTACCTGGAAAAATCCATCCTTACGGTCCAGCACCTCAACGGAAATATTTATGAATACCTGAGTGTTCCGAGAAATACCTACATCAAAATGGTGAATGCCGATTCGCCGAGCCGTTTTGCCAGAAGACATATTTACGGAAGCTTCGTTTACCGCAAAGCCGGTGAAGTAATGGCCGATTAATTTTCTAAAGATATTTATAAAAAGGCTTTCAGGTTTTCCCTGGAAGCTTTTTTTATTTCGGTATTTCCGGAAGCCTGGGAATTAAAACACAAAGGACACGGATTTTTTCACGAATGACACGGATTTTCACGGATGATGGCATGGCTTCGAGAGCCTAAGCCTGACAGTGCGTATATACAGCTTTGGATTAAAATAGTTCATTGTTAAAACAGAATATAAACTTAGACTCATATTGGCATAATGCCATCCTGCGGCTCTCGAAAGATTTCTTAAGACGCTAATAAAGGCTTTGAGAATTTCAGCTACCGAATGAGCATAATTTCAATACGCTGTTTGTCATCCCATAGGGATCTCAATATAGTATTAGAGAATCGTGGGTAAAGATTCGCGTTTAGGTTCTTTCAGAAATTGAAGATTCGACGTAGTCAATGACAAATAGGATAAAGATTTATAAACCTCAGATTTCAAAGATTTTTACAGATGATCGTGTGGCTTCTATAACTTTAGACAATTGTGATGGTCATTTCTTTAAACCAGGGATCGTAAAAATCATACATTTTTAAAACTTTGTGCGCTTCATTACACATCAAACATTTAACTTTATTAAGCAGCATCAATATCTTTTGTCCCTTTTATGGTAAAAATTCAGCATTTTAAAGCAAATAAAAAAGCGCATCATTGCTGATACGCTTTTCGGTTAATTAAAGGTTGGTTAATAATAGTTAGTCGATATGTTTCGGCGTAAATCCGTCTTCGCTTAAATCTCTGTGCTTGTAATCGGCTTTCATTTCCGCTTCGTAATCTATCGGCTGCCCTTTGCCCATTCTTCTTAGAACAGAATCAAAAAGGGAATATACCACCGGTACAATGATCAGCGTCAGGAATAACGATGAGGTAAGACCTCCGATGATTACCCATGCGAGACCGTTGTTCATCTCTGCTCCTGCTCCTTTGGCAATCGCGATCGGGATCATCCCGAAGATCATCGCAATCGTTGTCATCAGGATCGGACGGAGACGGGCGTGGTTGGCCTGGATCAGTGCATCGTGGGTATTGGCCCCGGCCGCTTTACGCATGTTGGCAAAGTCGACGATCATGATCGCGTTCTTTGCTACCAGACCGATCAGCATTATCATCCCCAGCATGGTAAAGATGTTCAGCGAGTTTCCGGTGATGGCCAGGATTACCATAACCCCGATCAGTGCCAGCGGAATGGAGAATAATACCACGAACGGATAGACGAAGGAGTCATACAGGGAAACCATTACCAGGTATACCAATACAATCGCTGCCAATAAGGCAATTCCCAACGTACCGAAACCTTCGGTCTGGTTTTCCATGTCCCCGCTCCAGATGTACGATACTCCAGCAGGTTTTGTTTTTTCATTATCCATGAACATCGCTGCCCACTCGTTGGCGACATCCCCTACCGGACGACCTACCACTTTGGATTTTACTTTTACCGAAGGCGCTTTGTCCCTACGTTCCAGCAAACTCGGTCCGGATCCCATTTTTACGTCGGCAAACTGGCTTAATCTGATCTGCTGTCCCTGAGGATTGGTAAACATCAGGTTCCGCACATCATCAATTGACTGTCTGTTGGCATCACCGAAACGGATGTTGATGTCGTATTCATATTCCCCGGCTCTGAATTTTCCGTCGGTATTCCCGCTGAACGCCGTCTGCATCGTCTGTCCAACGCTGGAAAGGTTCAGACCTAAAGCCGCCATCTTATCCCGGTCAATATTCACCTGAACTTCAGGGTTACCGCTATCAGTAGACAATTCGGCATCCACTGAACCCGGAACTTTTTTAAGCAGGTTCAGGATCCTGTTTGCTTCTTTGTTGGCCGTTTCGTTATCCTGGGCGGTTACTACCATTTCGATCGGTGCGTTATCCGCTCCCATCAATCCGATCGGCGCCGTCTTGAATTCAACCCCGGTGAATTTTTCCTCAAGAGCTCTTTTAATCTTGGCCGATTTGATATCGGTGCTTTCGTTACGTTCCGATTTATCCACCAAGATCACCTGGATTTCCGATTGGTACAAAGTAGCCTGTGCGCCTCCGAACCCGGAAGACTGCTGCCCTACCGTGGTAATCATATCCACGACGTCTTTATCGTTTCTCAGGTATCTTTCAACTTCCAGGGTTACCTGGTTGGTTTTTTCTACAGAAGCATCTTTCGGCAATTCCATCTGAACGAGGAACTGGCCCCTGTCCATTTTAGGGAAGAATTCCCCTCCGATGAATCCGAATGCCACCAGCATGAAGGAAGAGATCAGGATGATAAAAGTTACCACTACCGTCATTACCCTTCTCAGGGTAGTTTTTAAAGCCCATTCCAGAATGCCGGTGATCCAGTGGGTGAATTTCTCCAATTGTTTTTCAAACCAAAGGATAAATCTTTCAAAAACATTCTTCCCGGTAAGGTGTACCAGTTTTCCGTATCTTGAAGACAGCCATGGAATGATGGTAAATGAAGCCAATAACGATAACATCGTCGCAATAACCACCGTTACACAGAACTGCGCCAGGATATCTGATACCAATCCTGAACTCATCGCGATCGGTAAGAATACCACCACAATTACCAGGGTAATGGCGGTTACGGTAAACCCAATTTCAGAAGCCCCGTCGTAAGCCGCACGGATCCTGCTTTTTCCCATCTCCATGTGCCGGTATACGTTTTCCAGTACCACAATCGCGTCATCCACAAGAATACCTACAACGAGTGAAAGTCCGAGTAAACTCATCAGGTTCAGGGTGTAGCCCATCAGGTACATTCCGATCACCGTGGCGATCAATGACATTGGGATCGACACCATAACGATAAACGCGTTTCTGATGTTGTGAAGGAACAGTAACATCACAACTGCTACCAGGATAATCGCCAGGAACAGGTCAAAAATTACGTGGTCCGCCGCCTCTAAAGTAAAGTCGGTGGAGTCATCTACGATATTCACCTGAAGTCCCTGTACTTTATAGTCGTTCTGCACCTGGGCAATGGTTTTCTGCACCTGCTCCGAAACGGCTACCGCGTTGGCATCCGACTGTTTCTTTACCTGAAGCAAAATCGTAGAGTTCTGGTTGTACCTTGCGATTTTTTCAACATCTTTCTGTGAGTCGAAAACCGTCGCGATATCCGACAGCCTTACCTGAGCACCGTTTTTGCTGGAAATCACCAGGTTATTCAGTTCGGCTACATTTTTATATTTTCCGGAAAGACGGATCGTCGATCTGGAAGTTCTTGTTTTCAAGGCTCCCGTCGGGAAATCCAGGTTGGAAGAAAGAATGGCCTGCTGTACATCACCGATGGACAGTCCGTACCCCTGCAGTTTCTTTTCATCCAGATTCACCTGAATCTCTCTTTCCTGTCCGCCGACCAGGTCCACCTGGGCAACCCCGTTCACCCGGGAAAAGATCGGTTCGATTTTTTTATCCAGAAGATCATAAAGCTGTTTGTTGTTGAGCTTGTTGCTGGTAATACTCAGCGTCATGATCGGAAGGTCGTCTAATGAAAACTTGTTCAGTGATGGCGGATCGGCATCATCCGGAAGATCTGCCAAAACCGCATTTACCTTTCTCTGGGCATCATTCAATGCGTAGTTGACGTCAGCACCGGTGTTCAGCTGAACCATGATTACCGATAAACTTTCGTATGATGAAGATTCTACCTTTTTTACATTTTCCAAAGAACCTACGGCGTCTTCAATTTTACGGGTCACGGAAGTTTCCACCTCTGCAGGCGAAGCTCCGGGATAGACCGTAGAAATGGTGACCATATTGGTTTCAAACTTCGGAATCAATTCATACCCCATCATGGAGTAGCTTAATAAACCGCCCAGCGTAAGGATCGTAAAGAGTACGATAACCAGGGACGGCCTTTTAATGGATATTTCTGCTAACTTCATCTGCTCTTACTTTACGATATTGATTTTGGAACCGTTGTCGAGGTTGATCTGTCCGCTGGTAATCACCTGCTCCCCTCCTTTCAGTCCGCTTACGATTTGAACTTTATCGCCGTATACTTTTCCGGTCTGTACAGTGATCAGCTTGGCGGTTCCGTTGTTTACGATAAACAGCTGTCCTGAGCTTACCCCGTTTACGAAGGCTTCTGCAGGGACCGTCAGCATATTCTGGGTTTCCGCACCGTTGTTCGTTTTAAAGGTAGCGGTAGCATACATCCCGGCTTTCAGGTTTCCTCTGTTCTGTACTTCAATTTCCACCGGGAAATTCAGGGACGCATCACTTTTAGGAGCAATGAAGGTAATTCTTCCGACAAAAGATTCGTCAGGCAGTACATTGACTTTAATCGGAACTTCCTGACCAAGTTGGATTTTCCCGATCTGGCTTTCGTCCACCAATACGGAAAGTTTCAGGGAATTGATGTTTACGATTTCAAATAAAGCCGTTCCGGGAGCTACCACCATTCCCGGTTCCACCATTTTCTTGTTGATGGTTCCGCTGATTCCCGCACGCACACTGGTATCGTTTACCCTAACGCCCTGTGCACGAACTGCGGCCTGTGCGTTTTTCAGCTGCAATCTCGAATTATCAAGCTGCTGTTTCGTAACCCCGCCGGTTTTAAAAGCGTTTTCATAACGCTGGTTATCGATAATGGCGTTCTGTAAATTGTTCTGTGCCTGGGCAACATCCACTTCAATCGCATCTTTCTTGATGGTGGCCAATACCTGGCCTGCACCTACCCTGGATCCTTCTTTTACCAGAACACTTACAATACGTCCTGAAATCTCGGAAGACTGGTTGGATTCCTGCTTCGGAATAAAGGTCCCGTTGGCAGAGTAATCGGTGTTGATATTCTCCCTTGAAGCGGTAACCACGTTCACATTTATTTTATCTACCTGCCGGGCCACTTCCTGTACTTCTTTCGTCTGCTTTTCTTTGTTACCGGCAATTTTATAGGCTGCCAGGCCAATCAGCACGGCGGCCAAGATAATATATATTAGAGTTTTTTTCATTGTAGTTTATTATGGGTTTTGTAATGTATTCAGTTCACCTTTTGCTTTTATCAGCTTAATTTCCGCCTGTTTGTAATCCAGTAATGCATTGGCGTAATTCTGCTTGGCCTCCGTTAATGCATTTTCAGAATCCAGTACTTCCGTCAGGGTTGCAAGACCATACTGATAGTTGGATTGTGTATTTTTCTGAACCCTTTCGGCCAGGCCTACATTATCCTTTGTATTATCAATTTTGATCAGCGCATTTTCCATATTGGTTACGGCATTACGGTAGTCCAGGCTCAGGCTTAGCTGTGTGTTCTGAATATCCTGATCCAGATCCTGGATATCGATTTCCGCCTGGTTGATTTTGGCTTTCGTAGATCCTCCGTTGAAAATCGGGATGTTGATATTTAAGCCGATCGCCGAGTAATCGCTCCAAAGTACCCCGTTGTTGATGCCGTTCGTTAGTGGAAACTTGGCTCCGGTGGCTCCCCACCCGTAGTTGGCCACGAGATTGACTGTAGGATAGCGGTAGGCTTCCGTTGCTTTCTTATTGTAAACCAAGAGTTCCCTGTTTTTATTTAAAACTTTTACTTCGGTACGTTCATCCAGGTTTACCGTGCTGGCAATCAATTCAGGTTTAGGCTCAATGGTTTTTTCTTCCAGTTCGATATCGGTGCTGATCGGAACGCCCATATAGAATTTCAGAGCATTCTTGGAAAGCTCCACGGCATTTCTCAGCGTCTGCCTGTTGGATCCGATATTGGTCAGCTGAACATTGGTCCGGTCGAGGTCGATTGATTTTGCCAGGCCGTTATCCACCAGGCTTTTGATCACATTTCTTACCCTTTCCGTATTGGCATAGCTGGCATCTACGGTTTTCAGGTTTTCTTCCTGAACAAACACCTGGTAATAAGCCGTGGCTACATTTTCAATAAGCTGTTCGTTGGTAAGCTGGGCATTTAAAACATAAAATTCCCTTGTGGATTTTGCAGCTTTAAGACCGGTGAAAACCCGTTGGTCGAAAATGGCCTGCTGCAGCTGTACGGATGCAGTGGAACTCCACGGCTGTCCCAGCTGGGCTCTTATTCGCTGTCCTCCGAATTCCAGCAATGATTCCTGGATAATCGGGTTGTAGGTAAGCCCCGCAGTAGCATTGATCTGGGGTAAAGCCCCGGCTCTGGCTTCATCGATCTTGTATTCGGCTTTTTTGATCTGTAAAGCAGCTTTTTTGGCTTCCGCTTTGTTCTGAAGTGCCTGCTTGATGGCTTCCTGAAGGGAAACCTGCTGTTGGGCGGACACCGATGAAAAACCGAACATCATAAATGCAGCAGCTATTCCTATTTTTAGCTTTCTTGCAGTTATACGTTTACTTTTCATAATCTTATACTTCGTTTATTATTTTTAATAGGATTGTTCTTTTCAGTGAATTTATTTCTAAAGGACGATTCATTTTAAAAATTACTTTAACCTTTTTAATTAATTTTTAAATAACATATTCAGGATAATATCCTTTCTTTCGGAAATGATCTTATCAAATTCTGTTTCATTGATCATCAGGTTTTCCATGAGCAAAGGCCGTACGGCACTTGGAAATACCAATAAAGAAATCATGTTCAGGAGAAACTGGATGGGTTTCATTCTTTCGATATTTCCCAATTCCATTTCCGTTTCAATATCCTTATAGAGTTTTTCCAGTTGGCCTTCCTCAATATCTTTTTTGTGGCAGTTCCCCTTATTGATCTGTGAAACAATATAGGTTTCCAGATACGGATACTGGAGACTGGTAGAAAGGCTGCTTTCGATGAATTGACCGATTTTTTCCTTGAAAGGAAGGTCCGAGTTCATGATGATCTCCGATTTTTCGTGCTCTACTTTATGCGCTTCGTCAAAAATAATCTGGATCAGATTATCCCTTGAGCGGAAGTAGTAATTGATCAGGGTTCTGTTGACACCGGCCGCATCGGCAATTTCCTGGGTGGTGGCATCGAACTTCCCTTTCACAAAGAATAAATTCTTCGTGGTTTCCTTAATAAGTTCCTGGGTCTGGTCTTTTTTTGTTTGATTTGACATTTTTGTTAAACAACTTTGTGCAAATTTAAATCAATCAATTGTTTTGACAAAATTGTTAAACAAAATAATTAAGAGAATTATTATGATATGCATCAGGTTTTTGACCGCAGGATCAAGATGGAGAATTCTTAATTCTTTTGAAGGAGTGCATTTTTATATCTTTGCCGGAAAAATTAGTAACCAATGCGAAAAATTTTATTTCTACTGACGATTTTATACTTTGGATTTGGTTTGGCTCAAAATCATCTGTGGAATTTTCAAACTACCAGTACCATTTCTTTATCTCAACATACTATTAATTTAAGCGATACAGATTCCCAGGGAAATATTTATGTAGCTGGAAAGTACGGCAGATTTGCATTTCCAAGCGTTAATACCATTTCATTTAATGCTATTACCAAAACAACGTCAGCAAACGAAACTTCAAGAGCCATTGTTGCAAAACTTGATAAGAATAAAAATGTTATATGGGTAAAGGAGATCAGTTCCAGCTACGTATCTGCCATTACATCTTTAATTGTGGATAAGCAGGACAATGTAATTATCGCAGGCTATACGGATGGATACAATTTAAAACTGGATCCGAATTCCAACACAACTTTTAATACGGGAATTACCGAATCCAGTTCTTTTATTGTAAAACTTAATGCTGCCGGAAATTATGTATTCGGAAACATCTACAATTATGCAGCAAATCTTTTATGTACCGTCGACCAGAACAACAATATCATATCAACAGGAAGTTATGTAAATTATCCGCCATTAGCCAATACGGATTTCAATCCTGATCCTGCGATTACTTATAATTTGCCGGCACCTAATGGAATTTTTATTATGAAAAATAATCCGGACGGATCTTTTGTGTGGGCCCGTCCGCTCCATGCTCATAATACACCTGCCATCAGCTGTGTAAAAGTGGATAAAAATAACAATATTATTGTAATAGGGGGATTTGAAGCTTATTTAAAAATCGATAACAATACTTTTTCCGCAAATACAAATTACTCTAACCGGCTTTTTCTGGCTAAATTTAATAATGCAGGAAATTTTATCTGGTACCAGAATCTATCTGCTTACACTGCAATATTTCCCTCGAATTCCAAGATCGACATTGATAATGATAATAACATTTATACAGCAAGTACCTATTACGACGCTCAGATAATCAATTTTCCCAATGCCACTATAAATGCGCCTTTCGGAGGGAGAACGCTTATCTACAAAATAAATACCAACGGTCATTTGGTATGGAATTCTTTGATTAAAGGTATTGATTCTTATGACTTTCTTTCCATAAAACTCAATTCGGATAATACCATTAATTTCTTTGTTCGGTACATGGATAATACCATTAAAGTGGTCAATGGAAACAATAATACAGAAGAGACGGTAAAAAAACTGGATCTCGGTCTCAATTACAGTTACTTAAGCCGTGATGCGGATACTTATTATTTAAAGTTTAGAAATGATGGTAAACTGATTTTCAATAAAAGTGATTTCTCTTCTTTTTCATATAGCCAGAACATTGATTATGAAGGGAATATTATTTTAACCGGTTATTATGACAATTATCAGGATTTTGATCCCGACCAGGATATTAAAATTATAAAATACACAAGTGGTGACATCAACGGATTTGTACAGAAATTTGGAAAATGCTACAATGGAACACCGGATGGTGATAAAATACAGACTTTCTGTTCCTCTATAAATCCTACGATAGCCGATCTTTCTCCGAATACCTCTTACACAAATTGGTACAATTCTCCGGTGTCCCTTTTACCTTTGGCTCAAAATACCCCTTTGCAGAATAATGTTACTTATTATGCATCTATACAGGACGAATCTTGCCCCTACAATCCTAAACGTCTTGCTGTAAATGTAATCATTAAGAATTCTCCACCTGCATTAACGGTAAATGATTTTTATTTTTGCAGCAATGTGAATCAGATGACCTTGAATCAGTTGAATATCAATAACAATCAAAATATTCATTTTTATGATTCTGCAGGAAACCTTATCAGTAATTATGCTAATATTATTGCAGGCTATCAATATTATGTCACACAATATAGTAATGGCTGCGAAAGCGTAAAAGTTCCTTTTAAAGTCTTTTCAACACAGGGGCTTACTCCCACCGCAAACACCCAGCAAACCTTCTGCGCAAGCCTTCACCCTACCCTTGCCGATATCCAGATTACCGGACAGGGCATCAAATGGTATGATGCAGCGGGAATTCTTTTGCCAACAACAACACCGCTAGTGAACGGCCAGACTTACTTTGCCTCGCAAACCATCAACGGCTGTGAAAGCAATAAAACTGCAATTCTGGTAACCGTCAATAATACCCCAAAGCCAACGGGAAATCCCGTTCAGGATTTCTGTATTTCCTCTGCTCCGACTTTGGCTAACCTGGCAATTACAGGAACTGCTCTGAAGTTTTACGATGCCGCCGGAAACATTTTGCCACTGACGACTCCGCTTGTTGACGGGACAACTTATTTTGTAACGCAGACGCTGAACAACTGCGAATCTGAAAAGCTTGCGGTTATGGCTACCCTTTCGGCCAATAATGTCCCGGCTAACGATTATTCCGTGACATTGTGCAACACCACAACTGGAAATTCAATGAGCGTTAATTTAACCGCTTATCAACCCAATATCATCATTAACCCGGGAAGTTACACTTTCGCTTACACGGATAGTTTTGGGAACCCGATAGCCAATCCGGTCAATTACCTGCTGAATACTGGATCAACCGTAATCCACGTTAAGGTTTCCACACCGGACGGATGTTTTAAAATCGTACGATTAAATATTGCCCTGAATCCAAAACCGGAATTCAGTCTTCCTGAAAAAATCGATTTCTGTAAAGGAAAGAACGTAACGCTTGATGCCGGCAGCGGCTATGCCTCTTACCTGTGGAGCAATGGAGCAACCACGCAGATGATTACAGTGTCTGCTCCGGGAAATTATTCCGTAACGGTAACCAACAGCTTCGGGTGCAAGAATACGGACAGCATTCAGGTAAGCTATACGGTTTTACCGGAAATTGTATCCGTTAATGTAAGCAACAATTCCGCAACGGTCATTCTTTCGGCAACTGGGAATTTTGAGTACTCGCTGGATAATTTCACCTGGCAGGATTCCAATATATTTACAAATTTAAATATCGGGGAATACATGGTTTATTTAAGAACAAAAGGAGGCTGCTTTATCGGCCAGAAACCGTTCTCTATTTTTAATATCCCGAATACCTTTACGCCGAACGGAGACGGCTTCAACGATCACTGGAAAATTGCCGGACTGGAAAATTATCCGGGAACCGAGGTCAATGTATACGACCGCAGAGGCCTTCCGGTTTTCAGGGAAATCATTTCCAAAAAACCGCTGACCTGGGATGGCAGGCTGAACGGAAGCCAGGTGTCTACAGGAAATTACTGGTATACCATAAAAGTATCCGACGGCAGGGTGTATACCGGCTGGCTGCTGATTAAGAACAGGGAATAATACCAAAACAAAACGAGCGGAAATTTCCGCTCGTTTTGTTTTATAACAATCTTATTTTATCTTCTAAAATATCGATGATCTTATCTTTGTATAAACCACCAATGGCTTTCTTGAAATTCTTTTTGCTCATCTGCACCTCCTCTTTAATTTCTTCCGGAGAAGATTTGTCTGAAAGGTGGAGCAGTCCGTAATTTTCTTCCAGCTTATCCAGGATTTTCTTTTTGAATTCATCGATGTTTTCAAATCCTTCAGGCTGCAGGGAAACATCAATTTTTCCGTCTTCCCGGATGGCTTTGATGTATCCGGTTTCTTCGGATAAAGGGTATAATTTTTTGAAAACATCGGAAGCATAGATCAGGCCGATGTATTTTTTATTGATCACCACATTCCAGCCCAGTTCGCTTTCATTCATCATGATTAGGTCTACTTTATCGCCTTTCTGAAAAGGAAGATCCTCGTATTGCGGGTTTCTTTTAAATTTGGTGGTTCCGGTGATGAGCTCCATATCCTCATCGATATAAATGTGCACCAGATATCTTTTGCCTTCGATGATCTTGGTTTTCTGCTGCTTGTACGGAATGAAAAGATCCTTAATAATCCCCCAATCCATGAATGCGCCGCTCGGCAGGCTTTGCACACAGCTCATTACCGCAAACTCATCCACTTCCGCCAACGGAATTTCTGTGGTGGCTTTTAATTTTCCATCATCCTGATAGACGAAAACCTCCATGTCATCACCTTCTTCTTTTTCATCCTGAATGAAAATTTTGGGAAGGAAAGCTTTTTCACCGGATTCGTCCGTAAGGATCCATCCTGAGTTGTTTTTATCTGAAATTTTTAAAGTCTGGGTTTTTCCGATTTGCATGGATGATAAAATTAGTCGACAAAGGTACGGAAATTGCCGATTTCAACCTATTGATAATCCTCCAAATCTTTTTTCAGCCCGGCAGCCTCTTTCAGGTAATCTTTTTTTTCTTCTGGTTTGCCGGATATTCCTGCAGTTTTAATAAGCTTTCCGTTCAGGTAATAATGCCTTGATTCCGACATCAGCACCGGGTGCTTCAGGAGTCCGTTCCCGCCTGAGATCCTGTATTTTTTAAAATGAACAAAAACCGGTTGGCCATGATCGAAAAAATATTCCGTCAGATATTTCCATGCCGATACGCTCACCGAATATTCCATTTTCTTGAGTTCCCCTTTATAATAAAATCCTTTGAGCTCGCTGCCATTATCCGTAACCTGCCCTTTCTCAACGAAGTATTCGTTAGGCACTGTTTTTAGCGTATAATTACCGGCTTTGTTGATCTGTTCAACGGTTTTCCGGATAGCGCTAATATCTTGGCCAAACACGGAGCCAAAAATGAGGACTGAAATAAAGAAAAATAAATTCCGCATTTTTTTTTATTTAAAGATGAGAAAAATTAAAGATTGGAAATATAATCCATTACTTCCTTTCTGCTGCTTTCAAAATCCAGAGCATCCCCTACCATGAAATATCTATGCTTGTCGACACACTGTGGAAAAAGCAATTTAGCCAATGCAATTTTATTTTTATCAAAGCTTAAATCTTTTACAAGAGTGCCGATCTGTTTTGCAGTAAACATGGCGTGGCGGCCCTGCGCTTTGATGAAGGCGATCTTTTTATCATCGAACCAGGCCTCTTTTTTCATGGCTGAAAAAAACCGCTGAAAATCCTGGTTGTTCATAACATTCGGGTAATTTCCACTGTTGTCCGAATCACCCTGGCTTCCGTATGGATTGTTCCACACATCGTTCCAGCTGTTGAAACCGTATGACTGGTTTGGTACAGGATAATTATCCAGCAGGTACAGACCTTCTGTCGTGAAAAAATCCAGGACCATCCTGCTGTTGTTCCGTACATTTAAAGTCGTTCTGTATACGAGATAGCCGCTTTCATAAATGGAAACCGGGATTCTTCCTGCCGGCAGATCGAAAAACCGGTACCGCCCGGAATTGTTGGACATATACTGGTCCCCTACTTCCACGCTGAAAAATCCCTGTTCGGGAATCCTGAGAAAAACTTCTGAATACCCGTAATCCGGATTCCACTGGTAGTTTGGGTTTTTAATTCTTAAACCGTCGGTATTCCCGTTTCTGAATCCTGAGTTATTGTTATTGTTGCCTCTATTGTTGTTGTTGTTGTTGTTGTTGTTGTTCTGAACTTTTGCTTTGGAATCCGACGATCCCAATTCGGAAACGGATGCTTCGTTTTTCAGCCGTTCTCCCGCTTTTCCGGCCTGCTGTGCTGATGCATAACTTCCCACCGCCACAAGAGCCAATCCGATGATTATCTTTTTCATATCCTGTTTTATTTTATGATTTTATCCTTAAAAAAAGGAGAGGCCAATGCCTCTCCTAATTTACAAATATTTTAAATGATTATCCGTATAATAAGATATTACATATGAATCGGTCTTTTTGCCGTTGCATCCAAGGCCGCTTCTTTGATCGCTTCCGCATACGTCGGGTGTGCATGTGAGCTTCTGGCAATATCTTCTGCACTGGCACGGAATTCCATAGCGATTACCCCTTCTGCGATAAGGTCGGCTGCTCTCGCGCCTATGATGTGCATCCCTAAAATTTCATCGGTTTTTTCATCAGCAATGATTTTCACCAGTCCGTCTACATCACCGCTTGCACGGCTTCTTCCCAAAGCTCTCATCGGGAAAGAACCTACTTTGTAGGCGACACCATCCTCTTTTAACATCTCTTCGGTTCTACCTACTCCAGCCACTTCAGGCCATGTATACACCACTCCGGGGATCAGGTTGTAATTGATGTGCGGTTTCTGTCCGGCCAGAGTTTCAGCAACGAAAACCCCTTCTTCTTCCGCTTTGTGGGCCAGCATTGCCCCTTGGATAACGTCTCCGATGGCATAAATATTCGCTACATTGGTCTGAAGATGGTCGTTTACTTTTACCCTTCCTCTTTCGTCCAGCTCCACCCCTGATTTTTCAAGGGCAAGACCGTCGGTGAAAGGTCTTCTTCCTACGGAAACAAGACAATAATCGCCTTCCACGACTACTTCCGCTCCTTTTTTATCTTTGGCTGTAATTTTTACGGTATCCCCGTTTCTTTCCACTGCGGAAACCGCTGTAGAAAGCATAAACTTCATGCCCTGTTTTTTAAGAACTTTCGTCAATTCTTTGCTCAAAGCGCCATCCATTCCCGGAATGATCTTATCCATAAACTCCACTACGGTTACCTGGGCACCTAATCTTAAGTAAACGGAACCCAATTCAAGACCGATGACCCCTCCACCGATGACCACTAAGTGCTTAGGAATTTCTTTAAGGTTTAAAGCTTCCGTAGAAGTAATCACCCTTTCCTTATCAATCGTGATGAAAGGTAAAGAAGACGGCTTGGAGCCGGTAGCGATGATGGTATATTTGGATTCGATCGTTTCCGTAGAACCGTCGTTTTTTGTTACTTTAATCTGGTTGGCAGATTCGAAGCTTCCTACGCCTTCAAAAACAGTGATTTTGTTTTTGTTCATCAGGTAGCTGATTCCGTCCGTATTTTGTTTGATCACCTCGTTTTTACGCTCGATCATCCTTGCAATATCAGCCTGAGGCTCGTTGATGATGATTCCGTGGCCTGCAAAATTATGCTTGGCGTTCTCGAAATGCTCGGAGCTGTCTAAAAGTGCTTTCGACGGGATACATCCCACGTTAAGACAGGTTCCGCCCAAAGTCGGGTATTTTTCAATAATTGCTGTTGTGAAACCTAATTGCGCGGCACGGATTGCAGCAACATAACCACCAGGACCGGAACCGATTACGGTAACATCGAATTGACTCATGTTATTTATGAATTTGTTTATTTATTATCTCTTTAGTTCTTACAAATTTAACGATTAATTGCCACGTGAGAAAGTGAGTTTTATCAAGTTTGTAATAAATTACCTTCTGGGTAACTCTATTTTAATCGCTCTTTAATAAGTTTGCTGTAAAAATTAAATTTATCTTTTTTATCCCATTCATCATAAATTTGAACAATTTGCCAAAGTTCATCTGTAGTCATATCCTTTGGATTCTTTTTTAAAACCTCAGAAAGTATTTTATTTTGACACTTAAATCTCCTGATTTCTTTTCGGCAAATCAAGCAATGTACAGGAATAGATTTTATGTAGAATTTTAACTGCTCATACCAAACTTTTTTCTCTTCTTTGGTAAACGTAAATTCATTTTTACATCTCTTACATATCAAGTTGACATCATCATAGATTAAATCCGGACTAAACGTTCTGCCTTGCTGTGATAAGTTTGACACTAAAGCTTTCTTATCATCAATACATTGATCACAGGCCCATTTAAAATTCGAATCAATCAACAATTCAAACAAATTATATTCATGATCAGAGTTTCTTACAACATCTGTATTTTTTAAAACAGACAAACTTATTAATACCTCCGATTGATCTCTGAGAAGCCCACAGCACTTACATTTAGCATATTTTATGTTTTTACGCTTCATTATTATAACTGCTTTGAGTAAAGGATAGATTTAATTAATTCTTTAAATCAAATATCTATTTTCCCAACGCCAAATGCTGTCGTATTTCCAAAAAAACCACCACCGTAGACATACCACTCCAGTCCTTCAATGTATTCTAAAGCATTTTCAGGCGTAATCTGCGGACGGTCTTTTTTGGATACCATTCCTTTGTACCATTTGCCGGATTCAGGAGTAGAATCTGCATGGAAAGCATACCTTATCCAAATCCTCTGGCAAAGTTTGCACTGCTGAATGCTTACTTCGGCATTTTTTCCGTGGGTCTGATCGATGCCCAGTGCCGAAGTTCTGAATTCCGTATAGGATGCGGTGGGCTTTTCACAGGCACATCCCAATTTCTGCATTTTAATCATGAATGAAAATTGATTTTTTAATAATTGAACGCCCAAAAATATGGAAACAGATTCCTGCAGGCAAACCGGAAGAATTAACGCTTTACGAGATCCAGCAAAACTTTTTCGTACCGATCCAGAATAATATGTTTTGAAAACCTGGATTTGATACAGCTTTCAATAGCTTCCGGATCATGATGTTCGTGGAGGACGCTCATGATTTTCTGTGCAAAATCCTCATGGTTCCCGATGTCGGAAACTTCCCCGTTGATGTTATCCAGAATAATTTCATTGATTCCACCCGGACAGTTGTTGGCTAAAGAATAGGTTCCGCAGGCGCCGGCTTCCAGCAACACATTCGGGAATCCCTCATATCTTGACGAAAGAATAAAAAGATCGGCATGTTTCAGAAACGGGTAAGGGTTTTCCTGCCGTCCGTGAAAAATAACATTTTCCAGTCCTAAAAATTCCTTCATCTGATGCAGCAGGTCACGGTCTTGTCCGTCACCGAGGATATGAAGCATTACATTTTCGTTTTTAAGCCTTGAAAATACTTTCAGCAGGTTGTCGAAGCCTTTTCTTGATGACAGGTTTCCGATGGCCACCACATTTTTATAATTGTATCTGAAGCTCCCGGGTTTTGGGGCATCGGTAAGTTTTTCTTCGATAAAATCAAAATCTACCGGATTGTTGATCTTGATGACTTTCTCCGGCTTAATCCTGAAATTCCGGGTGAGATCCTTCAGCATGTCATCACTTTGCGCAATGATCCTGTGGTAATTGTTGTAAAAATTATAGAAGAATTTTATTTCTTTCCGCGTCACGTGCTGCGTCACCACATTGGTCTCGCGGGCAATGAATCTCGTTTTTGGAAAAAGTTTGATAAACAACGAAAGATACGCGTTAACTTCACCGAAACCCGAAAACACGATATCCGGTTTTCTGCGGTAGATTTCTGCCAGGATAGGCTTTAACGAGTGCCTGATCCTCTCGGTATTGATGTCGATGATTTCCACATCTTCTTTCAGGAAATTCAGGTAGCCGCCCTGTTTGCGCAAGAGCAAAATCTTAGGCTCAAACCGGTCCCGTGAGAGATGGTTTGCAATGGTGGTAACAATCCTTTCCGCGCCGCCGGTCTCCAGATCCGGCAGGATAAATATGACAGAGATCTTTTTCATCCCTGTAAAATTAGTAAAAAGTTTTGGTACTGTTCTTAACTATATCCATTTACTTATTTGATTAAAATTTTATTTCTAAGAACTTGTTTAAGTTTAACTTTTATATTTTAACATTAAGAATTTAAGGTATTTTAGCTTAAAGAAATCAATATATCGGTTGCCAGCATATTCAATTAAATTAATTGAAATCATCGTATTAAGGTGAAGAATAAATAAAGTTTATTTAATTCAGAAATTAAGAAAAATGACAGAAAGTTTGCTGAATTAAAATTTAAACAGGCCTTAAAAGATTATAGAGGATATAAATTTCGATTTTAATCAATTTTTTATAAAGTAAATGATTAATGAAGTAACAAACTTAAATTTCTTCCTATCCTCGTATATTAACATGGTATTTGACTGCGTCGAATCTTCGATTTCCTAGATCCAAATATGAATCTCTCTACCGGTTCTCTAATACTATGTTTAGATCCCTTGCGGGGATGACAAATACCGTGTTAAAATTACGTCTTTATAATTTAATTAAAAGAGCCGTCTCATAACTAATGAAACGGACTCTTTCTGTTTTTTTCTCCATTTTCTTATTGGAGAAAGATTTTCACATAGTCAATTCTTAATCTATATTATTGAATTGTAAAGCTGACTCTTTAAATTTATTTTCTTCCCTGTATAAACCAGGATATAAAAAAATTAAAAACATATATTAAAACATAAAAACCCAATACAAATAAGCTCAGGTAAAATAATGCTTTTACAATGTCTTTGAAATAATATTTCATTTAATTAGCGACATCACTGATGAATTTAATCCTAAGCATCCTGACCTCTTCATCGGAAAGCTCATCCCCGAATTCATCAAGAAGGACCTTCATGCTGTCGCTTTCGGATTCGTTCATAAATTCCATAAAACCGTCTACGATATCTTCGTCAAAATTATCCTCGATGTAGTAGTCGATATTGAGCTTGGTTCCCTGATAAACGATGCGTTCCATTTCCTTCAGCAGCTCATCCATGGATAGGTTTTTGGCCCGGGCAATATCTTCAAGATCGATCTTCTTGTCGGTACTCTGGATAATAAAAACTTTGTGGCTGGATTTGTTAGCCACCTGTTTCAGCACCATATCCTGAGTACGCTCGATGTTGTTTTCTTCTACGTATTTGCTGATGAAATCGGCGAATTCTTTCCCGTATTTTTTGGCTTTTCCTTCACCTACGCCATAGATTTTGGCGATCTCGTCTACTTTTACCGGATACTGAACCGTCATGTCTTCGAGACTCGGATCCATAAATACCGTATAAGGCGGAATTCCGTGCTTCTTGGCTACTTTTTTCCGCAATTCTTTCAGCTGGTTGAAAAGATTCTGGTCCAAGCCGCCACCGGACTGCATCTGCACCTGATCGCTCTCCGCTTTGGTCTGCGTTAAGTCAAATTCCCGGTCTTCGGCAATAAGGAAAGAATGTTCCAGTTTTCCATCAAGCACCAGTCTTCCTTTATCCGAAATTTTCAGGACGCCGTAGGTTTCGATATCCTTGGTCAAGAAATTCTGAACCGTTGCCTGTCGCAGGACCGTTTTCCAGTGGTTGTCTTTTTCTTCTTTCCCGAATCCGAAATAAGGACTCTGATCCAGCTTATATGATTTTGTAACAGCGGTTTCTTTTCCGGCAATCACGGTAATAAGATCTTTTGCCTTGAATTTTTCACCGGTATCCCTGATGAGTTCCAGTGCTTTCTTCAGATCATCCGTCGCATCTTTCAGCTTCGGCGGATTGGAAGAATTGTCGCACATCTTGGCACCATCCCCGTTTACAGGATCAAAGTTTTCCCCAAAATAATACAGGATATACTGCCTTCTGCTCATGCATGTTTCGGCATAGCCTACCACTTCGTTCAGAAGCTGCAATCCGATTTCTCTTTCGGAAACAGGCTTCTGGGCCAGGAATTTTTCGAGCTTTTCAATATCTTTCGGATCGTAATACGCTACGCAATGGCCTTCTCCTCCGTCGCGTCCGGCACGTCCGGTTTCCTGGTAATAACTTTCCAGGGATTTCGGGAAATCGTAATGGATCACGAAACGCACATCCGGCTTGTCGATTCCCATCCCGAAGGCAATTGTTGCTACAATCACGTCTACCTCTTCCATCAGGAATTTGTCCTGATTGGCAACCCTGACTTTCTGATCCAGACCGGCGTGATAAGGAAGGGCATTGATGCCGTTGACCTGGAGAAGCTGGGCAAATTCCTCTACCTTTCTGCGGCTCAGGCAATATACGATACCCGATTTTCCTTTATGGCGGTTGATAAAACGTACAATTTCCTTATCAACATTTACCTTCGGCTGTACTTCATAATACAGGTTCGGTCTGTTGAAGCTCTCCTTAAAAACTAAAGCATTCGTCATTCCCAGGGTTTTCTGGATATCGTCCTGGACTTTGGGAGTTGCTGTCGCCGTTAAAGCGATCACCGGAACATCAGCAATCTTATCGATAATGGATTTCAGGTTCCGGTATTCCGGCCGGAAATCATGCCCCCATTCCGAAATACAGTGTGCTTCATCAATAGCGCAGAATGAGATCTTGACATCTTTCAGAAAATCGAGGTATTCTTCTTTGATCAGTGATTCCGGAGCTACATAGAGCAGCTTTGTTTTTCCATTTTTTATATCGTCAAAAACCTGTTTGGTCTGGGTTTTGTTTAATGATGAATTCAAAACATGGGCAACCCCGTCATCAGATGAAAGACCATTCACGGCATCTACCTGGTTTTTCATCAATGCGATGAGGGGCGATACCACAATGGCCGTACCTTCCGAAATAAGAGCCGGAAGTTGATAGCATAAGGATTTACCACCGCCTGTTGGCATCAGAACAAAGATATCCTTACCATTCATAAGGTTTTCGATAATCTGTTCCTGCTGGCCTTTGAAAGTGGAAAACCCGAAATATTTTTTCAATTCGCCTGATAAATTGGCTTTTTTTGCGCTCATCTAATTTTCTATTGCTAAATTTGCATCTAATCCAAAGTTATGAATTTTTCGCTTAAAATAAAAGCGAACGAATTTATAAAAAATAAAAATTATATTAAATATCCTTTTTGAACATAACGTATTTAAAGGGAATTTTCATATACCGATAAAATGATAATGGAAAAAGCCGACCTTATTTCAATTGCAAAAAGCACCCTGGAAATCGAAATTGCAGAACTTCAGAAACTGTCCTCAAGACTGGGGGATGATTTTATAAAAGCAGTGGAAATCATTCATGCGGCAAAAGGAAAGCTTATTGTGGTAGGCATCGGGAAATCGGCGCACGTAGGCAATAAGATCGTGGCCACTTTAAATTCTACCGGTACGCCTTCCCAGTTTCTGCATGCGTCGGAAGCCATTCACGGGGATCTTGGGGTCATCCAGAAACAGGACGTGGTTCTGTGCATCTCCAATTCCGGCAATTCCCCTGAAATTGTGAACCTTGTGCCTTATCTGAAGGAGTACTCACATGCTTTGATCGGCATGACCGGGAACCCTTCCAGCAAGCTGGCGGAATTTTCTGACCTTATACTGGATGCCCATGTTGATACGGAAGCCTGCCCGAACAAACTGGCTCCAACAAGCTCAACCACACTACAAATGGCTTTGGGAGACGCTTTGGCCATTGTTTTAATGGAAATGAATGAATTCAGGGCCAATGATTTTGCCAAATTCCATCCGGGAGGCAGCCTTGGGAAGAATTTAATCTCAAAAGTAGACGATTTTTTATCTTCGCAGAAACCTCAGGTTACGGAAAATGCTACCGTAAAGGACGTTATTATTTCCATAAGCAGTTCCAGACACGGGATTACCGTGGTCACGGAGGACGATAAAATTATCGGGGTTATTACTGACGGGGACCTGAGAAGGATGCTTTTAAAAGGGGACGATATTTCAAAAGTCCTGGCAAAAGACATTATGTCTGCCGATCCGAAAACGATTGAACGAACAGCTTTGGCCAAAGAGGCCATGCAGATTTTAAAAGACAACAACATCGGACAGCTCGTCGTTACGGAAAACGGAAAATATTTCGGGATTATCGATCTTCACAAATTGCTGGACGAAGGGATCATTTAATATAATCCCTAATAAATCCTGTGGATTTACTGGAAGAGATGGCCGGATGCCGGAAGTTTTTTCTTCTGACATTGGGTTTAAAGCCTTTGAAAGTTGAGAAGCCTTACCGGTAATTTATATTTTTTACGATTTGTTGAATAAACTTCCATCTTCCTTAATATTAGGCCCCACAATACTGAAACTTTTTTCATAAATTTGAAATCTTAAAAATATTATTCTGTGAGTGATGCTAAAGACATGTCCTTCTGGGGGCATATTGGCGAACTGAGAGGCCACCTCATCCGTTCGATTCTCGCCATAGTGGTTGCTGCAATCGTTATCGGTTTCAATATCAACTGGATTATGGACCATGTTTTCTTCGGTCCTACCCGAAATGATTTTGCCACTTTTGAAATGGTTAACCATTTTTCAAAAATGATCCTGGGCGAAGACAGTATCCATCTGCCGAAAGATTTCCCGGTACGTGCCAGTAAACTTTACCAGCAGTTCAATGTGATGATGGCCGTTTCCATTTTCGGGGGAATCGTTCTTGCTTTTCCTTACATTGTCTGGGAACTGTGGCGTTTCATCAGCCCGGCCTTGCATCCCAATGAAAGAAAGAATTCCCTGTTTATCATCAATTCGGTATGGATTTTATTTATGACCGGCGTTTTGTGCGGATATTACCTCATTCTCCCTTTTGCCGTGAATTTCGGGGTGATTTTCAAAATTTCAGATATTATTATTCCGCTGTATGACCTGAGCGACTATACGACACTGTTTTTACAGGTAGTTTTGGGAATGGGGGTTATTTTCCTTTTTCCTGTACTGATCTATTTCCTTACAACCATCGGAATTTTAACCCCGATGTTTATGAAGACTTACCGGCGTCATGCCATCGTTCTGATTATGGTGGTTGCAGCAATCATTACTCCGGCGGATGTCCTGAGTATGATGATGGCGGCTTTCCCATTGCTTCTGTTGTATGAATTCAGCATCATCATGTGTTCTTATACCTATAAAAAAGTACAGAAGGCAGCGGCCAATTTACCGGTCGTTCAGAAATAAATATTTCAACAATAAAATAGATTCCCGCTGATTTTTCTGCGGGATTTTTTTATGAGGATATTAATTGCTGCTTCTGCTTTGTCAGATCGTGCTGAGGAGCTAATTATCTGGTTAAATAATACGGTTCTAGAGACGCCAAGAATTTGATGCTGTCAAATTTTCATGCTGCTAATACCAATCGCTTAATTTTTATCCTTATAGAATCAGCGGCCTTTAATTTTATCGAAAATAAAATCCTTACGGCTTTTTACACAACTCATTTTTGAGAACCTTTTGTAAATTTGCTTTTTCCAACCACAAAAGTCCTCTAAGGATTGACCCTTGACTTGCAAAGCAAAATTGACAATCAAAAACGAATTGACCATTCACTATTCACTTTTCGGGATGTAACAAAACCTCAGGTTTCACGTCTTATTAAAGAGATTCAATCTGAGTTTGTCTCGGCATCGATTTATTCTTTATTTTAGTCCATTAATTTTATTTCAGATGAAAAAACTTTCATATACACTTTTATTTGTTTCAGGGTTGTTTTTCGGTCAGACCCGTGAAATAGATCATTATACGGTACTGGATACTTTAAAAGGTTCCGATACCAAATACCGGAATTTCTGGGATGTAAAAAAATACGATCTTTCCGTAGAGCCTGATTTTGCGATGAAAAGCATTAAAGGAAGCAACATCATCAGCTTTGAGATCACGAAAGATGTTAACAATCCTACTTTCCAGATTGATCTTCAGGAACCCATAAAGGCTGATAAAGTAGAAGCGGGTTTTCCGATCACGAATTATGAGCAGGAAGGAGATTTTATCTGGATCAGAGCCAACAAAAGCTTTAAAAAAGGAGAAAAGTATATGATAAAAGTTACCTTTTCCGGAAATCCCACCATTGCTAAAAATGCACCATGGGACGGCGGCTGGGTGTTTACCAAAGATAAAAACGGAAATCCGTGGATGAGTGCTGCTGATGAAGGCATTGGGGCTTCGGTCTGGCTTCCGGTGAAAGACATCTGGAGCGATGAACCCGACAACGGCATCGTGATGAAGATTATCACACCGAAAGATCTTGTGGGCGTCGGAAACGGAAGACTGATCAGCAAAAAAGCGGAGGGCGATAAAATGGCCTACACCTGGGAAGTGAAAAACCCGATCAACGCCTACTCCATCATTCCGAATATCGGTAAATACACCAATTTTAAAGATACCTTCAGTGGAGAAAAAGGAAAGCTGGACCTGGATTACTGGGTACTGGATTATAATCTGGACAAGGCAAAAAAACAATTCCAGCAGGTAAAACCGATGCTTTCGGCTTTTGAATACTGGTTTGGCCCTTACCCTTTTTATGAAGATTCTTACAAGCTTGTCGAGTCGCCTTATCTGGGGATGGAACACCAGAGCAGCGTGGCTTACGGCAACGGATACCAAAACGGGTATCTTGGAAGAGACCTTTCCGGAACCGGCGTCGGGCTGAACTGGGATTTTATCATCATTCACGAAAGCGGCCACGAATGGTTTGCCAACAATATTACAGCGAAGGACCAGGCGGATATGTGGGTGCATGAAAGTTTTACGAATTATTCCGAAGTACTGTTTACCGAAAAGTATATGGATAAAAAATCGGCAGAGGTCTATGCCCAGGGAATCCGGAATATCATCCGGAACGACACGCCGATTATCGGAAAATACGGCGTAAGGAATGAAGGCAGCGGCGATATGTATCCGAAAGGAGCCAGCATGATCCATACGATCCGCCAGGCCATCAACGATGATGAAAAATTCAGGCAGATCCTGAGAGGTCTCAATAAAGATTTCTACCACCAGACCGTAACGACCGGACAGATCGAAAATTACATTTCAAAAAAATCGGGAATTGATTTTTCCGGTGTTTTCGATCAGTATCTGAGAACGACCCAGGTTCCTGTACTCGAATACGCGCAAAGAGGCGATGAACTGAAATTCCGGTATACCGATACCGTGAAGAATTTTAAACTTCCGATCATTGTCGAAGGTATAACCATCAATCCTACCGGACAATGGCAGACCATAAAACTAAAAAAAGAAGGCCCGGTAGAATTCAACAAAAATTATTATATCATCTTTAAAAAGGTTTAATAAATGAGACGGGCAAAACTGTGAAATGCGGTTTTGCCTTTTATCTTTTTTGAATTTAATCCAGAAAAATAATTTTTCAATAAATAAAAAACTGCAAATCAATCACTTAACTTAAAATAAAATTTAATTTAACAAAGTTTAATATACATTTCCGTAACAAAATCATTCGATCAGCAACTATTTAACTATAAATTGAACTCAATGAAAAAAACAGCTTTAAGTTTGGGACTTTTAACCGCTTTTCTGGTGAATGCCCAATCCATAAAAACCACCATTGACCTCGTTAATGTAAAAGACGACCAGGTGCCGGTAACGATGGAATTCCCTAAAATGAAATCCGGCGACATCAAGTTCCATTTTCCGAAAACGGTTCCGGGAACCTATTCCGTGGATGATTACGGACGTTTTGTGGAAGGCGTTAAATTTATGGACAACAAAGGAAAAGAAATTCCTTTCACCAAAGTCAATGACAACACCTATGCCCTGAAAAACGCGCAGAATTTAAGCAAAGTCACTTACCTGGTGAACGACAGCTTTGATGATGAAATGGATGAATCGAAACATAAAGCCGTATTTTCACCATCCGGAACGGACATCGAAGCCGGAAAGGTATATCTGATCAACACCCACGGCTTTATCGGGTACATCGATAATATGCAGGATGTGCCTTATCAGCTGATTGTGAAAAAACCTACGGACTTCTACGGAACTACCGCATTGGTCGATCAGGACAAATCCGAATCTACAGACACGTTTACCCTGGCCAATTATGCAAAAGTAACCGATTCGCCATTAATGTACACCAAACCGGATTACATCACTTTCAATGCAGGAGGAATGAACCTGGTACTGGGCGTTTATTCCCCGACCGGCAAATACAAAGCGGCTGACTTTAAAGATAATCTTGAAAAAATGGTGGTAGCCCAAAAGAAATTCCTGGGCGATATGAACACCAACAAAAAATATGCGATCATGCTGTATCTGGCAGGAGCGCAAGGGCCGCAGATCAAAGGGTTCGGTGCACTGGAACATCACGAATCCACCAGTGTGGTGCTTCCTGAGATGATGCCGAAAGAGGCAATCGATAAAGCCATTACAGACGTAGTTTCCCATGAGTTTTTCCATACGGTGAATCCGTTGAAAACCCATTCCGAGGAAATCCATTATTTTGATTATGCCGACCCGAAAATGTCGCAGCACCTCTGGATGTACGAAGGCGGTACGGAATATTTTGCCAATCTGTTCCAGATCCAGGAAGGCCTGATCACCAAAGACGAGTTCCTCCAGAGAATGAGCGAAAAGATCGCCAATTCCAAGAACTACAATGATACGATGCCTTTCACGGTCATGAGTAAAAACATCCTTAAGGATGAATACAAAGACCAGTACCGGAACGTTTACGAGAAGGGTACTCTTCTTACGATGTGCCTGGATATCGAGCTGAGAAAACTGTCGAACGGGGAAATGGGCTACCGCGATATGATCCGCAAACTGTCTCAGCGGTTCGGTGAAAACAAGCCGTTTAAAGACGACCAGTTAATTGATGAGCTGGTTGCCGTTACGGGATATCCCCAAATCAAAGATTTCTATAATAAATACATTGCAGGCGGTCAGCCGACTCCTTACGCCCAGTATTTGGATATGGTTGGCGTAGAAATCAAGAAACAGGAAACCCCGCCGATGTTCTGGTTTATTAAAGATCCGCAGCAAACGGGTTATGATGAGAAGGATAATGCCTTTGTATTCGATGAAAGTTCTGCCCAGTCGCCTTTTGCGAAAAGCATCGGCCTGAAAATTACTGATAAGATTGTTGCCCTGGACGGAAAAACCATCAACATCCAGAACATCCAGTCGTTCATCGAATATTCAAGAACCATTAAGGAAGGACAAAATGTGACGGTTACCATTCTGAGAAAGAATGGCGATAAAACCGAAAAAATGGATCTTAAAGGAAAAGCGGTCCTTGATAAGATGACGGTTGAAACCCTTGCCTTTAAAGCCAACCCGACCCCTGCCGAAAAGAAACTGCAGGACCAGTGGCTGACCGGAAAGAAATAGTTTTAGATTAAACATTATAGTAGGCGGGGAAATTTTCTCCGCTTTTTTATTTGCAAAAAAGCATGGACTCATAAGAAACATTAAAATAAAAACCTTGAAAATATTTTAGTCATAAGATTAAAAAACAAAGATTTTGAATTGTTTTCAGTTTGAATACTTCTTTAATTTTGAAAGTAGTTTATGTACGAATCTTTCCAAACAATTCTCTAATACGATGTTTAGATCCCTATGGGATGGACAAATTGAGTGGTTAAAATACGATATTTTCAGGTGTTAATGATTAATGAAAAAACCAATATATCATCCTTTCAGAACTTAATATCCGTATTTCCTGTAACTCCAGATTCCGCATTGTGCTATTGTTGTTTCGCCTCTTTTCAGGCCGCACAATAGATCACGATTAGCATTAAAATGCAATCTAAAAAATTAATATTCGGCAGTGCCTCTGTGAAAATCTGTGCGATCCGTGGGACAAAAAATACTATACTTTCCGAATGGTGATCCTGAAGGTTGTTCCTTTTCCTACTTCCGTCTGTGAAATTTTGATGTCCCCGTTGTGGTATTCCTGGATGACCCTTTTGGCAAGAGACAGCCCCAGTCCCCAGCCCCGTTTTTTCGTTGAATAGCCGGGTTTGAAGGCATTGGCTGCCTGCTGTTTCGTCATTCCGCTACCGGTATCCTGTACCTGCACGACGATACTTTTGTTTCTTTCAATAACGGATATTGAAATGGAACCTTCCCCTTTCATCGCGTCGACGGCATTTTTTACCAGGTTTTCTATCACCCAGCTCATCAGGATTTTGTTGTGGGGAACCGAGACCGTATGGTTCGGCAGGTGCAGACCGAAGTTGATCTTTCTGGAAATCCTTGTTTTTAAATAATCGTAATTTTCCTGAATGGTGGCATTGAAATCCTTGTCATTAAGTTCGGGAACAGAACCGATTTTTGAAAACCTTTCGGAAATGGTCCTTAACCGTTCGATATCTTTTTCGATTTCGTGGACGCCTTCAGAATCCGGGGTATCCAGTTTCATGATTTCCATCCAGCCGATCATCGAAGATAAGGGCGTTCCGATCTGGTGTGCCGTTTCTTTGGCAAGCCCGGCCCAGAGATAGCCTTCATCCGTCTTTTTGATGGTGCGGAAAAACCAGAAAGTAAACCCGAAATAGGAAAGAATGAACAGTCCTAAGATATACGGAGAATACTGCAGGTTATTCAGCAGCCGCGAGTTATCGTAATACACAAACTGTTTGTTACCTTTCAGGATGTTGATTTCAATGGGAGGATAGCTCTTCGCCATTTTTTTTGCCAGCGCAATGATCTCTGCCGAATTGTTTTCGATATCCTGCGGAATATTTTTGTGCTCGATGATCTGCCCGCTTTTGTCTAAAATAATCAGCGGGATAGTAGTATTGGAGCTGTAGATCTGCAAAAGAAGCGCCTGAATTTCCAGGTTGGGATTTTCCGTTTCCTGCTGGAATTTCAAGGCACTGACCAGGATATCCACCCGTCTTACCTCTTCTTTCCGGAGAAAATTAATCAGAATGGTTGATGCAATGACGGTTGTCAACACAACAATTGTCATCAGGGTAAAAATGATCCAGTTATTCAGTCTTGCAAATAAGGATTTCTTCAAAATGTTGGTTTATTTTAGAACATTCAGGATCTTCTGCAGTTCCGTACCGCCGCTGCCCTGGTAATTGTTGATGATGATTGAAAATACATATTTCTTCCCGTCTTTTGAAGTATGGAAACCCGCATAGGATTTGGTGTCCCGCATGGTACCGCTTTTCATTTTGATGCCGTTGTCCTGGGTGGGAAAACCTTCATAATAGGCTTCAAACCAAGGCTGCTTTTTAGCATATAATAAAGCCTGCACTTCTGCTCTGGCCGAAACGTAATTCTGCGGCGAAAGTCCGCTTCCGTCGGCAAAATTAATCATGGCCGGATTGATTCCTTTCCCCTTCCAGAATTCTTTCAGGTAGGCAACGCCCGTTTTAAAGTCTGAATTCCCTTTCTTTTCTCTGGCTAAAGTTTTAATTAATGTTTCACCGTACATATTGATGCTTTTCCTTAAAAACCAATAGACGATTTTATCTAAAGTCGGCGATTCGTAGGTAAGGATCAGGTTCTGTTTAGGAAATTCCAAAGATTTCTTCCCTTCGATTTCAAGCTGGGAATTCGTTATCACTTTTCCCGAAAAATCAATACCGGAATCTTTCAGCCACTGCTTAATTTCTACGCCCAGCTGCAAAGGCGGATTGGGTACCGAACCGGAGACCGTAACCGGTTTTGAAGGCAGGGTTCCGTTAATCAGTGCCACATTGGAATGCGGTGCAGTGAAAATTAAACTCTGATCGGAGCTTCCGCCTGCTTTCAGATCATTCAGCCAGCTGATACCTTCCAGGGGATAGGAAAAACTTTTGAATTCCGTTCCGTTGATGTTGATGTCGAACTGGTTTTCACGCCAGTTGACCCCCCAGACACCGGCTCCGTAATAGTTGCCCAGATCATCCCACGGCCATCCTCCCGGAACGGTCTGGTGGTCGAAATAAGAATCATCAATTATAAGGTCTCCTGAAATTTTTTTAATACCGGATTTCTTTACGGCCTCCATGAGTTTCTGCTTAAAATTTTCCGGCTTGTAAGATTCATACCGCCAGCTTCCCAGGGTTGGATCCCCGGTTGAGCCGATGAACAGGTTTCCGTTCAGGCTTCCGTTTGAAATGGTTCCGGAATAGGCTGACGTTGTTTTATAGGTGTAATTTTTACCCAAAACTTCCAAAGCTGCCGCAGCTGTGAATATTTTCTGGGTTGAAGCAGTGGAAAGGCCTTTATTTCCCTGATAATCATAAACCGGATTCCCGCTTTCATCCGAAACATAAAAAGATAGGCTGGACGAAACCGCACCGGAGGATTCCATCAGGTTTTTAGTGGCTGCATCCAGTTTCTGGGCCATATTCTGCGCCAGAACCATTTGGGTTGAAAGAAGAAATACAGGGAAAATGTTTTTCATGAAGGATTGTTTATTCAAATATAATTAAATAAAATTACAGCTCGGAACCCGCCTCAATCTCGTACGGCTCTTTATTTTTTTCAAAAATCCTCGTCAGTTCGGTGCCTTCTACCGTAATACGGTCCTCTTTTCTACGGATCCAGTTGCCTTCGCGGAGACCTACGACTTTAAGATCATTCTGCGTTAAAAATTCTTTGATTCTCGTTTCCCTTGTTTCACCGTTGTGCTTCAGATCGGGGTTCGGGTCGAGGTAATGCGGGTTGATGTTGAACGGAACCAGCCCCATGCAGTCGAAGCTTGGAGGATACACGATCGGCATATCGTTTGTGGTCTTCATATTCTGCCCGCCGATGTTGCTTCCGGCACTGCATCCCAGATACGGCTTTCCGCTTTCTATATTTTTTTTCATTACATCCATCAATCCTTCTTCATGTAACGTTTTTACCAGCAGAAACGTATTTCCGCCACCGGTAAAAAAACCTTTGCCCTGATTAACCGCTTCTGCTTTATCGGCAAATTCGTGAAGCCCCGTTACTTTTATATTAATGGTGTTAAAAAAGTACTTTGCTTTTTCCGTGTAGTCATCGTGAGAAATCCCGCCGGGCCTTGCAAAAGGAATGAAGATAATTTCATCAATTCCTTCATATAATTTAATGATCTCTTCTTTTAAATAGTCCAGGTATTGTCTGCCGAAAAGCGTGGAAGTGGAAGCGAGTATAATGTTCATAATTTTTAAGCTTTATTGTCTCCCACAAAGATAATGCAAACTGCTGCGAATCTAAAATTATGGTAAAAAAATAGCCGTTCCCGTTAATCTTTTCTAAAAAACCTTAAAGCTTCCGAATTTTATTTTTTTATAAAAATGGAATTTTATAGCTTTATAACACGTTTAAAATGTAGGAATTATGAAAATGACAAAAATGAACAGAAACCTTTTATTAGGTTTGATATTGACAGGAGCCGTAAGTTTTGCCAACGCACAAACAACTAAGACGGACAGTGCAGCCACAACCATCACAGCCGTTCAGGCAACCGGGAATCCAGCCATTGATGCATTGAAGAAGAAAATAGAAGCCAATCCTAAAGATACGGAATCCTTAGCCCAATTGGCGGGAGCCTATCAGGAGGCATCCGACTGGACCAATGCGATAGATACATGGAAAAAAATATCGGTATTGCTGCCGGATTGGGCACCGTCTTACTACAGCCAGGCTTATGCCTATCAGTCTGCAAAAGATGATGCCAATGCCAAACTGGCTTATGAGAAATATATTGCTACCGTGAAACCTGAAGAGGTGGAGCAAAGCAAAAAAAATCTGGCCTATGCCTACTTTTATGTTGCTTTCTCCGAGCAGCAAAGCAATCCGGATAAAGCGAAAGAACATATTGCCAAATCGCTGCAGTATGATCCGAGCAACCAGGATGCTGTAAAATTAAGCCAGGCTTTAAATTCATAATGTTGAAAGATCCGATTTTTCCGGATCTTTTTTTGTTCAGTATTTATGTCAATAGTCAATTTTCGCTTCGCAAGTGAATGGTGAATTTTTAAATTTGACGAGCGAAGCGCATTGACCATTGACCATTCACTCTTAAAATGACTGCTGCTTAAAACCATCCCGTCAAAAATTCCTTCAGAATTTTCGCCGCCCCTCCAAGGGAGTGGAATTGCGGTTAAAGCATGGTTTGAGGTTTATGATTAAAAATTGAAGCTTTATTTAAATTGACAAGCAAATTCACCATTCACCATTCACTTTTTAAGATGCGGCTGTTCAAAACCATCCCGTCAAAAATTCCTTCAGAATTTTCGCCGCCCCTCCAAGGGAGTGGAATTGCGGTTAAAGCATGGTCTGAGGTTTATGATTAAAAATTGAA
>CAJYRQ010000014.1 GCA_913777465.1 uncultured Chryseobacterium sp.
TTAGGGATAATATTATTTGGCTTATTTTGAGCGTAATTTTATTTAGCCTAATATCCAGTTTGATTTTTAGTACCTCTGATCGAGGGAATTTTGATAATTTTTTCTTAAACTTATGTCAATTTACAATGTTGTCTTTCTTTATGCAGCATTGCTTTTGACACTTCATTACTTTATTATCAAGGTAATAGGAAAAATTATTCTAGTGGAGAATTATACTAAATATATTATGTGTTTTTCTTTTTTTTCAATTTTCATATCCTTTTTATATCTTTTTCTTTTAGCTTCCTTTTTCAATCTGGAATAATGAGATTAATTTAATAACTAATTAACCGCAACTCCCCAGTTGCGGTTTTTTTTCAAAATTGTAACCGTAAAACCAGGATTTGAAGATGCTGTTCAGTTCTTCCTGACAACGGGGAAAATCTGGAACGGTGGTGAAGTTCCTGTCATTGGTGATCCGATGTATATGAGTATTGTCGATGAAATGAGACAGCCGACAGGCAAGCCGCAAGGTAAATATTGGATTACGAGAGTTCCTACTACGCTTACCATTCTTCAGGATAAATCTACAGGATTACCGATGGATAAACCATTGCCGATCTTCCCGGAAACCGATGTCGATAACTGTGAAAATCCTGCAGAGCTCGAATTTGAAACAAGTTTTGATCATCGAAATGTACACTTAAGCCGTTCTGAGAAAACGGAAAGTACTTTTGACTATTTTTTTATTAAATCAGATTATATAATATACATAATTGGTATAATTTCTTCAGAAGGCTTGATAAAGACCATGAAAAACACCTGAAAGTCAAGAATATTGGATATTATGGCAGAATTGTCAAATTATCCTCAATAAAATCAAATAAATAGTAGAAACCTTTTTTAAAAATGCTTTAATAAAGAACATAAAAAATCCCGAAATTATTATTTCGAGATTCTTATCTAATTTTAAACTAGAATTATTCTTTTATTATTTTAACTGATTTTATTGTAATTCCACTTGTGATCTTTACCAGATATACTCCTGAAGGCAGGGTTGATAAATTGCATTCTGCAGATGTAGCGTTTACTGTTTTGCTTACTACATTCTGCCCCATTATCGTGAATACCTCCACTTTATTTATCAGACTATTATTTTTTATGTGCAGTACTGATTTTACCGGATTAGGATAAAAACTGAAGTTTAGGGTTGGATTCAACTCATTAACTCCCAATGTAACAGTCGTAATTTCGTCAGCACCAATTGTAGGATTTGAAGCATTTCTTAGCTGGCAATCGATGTCGGTTGCTACAGTTGCAATTGGAGTTCCAGCTGATTTTATTAACGGATTGCTGCCTGCATCCAAATGTAAATCTGTAGCAGAAACAAATACTGGTGCTACCTGCACGGAGTTTATGTCACGGGATGTAGCGGTTCGCCATGCAGCTATAGTAGGATAACTTGTCCCGGCACTGTTTGCCAGGCTTCCTGAACGAAAACCACCTACCTGTACGCCACCGCTAAAGAAACTATTGTGATCTGAAATCAAATTATCAAAGGTCGTACTAGCTGTTCCAAAGGCATAGGTTTTAACTGCTCCTCCGCCTGTCGCGATCTGTGTCGTTGTCATAATATTATTCCTTATATCCACGGATGGATCAAGTCCTGATAATGCAATACCATAACTTGGATATTGGAGCGATTCGGCTCCACGGTTACCGGACAAAGAAATGGTATTATGATATAATTTAGTATTGGATGCAACAGCTCCCACTACAAATATACCTGCTACAACATAAGGATTTTTTGCTTGATTGCTGATATTGCTAATCATATTATTCTGTATAATATTCGGATCGCCTGTATAGGATCCTGAAATTATAATCCCCGCTGCTGAAGTAGAACCGCTACTATATACAGAACGTGCACCGGTTATTATATTATTATTAATCATTGCTCCTGTTATACCTCCGCTGGTAATTTGTTGGGTATTGGCACTCACTGCTCCTGTAGCTAGTCCTGCAACATCTTGGGAGTCATAGTTTTCTACGTAAACTTTATTGTAACTTATAATAGGATTGGTATCGTTACGAAGGTAAACGCCAGTCTGCTTTATTTTATCAAATCCTATGTCAGAAGAAAGATCATTTTGAGTAATTACAGTTCCTATATTAGGGCTATCCACATTTTTTCCGCTTGAACTAATCCCAATTCTTGCTCTTTTGATGGAGCAATTTTCAATTCTGTTTCCATTATTGTCAGTTCCTGAAGAATAGGCAGAATACATAGACTCATTTCCACTCAAGGCAATTCCGTAACAACTTGAAGATCCTATAATATTTACATTTTTTATCGTATTGCTTTTTGCACCATTAATGTTTGATTTAAAATGGATTACCGCACTGTAGTCACTGGCACTGGTGAACGCTTGTATTGTTAACTCCCGGATTGCCGGATTACCTCCAACTGTGCAGCCATTTACCGTAGCTGCTGTTGTAGAACCGTTGATAGTAATATTATCGGTGTCTAAAAATTTAAGTAAGGATCCTGATGTAGTTCCTGTTATTGTTCTGGGTACTCCTGAGGGCTTAATCAGCACGGCATGATTGCCGGCAATTTCTTTTAAAGTATGCTGGCCGGTTTCTGCAGTTAAATCGGAAATAATATTAATAGTCAAAGGCCCTGATATTCCATCAACCCTTTCATTAATAGCCTGAAAAATTCCTGAATCGTTTGTTAATGAGGAATAATTGCCACCTGTGCCCACGGTGTAAGTGCCCGAAATCGGAGGCAACAGATCGGTAACTGTTACCGTTCCCGTATTTATACCATTGATGGTTGTTCCTACAGGATTAGATAAAGTTATGTTGAATGTTTCGTTATTATCCAGAATGGTATCAGGCAAAGTAGTCACGGTGAAAGATTTGGGCAACATGTCTCCGTCTGCCCATGACAAAGTTCCGGAAACCGCATTATAATCAGATCCTGCAATGGCAGTACCGTTACTGGTTGTATAATCTACAGAGACCGTACCCGTAGAGCCGCCAACACGGTTCACGCTTATTTGCTGATTTCTATTTTCAAGCATGTTAATAGCAGCATAATCCAGAGATAGAGTGCCGGTAACACCTGGGGTATCATATAAGATCTGAATGTTTGGTCTTCTGTTTAAACTGTACCGTTACCAGGATAATAAAGCTGGAGATTACTTTGCCAGACCTGTGATTTGGCTGTAGCGTCATGCCATCTGAAATTTTTATCCGTAGTACCCTGGCCAAGACCATTTTCTATATAGGTGTCCACAAATGTATGCAGATTGTCTCCAGTATAGGTAAAAGGAGAAGAAAATTGCATAGTAGCCCACTTACCGGCAATGATGTTAGAGGCAGGAATTGTGCTGCCGGCATAGGTTGCACCATTTATGGTGCTTCCGTAGGAAGATGGTGTTAAACTACTATAAACACTGTTTTTGAGAGAAATGGATACAGGAACATTTACAGGGGTATAAGCTTCTTGGACGAAATAACGTACGCCTGTGATTTTTGAGCCCGTGGGAATATTCATCTCATTTTTTGTATAAACAGAAAGGGTACTGCTATATTTATAAAGTGCACCTATAGGTCTGTTATCAATCGATGTATAACTATTTCCCGAAGGAATTGTTAATTGAGCAACGATATTCGGGCTGCAAAATAAAAATGTAACAAGTGAATATAGAGATAAATAAAAAGAATGCTTTTTTCTTTTTGTAGAATTGTATTGTTTTTCCACAGTTATTATTAGTTTATTATATGAATTAATTAATTTTTCAACTAGGTGCAAAAACTACATAAAATCTAACATATTATCAAACAGCATAAATTATTGTTTTGTAATTTTAATTTGATTAAAATCAATTGTATATAGTGATATTTATTGCAAATTATAATTAACAGGTTTATTATCATAAAGGCTTTAAACAGCCGGCCGGCGTATTAAAAGTACTTCTGAACTGAAGTGGACTTTCATACGCCGGCCGACCTGTTATTTGATTATAGCTTTGTAGCTTATTGCGGTGCCCAGAACGACCACCTTTCGCCATTAAAAACCGCCAGCCGCTTGGCTCCGGATTTATTCACATAGACCATCATTCCGGGAGACGGGCTTGGGATATTGTTGACATCGGTGACGATGGGCAATACCATGGCCCGGTTGGCTGATTCCAACACCAAGGCTCCGCTGGCAGCGGAAGTCGTTGCACCGATGATTACTTTTTCGCTGGCTGTTTCTGCCGAAGTAGGCTGTGTTGCCATAATGGAAGTAATATTCCCGTTTTGACCGCTCAGATCAACCCATGCGGTGCTATTGTAATATCTTATTCTTGCCTGTGCGGCATTAACGGCATCCAATACAAGGGTTCCCTGCGTAGGCGAAGCAGGAAGGGTCCTGACATACGGCAGGATGATTCCTTTGTTGTTGGTATTTGCAAATTCTAAAAGCACACTGCTTTTGTTGGTGGCTGTACCGGTAGCATCTCCCATAATAACCTGTGAAAATGCAGATGCTGAAAATCCGAGTAGAGCGGTTATAAAGATTTTTCCTGTTTTCATTTTTCTGAAGTTTTTAGTTAAGGGCAAGAAGGAACCGAGAAACACTTCCATGCGCCATCCGAATAGATTTTTAAACATTTTACCGTGGTGTCGAAGACCATCATTCCCTCCTGAGGATTTGTAATGTTCGTCAGGGCTGCAGTTGCAAGTCTTGTGACAACGAATCCCTGGGTATTGGATTCTATGGCCAGGTGTGCCGATTTACGGGTAAATGGCCAGTTGCCGTTTCCGGCATTAGAATTTTTCTGTAAGGTGATCCCAACGCGGGTATCGATTCCTGCAGCGGTATTAGTTACCGGATTATAGCATACCGACTGGGTGTTGGTATCGGTTGCCGTATTGTTAGCGGTATTGGGATCTGTGCTGTTGGCAGGAGAAGTTACACTTACGGTAGAGCTTAAATTTCCTGTATAAGTCACCGGAATATTTACAGTAATGGTATAAGTTACCGTTCCGTTTAGAGGTAAATTCACGGTATCATTTACTGCACCGGTCTGTGTACCCGTTACGATAGTGGTTGCTCCACCTGCTCCCACGGCGGTATAGGTAATATTGGCGGCCGGAATCCCTGTAGGAAGCGGTACGGAAACCGTTGCCCCCTGTACCCCGAAAGGCCCGTTGTTCCCGACAACTACGGTATAGGTTATGGAACTTCCCGGCGCATACGTGGTGGCACCGTCTGTTACGGTTGCGTAAAGATCTGCGCCGAAAGCAATCGGGGCAGTCACACAGTGGGCCCCGTCATTCGAGCTGCTGGCAGGAGAAGACGAAATCAGGGTCCGCTGACCATTGGTAAGGTTAAACTGGTAGAAGCCCCCGGTATTAAGGGAACCGTAAACTTCCCCGGTTGAAGAAGCGAACATGGCTCCGAAAGGCAGCAGTGAATTGTTGGTACCGATAAATGATACTGTTGCCGGAGAAACGGAAAGGTTAATCGATAAAAGCCTTCCATCCGTATCTGAAGAAACGGAGTAAAGCCTTCCGTCAGCAATTCTGTATGCAAAATCCGAAATGTTTATAGCTTGCGAAAGCGTTAATGCCGTTGCACTCATTGTTGCGATATTCACACGGTATAATGTTGTACCTGAGCCTGACTGCTTCAGATAATAATTTCCGGTATTATCAAATTCCCCTGCGTTGAAAGTAACGCCGGTTGGTAGACCTGATACGGTACCCATCAGGGTAAAAGTTCCGGATGCATTAATTCTTACAATCGTATTGCTGTTATCCACCGTTCCATACATAAGTCCATCCACCGGATTAATACCGATTGAATTGATATTGCCGGTATAAGATCCTACAGCAGGATAAGTAAAAGGATTTGATGTTGTGCCGATGTTATATACCGTATTGCTCTGGGAAATATACATGTTGGAATTACAACCGAATGAGGCTTCAGCCGTTGCGGTAACAGAGCAGACTGTTGACGAATTTCCTAACCTGATTGTTACGGTCTTCTGGCCTGCCGCTCCTGTTCCGTTATAGGTAACCGGAATATCGACAAATGTAGTTCCTGCCGCTATGGTAACATTCTGAGATGTAGTAGCAAAATCGGTACCGGATACATTGATGGTGTAAGTGCCCGGGCCATATACATTGGAAATCGGAATTCTTACTGTTCTGGTCGAGGCATATCCTGTAGAAAATGTAGAATTGCCCTGGAATGCAGCACCGTTACAGGTAAAAGTAAAGGGTACATAATAAGGCACGGATGCAAGATCCAGGTTGGCAAAGCTGCTGCCGATATTGATCGTAGCAGCGGTAGTGGAAACCCCCGTAGCAATATTGATGCTGTTGATCTGAATGGTATTGGCTGTTCCGCCGTTAGTCCCGATGAGAGAAGCGGTATATACAAGACCGTTCAGATAAGCCATTCCCTGCATCGAAGCGGTCGTTGCAGCTGGACCTGTGATCTGAACAGCTTTGGTGGCAACCCCTGTAGCGATGGCAATCTTATAAAGATATCTCGCGGTATTTCCGGAGTTGTTCAGGAACATATAAATGTTGTTCTCATAATCGAAGAACGTATCTGTACTGAAGGTAGTTCCTGTATTCCAGTCGGTGTCACCTGCAGCGGCAGTAATCGGAACCGTTGCACCGGAAGGATAGATCGGGTAAAGGGTTTTGGTATTGGACTGAAAGCCGTATACCCGTCCGAAATACGTGCCGGGTACGTTATTGGTTCCGATTCCTCCGATAGATACACCAGGCAATGTAGCGGCCGGCGTGATGGCTGTACCATTTTTATAAAGTACACTGTTGGCAGCGGTATTGGAATGGATAAATACCAGCGTATTGGGATTTCCTCCCGGATTGTCGTACCCTACGGCAAGATTACTTAGGTCGGCCGGCGTAGTAACGGTAGGGGAAGCGAGCGGAGTAGGCAGTGAAACCGTTCCGCTGATTCCGGTGATATCATAAACTCTTCCGGTAGCGGCAAGAGATAAATACAGCCGGTCTGTCTGTTGTGCGTAAAATGCATGAGGCTTATAGAAGAAAGCAATAAGCAGCATTAGAACATTGAATTTTTTCATATAAAAGATTTGGTGTGCAAATATATGAAAATTCACAACATCGTTGTATTGCTTAATTGTTAATTTATATCATATAAATGCTTGTTTAAATATATTTAATTTAAAAATATAACTCATTTTTTGCGATTTATTTAAATTTAGTTGTTTCATTGCTCAAGATGGGAAAAGGGATTTTTTAGATTTAGACTGTTTTTCCATGAATAAACATGTAAGGAGACAGATTTGTTTTTAATATATCGTCCGGAAGGGATAGAAACTGAAAAAAATTATTCTAAACGGCATAAAAAAGGCCGTTTTCGAAAAACGGCCATGTGTATTATCAACTATATAGTATTAAAATTCTATATCCACTTCTAATTTCTCAGCCAGAAGCTTGGAAATTTTTTCTTTTAAAGGCTCAATATCGATATTCTGCATCGCATCATTGGCAAAAGCATATAGCAATAGGGCCTGCGCTTCTTTTTTAGAGATTCCTCTTGCCCGAAGATAGAACAGGGCATCTTCATTAAGCTGGCCTACGGTACAGCCATGCGAACACTTTACATCATCTGCAAAAATCTCAAGCTGAGGTTTCGTATCGATTGCTGCCCCTTCACTCAGCAATACATTGTTGTTTTGCTGATAGGCATTGGTTTTCTGTGCAATTTTATCTACGAATACCTTCCCGTTGAATACCCCGTGGGATTTTCCGTTAAAAATTCCCTTGTAGTTCTGGTAGCTTTCGCAATTCGGAAAATTGTGGTGAACTGCCGTATGGTGGTCAACCAGCTGGTCTTTACCGATAATCGTGATCCCATTCATAAATGAATTGATATTTGATCCGTTCTGGATGAAATCCAGGTTGTTTCTTACCAGTTTGCCTCCGAAAGAGAATGTGTTCACTGTTGTTAAACTGTCTTTCTCCTGTCTGGCGAAAGTATTGTCGATCAGATACGACGTGTCGTTGTCATTCTGCAGTTTATGCCAATCGGCTTTTGCATTCGGATAGGTGAAAATTTCCGTTACCGAATTGGTAAGGACATACGTGCTGTCAAAATTATGGTGGCTTTCGATAATTTCCACTTTCGCGCCTTCCTCCACAATTAATAAATTCCTTGTATTGTAGAATGTATTTTCCTCCTGATTCTGAGAAATGTAAAAAATATGGATCGGTTTTTCAATCACCACATTTTTAGGAACCTTCAGGAAAAAGCCATATTTGCAGTACGCCTGATTCAGGTTGGTAAAGGCCGATTTATCAGAAGCAATCGTATTGAAATACCGGTCGAAAACATCCCTGTGCTTCTCATCATTCAAAGCATAGTTAAAGGAAAGGAATTCAACGTTTTCAATGGAGACTTTTGATAATTCTTTATGAAGCTTACCGTTTACGAAAGTAATCCAGTCAAAGTTTTCTTCACCCAAGTGCAGCTGATCCAGTTGTTCTTTGGTGATGTTGTGGTTTTCCTTCGGGAAAAAGTTATAGGCTTTTTCCGTAATCTCCTTTAAATTGGTATATTTATATTCTTCGTCTTTCTTCGTGGGAAAACCGATGTTTTCAAATCTTTGCAGAGCAGCTCTTCGGTCTTCATCCAAAAATCGGTGACGAAGGCTCTCCAGGAAAGAGATATGATTATTTAAAATTTGTTCTGATAACATATTATTTGAAATTTGAAGTTTGAGATTTGATATTCTGCGGATGATCCACATTAATCATTTCGGTTAAATTATTTCCTTTATGTGCTGAATTTTTCAGGTAGTTAATAAATCCCGAAAGCTTTTTTGAAATCTCAATACTTTCATTTTTAAGTTTTACGAATGTTTCTTCATCCAGATATTTTCTGTCATAAGCTCTGATAAGCTGAGAGCGAACTTCACCGCATGAGCCTTTGGAAATTGTTAGAAAATTAATGAACTCACGATTACCTTCTCTTTCAAAACCTTCTGCGATATTATCCATTATCGATGAAGATGCTCTGTCAATTTGTGACTTATCATGTTTTTGAAATCTGTCATTTTGAAGGCAATCCTGATATATCATTTTGCAAAGACGTCTGGCATCTTTCCAGATTTCCAAATCTTCAAAATTATTTATCGTACCCAAAATTTCAAATTTCAAATATTTAATATCAAATTAATTCAGAAGCCAGTCGTATCCTTTTTCTTCAAGTTCTAAAGCAAGGGATTTATCTCCGGTTTTGATGATTTTCCCGTTGGCCAGCACATGAACGAAATCAGGTTGGATATAATTAAGCAGTCGCTGATAGTGGGTAATCAGAAGTACTGCATTTCCTTCATTTTTAAAAGCATTCACCCCGTCTGCAACAATTCTCAAAGCGTCGATGTCCAATCCGGAATCGGTTTCATCAAGAATAGCCAGTTTCGGGTTAAGCATCATCATCTGGAAGATCTCATTTCTCTTCTTTTCACCTCCTGAAAACCCTTCGTTCAGAGATCTTGACAGGAAATCTTTCTTAATACCCAGCTTTTCAGACTTCTCACGGATCATGGCCAGCATTTCTTTAGCAGGCATTTCTTCAAACCCATTGGCTTTTCTGTTTTCATTCATTGCCGCTTTGATGAAGTTGGTTACGGAAACCCCCGGAATTTCCACCGGATACTGGAAAGAAAGGAAAATGCCTTTATGCGCTCTCTCTTCAGGAGCATCCTCAATAATGTTCTCCCCTCCGAAAATGATTTCACCTCCTGTCACTTCATAATCTTCTTTTCCGGCGATAACGGATGAAAGGGTAGATTTACCTGCCCCGTTCGGTCCCATAATGGCGTGAACTTCACCCGGCTTTATTTCAAGATTAATTCCTTTTAAAATTTCTTTGTCGCCGTCTTCGATTTTGGCGTGCAAGTTTTTTATCTCTAACATATATTTAAATTTATCGCAAGGTTAGACTTTGAGTAGATCCTCTGTAACACTAAACCACAATTACAAAGGCATTAACGCCAGCGAATGAAATACTATTTTTTTATTTTTAAACATTAAGAATTTAAGCAATTTTAATGTATTATTTCTCTATAAGGAAATCAATAAATTGATTTTAATTAAGATCATTTAAGGTCTTTGGTTCTTAATTTCATCAATATTAAATCATTCCGGAAGTTTAGTGAAATATTCATTTACTACAGGAATCATCGATTTCGAAATATTATCCGTGTAAAAATTAATCAAAAGACCCTGAGGCTTTTTCAATATTTTCATATAAGTCATCAGTTGTGCCTGATGAACGGGCAATAAACTTTCGACCGTTTTGACTTCAATAATAACGGTGTCATTCACAAGTAAATCGATTTTCAGCGGAGTTTCAATTTCAATTTTTCCATAACTGATTTTGGTACTGATCTGTTGATTTACTATAAATCCCTTTTCCCTTAATTCATATGCCAAACACATTTCATAAACGCTTTCCAACAGGCCAGGACCAAGTTCTTTATGTACTTTGATCGCACAACCTATAATATCATAAGAAAGCTGTGTTATTTGTGTTTTGGTCATCTTAATTTTCCTTACAAGAATTGATTCATCAATTCCTTAATTTTTACGCATCAAGAATTTAAAAAGTCTTAATTTCTTAATGTTTAAACAACTTTATCGTCCTAATTTTCTTCACAAGAATTGATTTATCAATTCCTTAAATTTACGCATCAAGAATTTAAAAAAATCTTAATTTCTTAATGTTTAAACATCTATCCCACAGATCCCTCCAAAGAAATCTCCAGCAGCTTCTGGGCTTCAATGGCAAATTCCATCGGCAGTTTGTTTAAAACTTCTTTGCTGAAACCGTTCACGATCAGGGCAATGGCCCTTTCCGTATCGATTCCTCTTTGGTTGCAGTAGAAAATCTGGTCTTCCCCGATTTTTGAAGTGGTTGCCTCATGCTCCAGCTGGGCAGAAGGATCCTTGATTTCAATATAAGGGAAAGTATGGGCTCCGCATTCGTTCCCCATCAACAGGGAATCACACTGAGAGAAGTTTCTGGCTCCTTTGGCAGAAGGCATTACTTTTACCAGTCCACGGTAGGAATTCTGCGATTTTCCGGCAGAAATCCCCTTGGAAATAATCGTTGATTTTGTATTTTTTCCGATATGGATCATCTTGGTTCCCGTATCTGCATACTGGTGATTGTTGGTCACGGCAATGGAATAGAACTCACCGATTGATCCGTCTCCTTTTAAGATACACGAAGGATATTTCCAGGTTACGGCAGAACCGGTTTCCACCTGGGTCCATGAGATTTTCGCGTTTCTTTCGCAAAGCCCTCTTTTCGTCACAAAATTGAAAACCCCGCCTTTTCCTTCTTCATTCCCGGGGTACCAGTTCTGAACGGTGGAATATTTAATTTCGGCATCATCCATAGCAATCAGTTCCACTACTGCCGCGTGGAGCTGGTTTTCATCTCTTGACGGTGCCGTACAGCCCTCAAGATAAGAAACATAGCTTCCTTCATCAGCAATTACCAGTGTTCTTTCAAACTGTCCGGTACCGGCCTGGTTGATACGGAAATAAGTGGAAAGTTCCATCGGGCATTTTACACCTTTAGGAATATAGCAGAAACTTCCGTCGGAAAATACCGCGGAGTTCAGGGCAGCATAAAAATTATCACCTCTCGGAACCACTTTCCCCAGGTATTTTCTTACCAGATCGGGGTGGTTCTTAATCGCTTCGGAGATAGAGCAGAAGATGATTCCTTTTTCCATTAAGGTATCCTGGAAAGTCGTCTTTACGGAAACGGAGTCCATAACGATATCCACGGCTACTCCGGAAAGTCTTTTTTGCTCTTCAATGTTGATTCCTAACTTGGCGAAAGTGGCGAGTAATTCGGGATCCACTTCGTCCAGGCTTTCAAGCTCCGGTTTTACTTTCGGGGCAGCGTAATATCTGATGGCCTGGAAATCCGGCTTCTCATACTTAATGTTGGCCCAGTCCGGCTCCGTCATTTTCAGCCAGATCCTGAAAGATTCCAGACGCCAGTCCGTCATCCATTCCGGCTCTTCTTTTTTGGCAGAAATGGCACGGATGATATCTTCATTCAATCCGATAGGGAAGTCTTCGTAATCGATTTTGGTTTCCCAGCCGAATTCGTATTTTTTATTTTCTAAGTCGACGCGTAAATCGTCCTCTGTATATTTATTCATATTTAATATTCAAAAATTCAAAATTCAAAATCCGAAATTCAAAATTTTGCTTCTCCGAATTAATTTAATTATCTGTTTTTATATTTTGAGCCTTTTAAATCACTGCTTTGCAAGTAAAATATAAAGCCTCCTATTTTCCTGCTCAAATCCGTCGTTTTATTTTTTAAAACTTCAAATTTTTCATCTGAAATAAAATTTCTATCTAAAATCCTGTACAATTGGGATCTTGTTTCTCCACAAGATGCTTTGGAAATATATAAGAATTGTATAAATTCTTTATTGCCGTTTCTTTCAAATCCTTCAGCAATATTATCCATTATTGAGCCTGAAGATCCATCAATCTGATTGGCTAAACGAAAATTATTTTTAAGACCGGGATTTTCAATAACTTCGAAAATATCATTACAAAGTTCTCTTGAAAGTTGCCGGATTTCCAATTCTTCAAAACTCTTATACGTTGCCAATGCTGAATTTTAAATTTTAAATATTGAATTTCTATAAAGAAAAACTCTCACCGCATCCGCAAGTTCGGGATGCATTGGGATTGTTAAAAACAAATCCTTTTCCGTTTAATCCTCCCGAATATTCAAGAGTTGTTCCTGCTAGATAGAGGATGGATTTTTTATCTACAACAATTTTAATGTTATTGTCTTCAAAAATTTGATCAGTGTCTGTTTTTTGGTTGTCAAACTTTAAAACATATTCTAAACCAGAACATCCTCCGCTTTTTACGCCCACTCTCACAAAGTCTTCGGCAGGGTTGAAGCCTTCTTCCGTCATCAGCTGAATCGCTTTTGCCTTCGCTTGGTCTGATACTTTTATCATTGTATTTATTTAGAATGATTTAATGAGGCAAAAATACGAACAATAATTAGTATATAAAAATTAGCGATTTTATTTTATCGATTTTTATTATTGATCCTTTAACTTTGATAATATTTTAAAATCAAAACATAAATTCCTCCACAATGAAAAAACTAGGATTGATTGCTTTTGTTCTGCTGGTGCAGACTTCCTTTGCCCAGGTAAACCGGTTTGTGTACCAGGTTACAATGAAACCGAACGCTTCCGATAAGAACGACATTAAAACCGAAAATGCCTATCTGGATATTTCTCCGGAGAAATCAGTATTTTATTCCGAAAACAGAATCAAGCGGGATTCTGTGATGCAGGCAACTTTCCAAAGCGGGGGTGCCCGGAGTTTCAACAGGGAACAGATGCAAAGCCTTCGCTCGAACATCAATTACTCCATTGAAAAAGATAAAAAAAGCCAGAAAATGACTTTTAAAGACCGGATCGGGAGGGATGTCTATACGTATGAGGAAGACCGTCCGCTCAATTGGAAAATACTGTCGGAAACGACCAAAATCGGAGATTATAAAGTTCAGAAGGCGGAAACGGATTTTGGCGGCAGAAAATGGACGGCATGGTTTACTACGGATCTGCCTTATCAGGACGGACCCTACAAATTCGGAGGACTTCCGGGGCTTATTGTAAAGGCAGAAGATGATAAAGGCGATTATTCCTTCGATTTAATGAAAAACTATAAAATCGAGGATTTCCCTGCCATGAACCAGTTCGGGAACACCATTAAGGTAAAAAGGGGAGATTACGTAAAACAGCAGAAGAAATTTCAGGAAGATCCGATGTCTTTCATGACGCAGGGCGGCGGCCAGATCAGAATCGGTGGTGGTGAAGGCGGACCGCGTGGCGGCGGTGGTACTCCTCCGGCAGATTTCAGAAAAAGAATGGAAGAGCGGGTAAAAGATGAAGCCAAGAAAAACAGCAACCCGATAGAATTGCAATAAATAAAAAAACCTGAAGAATTTAATTACTTCAGGTTTTTTACTTTTTATGGATAAGCAGACTACTTTAAAAGCTGGTTGAAGGTATCTCCCTGCCTAATGTCTCCGGTATTATAACCTTTCATAAACCATTCCTTACGCTGTGCTGAAGATCCGTGGGTAAAGCTTTCCTGGTTCACATAGCCTTGAGACCTTCTCTGGATATTGTCGTCACCTACTGCCTCTGCCGCTTCAATCGCCGACTGAATGTCTCCGGGCTCAAGAATATGTTTATCGGCATCGGTTCTTTTAGCCCATACGCCGGCGTAGAAATCCGCCTGCAGTTCCGTGGCTACGGAAACCCTGTTCATTTCAGCTTCTGAGTATCTGCCGCTGCGTCTCAGTTCATCCACTTTCTGGGTGGTTCCCAAAAGCGTTTGTACATGATGGCCTACTTCATGGGCTAAGACATAAGCAACCGTGAATTCGGTAACTTTTGCTCCGAATTTCTGTTGTAATTCATTGAAGAAACTCATATCCATATAAACGGATTGGTCTGCCGGACAATAAAAAGGTCCCATGGCAGATTGTGCCATTCCGCAACCCGACTGGGTGGTTTCTGAAAAAAGAATGATTTTCGGTGGCGTATAGGTCATTCCGTTTTCCTGAAACACCTGATCCCACGTTACAATATTCCATTTCCCCATCATATCCACCATTTCACCGATCTTTTTATCTTCTGCAGTAAGTTCTCTCTGTTCTGTTCTTGAAGATCCGGAACCGGAAGAAAGGATCGAAGAGGGGTCGCCTCCGAGGAAAAATATAATGGCAGCGATAATCAGTGTTCCCAGTCCGCCGCCTACCACGGCTCCGCCGCCCAGCCCGCGCCGGTCTTCCACATTACCGCCTCTGTCGTCAGTCCATCTCATAGTTTAATTTTTTTATAGGTTAAATTTAAAATTATTATCTTATTAAATAATTACTTTTGTGAAAAATTATGCCAAAGTGAGAAGAATTAAACAAATCTCTTTAATCATCCTTTTAGCAGGCGTTTTCTCCTGCAATGAAAAAGAATATAAGGAAGACGAAGTCAACAGTGTAGACAAAAAAGCTTCAATAGAAACGGAACTTTCGGTAGAGCATATCGATACGGCAGATGTGTTGATTACCCGGCACAAAATCTGGAAGGATAAAAAACTCTTTAAAGAAATTATAAAAAGAGATACGATTCCAGGTCTGGGTGATACGCTGATGGAATCTGAAGATAAGGACGGGGTTGTTCATAAGGACCATACCAAAAAGGATTACGAATTTTATATTACGGTACAATAATGAAAAAGTCAGGTTCTGTAAAATTGCTTTTCGTAACGGGGATCCTTGCGGCCTGTTCGCAGGAGAAGCCCAAAGATGAGTGGAAGAATGAGAAAAAGGTCTATATGAGATCCGATACCACGGCTTCTTATTCAAGAACACATGGTTTTATGCCGGGATTTTTCTGGTATCACGCATTCCGGCCATACGGTGCTTACAGCAACGGGGGATATCATCGGACAGGCTATTACAGCGATGCCATCAGTTCGAAATCCAACATTGGGAGAAGTTCTTACAAAGGAAGTGTAATCAGAGGCGGCCTTGGGAGAAGCGGCTTCAGGGCATCATCATAAATATGAAAAGAACAGCATCACAATCCCGGAAGAAATGGGAAGAAAAACTCGAAGGTCTCGGCTTCGGCTATCATTCCCTGGAAGGGCTTTACTGGGACGAAAGCCATTATTACGAATTCTCCATGCAGGAGGTCGATACGATCGAGAAGGCAACGGCCGAATTGTGGCAGATGTGCCTGGAAGCGGTAGACTATATTATTGAGAAAAACCTTTGGGACCGTTTCAGCATTCCCGAATGGTTCAGGAATTACATTGTCACCAGCTGGGAAGAAGACCATCCTTCGATCTACGGCAGGTTTGATTTCGGTTTTGACGGAAAGAATCTTAAATTGCTGGAATTCAATGCGGATACGCCAACTTCACTGTATGAAGCATCGGTGATCCAGTGGTACTGGCTGCAGGAAATGTTTCCGGAAAAAGACCAGTTCAATTCCATTCATGAAAAGCTGGTGGATTACTGGAAATACCTGACCCGATACATGAACCCGCGTTATATTTATTTCGCTTCATTAACGAATATTGAGGATGTTACCAACGTCGAGTATCTTCGCGACTGTGCAACACAAGGAGGCTTTGAAACGGAATTTATTCCCATTCAGGATATCGGCTGGGCAGAAGAGATCAAGGAATTTATTGCCGGAAACGGTTCTGTAATGGAATATATTTTCAAGCTGTATCCTTATGAGTGGATCCTGGAAGACGGTTTTGGGGAGAAACTGGTTGAAAACGGCTTCCGTTCCCAGTGGATCGAGCCGGCCTGGAAGGTACTCCTTTCTTCAAAAGCAATCCTGCCGGTTCTTTGGGAAATGTATCCGAATCATCCGTATCTGCTGCCGGCTTATTTCGAACAGAAAGACCTGAAAGATTTCGTTAAAAAGCCTGTCTATTCCAGGGAAGGTGCCAACATCATTTTATATAAAAACGGTGAGTCTGTGGAAGAAAATTCCGGAGCTTACGGTAAAGAAGGCTTTATTTACCAGCAGTTGTTTGATCTTCCCGATTTCAATGGGAATTATCCCGTGATCGGAAGCTGGGTGATTGGTCAGGAAGCAGCCGGCATAGGCATCCGGGAAAGTATTCACCGGATTACCAATAACCAAAGCCGTTTTGTCCCGCATCTGATCAGCGGTTGAGCCTATTCTTTTTCAGCCAATAGGAAGTGGATTGATAAGCAGATATCGTGGCGTTGACCAATTGTTTATCCTGATCTTTTTCCTTTAACGGATTTTCATCAAAATAGATATTGAATTCAGGAGAAAGATTGTTTTTCTGCTGAACCAGTGCATACTGCTTCACTTTCCGTACCGGGGAAATAATCGTTAAACGGTTGTCTTTGATCAGTCCCAGGTCTTCGTAGGTCGCTACGTAGGCCTTTGGCTGGAATTCTTTGGTCATCACATCCTGTCCTAAGAATTTCGACTGGTATTTAAAGTTCAGGAGGCCGAAGAGGGTAGGCATTACATCGATCTGCGACATGGTCTGGGCAAACTTCTGAGGTTTAATAAATCCTTCCGAGAAGATCATGGCCGGAATCCGGTATTTATCCATCGGAAGTTCCATATCGCCTGCACTGGAAGCACAATGGTCGGCAATGATCACAAATACGGTATTCTTGTACCAGCTCTGCTGTTTTGCCATTTCAAAGAATTTTTTCAGGGCATAATCGGTATATTTTACCCCGCCTTCACGGGATTTTACATCACCGGGAATATCGATCTTTCCGTTCGGGTAAGTGAAAGGACGGTGGTTGGAAACGGTCATCCAGTGGTTGAAAAACGGCTTTCCGGATTTTGCTTCCGCGTTCATTGTGCTGATGGCTTTTCTGGCCATATCCTCATCTGCTACGCCCCAGACGTTGGCAAAGGTGATTTCTTCCGGGGTAAAGTTATTCCGATCTATGATGTCATAGCCGTTGCCTTTATAGAAATCCTCCATATTGTCGAAATAGCTGTATCCTCCGTATAAAAATTTCACATCATAGCCTTTCGATTTAAAAACGCTGCCCGTGGTAAACTTATTTTTATTGTTTTCCCTTTTAATAATGCTTTCCCCTGCTGTCGGCGGAATGCAGAGCGTCAGTGCTTCAAGGCCGCGCACCGTCCTGTTTCCGGTTGCGTACAGATCGGTAAACATCAGCGACCGGTCCGCCAGACTGTCGAGGAACGGAGTAATTTTTTGTGTATTCCCATAATGCGCCAGAAAATCGGCGGATAAGCTTTCAATTGAGATCAGGACGACATTCTTTTTTACTTCAGGTACTGCCGGAATGATGTTTCTCTGCAATGCAGGCGGCGCAAACTGGCTTAAAAAGTTCTTTTCTGCCTGCTGCTGATTGATTTCGGGATAAAACTGAAAATAGTCAAGTTCATTGTGGGTGAATGCCCAATAGAACTTCGGCAGTCCGTTGGCCTGGATTTCTTCTCCGAAAAGATTACTGCTTTTGATTTTTGCGGTAAAGTTCAATCCGAATATACTGATCCCGCATAAAACCAGATAAGAACCCATCAGGATGGTTTTCTGTTTCAGATTAGGAAGTTCTGAAAGCTCATTTTTTGTTTTTCTGTAAATGAAAACCGTAATGGCTAAGGTTACCGCGGCAATGGCCAGGAATAAAGGAATTACCGGATAGCTTTCCATAATGTTTCCGATCACTTCATTGGTATAGATGAGGTAATCGACGGCAATAAAGTTGTATCTCAGTCCGAATTCATTATAAAAGAAATATTCGCTTACCGCATTGAAAACCATCAGTAACACATACAGGAAAAGGGTGATAAAATACAGGCTGTTCCGTATCTGAAGCCGTCTTTCCGGAAGAAAGAACATTAAGGCAAATAAAATAATCTTCAGGCCTATAAATGCCAGTGCGATTTCGGCAATCGAGCCACCGTATTGTTTAAAGATATTATTCGGGACAAGAAGGATATACAGAAACAGCAGGATGAGCAGGCCTAAAATAATCTGCCCATAAGGTTTTTGGTATTTAGAATTGGATAAAAATAAAAAATACAGTGCCAAAAAAGGGCAGGTGATAACAAAAACCAGCACATCGTTCAGCACCCCGGTCAAAAGGATTTTCAGGATTTCAAAAATGCCGAAACTTGCCGTGGTGATCGGGTGACATAAAAAAACGATTCTTGTGATCAGGGAAATGATGAGGTATAAAGCCCCTAAATAGACAAAGGGCCTGATTTTGTGAGCAAACATCTGTGTAAACTGAATATTAATTTCACAAAAGTAATAATTAGGGATTATTTATAAAAAAATATTCTTAAAATCTCGTAAAAATTAGAAACTTTATAAATGTTTAAAAAAAGATTAAAAAATTATTATTTTAAAAGTGTGATTTCATCTATTTTTTGTGGTATATATAATAAAAAAGGACTATTTTGCATAGTCCTCATATCTTAATGGTAAAAAATGTTAAATTAAGAGTGTCCAAAACCGATATTTCCCTTTTTACCGGAAAGGTTTTTCCTGAAGTCGATCATTCTCAGAGCAGTAACGGCCGCCTCAACGCCTTTGTTTCCAAGATCCCCGCCGCTTCTGGCTATTGACTGTTCTTTGGTGTCATCCGTTAAAACACAGAAAATAGTCGGAGTATCGGTTAAGATATTGCAATCTTTGATCCCCTGTGCCACTGCCGAACAAACGTAATCGAAGTGAGGCGTTTCACCCCGGATCACGCATCCGATGGAAATCACCGCATCGAATTTACGTTCCTTGCAGAGCTGCATGCTTGCATAGCTGAGTTCAAAAGCCCCCGGAACCGGAAAAAGCCTGATGTTTTCAGATTTTACCCCTTCTTTCTGAAGGATTTCCAGTGCTGCATCACGAAGATTATAGGTTACAAAATCATTCCACTCAGAAAAAACAATGCCGATAGAAAATTCATCGGCATTGGTTATATGAAGTGGCTTGTAATCGGAAAGATTAACTGTTGCCATTATTTAGTAATATTTAGTCATTTCAATATAAGAATCAGACATTCCGTTGTCGTAATCCTGATATTTTTCATCGATGGTGGCGAAATACTTTTTAGCTTCCGCATTTTTCTTTAATCCCAAAGCCACAATTCCTGCTTTTCTTGTGAAATAGTAAGTGGTGTAAGGATCGTCTGAAGCAGATGCCGCTTTATCCAGAAGCTGCAAAGCTTCATCGTTTTTGTTGAGTCCTGATTTTGCATCAGCCATGGCGCCGTATTTCATTGCCACCAATGTTTTGTTATCAGATGAAAATTTGTCAAGAAGATCATAGGCTTCCTGGAATTTCCCTTCTTTAAACTTCAATAATCCGGCATTGTAAGCAGAAAGCTCACCGATTGCCGTCCCGGAATATTCATTGTATGTTCCCAGAAATCCCGGATTCGCAGCAGATTTACCGCCCAATGCTTCTTTATCTTTTCCTTCAGCAAGATTTTTCTGAGCTGCCAGGAAACCTTTCACGGCTTCCGCATTTTTAGGAGCTACAACAAATTGTTTGTAACCGAAGAAGCCAAGAACCCCCAGCACAAGGATTCCGAAAACAACCGCCAAAGGCTTTGAATATTTTTCAATGAATCTTTCCGTGTTTAAAGCTTCTCTGTCAAGATCTTTAAAAAACTCAACCGTTTCTTTACCCTCTTGCTCGTTTGTAAGTTTTGCCATAAATTATTAAAAATTGAAATGCAAATTTAATTGTTTCTGAATGATTTACAAAATACTTTCTGCGTATTATTGACGAAATGTTATGAATTGCAAATTATCCGCCGCCGAATAATGCCTTTTTGTTATAAAAATGCTTCATGAGAGATTTCACAAAGCATTTTGTATAAATTCCGGAAATATTTAATATTCCAGGGTATGATAGATTTCTGCATTAAACTTTTTCAGCTTTTCTTCCCCTTTCAGGCCGGTAAGGCCAATCAGAAAACTGAACTGTGCTACGGTAGCACCTTGTTTTTCCACCAGTTTGGCGGCTGCTTCGGTAGTTCCTCCGGTGGCAAGCAGGTCGTCGTGGATCAGGATCCTCTGTCCGGGCTTAATCTGGCCTTCGCGGGTTTCGATCACAGCGCTTCCGTATTCCAGGTCATATTTTTCCGAGATCACGGGCGGAGGCAGTTTTCCCGCTTTCCGGATCAGGATAAAAGGAACTTCAAGGGCGACTGCAATGGCAATCCCGAAGAGATAACCCCGGCTTTCGATTCCGCATACGGCATCTACTTTTCCTCTGCTTATTGCAGCCAGATCGGCAATAACCTCTTCATATAGTTTCGAATCCAGGAAAATAGGGGAGATGTCCTTGAACTGAATCCCCGGAATCGGAAAGTCAGGGATATTTTCAATGGTTGCTTCCAGTTGCCTGATTAATTCTTGTGATGCCATTTTTGTTTTTATGGATTGATTTTGTAGCTGGAAATTTTCCAGTCTCCATTTACATTTTTAAGCCCGAAGGTTACTTTCAGGGCTGTTGTCTTACCGCTTTTATCCGTAACGTCATACGTTGCATTTACACTGGCTGAGTTGGCATTGGACGCATTGGTGGTAATATTTTTTACACTTACATTCTTTACCGAACCGAATCCTGAAGTCGGGTTGGCGAAGGATTCATAGCTTCCCCAATTCGGGTTGCTCGCTGCATTGTAAGCTGCTTTCAGGTTCTGTGAACTAACGTTGTTTAAGAATCCGGTTACGGTCGTTTTAGGATCCGCTGCCGGTTGTTTTGGAGTGGACGGTACTGCAGCAGGTACAGCATTCGGGTCGGTACCGGTTGCCGGGATGGTTGCATTGGGATTGTTCGGATCGATTACCGCCGGGTCCTGTGGTACCGCCAGGGAATCGACTACCGGCGGAGCAGGAACTTTCAGAAGATCAGGATTTACATCTAATCCTACTTTCGTCATTTTGAATGTTTTCGCCGTTGTCTTTACGGAAACGGTAATGTCGATTTTATTATCCATTACTTTTGCTGCAGGAATGGAGGAGAATTTTAAATTAAATCCTTTGAAATTGTTATCCTGCATCAGGTTTTTAGCGGTTAAAAGCTTTACGCCGTTGCTGAACACCTCCAGGGTAGCTTCAAGCCCCGCTCCGGTAAAAGAAACAGGATTTCCTGCATTATCAACAAGTCTCGGGATGATCTGGATGGAGGTTGGTGCACCCAGTCCGTCATCGCCGGTTGGCCGGGTGGTAATGCTTAATGAATTTGCTTTTACGTCGTTCGGATCGGTTTCTTTTGCTGTTTCAGTACCGAAGATATTCATTTCACCTAAAGAAGGCGGGGCGGTACTGGCCCATTCGATTCCGTTTTTCTGGGCTACCTGGTCTGCCATCGTCATGATTTCAGGAACTTTTTTCCCGTCGATCAGCTGGCCAAGCGCTTTCAGTTCAGCAACATCGCCGTCTGCTTCTACACCGAAAGTCTTCAGAATATACAACGCTTCATTGAATTTAATCTGCTGAATCGTCGGAAGACTGGCCGTCATATCATTGATACTCGACTGTAAAGTTTTGGTATTGGTAGCATCTACATGATCTTTCTTACATGCTGTAAAAAGCAACAGGCTGAAGATGAGTAGAAAAGAAAACTTTTTCATTTTGTTTCTGTTTAGCACAAAAATAATAAAACCTTTATTAATAGAGGATTTTATTTTATGTTTTTGTTGTTGGATAATTTAGGCCGTCATAAATTCTCCGGCCCTGCAATGAAATTTAAAATGGATGCGACTGATTGCAATCATCAGTCTTAATCATAGTTTTTCGTTAGAATTGCTCTCAGCCAGGTCTTTTTACTTCTTTTCAGGCTGCAGTTCTATGCTGTTGTTATTTTGTGCAAGGTGCTCTTTCATTTGTTTTTCTGCATTTCTCATCTCTTTCGACATTGAGAAGTCATCGGATATTTTTACATCTGAGGGAATCTGCCCCATCATCTGTCTGATCCCTGCAAGAGGATCTTTTTTATGTTGGTCGTATTTTTCCGTAAACTTTTCTTTTGTGATTTCTTTGGAAACAAATAGTCCGATCCGGTTCATTAGGCTTTCTACTGCTGAAGCTTCCGCGATATGATCTGTTTTCCTGTTGCCTTTCAGTTCCCAGGAATAATTCCCTGCTTCATCGCCTATCTTTACAATTAATCCCGGCAGCCCGTAAAATTTATAAGGCCCGTCCGGGAAAGGGATTTCCGTGGCAAACCAGGCGATCCACTTTCTCCCGCCGAAACCGGTTGTTGCCTTCTGCGTACTGTAGTTTCCGATCTTCTGTTTCTCATCTGAAATTTTCCAGATCAGGTTTGGATTTTCGCGGTACGAATAATAATCCATGGAAATGCGATCTTTGTACAACACCTCACGAATTGGGTAGCTTTTTGCAATCTGATGCGTAAACTGCGTCCGCCTGTTGCCCATTCTCTTGAAATCCGGGAATCCCGTATTTGAAGCTTCTTTTATTATTACATCAGCTATCGAGTCCATTTGGATGTTCGTATAAGATTGATAAATGGATTTGTTCTGATCGATATCCAATACCATCATTTCTTTTTCCAGCTTTGCAGAATCCTTATGGGGCTTATAAGTCAGTTCATAGAAAAACCGGTTTGCTGTATTTTGTGCATTGAATAAAACAATGGTTATTGTCAGAATAATCTGAAATACTTTTTTCATGACAGAAGTTTTTGAGTTTAAATTTAATTTTAGGTATTAAGTGACGTTATATTTTGTTTTTCTATCAATTCTTTTTTCAGGAAGGTGTTAAGTGCAGCCTGTATATCCGGAAGAGAAGAATCCTGCTATTGGTAAGACAACCTGAACGGCAAAAGGTTTCAGGCAATGGGTATTTTTTTCATAAATATAAAAGACCGATGGCAGGCATCAGTCTTTCTGTGGTATTTTGCAAAATATTCTATGAAAAAATGTCTGAGAATCTAAAACCTCCGGTACCATGTTTTTGTAAGTAAAGATAAACCCTGCAGTATTTTATTTTGCGTTTGTTTTTTCTTTTAAATCTTCTTTAAAAAAGCTACTGAACACCGGCTGCATATTCGGGAAAGAAGGTTCTTCCCAATAGTTTGAAGTGTAGTGGCTGCTGTTGATGTCAAACTGAACTTTATCCGTTTTTTCATTACCGAAATCGATATCGGTAGGGTAAAAATTACCGTAAATGGCAATTTCATTGTATTGAGGTTCGCTTTTATGTTTGATTTTTATGAATTTGATGCTGCTGTATTCCAACAGGTCTCTCAGTTCCTTTTTTGAATCCGGAATAAAGGCAAGATCCAGGACATTTCTGGAATCGGAAATACGGTATCCGAATAATCCTATTTCTTCATCATTGGTAATTTCCATAAGTTCGATCAGGTCTTTCTTTTCGCTTTTCACTTCTTTGAATTTGATATCTTTCATATTTCTGTAGCCGTCCATATTTTGGATTTCTTTAATTTTCGGGATATTCAGAAACATTCCGTAGTCCCAGGAAGAAAGTTTTTTCCGGTCCATTTCTGCGTTTTCGAGCCTGAAGATGCGGTATTGTTCGACTCTGCTGCTTTTAAGTTTTTTTGTCTTATTATCAAAAATATAGGTTACAACTCCGTCCGCATAAGAGTTCAGTTTGTTATTCAGCGTAACATAAGTATTAAAATTTCCTTTTACGAGAATGTATTTTGCCGGTTTTTCTTTTTTAATGACTACAGCTTCGATGTCCTTAATCCGGTCGTTGATTTTAATAGCAACCTTGTCAAAATCCGAATATGATAAAGTCGCCACGGAAATGTTGTCGTAAACCAGCTGAAATTTTTCCTGCTCGGGCTTTAGGGATTGCTTGTGGATTTTACCGTCAATATCCGAAAATGCAACAATGCTTCCGTCTTTGCCGAAAACGGAAACTTTAGGCAGGGGCTTACCGCTTTTTTCAGAAATAAAAGTAATGGTTTGCGCATGGGCAATCTGGAATAATAAGATGTGAAAAAATAAAATGAAAATCTTCTTCATGGTGTTGGGTTTAAAATTAATATTTGAATTAAAATCAGTTCTTATTACTAAGACAACCAAACACGGAAAAAGGTTGCACCATCCTTTAAAATTTTTAATTCCGGCACAAAAAAAGACTGATCGGTTTGATCAGTCTTTTAATTATATCTCATTATCAGTTTCCCTTAGAAAGGATACTCATAAATTTCAGATTCGTGTAAGTAAGGGTTTCCTGTAGGGATAAGCTTAAGTTTAGATAATGCAGAAAGCACGGTAAACATAAACAGTCCGACTACGAAAAGAATCGCTCCCAAGATCAGGATAAATACTTCAGGGGTTTTCCAGTATGGTCCTACTGTTCCGGGCATTACCATGTTGAAGTAATCCAGGATGTGACCGCAGATCACAACGATGGCCATGATGGTAACCACTTTGTAGTTTCTCTTGATGCTGCTGCTCACCAATACCAATAACGGTAATAAGAAGTTTACAATAAGCATCGGCAAGAAAGTAGGAGAGTAGTGCTGGAATCTTCCGAAGAAGTAGTTTACCTCTTCCGGAATGTTCGCATACCAGTACAGCATGAATTGTGCAAACCAGGTATACGTCCAAAGCATACTTGTAGCAAATAAGAATACCCCCAGATCATGTAAGTGGTTATCGTTGAATTGCGGAAGGTATCCGTTCTTCTTTAAGTAAACACTCAACAGGATGATTACCGCAATACCGCTTGACAGGCAGCTCACCATAGAATACCAGATATACATGGTAGAATACCAGTGAGGGTCGATAGACATCAACCAGTCCCAAGCCCATGCTGCAGAAGCAAATCCGAAGAATGCGATATATCCTACTGCCCATCTGTAAAGCATCTGATATTCGGTTCTTGATTTTGTTTCGTCAACTTTCTTAGACTGAGCCTTCAGTTTCCATGCGAAGAAAGAAGCACCCAATACATAGATAAACGTTCTTACGGCATAGAAAGGAATATTTAAGAAGATTCTTTTTTCAAACAGGATCACGTCAAAATGAGGTGAATTAGGATCGGTAAGTTCCGGGTCCATCCAGTGGAAAAGATGTCCCTGGTGGGTAATGTTCAACAGCATCAGGATAATCAGGATCGCTCCCCCGTAAGGAATGTAAGAAGCAATAGCTTCCATTACCCGGGTAATGATGATCGGCCAACCTGCGTGGGCAGCATGCTGAATAGAGTAGAAGAACAATACGCAGCAGCTTACGCCGAAGAAAAATACCGCTACAAAATGTATGGCCGCTAAAGGCTGGTTGTGTACCTGAAGTTCTGCATGCTCAAGGTGAGCCGCATGATCCTGAGGACCTACCATTTCACTTGAGTGCGTAGGAGCGTCATGACCTGAAGCATGTACCGCTTCCATCATGTGTTCTATTTTTTCCGTAGAAATTCCTTTGTTTAAAAAGAAACCGATACCAAACAGAACTAAACCTACAACAAGAAGGATTATAGAAGTTGATTTTAATTTTGGTGAAAAACTATACATTTCTTTTCTTATTTTTTAGTTTCGGTAGTCGTTTCTGGTTTCGCCTCAGCAGTAGCCGGGGCTGCCGTTGCAGATGCCGTAGTAGCTGTAGCCGTCGCGGTTGCAGCAGCAGGTGCGGCAGCGCCTTTTTTGAAGGCATTGATCACATACATGGCTACTCTCCATCGGTCTCCCGCATTCAGCTGGCCAGCATACGACCCCATCGCATTTCTACCGTTTGTTATTACATAATGAACAGATCCTACAGTAATTTCCCTGTCAGCATAGTTCGGTACACCGGAGAATGCTCCGGATTGTACGATCGGCCCCTGTCCGTCTCCACCTACACCATGACAAGCGCCACAGGTTTTCTCGAAAAGGTTTTTTCCTCTTTCAAGATCCTTTGCTGCATTGGCAGGATTCAAAGGAGAAGTCGTTACTGTTTTGGAGGCATCGTAACCTGCGTTATATTGATCTGGGTTTTTAGGAAGCAAAGCTTCTTCAAAAATACCGTCTTTGTTCTGTGCAACAGATCCTTCTACCGGGGTAAGCCCTGTAGCTCCGTTATTTCTTACGAAAGCCGGGATTTCATTTTCATGATCCGAATAAGCATCCTGAGCTTTCATCAAAGGATCATAAGCTACCGGGAAATACATGTCCGGGAAATATACCAGCGGTGTATTGTCTTTCGGTCCGCAAGAATTAAGTAAAACGGTTGTTAGACCTAAAACTGCTGTAATTCTTAATACATTCTTTTTCATTTTAAGCATCTTTAACCGTTATTTCTTCAACTCCCGTTTCAATAAGCAACTGCTTTACGGATTCTACATCTTCAGTTACAAATTCCATCATGAATTTATCATCCGTTGTTCTCGGATCCGGGTTTTGTGCCGGTGCTCCGGGATACATTTTATTTCTTACCAGGAACGTCAAGGACATCATGTGAGCGGCACAGAATACCATAAGCTCGAACATAGGCACTACGAATGCCGGCATGTTGTGTCCCCAGTCGAATGCCGGTTTACCACCGATATTCTGCGGCCAGTCGTGATTCATCACATACCAGGTTAAAGTAGCTCCAATCGTTACTCCATAAAGAGCGTAAAGAAAGGCGGCATCAGAAATTCTTGTTTTCTTTAAACCCAAAGCTTTGTCTAGTCCGTGAACCGGAAACGGAGTATATACTTCGTTGATTGCGATTCCTTTATCGTTGAATGCCTTAACGCCGTTCATCAAATCGTCGTCGTCGGCATAAAGTCCGTATACAATTTTAGTGGTGCTCATCTCCTTCTTTTGCTTTATAAGTTTCACCTGAGATTTTCAAAATCGATTTTAATTCGGCCTGTGCGATTACAGGGAATGTTCTTGCGTACAATAAGAATAATACGGAGAAGAACCCGATTGTTCCTAAGTATACCCCCACATCAATAATCGTCGGCTTAAACATCGTCCAAGATCCAGGCAGGTAGTCTCTTGAAAGGTTGATAACGATGATGTCAAAACGCTCAAACCACATCCCTATGTTGATTATCAGTGCAATAATGAAAGTTGCAATAATGTTGGTTCTCACTTTCTTGAACCAGAAGAATGCAGGAATCACAAGGTTACAGATGATCAATGACCAGAATGCCCACCAGTAAGGACCTACGGCAGCACCTGGAGAAAGATACGTAAAGTCTTCGAATCTTGATCCTGAATACCATCCGATGAAATATTCCGTAGCATAAGCTACCGTTACCATACCACCCGTTAAGATGATTACGATGTTCATGATTTCAATATGGTACATGGTGATGTAGTCTTCCAGGTGACATACTTTTCTTGCGATCAACAAAAGCGTCTGTACCATCGCGAATCCTGAGAAGATTGCTCCTGCAACGAAGTAAGGAGGATAGATCGTAGAGTGCCATCCTTTAATTACCGACGTGGCGAAGTCAAAAGATACGGTGGTGTGTACCGAGAATACAAGCGGTGTAGCCAAACCTGCAAGAACCAAAGAAAGCTCTTCGAATCGCTGCCAGTGTTTTGCCTTACCTCCCCAACCGAAAGCCAGGAATGTATAAATCTTTTTAGTCCACGGTGTTTTTGCTCTGTCTCTGATCATTGCAAAGTCAGGAATCAATCCCATAAACCAGAATACGGTAGATACCGAGAAATACGTAGAGATTGCAAATACGTCCCAAAGCAAAGGAGAGTTGAAGTTCCCCCAAAGAGAACCGAACTGGTTCGGTAAAGGAAATACCCAATATCCTACCCAAACTCTACCCATGTGGATTACCGGGAAGATGGCCGCCTGTACTACCGCGAAGATCGTCATCGCTTCCGCAGATCGGTTTACAGACATTCTCCAACGTTGTCTAAATAATAATAATACCGCTGAGATTAGTGTTCCGGCGTGACCGATACCTACCCACCATACAAAGTTAGTGATATCCCAACCCCAGTTAATAGTTCTGTTAAGTCCCCATGCTCCAATACCTGTTCCGATGGTATACGCAATACACCCGAATCCATAGATGAATAGAACCAGGGCTGCGTATAGTGAAACCCACCATAGTTTGCCTGCTCTTTCTTCGATAGGTCGTGCGATATCTTCCGTAATATCGTGATAAGTTTTGTGACCAATAATTAGAGGTTCCCTTATCGGAGCTTCGTAATGTCCTGACATTTTTTACCTATTTATTATTTAAACTTTATTTTTCTACTCTGTTTCTTACTTTGGTGTGATAGAACACGTTTGGCTTGGTTCCGATCTCTTCAAGTAAATAGTATCTTCTGTTATCAGCGTATAATTTTCTGATTTCAGATTCTTTGTCATTCATATCTCCGAACTGGATCGATCCTGTAGTACAAGCTTTTGAACATGCCGTCTGGAATTCTCCGTCTTTTACGATTCTACCTTCTTTTTTAGCTTCAAGAATAGTAGTCTGAGTCATCTGGATACATAATGAACATTTCTCCATTACCCCTCTCGTTCTCACTACAACATCCGGGTTCAGTACCATTCTTCCAAGATCGTTATTCATGTTGAAATCGAACTTGTCGTTCAGGTTATAGGTAAACCAGTTGAAACGTCTTACTTTATAAGGACAGTTGTTCGCACAATATCTTGTACCGATACATCTGTTGTAAGCCATGTGGTTTTGCCCCTGTTTACCGTGTGAAGTTGCCGCTACCGGACATACCGTTTCACAAGGTGCGTGGTTACAGTGCTGGCACATTACCGGCTGGAAGATCACGTCAGGATTATCTGCAGGGTGGTTCAGTGCACCGCCTTCTTTATTGAAAGCTGTTCCGTACAATTCCGGAACGGCCATTCCTTCTTTTAATCCTTCATATACTTCTACTTTCTGTCTTGCAGAATAGTAACGGTCGATTCTTAACCAGTACATATCTCTGGACATTCTGATCTCTTCTTTACCTACTACAGGAACGTTGTTCTCCGCCTGGCAGGCAATGATACAAGATCCGCAACCGGTACACGAGTTCAGGTCGATCGACATGTTGAAGTGAGGACCGTCGGTATCATCAAAAGCATCCCAAAGATCAATTTTTCTTGCAGGAAGCGCTCCGCTGATGGTGTGGTATTCCAAAGGTCTGTTCCATCCTTTGTGCTCATCATCGAATGCTACGTTTAAGAAATCAGCCAAAGGAACTTCTTTTGCAATTTCATAACGTCCCATCAGGGTATTCTGAAGCTGGATCCCTGCAAATTCGTGGTCTTCGCCCGTTTTTTCGATTTTAACGTTGGAAACCGCCAGGTTCGAACCATCGAATAAAGGATAAGCATTTACCCCTGTATCCGCTGTTGCTCCTGAGTTTTTCTTACCGTAACCCAGTGCAAGACCTACCGATCCTTCTGCCTGTCCTGGCTGAACGAATACGGGAACGTCTTTGATGGTAACTCCGTTCACCGTAAGGTTAACGATAGAACCGTCAAGCTGCATTCTCGCATTAAGATCGTTGTCGATCCCCAATCTTTCGGCATCTTTCGGAGACATCGTCAGGTAGTTATCCCAAGACATTCTCGTGATCGGATCCGGTAATTCCTGCAACCAAGGGTTGTTGGCCTGTGTACCGTCTCCCATTGCCGTTTTCGTGTACAATACCAATTCCAGGTCGGAAGGTTTGAACCCGCTTATTTCGGCAACAGCCTGGGCTCCGTTTCCTCCTGCATAAGACAACGTCGTAGCATTTGAAGAAGCATTGATCCCGTTATATAGAGCTTTGTTGAAAGAAGTGGTTCCTAAAATAGAGGCAGCACTTGCTTTCAGGTAATCGTAATAATTGTTGGCAGCATTGTTTTTACCGTTCTTCCAAACCAACAGGGATTCTTCGATCTGTCTTGATTTGTAGATTTTCTGGATGGTAGGCTGCATTAATGAATATACACCGCTCTGAGGCTCGATATCTCCCCATGATTCCAACCAGTTGGCTACAGGGATTACCGCTTTCGCTGCTTTGTACATTTCATTTTTCTTATCGGCAACGGCGATTACATAAGGAACTTTTGCTAAAGATTTTTTGAAATCTTCTCCTTTGTAATAAGAATAAATCGGGTCTACATTGTTTGCGATCAATACGCCAACCTGACCTGCATTTACCCATCCCAGGAATTCCTGGAATCTTGCCTTATCGAAATCTTTAAGGAAGTTAGCCTTTCCTGTGAAAGCAACTGATCCTAATTTCTGGTTGATTAAGTGGGCTAAAACCTGAGCTCCTTTTGAACCGTCAGCAAAAACAACTGCTTTGCTTCCTTTCGTCTGAAGTTCTTTTGCGATTTCATTTGCCGTTTTATCAGAAGAACCTCCGCCAACGACAGCGTTGTATACTTCAACCAATGTTTTGTTTACCTGGCTGGGCTTCAGTCTTATTCTTTCGTCGGAGTTTGCCCCTGTCAGAGACATATTGGATTCTACCTGAATGTGTCTCAGCATGTTTGCTCCCGGCTTTCTTGCTGCAGCGTAAGAAGATTCTAATCCTCCTCCGTTGTAGTCTCCTAAGAAATCTGCCTGGAAAGCAACTACGAGTTCAGTTCCTTTAAGGTCGTAAACAGGCAATGCTCTTGTTCCGAAAACTTCCTGAGCGGCGTCCAGTCCTGCTGCATACGGATATGCATCGTAGGTTACCAGTTCAGCCGTAGGATATTTTGCTTTAAATTCAGCGAATAGTTTTTTGAAAGTAGGGGAAGCAAAAGAATGCGATAACAATACGATTCTTTTACCAGCTGCATTGGCTTCTTCCAGTCCTTTGATTACAAAACTGTCTACTTTGTCAAAAGTTTCGTCTTTTCCTTCAAATTTAGGCTGTTTTACTTTATCGTTATCGTAAAGAGAAAGTACGCTGGCCTGAGCTCTTGCGTTGGTTTTTCCCAGATCGCCCGCAGCAGGGTTCGGCTCTATTTTGATCGGTCTTCCTTCTCTTGTTTTTACCAGAACGCTTGCAAAGTCGAATCCGTCGAAATAGGTGGAAGCGTAATAGTTCGGAATCCCCGGAATGATGTCATGCGGTTTTACCACATAAGGAATCGTTTTGATTACCGGAGCTTCACAGGCAGCCAGGGTAACGGCTGCTGTAGAGAACCCTAATAGTTTTAAGAAATCTCTTCTTGAAGTACCGGAACCGTTCTTTTCCGCGTCTTCAAGGAAATCTTCTACAGGAATTTCTTCCTGGAACTCTTTTTGAGCCAGCTTATTATTTAAAGCCGGATTTTTAAGTTCGTGAATACTTCTAAATTGTATTTTGTTTGAAGCCATTTGATACTTCTAATTTTTAGTTATTAATAATGACATTTACCACACTCAATACCTCCAATTGCATCTACTGTAATCTTACCACCATCTTTAGGGTACTGCTTTTTCAGCTTGTCGTGTAGATTCTTGAAGTATTCTTTATTATAACCGTTGTTCATGTCAACTTCTGTTGTTCTGTGGCACTCGATACACCATCCCATTGTAAAGTCATTTGCCATCTGTACAACGTTCATGGTATCGATTTTTCCGTGGCAGGCTTTACATACCACATCGATTTTGTTGTTAGGATTCTTTTTGTTGAAAGAGTTGATGATTGCCTGTTCTCCTGCTACAACGTGCTGTGCGTGGTTGAAGTATACGAAATCCGGCATGTTGTGGATTCTTGTCCATTCCACCGGCTGTGTTTTTCCTGTGTACTGTTGTTTTGCAGGATCCCAGCCTGTAGCCGCATAGATTTTCTGGATTTCTCCGTCGTAGAATGCTTTATCTTTTCCTGGCTCCATGTAGTGCTCGGCGTTGTATTCGGAAATCGTTCGGTGACAGTTCATACAAACGTTCATGGAAGGAATTTCAGATACTTTTCCGTATTTGGCACTGGAGTGACAAAGCTGACAGTCGATTTTCTGTTCACCCGCATGGATTTTGTGAGAGAAGTAGATCGGTTGCTCCGGCTTGTAGCCTTTGTAAACCCCGATCCACATCAGCCAGTTCCATACGCCGTAAGCCGCTAAAATAGCCAGGATGGCGATAAGGCCTTTGCCGATATAGTGGTATTTCTCGTAGATTTCGCTGAAAGATTTTACCCTTGATTCGTTAAGTCCTGCAAGATCCTCAGACTGGCCTAATTTTACCAATTGTCTCAGTTTAACCAAGATCCATACCAGAAGACCTGCAATCGCTAAAAGGGAAATGATGACTACGTTTGTTGTTGTGGAGCTTTGCGGGGCTGCATTTGCCGTTCCGGCAGCAGTAGTTTGTTTGTCAGCATCCGTTTTTGCCGGCTCAGGTGCCGGTGGATTAGTGGTGTAAGCTAAGATGTCGTCGATATCCTTATCGCTAAGATTTGGAAAGACCTGCATCTCCGTCTTGTTGTACTTTTCGAAAATTTCATTGGCGTACTTGTCTCCGGAAGCCCTAAGCTCCTTGTTGTTTTTGATCCACTTGTGAAGCCAGTCCTTGTCTACGCCACCTTCTGTCTTTACCCGTTCTACAACGCCCTTAAGGGGTGGTCCTACAACTTGTTTGTCTAGTGCGTGACATGCAGTACAATTCGCTTTGAAAAGCTTTTCACCATTCTTAGGATCGCCGTCCTGCCCGTAAATTGAAGCACTGGTTGATAACAATAAGCCTATTGCGATCAACGTTTGTCTATAATGCTTTCTCCAACTAATCATTTAAATTATCTTATGTTAGTAAATATTGAACATTCAATCAATCCCGCAAAAATAATATTTTTAACAGGAATTTAACGGTATATAGAAAGGGGAAAATGTCATTTCCGTTTAATTTGTAATTATTCTAAATAACTCTATTTGGTATAATTTTTTAATTTGTCTAAATTTGCGGAAACAACTTTAAATGAAAAATTTGATTAAAATATTTTCGTTCCTGTTTTTGGCTTCATTTTACAGTCTTGATGCACAACAGGTTGTAAAAAAGGATACTTTGGCCGGTACGGAACTGAGGATGACGATGGACTCCAGGGTAAATGCAGCTTTGGAAAGCATAGAGGATAAATGTGCAAAGTCTTCTGCTTCAATCGCTTCAAGAGACAATGATGATGACTATGTTTCTCCAAAGCCGTCCAAAATTTATGTTCCGAACCGCGAGCTTACCAATGCGGAAATCTGCAGAAAAAATCCGAGAATTTTAGGTTATAAAATCCAGATCACGATTGTGAAGAGCAATGAGGAAGCAAATGAGGTGAAAGCCTATTTCAGAAAGCGTTTTCCAAATCTTAAGGTAGAAACGGATGCTTCGTTAAGGCCAAATTACAAGATCCTTGCAGGAAGCTATTTCACGAAGCAAAGTGCTGCCTCCGACCTTTCTAAGGTAAGGGAATATTTTAAATCTGCGGTTGCCGTCCAGTATAGGATTTTCTGTGCCGAAGCAAAATAAATTAAGGTAAAATAAATAACAAAGCTGGGAGTTTTCTCAGCTTTTTTTGTTTTCGGTTTTCAGTCTCTGTTTTAAACTGAAATCCTAATAATATGTTTTCAGAAACCAGAAAAATTCGGTCATTCTAAGGTAATTATTAACCATCAGATACACGGATAAAATACAGAATACAATCGTGAAAAAAGACAGCATTTTAGGGTCTTGCCGGTAGCTGTAAAACAGCCAGCCCAAAAGCAGTGGATATATAAAAACAAAGTGTCCGCCATATATGAAAGCAGTGTGCAGTCCGAATCTCATTATGCAGTGGATGACGATGTCTGCCAAGAAAGAAATTATCAGAATCTGAGCCGACTTATTCCTGAAATTTTTCACATAACTCCATAAAATCAAAGCCAGTAATACAACTATGAAAATGTAAGGAATCCATGAAGTATAAACGTCCATAATAATGCCCTTGTAATGGTAACCGCTCATATTGTGCTTATCCCTGATAATGAAATTTGAAAACAGGATATTCCCTCCGAAAAAGTAGGAAATGATCATATCCCAGGTTGGTATCGCATTTACATTGGAGAACTTTTCATATTGCTCATTGGTCTTGCTGAATACATTTTGGTATTTGAAGTCGATCCGGTTTAAGTATAATAAAATAAAACAGGTGCAGGTAAAAACAACCCTGAAGACAGCATTTCCAAATTTTTTCCAGTTTTTAAAAATACCCTTCTCAAAGGCAACGGGAATAAAGACCTTTACGATATTGGTTACCGTCAGTCCGCCGATGGTAATTCCGGAAAATACCAAAGCCAATGCCGGAATTTTTTCTTCTTTTTTCAGCTTTATTGCGGCGTAATGATTAAATAAAGTGAGAAGGAAAAGGGTATAGGTAAAGTTTTCAGGAGTGAATGACAGTAAGATCGTTGTGGAAAACCCTCCGAAAAACAGAATGAGAGGAATGCTGAGAATTAATGGCAGACCGATGATATTCTTCAGATATTTGAAAACCTGGAGCACGCTTAAACTGACAGCAAGGTTACTGAGCCAGGCCAGGGCAAAACGGAAATTACCATCCATTTTACCGTTCGAAAACAGCAAGGCCAGTTCGCGGATCCAGTTAAAAAAATAATAGGATAGGGGGTGTCTTTCGAAACTGCCGCCTGTCATTACAATTGATTTGTTATCAAAGCTGAAATAGGCATCCCAGGGAATCCGGGCATCAAAAATAATTTTATGGTGAATTGCTATATAGGATCCAAAATATCCGTATGCCACCAGAAAAAACAGGAAAACAATCAGTTCAATCCCGGTTGACGGAAAAATCAGTTTAAAGAAATGGATGAATTTTGTTTTGAACTTTGACACGCGCGGAACTTTTTGCAAAAATAAAGATAAAACCCATCATTTCTGACGGGTTTTTTATAATATTGGGAAGATTCATTATAATTACTAAGGAATACTTTAATATGAATCATTCAATAAACATAGCCGGTCTCTTAATTTACTGGAATTGCATACAACTGGTTCTCAGCCCATGATGATCCTCCGAATTGATCAATAGTGCCGGTATAATTGTTGTTGTCCACCTGGCCGGCCCAATAATAATAAGTTTTGGCACTGGAAGAAGTATTATTCAAAATAATCGCGCCGGAAAGAAGCCCAAACTTGGTGGAAGGGCCCCAGGTACCGCTCATCAGGTTTGAACCTACAATGTCGGGACTGAAAGCAAAGGAAGTGGAACTGTCTGAAAAGCTGCTGCGTAACCAGATGGATTGATTGGCTGGCATTAGTACAAAATTTGTTACGAGCTGAGTGGTATTGACGATATATTTGCTGTTCGCTGGAATCGTAATGGAAGTGCCGGTATAGTTGTAATTTGCCCAGTTTCCGGAATTAAGATTGACCCCATTTGTGGAGAAGCTGGCTTGTATCACCGGTGCGGAAGCCACAGGGAGTGCCTGTTTGTGAATCACGCCGTTATTATCAGCGGTCAGCATCACAGTACCTCCGTTAGAAGGTATGGTGCGGAGGCGTGCAGTACCATTTACGTCAAGGAGCTGTGACGGAGAAGCAACTCCAATTCCTACATTTCCTGATGCATCAAATGTTGTAGTGGAAGCGGATCCCGTAATATTCAAAACATTTCCACTGTTGGTAATGGTTGTGGCTTGTAAAAGCGGACCTCCTAAGCGAACCTCGTTTCCTGTCAAAGAAACTCCATTGTTTGCAGTATAAGTTCTTCCTAGTTTTTGCCATACATTTCCGTCGAAATAATAATACCCCGGAGCACTAATATTTGTTGTTTTCGGACTGGTTGTGGTTACAGCGGCAGTTGCGTAAATAACGGCACCGGTCTGTCCGGTTCCGTATTGAAGGTCGGCGGATTGAATCTGGTTCCCGGTAAGTCTGGGTGGAATAAGCCCTTCAGGCGAAGTTCCATTGTTATTTCTTGCCGCTATTTCCATAGTTGCTCCCGGGGTTTGAGTGTTGATCCCAACTTGAGAGTAAAGAAAAGTTGAAAGTAAGAGACCAACTGCAACAGGTACTTGTTTTTTCATGTTTAAATTTTATAAATAAGTTTTATTTGAAAAAGAAAAATACGGTGAATGAATTTTAAATCAGATCCAGCGTATAATTAAAGTAATGATCATCTAATAAACTGATGAGTTGGTGCGGCAAATATAATAATTACTTTTATTTTGGTGGTGATTGTAATGATAATTTTATATGGTTAATAAATATTTAATAAAAGCGTAAAAGGTAAGAGAATGTGCTAAAAATATTTGATTGATTTTTAAAGCTCATAAGAACTTTTTGATATTTTTCGATATAGATTATGTCAGAAAATTATTTGCTGAAAGATATGGACAATGATTTAAAACGGTCTGTCAGACAAAACTTTGAAACGGTAATTCACCGTAAGTAGTTCTTAAAACAAAAAACCAAAGCATATGAATTGCTTTGGTTTAATTATTACTTTCTTACAATAATCTCTTTAAGATCTCTGGTCCTGAGATATTGCCGTGAAAATTAATCTTTCAATACTTTCTTGGCTACAGATGTTCCATCAATAAAATCAATAGCTACAATATAAGTACCTGCCGGCAAATGGCTGATATCTATTTTTTCCGTCTCTGCTTTCATTAACTGTTTTCCCGAAACATCAAAGACAATGGTTGATTTTACTTTTCGGTCCGCCTGAATTGAAAGTCCACCTTTCGTTGGGTTAGGATAGATACTCGCCTTTGGTTTTACAGCAACCTCCTCTGTTGCCAAGACCGAAGCCAGGACTTGTACATCATCTATTGAAACAGCATCTGCATCACTTCCTGTGTACCGAAATCTGATTTGAACATTGGCTTGCCCAATATAAGCTGCCAAACTTTTCTGTACAAGAACGGTATTGTATAAATCGGTATCAGGATCGCCATCACCGTCATTAATAAATCCAGGCTCGGTATCTTCGGTCCAGATATTTGTCCAGGTCGTTCCATTGGTAGAAACCTGGGCAACTAAATTGCCGGCATCCTGGTTAATCATATAAGACCACCCGACTTTTACTTTGAAACTTAAAGTAGGGTTGGTGGCAGAAGCTAAGCTGAATGTAGGACTTATTAAATTTGCTGTGTTCGCCGAAGAAATCCAATCGATACAGGCAGATTTTGTTCCTGATATTTTAAAAGTCGTCTCTAATGTAGAACCACTTAAAAAATTCGCATCCGTAAAATCCCAGGCTCTTTCAGTGTTTGTGTTTGATCTTGTCCACCCTGTCGGCGGAAAGGTACTTCCTTCAAATGTTTCAGACAATAAGGTCTGTGCGTTTCCCATGATCCCTACAAGTAGGGAGGCTAAAAGTAAATGTTTTTTCATATAATTTTATTTGACATGGTAAAACTAATGAAAAAAGACGTACTTGATGTAAAATATTAATTGAAAATATTTTATTGTGGTATAATTTTAACCTAAGAGCTGCAAGAAAGCGTTGAGCATCCCGAAATGTCATCATAACCGGAAGGCCGTTTAACGGAAAATTCAGGATAAAGTTCATGATATGGATTTTCCAGTGCCTGAGTCAGCATATCCAGCATTTCCGTTTTTCCATTATTGATTTCTTCAATGCACTGGTACAGCAGGTAATTTCTGAGGATAAATTTCGGATTGGTTTTAGACATCAGTTCCAGAGATTTCTCCCGGGATATCAGGTTCTTTTCCAGTCTGTGCTGATAGCTTTTCATGAAATCCTGAAGCCGGGCAATATCCTCTTCATTCAGGAAAGTATATGAGGCGTTTTCAAACTGCTTTTTAAGGTCTGCCGTTTCATCATAATTTTCCAGCCGGCTGAAAAATAAAGTATAATCGAGCTGAAGGTCCTGCATCAAACTCTGCCATGAGGTAAAAAACTTTTCATCGCTCGTCAGCAGCTGGTCAAACCCAAATTTCCGGCAAAGCATCCGGTCATGCGTTTCCCAGAAATAGCTTCCATAGTCATTCAGAATTTCTTCCAGAAATTTTTCATCCTTAATCAGCGGATGAAGGGCATTGGCCAGCTGCCAGAGATTCCACTGAGAAACCTGTCCCTGCTTACCGAAGGCATACCGTCGTCCCGGCAGATCGGTGGTATTCGGCGTAAAGTTCAGGTTATATTCATCCATCATAGAATAAGGGCCGTAATCGATCGTCAAGCCAAGAACCGACATATTGTCCGTATTCATTACCCCGTGAACGAACCCTACACGGTACCATTCCACCATCAGGTCGGCAGTCCTCCGGCATACATTTTCAAAGAAGTCTTTGTATTTCTGCTCACCTTCCGAACTGATTTCTTTAAAATAATTTTCAATGGTAAAATCAGCGAGTTCCTGCAAGGTTCCATATTCCTGTTGAGCCGACATCAGTTCAAAATGTCCGAAACGGAGAAAACTTTCAGCGGTTCTGATGACTACCGCACCTTTTTCCAGTTCAGGATTGCCGTCGTACATCATATCTCTTACCACATCTTCCCCGGTGAAAGCCAGGCTTAATGCACGGGTGGTCGGTATACCCAGGTGGAACATGGCTTCGCTCATCAGGTATTCCCTGACGGAAGAGCGTAATACAGCCCTTCCGTCGGCATGCCTGGAATATGGCGTCGCACCGGCACCCTTCCACTGGATTTCATTTCTTTCTCCCTCCTCATTGGCAATTTCTCCGGCCAGGATGGCCCGCCCGTCACCCAGCTGCCCGGCCCAGTTTCCGAACTGATGTCCCGCATAAGCGGTCGCATAGGTCTTTACGTTTTCAGGAAGCTTATTACCCACCAAAAAATTCAGATCTTTTTCTTCAAACGTTCCCAGCCCGATTTCTTCCGATAATTTTTCATTAAAGGCAATACGTTTCGGATGATCGAACCCGGCAGGAGCAATCGTCGCAAAGAGGACTTTCGGCGTGTTCCGCTGTATGGGGTTTCCCGAAAAATCTCCCGGGAATTTCTTTATAAAAGGTTGTGTAATTTTTTCAATGTTCATCTTTCAAAGGTATTAATTAAAAAGAAAAGACCTTCCAAATGATTGAAAGGTCTTGTATATTTCTAAAAGAGAGTCTATTTATTATTAAAATCAATATCTTCTCCTGTATTCAGGTTTTCATTGACGTTTTCCTCTTTCTTCGCCGGACTTTTCGGTCCGCTAGGGTCCGCCGGTCTCGGATTTTTGATTTCGTCTAGCGTCTGCAGGCTGCCATCGTCTCCATAACCTGATCGTAAGCCGTTAAGGTTGGAGCATCCGTCTTTCCATTCCGAAGGTTTCACGAATTTATCATCCGGAGAAATTTTCAGGCTCTTATCGGCCCACACCTTCTTCATATAGATGGCCCAGATCGGCAATGCCATTTTGGCACCCTGGCCTTCTCCCGTTCCGTAGAAGTGGGTGGCCCGGTCTTCCCATCCAACCCATGCTCCTGTTGCCAGCTTAGGGACGATTCCCATAAACCAACCGTCGGAGTTATTCTGCGTGGTTCCGGTTTTGCCGGCAATTTCAATATCTTTGGAAATTCCTTTTCTGCCCAGTTCTCCCGAAGCGGTCCCGTATTGCGCTACCCCTTTCATCAGCTCGATCATGGTGTAAGCATACAGTGGGTTCATCACTTCTTTAGGCTCTACATTCACTTCTTTAATTACCCTGCTGTTGGCATCTTCAATCCTCCAGATCATTTCCGGCTTGTTGTAGTTTCCGTAATTGGCAAAAGTACTGTAAGCACCTACCATTTCGTAGATCGTAATATCAGATGCTCCCAAAGCCATCGGTAAACTGGTGGAAATATCCTCGGTTACCCCAAGATCCCGTGCCGTCTGAATTACACTTTGTGTACCCGTCATTTCAGCCAGACGAAGAGCCACCGGGTTTTGTGAATGGGCGAGTGCATCCTTTAAGGTAAGCATACCTCCTCTTCCCGGAACATGATAGGTCCCTTTGTTGAAACTGGCATTGGATATGGTAGAACAAGGGGTTAATCCTAACTTCATAATCGCCGTTGCGTATACGAAAGGCTTAAAGGTGGAACCCACCTGTCTTTTCCCTTGCTTGATATGGTCGTACTGGAAGTGCTGCCAATCGATACCACCGACCCAGGCTTTGATTTCCCCGGTTCCAGGGACCATAGACATCAGCCCTGCCTGTGCCACTTTTTTATGCCATCTGATGGAATCCCATGGCGACATTTCCACTTCCTCTTCTCCGGCCCATGTAAATCTAGATGTTTTAATCGGCTTTTTAAATTCCATTAAAATAGAATCTTCCGAAACGCCGGCTGCATGAAGCTGCTTGTAACGGCCGGTTCTTTTCATCGCCTGTATCATCAGATCATTCGCCTGCTTATCGTTCAGGAAATAGAACGGCCAGTTTTTACGGCCTCTCTGCTCGGCATCAAATCTTTTCTGCAGGTCGGTTAAGTGTTCTCTTATTGCGTCTTCCGCATATTTCTGCATCCTGGAATCCAGTGTAACATATATTTTTAGGCCGTCTTTGTAAAGATTCAGCTTTTTTCCTGTATCTTTTTCGTAATCGTCAAGATACTTGTCGATTTCCTTCTTAAGATAAAATTTATAATACGCTGAGTAATCGTCGTTGATGTTTTTAATAGGATGATAATCTACTTTAATAGGTGTTGCAACAGCCTTGTTGTAGGTCTCCTGATCCAGATATCCCGTTTTAAGCATCTGATCCAGTACAACGTCCCTTCTTGTTTTTGCCCGTTCAGGGTTTCTCATCGGGTTGTTTTTCACAGGATTTTCAAGCATCGCTACAAACATGGCTGCTTCTGGTAAAGTAAGTTCAGACGTTTTTTTGTTAAAATAGATCTTTGATGCCATTTCAATACCATTGGCATTGTAAAGGAAATCAAACTTGTTGAAATACAGGGTAATAATCTCTTCTTTGGTGTACCTTTTTTCAAGACTTACCGCTACAACCCATTCTTTAAGTTTCTGAAATGCTCTTTGAATTTTATTCTGAGAAGCACCATTGGTAAAAAGCAATTTTGCCAGCTGTTGGGTAATGGTAGAACCACCACCTCGTCCTCCGCCATATACAACCGCTCTTGCTACAGATTGCAGATCAATCCCGGAGTGTTCTTTAAAACGCTCATCTTCTTTTGCCTGTAGGGCATAAATAAGATAAGGCGGAAGGTCTTTGTAAATAATAGGCTGTGTCTTTTCTTTCTCGAATTTTCCCAGCAGCACCCCGTCTGAGGAATAAATTTGGGAGGCCACATAAATATCCGGGTTTTCAAGCTCTTTTACATCCGGCATTTCCCCGATGAAACCCTGGGAAACTGCGAAGAAAAGTCCTGAAATACCTAAAACTACAGCAAAAAATCCGATCCAGATAAATTTCACCCACCTCTTCCAGGCGGTATTTCTCTTTTTAGGAGGAAGGGGGAAAGTTTTCCCTTTGTTTCCTGTATTCTGTTTGTTCACTTCCATTGATGATTACGGTTTAGCCGTTTCTATTTTTACTCCAATATCTTCAATTCCCGGAAGGTTATCGTTTCTCATCGCCTGGGTAAGGCCGATTTCATATTTTCCCTTTGCCGGAAATTTATAATTCAGTTTATACTGAAACAACGTTTCCTTGGTGTCGCCGAATCCGGTACCGAGCCATTCACCGTTAGGTTTCGCCAATACATAATTTAACGTATCGGTTTGCTTTTTCTTACTCTGAAGGTCGGTAAAATTCACGATAAACCTGATGTTGCTGTAAGGATAATCGTTGTTGTTTCTTACAACAAATATAATATTTTTAGGATTTTGCGGATCTGAAATTTCAAGATTAAATTTTTGTTCACTTTTCTTATTCCATTTATTGTCAACGGAATTCATATACACTTCTCCTTCCGAAGAAGAATGGCAGCTGACGAAAAGAATAAGAGTACATAATCCTAAAATGTTACGCATTGTTGTCTTTTTTTGGAGGAAACTTCTTTTTAAACTTCTTTTTGTTTGGGTTGTTTTTCTTTTCTGCTTCAGAACCCGGGGCTGCTTCTACTTTTTCCAGCTGCGGCTTCGGCTGCTGCGGCTTTTGCACTCTCGGCTGATTGTTGGAATTGCCTTTCGGGTTTTGGTTCTGTTGCGGTCTTTCCTGCTTCTGAGGCCGTTCGGACCTTTCGTTTCGATCCGATCTTTCAGGACGTTCCTGTCTTTCAGGCCGGTTGTTGTTTCTCTTCTGATTCTGGTTGTTCTGATTGCTGTTAGATCTATTCTGGTTCTTGTTTCGGTTGTTCCTGTTTTTCTTCTCGAAACGGTCCACATTGTTTTCCTGAATCAGATCGATGCTTGCCAAAGGAATATCCGGCTGTTTCAGTTCTTCCAGCGGAAGTGTTTTTTCGCCGCGTTTGTTTTTGGAGATTAATTTTTTTACCAGATCGATATCAAAGTCATACCAGGCAATGGAATTTTCTACATAGGCAAACCACATTTTCTTTTTGAAAACATCAATTTTAATGCAGAAGGCCCTGCCTTTTTCCGTATCCAGCGTTGTTGAAGAAGACGGGAAGTGGCTTAACGCATCCAGGTAGCTGTCCAGTTCATAATTAAGACAGCATTTCAGCTTACCGCATTGTCCGGCAAGCTTTTGGGGGTTGATGCTTAATTGCTGATACCGGGCCACATTGGTATTTACCGATCTGAAATCCGTAAGCCATGTCGAGCAGCAAAGCTCTCTTCCGCAGGAACCGATACCGCCTACTTTTGCCGCTTCCTGACGGAAACCGATCTGCTTCATATCAATTTTCGTACGGAAGGCTCCGGCATATTCCTTAATCAGCTGCCTGAAATCCACCCGGCTTTCCGCCGTATAATAGAAAGTAACTTTAGAAGCGTCTCCCTGATACTCCACATCGGTGATCTTCATTTCAAGACCCAGGCGGTGTGCGATTTTCCGCGCTTCTATTTTGATATTGTCTTCTTTTTTTCTAGCCTCCTGCCAGACCTCCAGGTCTTTTTGGTTGGCCTGTCTGTATATTTTCAGTGCCGATTCTTCAGAACATTTTTTCTTCTTCATCTGAATCTTTACCAATTCTCCGGTGAGACTTACCACACCTACATCGTGTCCGGGACTCGATTCTACTGTTACTACGCTACCTATATGTAAAGGGATATTATTTACATTCTTATAAAACGATTTTCTGTCATTTTTAAATCTAACTTCTACAAAATCGCATCGGTTCGGTGCGGGATTGCTGATGTTAGAAAGCCAGTCGAAAACACTTAATTTATAACTATTACCACAGGTATTTACATTTTCACAGCCATTCGCGGTCTTCTTGGGTCCGCAAGAATGTGCAGAATCGCCGGATGTTTTACATCCACAACTCATATAATGATATATTTAATTTGCAAATTTATGATTTTTATCTTAATGAGGTCTAAAATAATCAAATATTCGGGAAACATGATGTTTAATGTTAAACGAATTGAAGGCCTTGGATTTTGGTTTAAATTAAGTATTTAGTATTAAAGGTTTTAGGTATATCGGAATTCAGTTGTTATTTTAAACATAATTTTCTTTTAAGATAATGTTTAAAATTTTATGATTTATTAACAGGTGTAACTAAAATAATTTTATATTTGGGTATATAATAATAGTCTATGAAAAAAATATTAGTATCAACTGCATTACTGGCAGGCGTTCTATCTTACGCAGGAGGCTTCAGGGTTTCGCTGCAGGGAGTGAAGCAATTGGCCATGGCACATACCAGTGCACATGCTGAAGATGCGAGTGTAACGTTCTTCAACCCTGCGGGGATGTCGTTCATTCCTTCAAAACTGAGTATTGTAGCCGGAGGATTCGGAGCAGGCAATAAAGTGACTTTCCAGAATACAAATACCCTGCAGAGCACGGAAACGAATAATCCCATAGGTACGCCCATTTATGCGGCAATTGCTTACAAACCCATCGAAAAGTTATCGGTAGGTTTCAGTTTTTCAACACCTTTCGGAAGCACCATCGAATGGCCGAGCGACTGGGAAGGAAAAGAAATGGTTCAGCGTCTTGAGCTGAAGAGCTTTTATTTCCAGCCGATGGTTTCCTATAAATTCAACGACTGGCTGGCCTTCGGGGCAAGCTATATCTATGCCAGAGGAAATGTAAACTGGGATAAAGCCGTCACCCAATTCGGCGGACAGCTTAACCTGGACAGTAAAGCAAGCGGGCACGGATACGGATTCGGATTCTATTTCAGACCGGACCCCAAACTGGATGTGAGTGTGGCCTACCGTTCGCCGGTTGACATGAAGGCCAAAGACGGAACCGCTACCTTTAAATTCCCTTCAAATTCCATTTATCCGTTGTTGGGATTGGATGGATCGGGAAAAGACAGCTTCACGGCAACATTGCCTTTGGTGGAAGAATATACCATTGGTCTTACGTATAACGTGACCCCGAAATGGTTGGTTTCAGCAGATTTCAACTATCACGGATGGTCCAGATATACACAATTGACATTGGATTTTGCCAGTGCACCGGTTGGAAACCAGGCAGATCCTACCGTTTCTGTTTCTCCGAAGAACTTCAGAAATTCCAAAACTTTCAGACTGGGAACCCAATATGCATTTACCAACATGATTTACGGACGTCTGGGAGCTTATTACGATGAGTCGCCTTATTCCGACGACCATTTCATCCCGGAAACACCTTCTTTCAATACGTATGTGGTAACCGGAGGGGTTGGATTCAAACTGAAACAATTCGGTGTGGATGTAGCCGGAGGATATGCTATGCCGCAGGCAAGAAATGTAAACAACAAAAACCTCGGCTTCTACGGACAGGCTAAAGCAACGGCGTTCTATTTAGGTCTTGGTTTATCTTACAATCCATTTTAATTGAAGACTATGAAAAAAATTATAATTTCTACACTCGCTATTTCCGCACTGTTTTTTACAACGAGCTGCGAAGATGAATTTGATAACGATGTAAATGATGTGGTGGTAACTTCCGGAGAAGCGAACTTTAAAACGTATATAGCTCTGGGGAATTCCTTAACTTCAGGATACAGAGACGGTGCGCTTTATCAGGATGGACAGAATGAATCATATCCTTCCATGATTGCCGCACAGATGAAGCTTGCAGGAGGCGGGGACTTCAAACAGCCTTTAATGCCGAACAATATCGGTGGTTTTACAGGCCTTCCCGGATTTGGAGGCAAACTTACCCTTCAGTTGGTCAACGGAAGCTTAACGCCGGTTCCAAGTGCTGCAGGAGGAGCTTTGGATAACGTGTCCTCAGGAAGACCCTATCAAAATATGGGAGTGCCGGGAGCCAAATCATATCATTTGGTAGCACCGGGATACGGCAGCCTTTCAGGTCTTGCAGCCGGAACAGCCAATCCTTATTTCGTAAGATTTGCCTCATCGTCTACTACTTCGGTTTTGGCGGATGCAATGGCTCAAAATCCTACTTTCTTTTCACTTTGGATAGGAAGCAACGATGTTCTGTTTTATGCAATCAACGGTGGAACCAATTCCCAGACTACAGGAGGGGTAACCACATATACGGCAGCTACGGTACAAACCGGAACAGGAGCAAGCCCGGCAACATATAAGTCTAATGATATCTCAGATCCGAATGTTGTGGCAGGTTCTATTAAGGCTGTTTTGGATGGGCTTAAAAGCGTAGGAGCGACAAAAGGCATAATTGCCAACGTTCCTTATGTAACATCCATTCCGTATTTTACCACGGTTCCTTATAATCCTCTTACTCCGGCAGTATTGGGGTCAAATATAAATACGCTGAATACCAGTTTGTACGGTCCGTTAAAACAGGCGCTTACGGCTTTCGGAGCTGGAAACAGAATCAATCTTCTGTCTTCTACCTCTGCAAATCCTGTCCTGATTAAAGATAACTCTCTAACCGATCTTTCATCTCAGTTGACTCTTGCTTTAACCCCTTCTTTAGGCGTTGCTACAGCAACTGTATTCGGGCAGATCTACGGACAGGCAAGACAGGCAACTGCTGAAGATTATCTCCTTCTTACCACCAGTTCCGTTATTGGAACTACAGCTCCTGGATTACCAGCTCCTGTAAATGTGTACGGAATATCTTATCCGTTGCAGAATCAACATGTCCTGACAAAAACTGAAGCGGGCTATGTAAAAACGGCAACTGATGCTTATAATACTTCAATAAGAACACTTGCTGATACATACGGCCTGGCGTTTATGGATTCTAATGCAAAAATGGTAGAGCTTAACGGGCAATCGGGAATTACTTTTGACGGTGTGAAATATACTGCTAAATTTGTGAGTGGGGGAGCTTTCTCTCTGGATGGTATCCATCTTACCGGTAGAGGATATGCTATTATCGCCAATGAATTCATTAAGTCGATCAATACAAAATACAAGTCCACATTACCACAGGTAAATCCTAACAGTTATTCAGGGGTGAAGTTCCCTTAATGACAGGTAAAATAAAAACTTAGAGACCACAGGAGTAATTCTTGTGGTTTTTTTTTAAATTTGCAAAATCTTTAAAAAGTAAAAATGGCCGATCAGTTAAGTTATCTGTTTTGCACAAGGACCAGCAGGGACCTGGCAGAAAAAATTGCCCAACATTATGGGAAGGAACTTGGAAAAATCAACTTTCAGACGTTCAGCGACGGAGAATTCGAGCCGGTTCTGGATGAATCCGTAAGAGGAGGAAGGGTTTTCCTAATTGCATCCACTTTCCCGCCGGCAGACAATTTATTGGAACTTCTTCTAATTATTGATGCCGCGAAAAGAGCTTCTGCCAAAAGCATTACCGTAGTGCTTCCTTATTTCGGACTGGCAAGACAGGATAGAAAAGACAAGCCGAGAGCGCCGATCGGTGCCAAATTGGTTGCCAACCTTCTTACTGCCGCAGGCGCAACAAGAATCATGACCATGGATCTTCACGCAGACCAGATCCAGGGATTCTTCGAAATTCCGGTAGATCATTTATATGCATCCACCATTTTCGTAGACTATATCAGAGAGATGAACCTGGAAAACCTTACCATTGCTTCTCCGGATATGGGCGGAGCTAAAAGAGCGAAAAACTATGCCGGCCACCTGGGGGCGGACGTGGTAATTGCCTATAAGGAAAGAAAAAAGGCAAACGTAGTAGAGGAAATGTTTCTGATCGGGGACGTGGTAGGAAAAAATGTTATCCTTATCGATGACATGATCGATACGGCAGGAACGCTTTGCAAAGCAGCCGATATCCTGATGGAAAAGGGAGCGAAATCCGTAAGGGCCATGGCAACACACGGCGTGCTTTCAGGCAAAGCCTACGACAATATTGAAAACTCAAAATTATTGGAAGTGATTGTAACTGACTCAATTCCTGTGAAAAATAATTTGTCATCTAAAATAAAAGTGCTATCTTGCGCCCCATTATTTGCAGACGTTATGAAGATGGTTCACGAACACCAATCCATTAGCAGTAAATTTATTATTTAATTGATAATTAAATATTTGCAAATTAAATTTTGAAACAATTTTTTAAATTTTTATAAATGAAATCTATTACAATTCAAGGTACAAAAAGAGAAAGCGTGGGCAAAAAGTCTACAAAAGCTTTACGTGATGCTGAATTAGTTCCTTGTGTTGTT
>CAJYRQ010000015.1 GCA_913777465.1 uncultured Chryseobacterium sp.
AAAAATGTAACCCGATCAGTAAAAGAAATTAATAAGTTTGATTGAATGTAGGATTTTTCGGAAATTTGCTTTTCCACCACAAAACCTGCATAAGCTTCATCAATAATATCGCTTAGATATCCGGAAGGTTCATTCTTCTCATCTACTGCATTTACGTTGGAGTAGTTCCAGCCTGCTTTTATTCCATATCTAAAAGGGTATTTTTGAGAATAAGCAAAAATTGTGAAAAGAAATAATGCAATATTGAAATAGCTATTCGAATAGTTCGTTCTACCTATTATATAAGCTTTATGATTCTGCATAATATTAATTAATGAAATAAGTAATGCCTACTCTGTACACATCCCGTTTTGTACCATAAAAAGTTAATATATTGTCATCGTATTGTTTAATAAACTGTTTCGAATAGTAACCTTCGATATTGAATTTTTTAAAAATTTGATAATTAATACCTAAATTAGCAGAGACACCCAGCCTTCTTTTAAAATATATCGAATGGTTGTATTGCTCATCAGGGATATAGTCGAGTTTTGGACCTCCTATCACTGAAAACTCTCTGTAAAAATTATATTTATAAAAAAGCGGAATTTCTATAAATGTAATTACATAAGTATACGAAACTAAAGCTCCGGATTGAATATATGATTTTTGCGAAACTTGTTTTTCTAAGGTTATACCGCCGTAAAGTTCTCCCCCATTACTTAAATAGCCTGATGGTTCACCTTTTTCGTCAACTGCGTTTACATTGGAGTAGTTCCACCCTGCTGTTATCCCGTATTTCATAGGATATTTCTGAGAATAAGTGAAAGCGGCTATAAGTAAAAATAATGCAGTCAGGTAAGATTTGGAAGAGTTCATATTTTCTGAAAAATTTTAATTTATCAAATAAATTAATCCAATTCTATAAACATCCCGCCGGGCGTGATAGTAACTAAGTAGTAAATCATCATATTGCTTTGTAAATCCTTTTGAAAAGATTCCCTCTATAATAAAATGTTTTGAAATTTTATAATTCATCCCTATATCTCCGCTCATACCAAATCTTTTACGGAAATAATATGGCTGGCTTTCCTCACTGTCAGGAATATAATTAAATTTTGGACCGATAATTATAGATAAATTATTGTAAATGTAAGCTTTATAATAAATAGGTATTTCCAAGAAAGTTATTGCGTCTGTATAGGAAATAACAAATCCGGATTGGATATATGATTTTTTTGTGATTTGTTTTTCCAAAGCTATCCCACCATAAAGTTCTCCTCCATTGCTTAGATAGCCTGATGGTTCGCTATTTTCGTCTACTGCATTTACATTGGAGTAGTTCCAGCCTGCTTTTATACCATACTTTACTGGATATTTTTGGGAATAAGTAAAAATGGTAAATAGGAAAAACAAAACATTGAGGAACCTGCCCTCAATGTTTTTATTGATATTAATACACTTCATTCTGATAAGAATTTCCTTCCTGTTTATGAACACTGAAAAATACGTTTTGTTTCACAGCAACATCACCAATGATGTATTCTCTTTTCTTCACTTTCTTCCTTCTTTTTTCTTTACCGGTTAATTGTTCGTTACCATAATCATTACACTGATAAGCTGTTGCCGTTTTTCCGTAATAACCTGTAAAGATCGTTGCTCTAAATGTTTTCCATTTTCCTTTTTTCTTTCTATATGATCTTGTATAAGTTTTCATTAGTGTATTTCCTGTTGCATTAGGAAAATGAGTGTCTTTAAACTTATGCTTCCATCGAATCTTTCTTTCAGTGCTAAACAAATGTTCACCTTTATCCTTAATCTCACTGTGGCAATAACCGCCTTGTGAAGGAGGAACAGTGGCAACAACGGTTACCCCCGAATCTTTATAAGGTTCTACGGCTTGGGATACCTGCCCCTGAGTGGCTCCGTTGATATTAATTGGTTGTTGTGTCGGATTGGTAATGTTGTTCAGGGTAGTCAGGATATCAGTTGCTGTTCCGATATCATTGATAGGAAAACTTGCATATCCCCAATCATATCTTTTATAAAGCGTATAACCGTTTTTACAGTCACCAACAATAAATTCGGTACCTAAGCTTAACAATGTCCTTTCTGTTTCATCATCGATGTAATATTCATCAGGAGCGGTATTCAAATCCCAGGCTCCGTCACCTTGTTGATCCAGCCACGCATCATCCAGTTCGGCCAGGTATTGCCTTAGGGAGCAAAAATGCAGATCTTTTTCAAAATCAATCAGTGGCTGATTTTCATCGAAACCTACCGATTCGGCATAATCATCTGCTTCTTCATCGGTCATTCCCGCAGTCTGCTGATCAAAAGCATCATTATAATCTTCAATCTGCTGATCTAATTTTACAATAGCTGTTTCATAATCCTGCAATGTAGGAAATACTAAGATGTTGTTTTGGCATGAAGTAGAGAGACTGTTATCTAAATTGACAGCTTTTATACCCGGAATAACAGTACTTGCGGTAGAATTTTCAAAGAAATCACAAACGGATTCCCGTCCTTTAGCTGATATTTTTGCATTTGAATTGGAATCTGCTTCAGTGTCAAATTCTCTTTCCGAAGAACAGGAGTAAATTAATGAGCTGACTATCAGGCTCATGATTAGATTTTTTTTCATATGTGTAATTTTTTTACGCGACAAAAGTAGATAAATTTTTATGGTACCACAAAATTATTTATATACAAATTATTAATTTTTTTAATCCCAAGCTATACCAAAAGTGGAGTTATTTGTTCTAATAAATATTTTGCAACATACTTTCAAGACAATAAAAAATTTTAAATCAGTTAGATATATCACTCTAATTGACAAACCCGGTAAACAACCTATTTCAGTCCTTTACCGGGTTTTATTCTGAACAGGTCAGAATTTGTATCTTTATTTTAATATTCTTTAAAAATTTCTGTGAATTTTTGGGCAATTTCCTTTTGTCCCTTTTCGCTGGTCAGGTATTCCCGGTCTTTTGTACTGTTTATAAAACCCAGTTCAACCAGTACGGCAGGAGCCTTTGATTCCCTTAAGATATGAAGGTTTCTTTCTCCAACGATCGGGCATGGATTGAACTTCCGGGAAATTTTTTCAGCAAGTTTCCGGGAAGCCTCTGTATTTTGGGTGAAAATTTCCTGTCCGGACCTTAAGGATTCTTCATGAGGGCTGCTGTTCATGTGCAGGGAGATAACCATTTCCGGATTCAGTTTGTTGATAAGCGCCGTACGGTCGCTCAGCGGACTGTCGGTATCATGATCCCGGGTCAGGATCACTTCATATGTATTCTGAGCCGTGTTGAATTTCTGGATTTCTTTACCAATGGTAAGAACGATATTTTTCTCGTATATGCCGTTTCTGTTGCTCCCCATATCAGTTCCGCCATGGCCGGCGTCGATAACGATCAGTTTTTTATTTTCAGGGGTAAAAGATAAAAATGCTGTTGAAAAAACGGATAAAGCCAAGAGTTTTATTCCTTTCATATCGTCTGGATTTTGGTTTAACAAATAACGGTAATTCCAAGCTTAAACTTTGTTAATGGATTCCTAAAGTTTGTTAAATTTTTACTCAGCTTTTAAAATATTTTTTAATTCAGTGAAATATCTTCAGGGGAATTGGCCCAAAGCAGGAACTCTCCGCCCAGGTTCTGCATGATGGATTTCCACAAGGTCTGGTCATTCGGCAGGGTATAATCGAGGTTGTAAACATCCACTACGGTCCATACTTTCCGCTGGATTTCACCCTCCAGCTGCAACGCTGTCCATCCGGAATAGCCTGAGAATATTTTTACATTGTTAATGTCCAGTTCTCCGTTCAGAACGGCACTGATGATATTTTCAATGTCCTCCGTCAGGTAAAATTCAGGAGTGATTTCGGTATAGGCTTCCGTTACCTTTTTTCCTTTTACAATGAAGAAAACCTTGTCATTTTCTACAGGTCCCCCGTCATAGACTTCGATTTTAAAATCAAAGAAATCTTTGAACTTACTGCTCATCTGGCTGTTTTTCTTATTTAATATTAAACCGAAAGCACCATTCTCGTTATGCTCTACAACGAGGACTACCGATCGGGAAAAAATATCGCCGGAAATGTCAGGTGTGGAAATTAATATTTTACCTTTGTAAGAGTAATTCATACTCAAATTTAATAAAAAATATTTATGGAAAACCTGCACGATAAAAGAAAAGTGTATGATAAATCCCAACTTATTGAAAGTGAGATAAAACAAAACCCCATTGAGCAGTTTCGGGATTGGTATATGGAAGCCGGTGAAAATCCGAACATTTCCGAAGCCAATGCGATGGCAGTCTCTACGGTAGAAGAGGATGGCTGCCCGCGGACCCGGATGGTTTTGCTAAAAGCATATACGCATGAAGGATTCATTTTTTACACCAATTACGACAGCAGGAAAGGCCGGGCCATAGAGAAAACCCATAAGGCCTGTCTTCACTTTTTCTGGCCAAGCCTCGAGCGGCAGATCATCATCAAGGCATATCTGGAACGTGTGGCAGAGAATCTAAGCGATGGTTATTTCCACTCCCGTCCGAAAGGCAGCCAGCTGGGCGCAGCCGTTTCTCCGCAGAGCCGTGAAATCCCGGACCGCCGCTTCCTGGAAGATAAGCTGAAGGAACTGGAACAGAAATATGAATATACGGAAGTGCCGAGACCTGAGAACTGGGGCGGCTATATCGCAAAACCTTACGAAATAGAATTCTGGCAAGGCAGGCCCAACCGGCTTCACGACCGGATTATCTATGCATTAACAGAAGATTTCGACTGGAAAATCTCAAGACTGGCACCTTAAGCCGTTAGCACAAATAAAAAAACCTCATCATCGGATGAGGTTTATTTTTGTAATCTGATTTGATTATTTTTTCTTTTTACCTGAAGCAGGAGCAGGAGCGTTAGCAGAAGCTACAGCCGCTGAAAGATCAGCACCCGCCTTGAATTTAGCAACCGTTTTTGCCTCGATATTGATCGGCTTTTTGGTTGCAGGGTTGATTCCCTGTCTTGCAGCTCTTTCAGCTACCGAGAAGGTACCGAATCCTACTAAAGAAACTTTTCCGTCTTTTTTCTTTAAAGTAGTCATTACGTTGTTGATGAATGATTCTAAAGCTGCCTTGGCTGCCACTTTGGAAATCCCTGCATCCTTTGCAATTGCGTCGATTAATTCAGACTTGTTCATAATTTTTATTATTAAAGTTAGTTCGTTATCATAGCAAATATAATACTATTTTGTAAATGTGCAATTTTATTGCGAAAAAATAAATAATATTTTTGATTTTTAGTAAAATTGGTTAAAATATGATAATTATGGATTTTACGAAAAATCTACGTTACCCGTTGCTAAAATCATGCCAATTGCTTATCTGTATTGACTTTAGTAAAAATAGAAATTTGATTTTAAAATTTATTAAATCCTAAATTTAATATCAAGAATTAATACTTTTAAGGATATGTTTATAAATTCGGTAAGTAAAATCTTCAAAAATTATGTTTAAAGAAATTAAGATGCTGTGTATCTGTTAGTTTTAAATTCATTTTAAAAGTCGGTTTTGTAAATTATTATTAATAAATTTGCACCATGTTAATAGAAGTTTTTAAGTCTAAAATTCACAGGGTGAGAGTTACGGCTTCTGACCTTAATTATATTGGGAGTATTACCATTGATGAAGAGCTTATTGAAGCAGCAGGACTGGTAGTGGGAGAAAGGGTTTATATTGTAAATGTAAACAACGGTGAACGTTTTGATACGTATGTGATCAAAGGGAAAAGAAAATCGGGAGAGGTTTGCCTTAATGGCCCCGCCGCAAGAAAAGTACAGCGGGACGACATCATCATTATCATTGCTTATGCACAGATGACCCCTGAAGAAGCACAGGTTTTCCAGCCGAAAATTGTGTTCCCGGATGAAAAAACCAATCTTTTGACCTAAACGGATGGATAAAAAATCAAAAAAGCCTTTAAAAACAATCATTACCATTGTAATTTCGCTTGCTTTTGCAGGCTTTTTTTTATGGTTCGCTCTAAAGGGGCTGGATTTTAAAGTCATTCAGAAGTCTCTGGCAAAAGCAAATTACTGGTGGGTTTTATTTGCCGCCTGTTTCGGGATTGCGGCCTACTGGTTCAGGGCCATCCGCTGGAACCTGATGCTGGAACCGATGGGGCATCATATTTCAAACTCCAACGCCTTATGGTCGATTTCCTTTGGGTACCTGATGAATCTTACCATCCCGAGGAGCGGGGAAGTAGCCAGGGCTACCGCTTTGTATGGGGTTGAAAAAGTGCCGGTAGACCAGTCTTTCGGAACGATTATTCTGGAAAGGGTGGTAGATCTTGTATGCATGTGTGTATTTCTCGGGCTTATTTTGATATTCAAGGGAGAAGTAATTTATTCTTTTTACAAAAATTCGGGAATAAATTTTAATCCGGATAAAATTTTAATAGTTCTGGGGATTTTAATTACCGGAGTCGTATTGTTTTTTGTATTTAGAAGAAGACTGGCCCATGTTCCGGTTTTAGATAAAATCATCCGGTTTATTGACGGTGTTTTTGAAGGACTGACATCCGTATTTAAATTAAAGCAAAAGGGAAAATTTATCCTTTACACCATAGGCATCTGGGTTTCCTATTATTTTGCAGCATATCTGGTTTGCTTTGCACTGCCTGAAACTTCGGATTTTACTTTTGATGACGGTTTTCTTATTCTGGTCGTAGGAACTTTCGGGATGATCATTCCGGCAAGCGGTGGGATCGGCGCTTTTAACCTGGCCATGAAATACGGTTTTATGGCCTTATTTATTTCCATGGGAAAAAGTGGTGAACTGGGTGGCGAAGTGGGATTAACCTATTCTTTTATTTCCCTGCCTTTACAAATTGTAATTATGCTGGTAATGGGGCTTATTTCCATTCCGATGCTTGCTAAAGCGAGAAACCGGCTCACCGAAAATACGGCGGCTGAATCATAACAAAACAACAATAACTCTAAATCCGGCAGTACGCCGGATTTTTTTTGCCTAAAATTTTATGCACATTTCATTTGGAAAATTCCCGGATGAGTTTTAATTTAGAGGGAACAACACATCATGTTATGGCAATTAATTTACAGAAAGGTCAGCGGATCGAATTAGGGTTTACCAAAATGACCATCGGTCTTGGCTGGGACCCGAATGAAGGAATGGGATATGATTTCGACCTGGATGCTTCGGCAATTATGATTGGTTCCGACCGGAAACTGATCGGTGAGGAATATTTCGTTTTCTACAACAACCTGAATTCCCCTGACGGTGCCCTTACGCATACCGGGGATGATCCCAGCGGCAAAAACAGCGACGGCGATGATGATGAAGCCATTATTCTGGATCTGGAAAAAGTAGATCCGCGGGTAGAAGAAATCCTTTTTGTGGTAACGATTGAAGATTTCGAAAGGAGAAAGCAGAACTTCGGACAGGTGAGAAATTCATACATCAGGATTATCGATAACTTGACGCATCAGGAAATTGCAAAGTACGAACTGGATGAAGATTTCTCCATAGAGACGGGAATCGAATTCGGAAGATTGTACAAACGCGGCGGAAGCTGGAAATTTGAGGCTTCGGGAATCGGCTACAGGGCGGATCTCGGCTTTTTTCTTGAAAAATATTACAAAGGACAAATCATCAAATAATTATGGCGATCAATTTGCAAAAAGGGCAGACCATCAATCTCCGGAAAAGCGAGCGCGGAGACGAAGTGTACGATCTTTCATCCGTAACCATTGGTCTTGGCTGGGATGTAAAGAAATGCGGAGGATTCTTCAGCCGTTTGCTGGGGATCAACAGCGGACCGGAATACGATCTGGACGCCATCGCTTTCCTTCTCGATCATAACGGAAAGGTGGCCAATATGGGCAAAACCTGCCCGGCAGGCAACGGAAAAGAAATTGTTTTATACAAAGGCGATGTGGTTTATTTCAACTCCATGCGTCATCCGAGTGGAAAAATCTGGCTGACCGGCGACAACAGAACCGGTGCCGGTGATGGCGACGACGAACAGATCATTGTAAAATTAGATGAGCTTGACGAACGTTACCAAAAGATTCTTTTTGTGGTGTCAATCTACCAGGGACTGACCCACCGGCAGCATTTCGGGATGATCGAAAATGCTTTTATCCGGGCAGTGGATGCGAAAGGGAAAGAAATTACCAAATTCAGTCTTTCCGGTGACGACAGTATGAAGGGCATGTGTTCCATGGTTTTTGCAGAGGCTTACCGCCACAACGGCGACTGGAAATTCCGTGCCATTGGGGAACCGCACCGGACGGATAATTTTATCGATGTGCTGGTGCCGTATACCTATTAGCGGATGGCTCTTGGCGACTGGAAGCGGCATTGCAGTCGGAACAATTTTAATCTTTAGCTTCAAATACTGAAGAGTGGAAAATCTGCGTCATCTGCAAAATCTGCTTAAGTTATTTTTCAACGCAAAGATTTTTAGCCTATAGCTTATGGCTACTTGCAGTTGGCATGGCAGCTGAAATAATGTAATCTTCAGCTCCAAATACTGAGGAGTAAAAATCTGCGTCATCTTCAGAATTACATAAGTATTTATTTCAGCGCGATTTTCAGGTCCATTTCGTTTTTCATATACAGCAGGACCTCTGCATTTCCTCTGGCGTCATCTACCGGATGATGGGTATGCGCCGTTTTTCTTAAATGCTTCCATTGGGCAAAGGTGTCTTTTTCCAGTCCGCAGTATAGATCGGCCAGTCTTCTGGATGAAAACCCGAATGGGTTCTGTCCGATAAAATGATGGAAATACCAGCAGATGAACATCCAGTCGAAACCGTTGTTATCGCTGATGAAAATCGGTCTTCCTTTGGAATTTTCCTTAATCCATGTCTCGAATTTAAGCATGACTTCTTTAGGGTCATCAAAATCCAGGGTTTCCTCTCTTGTGAATCCTGAAACCGCCAGTGCATCAGGATTAAAATTTCCGGAGATCGGTTTTAATTTTCCGTAAAAGGTCCTGTCCAGATGTTCATCCACCAGAACCGCTCCGAAACAGACCATCGAAAAATCCCCGGGAATCGGCCCGTCCGATTCGATATCAACGACAATATAGCTCATGTTCTGTATTTTTAATCTATTTTTTAATCTGACGAATATATCAAAAAATTGCAATTGAAAATCCTGGATTTATAAAAGTTCAAAAAAACTTCTTTTTCCGATTTTAATTTTTGTTCCCTTCCGCAATTCGATTTCTTCCCGGGGATCGGTTTTGGTAACCGTATCGATCTTTACGCCGCCGTTTTCGATCAGTCTCCGGATAAAAGATTTGCTTTCCGTATCTTTCAGCCGATGGCATAATTCCACCAGGCTTATTGTGTTCTGGATTGGAAAAAGGGAATCGATGAAGACCGGCTCAAAAGCCTTTTCTTCGGGATTTTTATTCTGAAACTGGCTCGTGAAAAACCGGTCGGCACGCTCTGCTGCCTCCGGATGATGGTACTGCCGGACGATATTTCCGGCAATGAGCTTCTTGATATTCATTGGGTTTTCTCCGTTTCTGATTCTCTGTTTCAAATTTTCTTTTTCATCAGGTGAGAAGTTGGTGGTTAGATCAATAAACTCATCGATTAAAGAATCGGGAATCGACATGGTTTTTCCGAACATGTCATTCGGTTCGTCGGTTAATCCGATGGTATTGTTTAGCGATTTGCTCATCTTCTCCGTTCCGTCCAGCCCTTTCAGCAGCGGCATGCACATCACGGTTTGCGCCGGTTTCCCGTGGCTTTCCTGCAGCTGCCTTCCCATGGTGCAGTTGAAGAGCTGATCGGTGCCTCCCATTTCGATATCGCAGCCGATTTGTACCGAATCGAATCCCTGTAAAATCGGGTACATCAGTTCGTGCATCGCAATCGGGGTATTTTCGGCGAACCTTTTACTGAAATCGTTCCGGTGCATCAGCCGGGCAACGGTGACTTTAGACATCAGCTGAATAACTTGCGAAAAAGGCAGTGCATCCAGCCAATCGGAATTAAAGACAATTTTTGTGTTACCAACGTCAATTATTTTGGAAAGCTGGCTGATGTAAGTTTCCGCATTGTGCCGGACTTCCTCAGCCGTCAAAGGCCGGCGGGCTTTGTTTTTCCCGGTTGGATCGCCGATTCTTGCCGTAAAGCTTCCGACCACAATCACGACCTGATGGCCCAGTTCCTGAAACTGTCTTAGCTTTTTCAATACGACGGCGTGCCCCAGATGCAGATCCGGAGCGGTAGGATCGAAGCCCAGCTTGATGATGAGCTTCCTGTTTTCTCTTTCGGCCTGTGCTAATTTTTCTTCCAGACCGTTCTCGGGCAGAATGATTTCTGCGTTTTCTTTTAATGTACTGATCATTTTTCTTGAATTTTAACATGAAAAAACCCGGACGAATGGTCCGGGTTCCTTATTATTTTAGTTAAATTTTTTTACTGAAATAAATCTACAGAAGCTTTCCCGAACCTTTGGCCGGGTAATAATAATTGCTGAAAAAAGGCAATCGTAAGATATTGTTGAGTTGCTTCATTGATGCAAATATAAAAGTTTTTTTAATTCTGTAAAAAAAATATTCAGGTTATGAATGGGGCAGCATGAGAATATTCCCTTTATAAAATTTAGTGCCGTCATACAATTCGGAAAAGTGGTGATGGAGTTCCGCTGCGGGGAATTCAACCGGTTTTTTTTCATGAACTGCCGCCTCAGCAACTGAATAAAGGTCTTTATTGCCAGATTTCAGATAGTCGAAATGAAAATTCGTCTCGCTGTTTTCATTTATCAATCCTGAAAAAAATATTCCGTACATCAGGAAACGGTTAAATGCTCCTGCCTCTGTTTTATGGCCAAGGCTGATGTGCAAGTGCTTTTCATAATCGGATACGACCTGATGAAACGCCCTTATTTCCGAAGAATCCGAAATTTCATAAAAAACATCAATCCCATGAGTAAACAGCCGGTTTCTGAATTCTTCCGGATCCGATTTGCATCCTGCATCGAACCATCTGAAAAGATCCTGCATTTCCTCTTTTGAGAGATGCTCGATATGATCCAGCGCTTTCTTTTTAATAAGCTCCAGGCTTGTCTTCTTATCATCTTTTAAGAATGGGAGTATATGCTCTTCTTCACGGCAGAGTTTGTTGTACAAATTGATTTTTGCCACAACCGGATTGGTCTTAATGAAATAGAGTTTTTCTGCCATATTTATTATGTGATGCCTTGTATTCCAGCAATTTCATTACTAAGATAATGAAAAAAACAGATGAAATTGCAGGCTTTCGCAATTTCACAGATTTTTAATGATTTTTAGTCAGATAAGAATTTTATTATGATTATTGAGACTGCGGATCAAAATAGGCTTTGAAGGTTAGCGGATCCTCAGATTTGTCTTCTGCAGTTTCCAGATATTCATGATACTCTTCAGGATGCATTTCCATATAGACCATGACAATGGCCAGATTGATGTACAGGTTTTTATCAACGGATCCCAGCCGTAATGCCTTCTGCAGATACTCCAATGCTTTTTCGTTTTCCCCCATATCCGAATATACCGCTCCGATATTGATCAAAGCAGCAGTATTCTCAGGTTCTGCCGATAAAATATCATCCAGTTCCTGAATCAGCAGATCGTTAATTTCATCCCAGTGGTCTTCATTTTCCCATCGTTTGGCCTGAAGTTTTTTTACGTTTTGAAGTCTTGCAGTGATATTGTTTATCATGTCAATTTACGGATTAATTATTTGTCATATTGTATAAAAGACTTATTCTTCGGTATAATCCCCTTTTTTTAATTGAGATTTCCAATGGGTAAGGTCGGAGTATCTGATCAAAATCTGATCCATCGCTGATGAATACCCATTGTAAGCTCCCAATAATCTTCCTTTTTTATCTGCTATCAAAGTAATTTTATTGGGCTTGCATCTGAAAGCAGCTTCATAAATAGAAATTCCTTCAAAGAAATTATTTACCAGAAAGGGAAAGTAAGCGGTACCGTCACCATACTTAAAGACAGCTTTCAGTATTTTCGTTAGCATAGCAAAATGTAAAGAAGAAAGTTTTTCATCTCCTGTTTTTTTGTAAGCCAGGGAAATTTCTTTATGGCCGGTAATGTTATTCGGACTTTTAGCCAGAAGGATTTTAGCCGTTGCAATGGCGTCCGGATATTTTTGTTCTTCGATCTGTTTATAGGCTTTGTTAGCCAGGCTGTCCAGAAGTCGGGGATCAATCTGATTTTTGGAAATCTTAAACTTGGTAAAACTTATAATCTGTTCCGGTGTTATCGTAGAATCCAACTTCACGAGCTTTTCTTCGACTGTCTGATGAAAATAAACCGAACGTTCATCTTCCGAAGCCGAAAGCGGAATGGTAAAAGCGGGAAATGTTTTTACGGATTCTTCTCCATACATCCTCAAAGAGCCGGTGTCGTTTTTGCCGGTGGTATTGTGTTTCGGAGGCTTCGGAGGTGGCGGTGGAACTTTTTGTGCAAATAAGAGCGCTTCAAATAAAAAAAGAATAATTGTGAAAAGTTTTGAAAACTGTATATTTATTGTCATAGTGGAATTTATTTTTGCGAAATTAAAAATATTTATCATAGGCAATCATATTTTCATTCCGTTATCAAAGCCATATCCAATTTAATTTTTTAACGGATTAACAAAATAAATAAAAAGTAGGCAGGTAATTCACAGGGTTTCTATTGGTAAAGCCGTAAACAGATCATTTTCTCTTAAGACTCCGGGAAGTACGGAGGGCACAAAACTTTCTTCTTCCGTTTCATACATTTAAAAATCATCTTAATTTAAAAGTTTCTCCATCTTGATATCTGCCCGCTCATACAGACCCGGTTCGAGCGGGATTTCCCGGAACCCGTATTTTTGATAAAGATGTATGGCGGATTGTAATTTTGTATTGGAATACAGGATCAGTTTTTCGATTGACTGTTCTTCTGCAAATTTGATACATTGCTCAAGCAAAGCGGTTCCGATACCGTACCCTTGTGCCTTTCCGGAAACAGCCATTTTGCCGAGTTCGAAAACAGATTCGGTTTTTTTCAGTAAGGAAGCAGTACCCACAATTTCACCCTCCAGTTTTGCGTAAAAGATGAATCCGCCTTTGTCTATGATTTCTTTTTTAGGATCAGATAATGAAATGCGATCCCCTTCTTCGATCCGGAAATATTTTTCCAGCCATTCATAGTTGAGGATTTTGATGTAATCCTGAAGATTATCGGTAAAGGGAATGATTTTGATAGGATGAAGCTGTTTCATAAGGCATTGAATTTTCATTGTTTACTCTGAAGTTTTAATTTTATTCTATCCTAAAGAGATCGAGTATGTTAATTTTAGTTTTAATGATTTTATTAAAATAGAAATTCGGATAAAAAAGGTATTTAAATAATTTAAAAATTCTGATATCTTCTTTTAAAATCAGCCCCATTCTCATATTCTGCGGGATTCACAAAAGTAATAACTCCAATATCGGAATTTAACCTTTTCTTCAGATCCTTTAAATAAATTTCAGCTAGTGCAATGGTGCCGTCAATCGTCAGGCTGAATATGGTTTTATTATCATTTGTTATATTTACACCAAACATAATTGTGTCGGGATTATCTTGATGCTGATTCCAGTAAAATGTTTGTTGGACATGCTCCGTATCTACAAAGTAATCGATCATTTCTTTATTGCTTTCAAAGCCTTTCTCACTATCCGGTCTGGAGGTGTAATCTAAATTTAATGGTTCGTGTTTCGGCAGGTACAAATTTAAAAGGCTGAATATTTTTTCGGATGACTTTCCGTCAAAATACACCTGGCAGACCATATCCTGTATAAATTCCATGGCACTAATTTAAAATAAAAAACCATTAAGCTGATTCACTTAATGGTTTAAAAATATTTTTATCCAAACGCCCTCTTCAGCAAACTCTCCACTTTCGGTTCGCTTCCCCGGAAGCTTTTGTACAGCTCCATCGGATCTTTGGTACCGCCGGAGGAAAGCAGGACCTTGTATTTGGCCGCAATTTCCGGATTGAAGATTCCGTTTTCCTTGAAATACTGGAAGGCGTCGGCATCCAGGACTTCCGCCCATTTGTAGGAGTAATATCCTGCCGAATACCCGCCCTGGAAAATATGCGAAAAGCTCGGACTCATCGCCGTTTCAGGATTGGCAGGGTAGAGTTGGGTGGCTTTCGTGTACTCATCCTCAAACTCCTTCACACTTTTATGCTCCAGGTCTCCGACTTTCGTGTGGTAATTCATATCCAGCAAGCCGAAACCGAGCTGTCTCAGCGTCTGGTAGCCTTCCATAAAGTTTTTCGACTGGGCGATTTTTTCTATTTTTTCATCCGGTAAAACTTCTCCGGTTTTATAATGTTTCGCAAACGTTTTCAGGAATTCCGGCTCGTAGCAGAAATTTTCCAGGAACTGCGACGGCAATTCTACAAAATCCCATTTCACGGAAGTTCCGGAAAGGGTAGGGTATTGCGTATCGGCCAGCATCCCATGGAGCGCATGGCCGAATTCATGGAACAGCGTGGTTACCTCCTGGAAGGTCAGTAAACTTGGTGTATCCTTCGTCGGTTTGCTGAAATTGCAGACGATCGAAATGTGCGGGCGCGAATTGTCACCATCTTTTTGGTACTGGTTTTTGTAGCTTGTCATCCAGGCGCCGGCTCTTTTGCCTTTTCGCGGGAAATAGTCTACGTACAGCAGGGCTTTAAAGGCTTCCGGCTGATGATCGCCGGATGAATGGCTTTCTCCTTCCCAGACTTCATATACTTTTACCTCCTTATGGTATTTCGGAATGTCATTTCTTTCTTTAAAACTCAGCCCGAATAAAGTATGAGCCAAACCAAAAACGGCATCCTGAACCTGGTTCAACGGGAAATAAGGTTTCAGTTCTTCGTCGTTTAAATCATATTTCGCTTTGCGGAGTTTTTCAGCATAAAAGGCGTGGTCGTAAGCCTGCATGTCATCAATCCCATCGGCTTTTGCCAATGTCTTTAATTCCTCGATTTCTTTTGCGGCGTAAGGTTGCGCCTTGGTTAAAAGTTCATTCAGGAAATCGATTACTTTTGCCGGAGATTTTGCCATCCGCTCCTCCAATACGTACTCCGCATAATTTTCATAGCCTAAAAGCTGCGCCTTCTGCTGTTTTAAGGAAAGCAGTTCTTTAATTAAATGCTGGTTATCGAACTCGCCGCCGTCAAAAGATTTTTTACCGTTGGCCAATGCCAGTTCTTTTCTCAGCGCCCGGTTTTCCGCATACGTCATGAAAGGGATGTAGCTCGGGTATTGAAGCGTCACGACCCAGCCTTCCAGGTTTCGTTCTTTCGCTTCTTCGGCGTATTGTTCCAAGATGGCTTCCGGAATTCCTGCCAGATCTTCCTTATCGGTAATGTGTTTGAAATAATTATTCGTTGAAGCCAGGACATTCTGCCCGAACTGAAGCGACTTTAAAGATAAATCCATATTGATTTTCTTTAATTTTTCTTTGTCTTCTTCATTCAGCAGGGCACCGCTTCGTACAAAACCTTTGTAGGTTTCGTTCAAAAGCATCTGATGTTCTTCGTTGAGGTTGTATTTTTCCTTTTCGTCGTATACTTTTTTAATTTTATTGAACAAAGCTTCGTTCTGGGAAATCTTTGAAGAATATTCCGTTAAGATCGGAGAAACTTCCTGGGCGATTTGCTGAAGCTCATCGCTGGTTTCGGCAGAATTCAGGTTAAAAAAAACATTGGACGCCCTGTCCAGCTGCTCGCCTGAATAGGCCAGGGCTTCAATTACATTTTCGAAAGTTGGCTCTTCAGGGTTACTGACGATCGCATCGATCTCGTCTTCGGATTTTTTAATAAGTTCTTTAAAAGCGGGAAGATAATCTTCATTGCTGATCTGATCGAAAGGAGCCGAATGATATGGAGTATTGAATGGTTCCGTTAAAATATTCATAGTCTGATTTTAATATTTGTAAATGTAATGATTCTGATGAACCGACACCGAAATTCCTCAAAAATAATGCCTGTGCCCGTAAGTATGACAAAATAGGACGGGATCGCATAATCTTGTCATATGCAAAGCCGGAATATACCGGAATTGATTACATTTGACAGCGTCCAAGTCTCATTCTTATCGGAAAATTAATCTGTAAAATACGGTGACTATGAAAACATTTTTAAAAATGATCGGTGTCCTGGTTCTCTTATTTCTCGTGTATGCTGTAATTGCCATGCTGGCTTTCGGCAATAAGTATCATTATGAAAAATCTATCATCATCCATGCACCGAAGGAAAGTGTCTGGCAGCAGATCAGCTCGATGCAGGCGGTTAACCGATGGAACCCGTGGCTGAAGCTGGATCCCGGAATGAAGATTGTGTATTCGGGAACAGAGGGGCAGGTTGGCGATAAGTACTGCTGGGACAGCAAAAACGACGAGGCAGGCGCAGGCTGCCAGGAAATCAAAGAACTGGTTCCGTACCAAAGGCAGAAAACGGAAATGATTTTTAAAAAGCCGTTTGAAGGGGAGGCAGTGTCCGAAATGATCCTTTACCCGGAAGGAAATGCAACGAAGGTAACCTGGACCATGGATACCGAGCAGGATGCCATGATGAAGATCATGAGGCCGGTGATGGATTACCAGATGGGAAAATCCTACGGAGAAGGTCTCGATAGCCTGAAAAAACTAGCTGAACAATAAAACGAAAGCCTTGTCGACGGACAAGGCTTTTTATTAAGCTTCTTTTTTACCGATTTCATTAATCGAATTGTAATTTCCCTGGCCTTTCGGATTCGGGCCATACTCATTGGGTCCGTTTTCGCTGTCTGCAAACAACATCCATAAACCATAGAAAGGGATTATCTGAAACCATCCGGAATTACCGCGGTCGTGGCATCTTTTCGCGCCCTGCGCCAGCAGAAACCACAAGAAAGGAATAAGCAGGATAAAGAAAATGATCAATACAGTTCCTGAAGGACCGTCATAAGAATTTTCAGACATTCTTAAATAAATGTTGAATGGAATGGAGAATAAAAGGTAAATAAGATAAGACAATCCGTACTCCAGTCTTCTGATTCTTCCGTTAAAGGAAAATGGTGCTTTAAACATGATTTTAGTTTTATAATTAAGTCCGCAATGTAGAAATAATTTTTAAAAGTTGAAAAATAAACCAAACTGTTATTTTATGTTAAGCTGAATAGAGATTATTTAAAAAATATTATCTTTATATAAAGATTTGATGTATGGAGAAGACCGTATTTGAGAAAAATAACATAAGAAATTATGTAAAAGACGTGATTGCCGGAAAAATTGAAAAACTTAAAAATTTTATTGAATTTACCCTGGAAGCAAGCCGCGAAATAAAAAAGACCCCGAAGTACGACAGTATAAGAGAGGAGATGCAGGAAGAAATCTACCAGATGCAGCGCCAGCTGGGTGCTCTGCACGATCTCCGGAGAAATATGGCCAAGGTATTGAACAATTCTACCGACAGGGTGCAGCTGGGATCATTGGTGATTACCAACAAAGCCCGGTTTTACATTTCGGTTTCATTGGGAGAATTTTTCTTTGAAGGCGACCGGTTCTATGCCATTTCCTCGGAAAGCCCGATGGCCAAAAAAATGATGGGCATGAAACCCGGTGATGAATTTACCTTAAATAAAATCCATCAGAAGATTGTCGACGTGCTCTAACTTTAAATATCCGGAAAAAACTTCAAATAAAATTTGGAGTTTTATTTTTATTTAGTACCTTGCAATGCATATTACATTATATTATGATATTTGAAAAGTTAAGATCAAACCGGCTGAACCAGTGGATCATTATTCATCTACGCTATCTTGTGGGATTTGCATTTTTTCCTTCGGGGCTTATTAAGATGACAGGAGAGAGGTTTACCAGAATTTCTGTAGACGATCCCATCGGGTATTTTTTTGAAGCGCTGTATCAGTCCGGGTTTTACTGGAATTTTCTGGGAACGGCACAGGTCTTGGCAGGTTTGCTGTTGGTAACGCAACGGTTTGCCACTTTGGGTGCATTGTTCTTTTTAGCTATTTTAACCAATATCTGGATAATTACCCTCAGCCTGTCGTTCGGAGGTACATCGGTAATTACTTCCCTGATGATGATTGCCGTCCTTATTTTGGTGATCTGGGACAGGCACAAGCTGCTTCCTCTAGTCAGTTACAACAAGGCAGTTCCTGTAAAAGCATATCCTGATCCGGACCGTATATGGATAATGGCAGGAATGGTTTATGCATTCTGCTTTACGGCCATGTTTCTGCTCGGGCCTACCAATACAAATGCCTATACTTACTGGACAGCGGTATTCCTGGGTATAACGATTATGCTGACCTTTATCATCAGTAATCATAAAGCTTATAAAAACAGAAAATTATTATTAAACCCTTAAAACAGAAAAACTCATAATTGATCTATATGTCGTAATTTTGTTCCATGAATAAAGCAGAAGTTTTAAAAGAAATCATAGAGAAGAGAAGAAGTATTTTCCCGAAAGACTATACAGATCAGGAAATCCCTCATGAAATCCTTGATGAGATTTTACATTCGGCGACACTGGCTCCCAATCACAAACGGACCAAACCATGGCGTTTCAAAACCTTTAAAGGGGAAGAAAAGGCTAATCTTGCTGCCGAAATGCAGGCCATCTACAAAGCTACTCAGCCCGAACAGGTCTTTTTAGAAAAAAAGTACAACGATATCGGCTTCAAAATCAATAAAGCGGATGCCGTAGTTTCTATTGTGGTGAATTTCAGCGGTATGGTGCCGGACTGGGAGGAAATTGCCGCAGTATCGATGGCCGTCCAGAATATGTATCTTACCTGTACCGCCAACGGGATCGGCTGCTACTGGAGTTCTCCGAAGCTGGTTGACCATCTGAAAGAATCCCTCATCATCGAAGAAAACCAGAAATGCCTGGGATTGTTTTATATGGGCGTTGCAGATGCAGAGTAAAAATATAATATAACAATGGAGCAATGTATTGATATAACAAGGTAAAAATTTAATAAAGCAACAATGGGTTCTTAATTAAATATTGTTATACTGTTGGATTGGTAAATTGTTACATTTATTAATTGTGCAATAAGTTTTTTTGTTTATCTTTGCACTCTTAAATATTTAACTGGGACGAGTTCCCGTAAAATTCAAACATTATGTCAGTAAAAATCAGATTACAAAGACACGGGTCTAAAGGAAGACCTTTTTTCCACATCGTGGTTGCCGATTCCAGAGCCAGAAGAGATGGTAAATTCATCGAGAAATTAGGAACATACAACCCAATTACAAACCCTGCAACTATCGATTTGAACGTTGATTCTGCTGTAAAGTGGTTAAACAACGGTGCTCAGCCAACTGATACTGCAAGAGCTATTCTTTCTTACAAAGGTGCCCTTTACAAAAAACACTTACAAGGTGGTGTGGCTAAAGGAGCTTTTGACGAAGCTGAAGCTGAAAAAAGATTTGCTGCGTGGGTAGAAGCTAAAGAAGCTAAAGTACAAGGTAAAGTAGAAGGTTTGGCTACCGCTAAATCTGATGCTAAAAAAGCGGCTCTGGATGCTGAAACTAAAGTAAACGAAGCGAGAGTTGCTGCTGCTGCACAAGCTCAGGCTGATGCCAAAGCTGCTGAAGAAGCTGCAAACGCACCTGCTGAAGAAACTACGGAAGGAGAAGCTGCTGCTGAATCTACAGAAGAAAACACTGAAGCTTAAGAAAAATCCCGTATGCGTAAAGAAGATTGCTATTTGTTAGGAAAAATCACACGCAGACACGGACTTGCGGGAAACGTTATCCTGAAACTGGATACCGACCAACCCGAGCTTTACAATAAACTGGAATCAATATTCGTTGAAATCAACGGACTATTGGTTCCTTTTTTTATTGCCAAATCCTCATGGAGCAAGCTGGATGCCCTGAATATCGCTTTCAAAAATTCCACGGAAGCGCTTGTAGACCAGTCCCTAGGGAAAGATGTCTATCTGCCGCTAGCCACGCTGCCGAAATTATCCGGCAAGCAGTTTTATTATCACGAAATTATCGGATATAGTATTTTTGATGAGAATGATAACGACTGCGGTGTGATCCGGTCGGTAAACGATCAGACGGCCCAGGTATATTTCGTTACGAATCTTGATGGGAAAGAAGTTGTGATCCCGATGATCAAAGACTGGATCCTTGAAGTGAACCGTGAAGAACGCTTTATTAAAATGCAGCTTCCTGAAGGGCTCATCGATGTTTTTCTGGTACCTTCTAAGAAAGACGAATAACTTTCGCCATAAGCTTATCTTAATTTCTCTCCCAGATTTTCGATCTGCTCATACATTTTATTGAAAAATATCTTCCGGTCCCTGTTTCCTGAAGTATTCATCGATTTTGAGTTTTTAATCTGATGCTCAAAATAATTCTGCGTTTCACGGCAGGTTTTCTCATCGTCAATCAAAATATACCCGAACATATTGGTTGGGATCGCAAACAGCGACTGCTGCGGATGGTGGAAAAAAATATCATTCGAAAGATGCATCAGTTCATTTTCGTATAACTGGAATTTCGGGTTGTTTTCCGTTTTCCCTTCAATATATTCTATAAGTTCCGTGAGTTCCTGAAGAATAATCCGGGCTTCATTCTTTTTCAGCAATCCGGTTTCGGAATAAAACAGAATCTGCTGCAGAATGCTCGAAACCGTACGGTCGTTCCACAATTCAACTACTTTTTGCTCTTCATATTTTTTCTTCAGTTCTTTGGTGTCCGGTTCGAAATCGGGCGGTGCAAACTTCAGAAACGGAATGAAAACCTGCTTTTCGTTCAGCAGGTTCATCCAGACATAAATTTTAAACCTCGAAAGCAGGGTATCTGACAGGGTATAGAAAAACGGAATGTCCTTCGCCGAATAGTAGATCGTCATTTCATCCGAAAGCGGCAGGTTTTCAAATACGCTGAGGTTATGCCTGAAAAACGACTGCAAATCACCCGTTTCGGTGACCGCTGTTGTTTTCTGCACCAGAATCCGGTGATCCGACGTTAAAAACTGATCCAGTGAAATCCGGTAATACCTGGCCAGTTCCAGGGCTTCTTCAAAGCTGAATTTTGCTTTCATCGAAGTCCTGCGGTGAGCGGCGTCGTAACTGATGTTGAGGATATTGGCAATCTCGTCATTCAGAGACCGGTCACCGATTTTACGGCGGATCTGCCTGATTAAAAGTTCCTGATGCATATTCGCGATTTTCACAAATGTAGACATTTATTTTAATTTTTTTCCGCATTTAATTTAAAGTCTTCCGACGGTAATTTTGGATCATCATTTTAAATAATCGTTATGAAAAAAATATTTTTTTACCTGGGAACCGTACTGATGCTGAGCAGCTGTGCAACGTTTGATAAAGATAAATTCACTGATAATCATTGGGAGAGTGATGATTTGAATTTCATCAACGGAACCTACACCAATTTCCCTTCTTCCGGTGGTGGCTTTTATGTAAGGAACCTGACTGATGTTTTGGACAGGGATACCCAAATGTTTAATTTCAAAGAAAAGCATGAAAACAAAAATTTTAAAATTGAATTAAAAGCAGTTGATAAAAAAAGATTGAATCTGAAAATATATGATGCGGGAGATTTACTGACTGATAAGAATTTGAGAGTAGCCTTAAAGAAGGATGGGTTTGTTTACCTGAAGGAAAAACGGTTTATGCTTGATGGAATTCCATTAGTTTTTGGAGGGTGGAATATTCAGAAGTCGCGCTTTTCGCTGGATGGAAACAATAATCTGAAAGTCGAATCGAATTATTTTTTCTGTAATGGTATACTGGTGGTGATTAGTGACTGGAAAACTTCTCATTATGACTTAACTTTTAAAAAGCAGAATCCATGAAAAAGTTACCTTATATCCTGATTGCAGTCCGATTTATTCTGGCTCCCGTTATCCTTTTATTGGCTTATGGCAAAGATGAAAGATCGTCGTTTTTAATTTTAAGTTTAATGTATTTCGGATTGTTAACCGATATTTTCGACGGAATCATTGCCCGGAAAGCGGGTGTTTCTTCTGAAAAATTAAGAAGGCTGGACAGCCAGACGGATCTGGTTTTCTGGCTTTCCCTGGGTGTAGCGGCTTACCTGTTGAATCTGGAGCTGATAAAATCCGAATGGAAAGGGATTGCTTTACTGTTTACGATGGAAGCACTCTGCTATATCATCAGCTGGTTCAGATTCGGAAAAGAAACCTGTACCCATGCGTGGCTTTCAAAGCTTTGGGGATTAAGCCTGCTGCTGGCACTTACTTTTTTAATAGGTTTCCAAAAAACAGGCTGGGCCTTTGATCTCACGGTCATCCTCGGTTTCATTTCCCATGTTGATGTGATCCTGATTATTATATTGCTTCCGAAATGGCAGTATGATGTTCCGAGTTCTTACCATGCCTGGAGAATCCGAAAAGGCAAACATGTTAAGAAAACGGTTTTATTTAATTAAACCTCATTTAAAATAATATTGGAAATTTTAAAATAAAATAAAGGGAATTGGAGGTACAAACCTTACATAAAGGCTGGAAGAGGGAAGCCGGATGCCGGAAGTTTCTCTTGTCAGAAATAGGATCAAAGATCCTGATTATCAAGCTAAATTGGTTGTCGCTTTATCAGAGGAGTTCTTATCTAATCCTGAATAACAGGCCTTTTTTTTATCAGGGAAGGATTTCTATTGTTTTAAAGTCCTGAAAGGACGGCTTAATACAGGATAGGATAAAATCCTGTCAGAAGCATAAACCGTTTATTTGTTCAAGCAAGATGAGTGATATTTAAAATCCCGGCTGAATCAGTCTCATTTTTATTTTTGAATTAAATAACCGACTGAATATGATGTTGACACGGTCGAACTCACGGTAAAATAATTAGCTGTTTATCGTATGCGGGAAGTTTTGGAGCGATTATATGGTAATGTTTTATAAAAGAAAATTAAACGACCAGAAGTATTTAAGTCTTAAAACGTTTTTTGTACCTTTGCGGACATTAATTTTTACACAAAAATTTTAATCAACAAATGAAAAAGCAGACCATTAAGGAAATCCTACAGGATTACAAGAAAGTATTACATCATGACATCACGGTTTACGGCTGGGTAAGAACGTTCCGTGCGAATCGCTTCATTGCGCTTAATGATGGTTCTACGATTAATAATTTGCAGATTGTTGTTGATTTTGAAAATTTCGACGAAGAGATTATTAATAAAATCAGTACGGCTGCTTCTCTGAAGATCGTAGGTGAAGTGGTGGAAAGCCAGGGAGCAGGGCAGGCCGTTGAGATCGTAGCAAAGAAAATTACGATTCTGGGCGATAACTTTACGGAAGAAAGAGACAAAACAATTCTCCAGCCTAAAAAACATTCATTGGAAACCCTGAGAGACCAGGCCCACCTCAGATTCAGAACGAATTTGTTCGGAGCAGTTTTCAGAGTACGTCATGCGGTGAGCTTCGCCGTTCATTCGTTCTTCAACCAGAACCAGTTTTTCTACATCAACACACCGGTTATTACCGGGGCTGATGCCGAAGGGGCGGGTGAAATGTTCGGGGTAACCAACTTTGATCTGAATGCCATCCCGAGAGATGAGCAGGGCGACATCGATTTCTCCCAGGATTTCTTCGGAAGAAAGACCAACCTGACGGTTTCCGGACAGCTGGAAGGAGAGACGGCAGCCATGGGATTGGGCCGGATTTATACCTTCGGACCGACATTCCGTGCAGAAAATTCCAATACGACAAGACACCTTGCGGAATTCTGGATGATCGAGCCGGAAGTGGCTTTCAACAACCTGGAAGACAACATCGACCTGGCAGAAGATTTCCTGAAATATGTCATTCAATATGTCCTGGATAACTGCAAAGACGATCTTGATTTCTTAGACAAGCGTTTTATGGAAGAGCAGAAATCCAAGCCTGAAAAGGAAAGGGCAAAAGAAGGACTGATCGAAAAGCTTGAAAACGTAGTGGCCAAAAGATTCAAGAGGGTTTCTTATACTGAGGCCATCGAGATCTTGCTGAACTCAAAAGAGAATAAAAAAGGAAAATTCCAGTATCCGGTAGAGAATTGGGGAACCGATCTTCAGTCTGAGCACGAAAGGTATCTGGTAGAAAAACATTTTGAAAGTCCGGTTGTGTTGTTCGATTATCCGAAAGAGATCAAAGCCTTCTATATGAAGCTGAATGACGACAACAAAACGGTTGCAGCCATGGACGTTCTTTTCCCGGGAATCGGCGAAATTATCGGAGGTTCCGAGCGGGAAGCCCGCCTGGATGTATTAAAGCAGAAAATGGCCGAGATGCACGTTGACGAGCATGAACTTTGGTGGTATCTGGATACCCGTAAGTTCGGTTCCGTGCCGCATGCCGGTTTCGGATTAGGACTGGAAAGACTGGTCCTTTTCGTAACGGGAATGACGAATATCCGGGATGTAATTCCTTTCCCGAGAACGCCGAAGAGTGCCGAATTTTAAAAAACAGATTCAAACCATATCAAATCCTTCTGAAACCCGGAAGGATTTTTTTATTAACTTTACTAAAAATTTAACAAATGAGCACCATCACCATTCATACGGAAAATGAAAAACAGATCAGTCTTCTGAAAGAATTAAAGATCAGTTTTGAAATTAGTAAAGAAAAACATTTAACGGATTGGCAGAAAGATAAGATACTAAAGGGAATTTCAGATATTTGTGAAGGTAAGTTTTCTTCAAGAGAATCTGTAAGTGCTAAAGCCGGAAAATGCTTAGGGTAATCTGGTCGCATCAGGCGGAATCTGATTATATTGATACGCTTAGATATTGGGTCCGACATAATAAATCAAACAAAATATTTTTCTAAATTAATAAAGGAAGTTGAAAAGAAAGAACAACTGATTTCTGAAAATCCGGAAATAGGTTCTGTTTATAAAATAGAAGATGTACGACTTGTTTTAATCGATAAAAACTTTTCACTTTATTATAAAAGAAACGAAGATAAGATAGAAATTCTGGCTTCCGGGACAACCGGAGAAATCCTGAAAATCTGAATCTGTAAGAGATTAGGGTTTCGTTTTCTTTTATCTTCCCTATTTTGTAGTCTTTGCAGTTACTTTAAATATAACCGTAAAAAAGCCCTGATAGTCATGCTTCAGGGCTTTTTCTGTTTATTTTAAATAGCTTATTATGTGGCATTGAATACAAAAATCGTGCTAAAACTTATTTTTGTCAAAATATTTTATTAAATTCGTAGAATATGTTATGTTAAAACACCATCCAGTAATATGCTAAAACAACACTTACAACTCAAATTAGGGCAAAAGCTGGCTCCTCAGCAAATCCAGCTGATGAAACTGATCCAGCTCCATACTTTAGAATTTGAGGAGGAACTTGAGAGAGAATTAGAAGAAAACCCGGCATTGGAAATTGCAAAAGAAGATTCTAAGGAAGATGAATATGCTTCCGTAGAAGATTCATATGAAACTGAAGGAACCGAAAGTATTGAAACGGATTTCGATGTAGACCAGTATCTCTATGACGACGAACCAAGCTATAAAACCGCATCCAGCAACTATTCTTCAGACGATGAGGAATTCGATAACGAAAGCCTTTTAACGGAAGGACAGTCTTTGTATGATTACCTGCTGGAGCAGATCCATCTGGTAAACATCAGCGAAGAAGACGAAAAAATTGCAGAATACATTATCGGGAACCTGGATACTGATGGTTATTTAAGAAGGGAAATCAAATCGCTTGTTGATGACCTGGCTTTTTCACAGGGAATTTATACCACCAAGGAAAACGTAGAAGACATTCTTGAAAATTATGTACAGAAACTGGATCCGCCGGGCGTGGGCGCAAGAGGCCTTCAGGAATGCCTTCTGTTGCAGATCGAGAAAAAAGTGAGTTCCGACAAAGCCGTTTCCCTTGCAGCCAATATATTGAGGCATCAGTTCGATGCTCTAACCAATAAGCATTACAATAAAATCATTCAGAAATACGACATTGAGGAAGAAGACCTGCGCGATGCCCTGGATGAAATTTCAAAATTATCACCGAAAGTCGGCGGAAACTTCGATACCCAGACCATTACCATCAATCAGGAGATTATTCCGGATTTCGTGATCCAGGTAAAAGACGGGCAGGTAATCCCGATGCTGAACAGCAAAAATGCTCCAACGTTAAGGGTATCGGAAGAATACAAAGATATTTTATCCACTTATTCGCACGATAAAAACTCTTCAGAACATAAACAGGCGGCTTTATTCATCAAGCAGAAGCTGGATGCTGCCAAATGGTACATCGATGCGATTAACCAACGCCAGAATACTTTATTGCAGACGATCACGGCGATTGTAAAATTCCAGAAAGATTATTTCCTTACCGGAGATGAAAAATCATTGAGGCCGATGATCCTGAAAGATGTAGCTGATATTACCGGCTTCGATATTTCAACGATTTCAAGGGTAGTAAAAAGCAAGTATGCCGATACACCGAACGGAATTATTTACCTGAAAGATCTATTCTCCGACAGTCTTACCAATGACGATGGGGAAGAGGTTTCCACAAAAGAGATCAAGACCCATCTTCAGGAAGTCATCAGCAAGGAGAATAAGAGAAAGCCGCTGACAGATGATGCCTTGGTAGTCATCTTAAAAGAGCAGGGGTATAACATTGCACGAAGAACCATTGCCAAATACCGCGAGCAGCTGAACATTCCGGTAGCGAGATTAAGAAAAGAACTTTAGATACAGCAAAAAAGCATTTCAGATCGAAATGCTTTTCTTTTTTACGCTTTGATGTTTTCCAAACCCAGTTCTTTGATCGAAACTTCCCGCATTTCCACTTTCCGGATTTTCCCGGATATCGTCATCGGGAATTCATCCACAAATTTCCAGTATTTCGGGACTTTATAATGAGCGATTTTTCCGTTGCAGTATTCCAGCAGTTCTTTTTCAGTAACATCAAAACCTTTTCTTACTTTTACCCAGGCCATCACTTCCTCACCGAATTTTTCACTCGGCACACCGATGATCTGAACATCCAAAATATTCGGATAAGTATATAGAAAATCCTCGATCTCTTTCGGTGAAATATTTTCCCCGCCGCGTATGATAAGATCTTTTATTCTTCCGGAAATGGTAATGTAACCTTCTTCATCCATTACCGCCAGATCCCCGGTGTGCATCCACCGCCCGTCATCAATTACTTTCCGGGTGTTCTCAGGATCATTCCAGTACTTCAGCATCACCGAATATCCCCGGGTGCAAAGTTCACCGTCTTCTCCGCGGTTAACGATCTTTCCGGCTTTATCGATAATTTTTATTTCCAGATGGTTCTGAACCGTTCCTACCGTGTTTACCTGCTTTTCAAAAGGCGTCCCAATCAGCGTTTGGGTAGATACCGGTGAGGTTTCCGTCATTCCGTAGCAAATGCTCATTTCTTTAATATTCATCAGGCTTTCCACCTTTTTCATAATTTCAGGCGGGCAGACGGAGCCTGCCATAACGCCGGTTCTTAAATTTGAGAAATCGAAACTGTCGAAATTCTTTACGGCCAGTTCGGCAATAAACATGGTAGGAACACCATATAAGGAGGTACATTTTTCATCTGAAACCGCCCGGAGCGTGATTTCTGGATCAAAGCTGTCATTCGGGACGACGATACAGGCGCCGTGGGCCGTACAGCAGATGTTGCCGATCACCATTCCGAAGCAGTGATAAAAAGGAACCGGAATGCAGACTCTGTCTTTTTCGCTGTATTTCAAACGGATTCCTATAAAATAGCCGTTGTTTAAAATATTGTGATGGGAAAGCGTTACCCCTTTCGGAAAACCTGTGGTTCCGGAAGTGTACTGAATGTTTACCGGATCATCGAATTGTACATGCTCTTCGAAACTATGCAGGGTATCGTCGGAAATTTCCTGTCCGGTATTCAGGAAATCCTCCCAGTTATCGTCAAAGAAAATTTCAGATTTCAGCGTGGTGCAGAATTCCCGGGCATCCGCGATCATCTTTCTGTAATCGCTGGATTTAAATGCCAACGAAGAAAAAAGATGGGAGATTTCCGATTGGTTAATTACAAAAATCAGTTCGCTGGTTCTGTAAGCGGGATTGATGTTTACTAAAATAACCCCGATCCTGGCGGTGGCATATTGCAGCAAGACCCACTCGTACCGGTTGGCCGACCAGATTCCGATACGGTCACCGGATTTGGCTCCGAGAAAAATCAGGGCTTTGGCTACTGCCGTTGTCTGATTATAAAATTCCTGATAAGTAGCGCGGTAGTTCTGGTGAACACAGACCAGTGCTTCGTGATTCGGGAATTTTTCAACGGTGCGTTTAAAATTATTTCCGATGGTTTCACCTAGTAAAGGAATATCGGAAGCCCCGTGAACATAAGATAATTGCATAGAATAAAAGATTTGGTGAAATAAAATTAACAATAAAATCTTATATTCCTGCTGGGATGTCTAAATTTCCTGTGAATCGATCTCTCTGAGCTGCGTCAGGTTGCGGTCGAGTTTTTTAATGATAATCCCATATACAACCCTGTAGTAAAGGCAGACCATCAGAACGGTAAAAGCCGTACTGATCACCGTTCCGGCAATAAAACCGACCAATGTGGAATTGGTGATCTCTATATTCTGGGTATTCAGGATGTAAATGATAAATACCGTAAAAATAGAAGTAAACGTCACCAATAAGCCAATATTGATCAGAATAAAAGCATTGACCGTTTTTTTGAACTGGATGATTTTAAGAATGAATTTTTTCAGGTTTTCTTCTACTTTAATGCCTCTGTAGTTCAGGTAAAAACGATAGACAAAATAAGCGGTTACCAGAAGGCTTAAAGTTTTCAGAACAAGGTAAATGTTATCAAAGGTAAGTTCAAGTTCAGACGTTTTCTGTACGCCCAGCCTGTCGAGGATATTAAGAAACGAATTCGCTTCTTTTCCCTGTATGATGTAAAACAGCCCGATCAGGGTAAAGAACAGGAATTCCGCTGCACTGATCCAGAAAATATACTTCACATAATTCCGTGACTTTCTGTTGAGCATCTGAAGGATTTCACTGCTGCCGTATTTCTGCTCAACAGGTTGTTCCTGCCATGTTTTCTTAAAACTGTCTAGATCGAATTCAGGCATATTTCTCCATCTGTTCTTTAAGGGTTTTCTTTAATCGGTTCATTTTCACACGTGCGTTCACTTCGGTAATCCCGAGGTTTTCAGCAATATCCTTGTAAGGCAGATCATCAAGGTACATCATCACGATGGCCCGCTCCACATTGGGCAATGTCTTAATGACCGTATACAAAAGGGATACCTGCTGCTGCTTTTCGTCGTCATCTTCAATAAAATCGGCATGGTTAATATCCAGCTCGTTAGTGGGCAGGCTCTTGCTTTTTTTCCTGAAAAGGGTAATGGCTGTATTGAGTGCGACACGGTACATCCACGTAGAAATTTTAGAATTTCCTTTAAATGAGTCGTAACTTCTCCATAATTGTAACACAATTTCCTGAAAAAGATCTTCTTCGTCCTCCAAAGAATTGGTATAAAGACGCGAAACCTTGATAATCAAACCCTGATTATCCTTAATAAGCTGCGCAAATTCTTTTTCCTTTGAAGCCAATGCTGATGTAATAAATGGTGGTACGAAGATAAAAAAATTAATCTAACAATATGATAGTGTAACAATCTAATAATGTAGCGATGCAACAGGGCTGCTATCACATGGAAAATTTCATTAAGCACATTGCATTATTGTTACACTGTTAGATTGCTAAATTGTTACATTAAATCGTATCTTTGCAGCCACGAGAAAATCGGCCTGTTGATTCTTATTTCGATAAGGGTAGGAAAGTCCGGACACCGTAGAGCAGCAAAGCGGATAACATCCGTCACCCGCGAGGGTAGGACCAGTGCAACAGAAAGAATGTACAGTTCGGCTGTAGTGAAACCAGGTAAACTCTTTGTGGTGCAATGATAAGTATATCGGTTCTTTTCAGCAGTGAAAATAGGGGCGGCTCGCTCTGAAAGCCGAGGGGTAATCAGCTCAAGTGGTGCAGCAATGTACCACGCAGATAAATAACAGGCATTTCGTTCTTGTAACGGGATACAAAATCCGGCTTATAGATTTTCTCGTGACTTTTTGAAAGTTTTTAAGTGTAAATAAAAAATGCGGAGTCCGCCTCCGCATTTTTCTATAATAGAAATCAATCACTGAGTTTCTCAATAAGCTTTGAACATAAGTCTTATTCAGTTTCCAGGATTCTTTTCGATTCTTCCAGGCTTTGTTTTTCCTCTTCCGAAAGTTCCGGGTATTTCAGATTCATCTTTTCCAGAGCATCGATAATGATCTGGATCGCTGCAATCCGGGCAAACCATTTGTTGTCTGCAGGAAGCACATACCAGGGTGCGTGGTCTCTGGAAGTTTCACTGATGGCGGTCTCGTAGCACTCCATGTATTTATCGAAAAGAGCCCGTTCCGGAAGATCGGCAGAGGAGAACTTCCAGTTTTTATCCGGCTCATTGATCCGGTCCAGGAGCCTTTTTTTCTGTTCGTCTTTGGATACGTGAAGGAAGATTTTAACGATGGTGGTTCCGTTCTGTGCCAAGTGCTTTTCGAAATTCCTGATGCTTTCATACCGGTTTTCCCAGAAGTGGTTATCAAAGTCTTCAACGGATTTCCAGGTTTTTTCGTTTAAATTATATTCGGGATGCACTTTGCATACCAGCACGCTTTCATAATGCGAACGGTTAAAAATACCGATCATTCCCTTTTGGGGAAGTGCGAGATAATGTCTCCAAAGGAAGTCATGTGCGTATTCTCTGGAACTTGGGGTCTTGAAACTGGTTACGTTGCAGCCCTGCGGATTTACCCCACCGAAAACGTGTTCGATCATGCTGTCTTTTCCAGCCGCATCCATCGCTTGCAGCACCACCAAAAGCGACCGGCTTCCGTCCGAATACAGCCTTTCCTGAAGCTCGCGCAGCTTTTCTTTTTCTCCGATCAGTATTTGCCCGCCTTCTTCTTTTGTCAGTTTTCCTTTGTATGCCGTTGCTGCTTTTTTAATCGAAAATTTTCCTTTGATTAAAAAGTCATCTGAAAAATTGGTATTCATATTTTATTTAAGGTTAGTATAAACTCAGGGTTATAGGGCTGGAAGAGGGAAGCTTGATGCTGGAAGTTCTTCAGTCAATGGATCGGTAATAGTCTTAAATATCAAATCATCTTGATAAGGTCAAAATTACTGATCTCTTTATTTTATTTTTAAATTATTGATAGAGAAGTAAATCCTATTAAATTTTGTTAAGATTGTTATTAAAATCAGAATTTTAGTAAGTTAATATTTCATCAAGAACTTATTACATTCTTTAACGGTTTCTCCCAACGTCCAGCTTCCATCCTCCGGCATCCAGCTTCTCTTACCTAAATATACAAAAAAAACCGTCTCTTTTGGAGACGGTTTTTCTATCTGTAGTAGAAATGTATTATTTCGCAGCAGTTTTAGCAGCCTTTTTTGCAGCTTTAGCGGCAGCCTTTGCTTCAGCTTTCTCAGCTTTTTCTTTCGCTTTAAGCTCTTCAGGGGTCAATGGCTTCGGTTCAGGAGCATTCGGATCTACGTTTCCTTTGATGTAGATAACGCTTCTGCTGTTCACAGGGTCGTTGGAGAATACTTCGATCATTTTATTGAAACCACCGTTGATTGCTGTATTGTATCCTACCTTGATTTTAGCGGATTTCCCCGGCATGATAGGATCCTGGCTGAATTCAGGCGTCGTACATCCGCAAGATGCTTTTACGTTTGAAAGGATAAGAGGCTTATCACCGGTATTGGTTACGGTGAAAAATCTGATACCGTCTGAACTCGGCTTCACAGTACCGTAGTCGAAGGTAGTTTTGTCAAACGTAATCGTTTGTGCAGATGCAAGAGCGAATGTTCCGAATAATGCAATTCCTGCGATTAATTTTTTCATATTCTTGAATGTTAAATATGTTGTTAGATAAATTTCGGGAACAAAGTTAAAAATTATTTTAATTCATACTTAAAATTTTTTTTCTTTAGACTATTTTTGCAAATTGTAAAGTAAAGAAACAGAATTTATGCAGATTTCAGAAAAGTACAATCCACAGGAAACAGAACAAAAGTGGTACAATTACTGGTTGGAAAACAAATACTTCCATTCAGAACCGAATGATAAGCCGCCGTACACTGTTGTAATTCCTCCGCCTAACGTAACGGGGATTTTGCACATGGGGCATATGCTTAACAATACCATTCAGGATGTTCTGGTCCGTCGTGCGAGAATGCAGGGCTTCAATGCCTGCTGGGTGCCGGGAACAGATCACGCTTCCATTGCTACGGAAGCGAAAGTAGTTGCCAAACTGAAATCCGAAGGGGTCAGCAAGTCTGATATTACCCGCGAAGAATTCCTGAAACATGCCTGGGACTGGACCGATAAATACGGAGGAACCATCCTGGAGCAGCTGAAAAAGCTGGGCTGTTCATGCGACTGGGACAAAACCCGGTTTACCATGGAACCGAAGCTTTCCCAGCAGGTGATCAAGTCTTTTGTTGATCTGTACAATAAAGGATTGATTTATCGTGGATACCGTATGGTAAACTGGGATCCGGAAGCCAAAACCAATATTTCCGACGAGGAAGTAATCTTTAAGGAACAGAATGGGAAATTATACTTTCTTAAATATGCCGTTGAAGGTTCGGAAGAATTCCTTTCGGTAGCAACCACCCGTCCTGAAACCATTTTCGGGGATACGGCCATTTGCATCAATCCGAATGATGAGCGATATGCGCACCTGAAAGGGAAAAAAGTAATCGTACCGATTGTAAACAGGGTAATTCCGGTAATCGAAGACGAATATGTGGATATCGAATTCGGAACGGGCGCACTGAAGATCACCCCGGCACATGATGTGAACGATTATGAAATAGGACAGAAGTATAACTTACAGATGATTGATGCCCTGGATGACGACGGAAACCTGAACGACCACGGATTGCATTACGCCGGGAAAAGCAGGTTCGACGTAAGAAAACAGATTGCAAAAGAACTGGAAGAAAAAGGCCTTCTGCTGAAAGCGGAAGACTATGTAAATAAAGTAGGAACTTCGGAAAGAACAGGAGCAGTGATAGAGCCTAAAGTTTCGGTTCAGTGGTTCCTGAAAATGTCTGAAATTGCAAAGCCGGCTTTGGATGTGGTGATGGATGATGAGGTGAAATTCTATCCTGAAAAGTTCAAGAACACCTATAAATACTGGATGGAAAACATCCGCGACTGGAATATTTCCCGCCAGCTGTGGTGGGGACAGCAGATTCCTGCTTACTATTACGGGGATGGCGAAAACGATTTCGTAGTTGCCGAAACCATTGAGGAAGCACTGGGACTGGCAAAGCAAAAAACCGGTAACGATCAGCTGGCTGCCGGAGACCTGAAGCAGGATGAAGATGCACTGGATACCTGGTTCTCTTCATGGCTGTGGCCCATGTCGGTTTTCGACGGATTGCTTGATCCTGAGAATAAAGACATCAATTATTATTACCCGACATCTGATCTGGTAACCGGTCCGGATATTATTTTCTTCTGGGTAGCCCGGATGATCATGGCGGGCCTCGAATACCGGAAAGAAGTTCCGTTTAAAAATGTGTATTTCACAGGGATCGTAAGGGATAAGCAGAGAAGAAAGATGTCCAAATCTTTAGGAAATTCTCCTGATCCTCTGGAACTGATGGATAAATACGGAGCAGATGGTGTCCGTGTCGGAATCCTATTGAGTTCTGCAGCCGGAAACGATCTTCTTTTTGATGAAGACCTGATGCTTCAGGGAAGAAATTTCATGACGAAAATCTGGAATGCCTTCCGTCTGATCAACATGTGGAACCATGAAGACAAACCGGCAAACGACACGGAAAAACAGACCATCGAGTGGTTTGAAAACAAATTGGTTAAAACAATCGCTGAAATTGATGACCAGTTTGAGAAATTCAGGATTTCCGATGCGCTGCACTTAATCTATAAATTGATTTGGGATGATTTCTGCGGTTCTTACCTGGAAGCCATCAAACCGAATTACGGGGAAGGAATTTCCAAAGAAGTTTATCATAAAACAATAGAACTTTTTGAAGAGCTGATGAAGCTGCTTCATCCGTTTATGCCTTTCTTAACGGAGGAACTTTGGCAGACGATTTCTGAGAGAAGTATGGAAGAAGCCCTGATTGTTGCGCAGCAGAAAAAAGCCGGGGCATTTGATGAAACGATCATTAAAAACTTCGAAACGGCATCTGAACTGATTTCCGGGGTAAGAAACTACCGTCAGACCAAAGGGATTTCCCCAAGAGAAACGGCTGAAATTTATACCAATGCTACAGAATTCGCCAATGAAGCGGTTATCCGTAAACTGGCCAATGTTTCAGAAATCCATTTCGGAACGAAGACCGATAAGCCGAGCTTTACCTTCCTGGTAGGAGCTACGGAAATTTCAATTCCGCTAAGTGAAAACTTAGACCTGGAAGAAGAAAAGAAAAAGACCGAAGAAGAAGTGAAATATCTGAAAGGCTTCCTGGTTTCCGTAGACAAAAAGCTGTCCAACGAAAAGTTTGTGGCAAATGCCAAACCGGAAATTGTAGAGGTAGAGCGTAAAAAACAAAAAGATGCAATGGATAAAATTGCCATCCTGGAAGAAAAGCTGAAAAGCCTTTAATTTAGAAATAAGAAAAAAATTAATGGAAGACAATAGAGGCATTGTTACATTGGATAGTGATACCGTAGCTTCCAATCCGGGAAGCGTACGGATAATGCCTTTCGTATTGATGAGGTACATGCACAAATCCGTTTTGCTGCTGATTCCTCTATTGGCTTCATTGGTTGTTGCTTTCGGGGTTTCCCTGCTTTGGGGAGGGTTATCTTCGGTTATTTTTTTTGTGATCAATTATTTTTACTGGAGAAGGAAAAGAGAACATTTTGCCTACGGAGACTCCAACGGCGGGATTGTGGTTTCGGAAAATCCCAAACTCATTGCCGTTACTACTGATCTTTCCAAGGGAATCACCGGAAAGTACCCCGTGATAAAAATAGTGCCGTACAAAGGAAAAGGCAGGCTGAATGACAGGATCGGGACAGTTGGCCTTTATGAAAGCAGTTCAGTCTGCACCCCGCATTGGAACGATTTTTTTCCGGTTCCGGTAGAATACGTAAACAGCAATAAAGCCGAATTGAATGCTGTGCTGCGTTCCTATTCCGAAGAAAGCTGGGAAATACTGGAAGACCGGTTAAAGAAGATGGGCTTGCCTTACAGGGAAGGCCTGTTTAAAATTTCTGAAGAAAACAGCAGCTGGTAATATCTTTTAAATTCGCTTTATATAAAAGGCCATTGCTTCAGAGGGATGAAGATTAATTATAATTAAATGACACATATAGAAAACATAAAAAAACTATTTTCCAGAAACTTTGTCGAAAATCCTTTGCTGGAAAGCTTCGAGGTCGGGAAAATATATCTGTCGAGCGGAAACCTTGTGGCCTGTGATCCCGTAATCACCAGCGATATGAATCCGTTTACCGTAAAATTTCCGAAAGGGGATTTTTCTGTTTTGCTTCATAAAGAACGGGAAAGCAATTGTGTAGCCTATGCCGAAATTATTTTCAGCAACGCAGAAGTGGCAGACTGGAAACTGGCCGTAACGGAAGGACAGCATGTAAAAGATCTTGCGGAAGGCGAAATATTCGGATATCCTGTAGAAAGCGGAATGGGATGCTTTATGGATGCCGATACCCAGAATGCCCTGAATGATCTGGAACAGCGGCTGTACCGCAGCAGAGGCGTAGACTTTAAAGGAATTTATGAAGAATTTTTTCATGAATATTTTTTTGATGAAAACGGAGCCATCGATCAGTTTGCTTTTTTAAAACCCTCAGAACAGCATCCTGGAACTATTTTTGCCTTTGAAACAGGATATGGTGAAGGTTTTTATGCAAGCTATATTGCTTATGATAAAAATGGTGCACCGGTAAAGATCGTTACTGAGTTTATCGAAATTAGTTAATTAACGTTAATTGTTTTTGAAACACAGCGGCGAGATAATAAATTTGTCCGAATCACAGAATAATAAAAAGCTAATCAAAACTCAATGAATTTTTCCTCAGAACAGCCGAAAATCATCGTTGTAGGAAGCTCCTCCATAGATCTTGTATTAGAAACGGAAAGAGTTCCCTGCCAGAACGAAACTGTAATTGCCTATAATTCCGAAAGCTACTTTGGAGGAAAAGGAGCCAACCAAGCCGTCGGTGCTGCCAGACTGGGAGCCAGTGTCTATTTTATAGGCTGCGTCGGCATGGATCCTCTGGGCCAGCAGATCATGAGAAACATGGTGAATGAAGGCGTAAATGTAGGCTTTGTTTTTGAGACCGATCAGGAAGCCACGGGAACTGCTTATGTGACGACTTCAGAAGGAAGCTCTGCGATCGTTGTTGTTCCTGCCGCCAACAATTATCTGAGCATTGAACACGTTGAAGCGGCCGATAAATATTTTCATACAGCCGACCTGGTCCTTCTGCAACTGGAGGTTTCGCTGAAAGTAGTGGAATACACCGCAAGAAAGGCAAAAAAATACCGTAAAAAAGTAGGATTGTATGCTTCTCCAGCGCAGCCGCTGAGCAGTGAAATTATTGATAACGTAGATTTCATTATTGTAAAAAGCAGCGAGCTGCACATTGTTTTCGGAGAAGAGCAAAGGGAAGAAATCCTTAAAAAATATTTTAATAAAGTTTTCGTAAGAGACGACATCAATTCTACCGTTTATTTCGATGGTACCGAAATGAAGTACTGCAGGAACGATAAAGACAAAACCGTCTACAAAATGGGAATGGGAGACGCCTTTACGGCAGGATTTGCAGTAGCATTGTGCCACGAAAACCCGATCGAAGATTGTGTGAAATTCGGAAATGAAGTTTCCGCCAGGGTTTCCGGTAAAAAAGGTTCCCAGACCGGGCTTCCGAGAGTTTCGGATTTTCTTTAAAGTATTTGCTGCATATCGAAAAACAGGATAAAGCCTGAATATAAAATGTAAAATATCCACTTTTATAGTGGATTTTTTCTTTTACTTATGGAAGGGTTAAAACTTATCACAGCAGACCGGTTTCCCATTACGGCTCATCTTTTTCTGCCTGAAAAAAGCAACGGCAGGCTGCTGCTGATCAATTCGGCTACGGGTGTAAAACAGCAGCTTTATTTCTCATTTGCCAACTATTTTGCACAGAAAGGATTTACCGTCATTACTTATGACTATCGCGGCATCGGCCTCTCCAAGCCCGTGCGTATGAAAGGCTTTAAAGCTTCGATGCGGGTTTGGGGATCGGTGGATTATAAAGCACTGACGGATTATATCAAAATTCATTTTGGTGACTATAAAAAATATGTTCTCGGCCATTCCGTAGGCGCTTTAATCCTTGGGATGAACAAAGACTCTAATATTTTCGACGAATTTGTTTTTGTCGGGACACAGAATGCCTTCATCGGGAATTTAAAATTCAGGACCAAAATAGAAGCCCTTCTGGGATTCGGTATTGTTCAGCCTTTAACCACCGGATTGCTGGGCTATTTTCCGGCGCAGTGGTTCAGGCTTGGAGAAAGTCTTCCGAAAAATTGCGCATCTGACTGGAGAACCTTAATTTTAAACAGGAAATCAACCAACCGGTTGCTGGAAAAAACGGATAATTATGCTAAAGATTTGAACCGGCGTGTGTTGGTGATCCGGGCGGAAGATGACGGATGGCTGACGGAAAAAGGAGTGGAAAGCCTGCTGAGCGATACCTATCCGAACCTCAGGCCTGTTTACAGATTCATTAAAACTTCAGAATCTGAGCAGGGGGAAATAGGTCATGTCAACTTTTTCAGGAGCTACAATAAAAACCTTTGGGACATTATTTTAAAAGAATTGATAATAGATGAATAAGCTGATCGAAAACACGGTAGAATTTGTAAAAGAAAAATTAAAAGGTGCAGAAGCCGGACACGACTGGTTCCATATCGAAAGGGTTTGGAAGCTGTCTAAAAAGATTGCCGGAACGGAAGACTGTAAAGAGGAAGTAGTAGAACTGGCCGCCCTGCTGCATGATATTGCCGATCCGAAGTTTCATAACGGGGATGAAACCATTGCGCTGAAAGTATCCGGGGATTTTCTGGAAAGTCAGCAGGTTCCGGAAGAGGTTATCGGGCAGGTATTATTTATCATTAAAAATATTTCCTTTAAAAATAGGGGTGATGTTCCGAAAGATCTTCCGATTGAACTTAAAATCGTACAGGATGCCGACAGGATCGATGCCATCGGGGCGATTGGCGTAGCAAGGACGTTCAATTTCGGAGGCTTTAAAAACAACCTGATGTATCATCCCGGTATCGCACCTAAGCTGAATATGTCCAAGGAAGAATACAAAAAATCGAACGGGACCACCATCAACCATTTCTATGAAAAATTACTGCTGCTGAAAGATATGATGAATACGGAAAAAGGAAAGGAAATCGCAGCAGAAAGGCATGAGTTCATGCTGAAATTCCTCGATCAGTTCTATAAAGAGTGGAATGTTGATTAGCATTCCCGATAAACCCTTTTAAATAAGTATCTTTGCAGTATGGTATTTATGGTCCTGCTTATTTTCTGGGCGTTGGTTTTTTCCCTTATTCTTTTCAAGATAAAAAAGGGAAGGGGCGCGGAATGGGCTAAGATTTTCAGAATCCTGACACTCGTTTTCGCCATTTCTTTTTTTACCTATTGGTTTATTAAAAGAAGCTCGGTGGGAATCGTGCAGGATTCCGTAGCACTACAGGTCATCAACAAGCTTCCGCAGCCGATCGACTTTTACGTGATCAACCTCAACGATCCGGAAGCCGGAAAAGCCATCGAAACCAAGCACATCGGCAATATCCGCTCCGAATATTACAGAATCGAATATCTGAGAATGGACAAGTCCGACGAATACTGGATTGTAGGTTATCTCGGGAAGAAAAACCTGGTGTATTTCTCACAACATTCCGTTCCGAACAAGAACATCGACCAGATTATTGAGGTCAATAATTATATCAACCAAAGCGTAAAGCTTTCGGAGATTGCCAAAAAGCAGGTGGAAGCCTACAATTATGAAAATACAAAGGTGGGCATTTGGGTAACTCTCGATTTCCTGCTGTTGTTTCTCAACCTCGTTCTGCTGACAAGAAAACGTAAATAATAAATTCCGGCAATGTGAAAAAGGCCGGAATTATATTTTAGTAATATTCGATTTATTTTCAGCGGTTAAAAAGCCTCCGGCCTTTGACCTTAAAGCCTTTTGCTGTTTAGGGATAATCCAGAATCAGCATAACGGTCTCCTTGAATTCTTCCGGGCAGTTTTTTACCAATTTGTCTTTATTCTGCTTGCTGATCTGTTTCGGTTCCAGCCATTCCGTGTTGTCGGAACTCAGACTGTTGCTGTCGTATGTTCTTTTTATCTTATGGTCTTCATAGAACGTATATTCATCGCCCAGCCAGTTATTGGCGATGCTTATGGTACAGATTTCCTTTTCCATTGCTTTTTAATAAATAGTTAAACATTCCCTTGTTTGGGATATATTTCTCTAAAGTACTAATTATAAAAACACAGATACAGGATTGTACAGAATTTTTTTTAAAGCTAAAAAAGGTGGATTATTTTCGTTAAAGTGGTATCTTTTGATGTAATTTATTTCACTAATTAGCGAATAATATTAAAAGTCTTAATTTTCTAAAACAGGCTGCCGATGTTTTCGGTCGCCATTTTCGGGATGTGAAGGTCTGTTTTCCAGAGTTCATTGATTTTTTTAATAAAATAGGCCGCTAAAAGAGGACTGTCTTTTTCAAAACCCTGATGAACAAAAAAGTAAACATTTTGCAGGCCTTCCTGCTTCCAGGCCGTAAGCCGTTCCATCCAGTCGTCCAGACGGATAAAGTCTGTTTCCGTACCAGCTGCCACAAAACGGATAAAAGCCGTTGGGGTAGTAAGCCGCATATGGAGCATGTCTCTTCTGCCTGGCGTATCCACGATAATGTTGGTCATCCGGTGTTCTTTAAAAAGTTCGCAGACCGTATGGTAAATTTCCTCATTATTATACCATTCGGCATTTCGCAGCTCAATGGCCAACGGAACTTCTTCCGGCCATTCTTTTATAAACTTTTCAAGCCTGCTGTAATCTTTCGGCTGGTAGTTGTCGTGAAGCTGGAGGAAGGCCATCCCCAGTTTTTCTTCAAAATTTAGGATGGAGGTGGCAAATTGGGTGACATGGTCGGTAACGTCAATCAGCCGACGGTAATGCGAGATCGTACTGGTGATTTTCGGGAAAAATTTAAAGTTTGCGGGTGTTTTATTCTTCCAGGTGAGAATCTGTTCCGGAGCCGGCATTCCGTAGAAGGTGCCGTTTAGTTCAATCGAATTGAACTGGGTAGAGTAGTACGTCAGTTCGTCCTTTGTGCCTTTCGGGTAGAATCCCTTCATTTCGCTTTTGGTCCATTTGGCAGCCCCGACCGAAATATTCTCAAGCCCTTTTGTATTCCGGCTTAAAATTTCCTTGGTCTGCGGATGGTCTTTAGGCAATGTAAAATCGATTTTTGAAGGATCTTCCACTTTTCCGAATTTCATAACTGAATGTTTTTTGATTAGATTGCTGGATAGATATAAAATAAAAACTACAGAAGTTTATTTTAAAACATTCCGTAATTTATCTTATATCCGATCATAAAAAAGCACGCTAAAAAGCGTGCCGAAGTGAATATGTATTGTTTATTATTTGGGAGTCTTATGCTTCACAAGCCGTGCAGGTAACAAAATTTACCATCATTTCTTTAGAAACAGAAGAACTTCTTTGATAATAAAGGGTTTTTACACCTTTCTTCCATGCTTCGATGTAAAGGTAATTTACATCTTTCACAGGCATTGTCGAAGGGATCTGCAGGTTCAGAGATTGTGCCTGGTCGATATACTGCTGTCTTTGGGCAGCCTGGGAAATAATCTCCATCGGAGAAATTTCCTTGAAGGTTTTGAACACCGCTTTCTCTTCATCGGTTAGTTCCTTCAAATGTTGTACCGAACCGTGATTCAACATGATGGTTCTCCATGTTTCTTCATTATCCAGCCCTTTTGCTTCAAGCAATTTAGCCAGATACTTATTTTTACGCATGAAGTTTCCTTTGGCAAGTCCGGCTTTGTAATAGTTGGACGCAAACGGTTCGATTCCCGGAGACGTCTGTCCTAAAATCGCTGAACTTGACGTCGTAGGAGCGATTGCCATTGTTGTCGTATTTCTCAGTCCGTATCCTTTCAGTATCTCCGGTTCTCCGTAAATGTTTGCAAGCTCTCTTGAAGCCTGTTCGGATTGCTCTTTAATCAGTCTGAAAGCCCTTGCGTTGAACTGCGTGGCTTCAAAACTCTCAAAAGGGATCATATTTTTCTGAAGGTAAGAATGGTATCCCAAAACGCCTAATCCTAAAGCTCTGTGACGCAAGGCGAAATTTCTTGCTCCCTGAAGATAATAATTTCCTTCCGTTTTATCGATGAATTCGGATAATACGGCATCCAGGAAGTAGATGGCCAGTTTTACGGCATTGGTATCTTTCCATTCGTCGTACAGTTCCAGGTTCATGGAAGACAGACAGCAGATGAAAGACTCTTCTCTGGTGGAAGGAAGCATGATTTCGGAACATAGGTTACTTGCGTTTACCGTCAGTCCGAGATCTTTATACACCTGAGGCTTGTTTCGGTTTACATTATCCGTAAAGAAGATGTAAGGAAGCCCCTTCTGCTGGCGGCTTTCCAATACCCTTGCCCAGATTTTACGCTTGTCCATATCCCCGTCGATCATATCCTGCATCCAGTAATCCGGTACACAGATCCCGGTAAACAGGTTCTGGATCGGACTTCCGATATCTTTAATTGATAAAAATTCTTCAATATCCCCGTGGTCGATATCCAGGTAAGCGGCAAAAGCCCCTCTTCGTACACCACCCTGGGAAACAACATCCATTGCCGTATCGAAAAGCTTCATGAAAGAAACCGCGCCTGAAGATTTTCCGTTGTCGGTTACCGCTGTCCCACGGTTACGAAGCTCTCCGAAATACCCTGAGGTTCCGCCCCCGATCTTCGTCTGCATGATCACTTCCCCCATTTTATGGGTGATGCCTTCGATGCTGTCCGGGATGTGGACGTTGAAACATGAAATAGGAAGCCCTCTCTGGGTTCCCATGTTGGCCCAAACCGGCGATGAGAAACTGATCCATCCTTTGGTGATCATTTCCTTGAACGCAGGCTGAAGTTCCGGCTTGTACAATCTTTTTGCCGCCGCAGTGGTAATCCGGTCGATGGCACCGTCTACCGTTTCCCCTTTCAGCAAATAGCCTCTGTTAAGCATTTGCTCAGACTCTTCATTGAGCCACCATATGTTGTTGTTCTGTTCGTCCATAGTTGTTGTATATTTTCGAATTCCCGAGCGGTTTTACGGCTCAGGAATTTTGTTTTTTGTTAATTAAAATCCAAAAGGATATTTTTATATGCTTCGACAGGCTCAGCATGACATTGCTGATAAGATCTGCTTTTATGCTCGCTTTGCGCTTACTATTTAATTTAAAATTAAATTAGAACAAGTCATTAGCCGTAATACTCTTATCGTGCTTCGTATAATCCACCGGTCTTTTCGCAAAAAAATCATCCATGGAATTGGCAAAAACCTCTTCCTCGAACCAAACCATCGGTCTGTACTGCTCGGCAGTGATGTTGTACCTCGGCTGCATGTCGATTTTCTTTAAGCTGTCATCAACACGGTATTTCATGAAATTCAAAAGATCTTCTTTGGAAACATGGTCGATTTCGCCCAATTCAAAGATCCAGCTCAGGATGTCACCTTCTCTTTCGATGGATTCATCCACCAAAGTATAAATGTCTTCGATATCGCTGTCGGTTAAAAGATCAGGCTGTTCCTCCCTGATTTTGTTGATTAAATAAATTCCGGCATTCGCATGGATCTGCTCATCAACGGAAGTCCAGGCAATAATGTTGGAAACGTTTTTCATGAATCCTTTGAATCTTGTGAAAGAAAGGATGATGGCAAACTGAGAGAAAAGGGATACGTTTTCTACCAGGATACTGAACAGCAATAAAGCCGAAACATATTCTTTAGGCGTTGCAGAGTTGGCATGTCTCAGGGCATTCCCCAGAAACTCGATTCTGCTCTTTACGGCAGGGATCTCCACCACGTTAAGGAACTCATCGTTATATCCCAGTACTTCAAGAAGACGGGAATAGGCTTCCGAGTGGCGGAATTCACATTCGGCGAAGGTAGAACCCAGCCCGTTGAACTCAGGCTTCGGAAGATGCGTGTACAGATTTCCCCAGAAGGTCTTTACGGACACTTCGATCTGTGCAATCGCCAAAAGCGCATTTTTCACAGCATGTTTTTCATGCGGCTCCAGCTGCGAATGAAAATCCTGAACATCTGCAGTAAAATCCACTTCGGAATGTACCCAGAACGATTTGTTGATCGCCTCTACGAACTGAAGAACTTCAGGGTATTCAAATGGCTTATAACTTACTCTCTTATCAAAAACTCCCATGTTAAAATGTCTTTATATTTAATTAATCGGATCAGTGTGGAAAAGTCCGGTATGATAGGCAAGTTGCTGATTGGTAATAATTTAATCTTGAAAATTATTCACAATCCCAACTGCTGTATATTCCCGGGTGTCTAAGTACAAAGTTAGAAAACAAGAACTGTAATTGAAAGGGGAAAACACTAATTCGTTGACTTTTAACAGTAAAAGTTTTCCACATTTGCACGGAAAGCCTTTAGATATTGACTTCCAAACCTTTATCGTGGAGAAATAGGGGATATTGCAGGATTTTTATTAAACAAAAAAACATAAAGCCTTATTAATAAAGGATTAATTGATTAAACATGAATTTATGGAAAGAAATTTCCATTCGCCGTAACAAATTAAAAAATGTTCCTACTTATTGGATATAAAACATAACCTCACTTCATGTTACAGATTCAGGATTTACACAAATCGTACGATACGGGAAAAAGCAAACTGCATGTCCTTAAGGGAATCAATCTCAGCATTTCCGAGGGTGAGTTTGTTTCGATCATGGGAAGTTCCGGTTCCGGGAAATCCACCCTGCTGAACATCATCGGCATCCTGGATGAAAAAGATTCCGGGATCTACGAACTGGATAATGTGCCGATCGAACATTTGTCTGAAATAAAAGCCGCAGAGTACAGAAGCAGGTTTCTGGGATTTATTTTCCAGTCCTTCAATCTGATCGGGTATAAAACCGCTCTGGATAACGTAGCTCTTCCGATGTATTATCAGAATGTGCCGAGAAAAGAGCGTAACCAGAAAGCAATGGAGTACCTGGAGAAAGTAGGGCTGGCCCAGTGGGCAAACCATTTGCCCAACGAGCTTTCCGGAGGGCAGAAACAGAGGGTGGCCATTGCCAGGGCATTGATCACCGATCCGAAGGTAGTGCTGGCCGATGAACCGACCGGTGCTCTGGATTCCAAAACCACCCATGACATCATGAAGCTTCTTCAGGACATCAACAACGAAGGGAAAACCATCATCGTCGTAACCCACGAACCCGACGTTGCCGCGCAGACCAAAAGAAACGTCGTCCTCCGCGACGGCATTATCGAAAGCGATGAGTTTATCAAGCAGCATGTGTTGTTGTAAAATGAATGGTGAATTTTGCTTTGCAAGTCAATTTTGCTTTGCAAGTGAATTTTTAGAGTCATAAAAATTGACGATTGACTCGAAGAAATTGACGATTGACAAAAAGATGAATGGTGAATTTTGCTTTGCAAGTGAATTTTTAGAGTCATAAAAAATTGACTAATTGACTCGAAGAAATTAATCATTGACCTATAAATAACAGATGAACACGAAAAAAAATTAACTATGTTTTTAAATTTAAATCATTATAAACTTGATGTTTATAAATCTGCAAGAGAATTGAGAATAGAATGTTATAAAATTCTTTCTCTGCTGCCGGAAAGTGAAAGATTTAATCTAACGGATCAGATTAGAAGAGCAGCTACCTCAGCAGTATTGAATATTACGGAAGGCTGTTCCCGTAAATCGGATCAGGAACGCAGAAGATATTTTGAAATATCAAGGGGTTCGGTCATCGAATTGGATTCATGTTTCGATATGGTTGTGGAAAGCCATTATATTCAGATTGAAAAACTTGATAAGATAGGAAAATTATTAAAAACAACATTTATACTGTTAAGCGGAATGTTGAAAAAGTAAAAGAGTGAATGGTGAATTTTGCATTGCAAGTGAATTTTAGAGTTAGAGAAAAATTGGCCATTGACCCGCAGGAATTGACCATTGACATGAAATAATTCACTTTTTTACAAAGTAAAAAAACAAAAATATGTTTGATCTAGATCGTTGGCAGGAAATATTCAGTTCTATCCGCAGTAATGTATTGCGGACGGTACTTTCCGGGTTTACCGTAGCGTTGGGGTTGTTTATCTTCATCGTGCTTTTCGGAATAGGATCGGGATTGCAGAATGCCTTCACCCAGGGTTTTGCCCGCGATGCCCAGAACCTGATCTCAATTATGACGGGGAAAACCACCCTCGCTTACAACGGGCTCCAATCTGACCGGCAGGTAACGATGAACAATGACGATTACGATTTCCTCGTCAATATTGATAAAGAAAAAGTGGGGAGTTCCACCCCGAGATATACCTCAAACCTACTGGTGAAGTACGGAAAGGAAAGCGGAAACTACCAGATCAACGGTGCTAAGCCTGAGGAACAGGTCATCGAAAACCGGAAGGTACTGGAAGGCCGTTATCTGACCCCGACCGATCTGGAGCGGAAACAGAATGTAGCCGTGATCGGAAGAATGGTGCAGCGCGACCTCATTAAAAACGGAAGCCCGGTAGGAAAGGAACTGAACATTAACGGAACCATGTTCAAAGTAGTTGGTGTATTTTCAGATGACGGCGGCGACTGGGACGAAAGGCATATTACCGTTCCGATCACCACCCTGCAGCAGATGAAAAAAGGTTCCGATACGGTGAGCATCAATTATATTGCCTATAATGAAAAAATGACACCTGAACAGGCCATCAAATACGGTGACGAGCTGAAAAACCGTTTGAAAGCCCGTAAAAATGTAGCGCCTGATGATGAAAACGGAGTCCGCATCTGGAACAATGCCCAGAATATGAATGATACCTTCGCCTTCATGGCCGTTCTTACGGGAATCGTGGGATTTATTGGTCTGGGAACTTTGATGGCCGGAATCATTGGGATCAGCAATATCATGGTCTATATCGTAAAAGAAAGGACCAAAGAAATCGGCGTACGGAAAGCCATCGGGGCAAAACCGCGCAGCATCGTAGCATTGATCGTTCAGGAAAGTGTGGTTATTACGGTGGTTTCAGGACTGATCGGCGTGGGGCTTGGGGTTTTGGCTTTGTATCTCATCAGCAATAACCTGGAAGAATATTTTATTAAAGATCCGAGTGTAGGCTGGGGCCATATTATTGCAGCTTTTATAGCATTGGTCTTTTCAGGATTGATTGCAGGCTTCGTTCCGGCGTACCGCGCCTCGAAAATCAAGCCGATTGAAGCTTTAAGAACTGAATGATGGACGGTGAAGGTGAATTTCGCTTTGCAAGTCAATTTTGCTTCGCAAGTGAATTTCAGAGTAATGGAAAATTGACAATTGACTCGAAGAGATTGACGATTGACATTTAAAAGGTGAATGGTGAATTTTGCTTCGCAAGTGAATTTTAGGGTTATTAAAAATTGACCATTGACTCGCAGAAATTGACGATTGACAAAAGATGAATGGTGAATTTCGCTTTGCGAGTGAAAAGTGAATTGATGATGAATAAGTTACAGGTTATAAGTTTCATCAGAAACAGAACCGCAGAAAATCTTAACCGCAATTCCACTCCTCTGGAGGGGTGGCGAAAATTCTGAAAGGATTTTTGACGGGGTGGTTTTTCATAATGGAAGAGTAACAGCACATTAAATCTGAATTGTAAAATTGAGCATTAACAGAAATAGATGAAAAGTGAATTTCACTTCGCAAGTGAATTCTGCAGTCATGGAAAATTGACCATTGGCCCCGCGGGAATTGACCATTGACAATAGGTGAATGGCGAATTTCGCTCCGCGAGTGAATTTTGCTCTGCAAGTGAATGTAAGGTCATAGAAAATTGACAATTGACCCGCAGGAATTGACCATTGACAAAAAAGGAACGGTGAATTTCTCGCGGCAAGTGAATTTAAGGCCGAAGAAAAGAAGCCACTGACAATATTAAAAAACTGACCGTTTAAAATGAATATAATATTTAAAAAAGATACCTGGCAGGAAATTTATTATTCGTTGCGGAATAATAAGCTCAGGACATTCCTTACGATGATCGGGGTAGGCTGGGGTATGTTTTTGTATGTAAGCCTGCTGGGCGCGGCAAAAGGGATGGAAAACGGTTTCGATAAATTGTTTTCCGGTTTTGCCACCAACTCCATTTTCCTGTGGGCACAGAATACTTCGATTCCGTATGAAGGTTTTCCGAAGGGCCGGCAGGTGCATCTTCATCTTCCGGATATCGACATGCTGAAGAGAAAAATCCCGGACATCGATTATATTTCTCCCCAGAACTCCCGCGGAAGCTTTACCGGAACACCGGGGGAAGCCATGTCCAGAAACGGAAAAACCGGCACCTATTCTTTAACCGGGGATTATCCCGTGGGAAATAAGATCTCCGAGAAGAAACTGATCTTCGGAAGGTACATCAATGATGCCGATGTTTCCGGAAATAAAAACGTAGCCTTGATCGGGGAAGAGATCTACAAGAACTTTTTCGACTCCAAAAAGAATGAAAATCCGCTCGGGAAATCCATCAATATCAAAGGAATATTCTTCAACGTCATCGGGGTTTTCAGGGTGAAAAAAGGCGGCGGTTTCGAAAATGACCAGACGGTTTTTATTCCGCTTTCCACTTATACGAAAATGTACAACGCCGCAGACCAGATCGATATGTTTGCCATCGTCAGCAAGCCGAATGTAGATGTGAATTCCGTAGAAGAGAAGGTAAAGCTGGAACTGAAGTCCAAAAATAAAGTTTCCCCGGAAGATACCAATGCCTTCGGCAGTTTCAACTTAGGGAAAGAATTTAAAAAGCTCACCGGCTTTTTAACGGGAATGCAGCTTTTAACCATCATTGTAGGAACCTTAACCATTCTTGCCGGGGTCATTGCAATTTCCAATATCCTGCTGATTACGGTAAAGGAAAGAACCAAAGAAATCGGGATCAGAAGAGCATTAGGCGCAAAGCCCTCCGAGGTACGGAACCAGATCCTGCTGGAAAGTGTGGTGATTACCCTTTCGTCCGGGCTGCTCGGGTTTATCTTTGGGATTTTCGTCTTAATGATTTTAGATATGGTTACCAAAGGGCAGGATTCGTTTCCGTTTTACAATCCGACCGTAAACTACGGAAATGTTTTTGCCGCGATGGCGGTCATGGTAATTCTGGGCTTGATTATCGGATTGATCCCGGCGCAGAGAGCGGTGAAAATCAGGCCGATCGAAGCGTTGAGAACCGAATAACTGAATGAATTTTAATTTAACAGAAATAAAAAAATAAACTATACAATGAAAAAGAAATTCACCTGGAAAAAAGCCGTTTATATCGTCCTGGGGCTTTTGTTTGCCGTGGCGCTCTTCGCAGTAATTGGGTATGTGGTAAAATCCAACTCCAAAGAAAGCGAGGCATTCCTTACCCGGAAACCTACCGTTCAGAATATGGATGATAAAGTAATGGCCACGGGAAAAATCGTTCCGAAAGAGGAAATCGAGATCAAGCCGAATATCGCCGGGATTATCGATAAAATTCTGGTGGATGAAGGAGATAAGGTAGAAGTAGGTCAGCTGATCGCTACGGTGAGGATCGTTCCGAACCTTTCCGAGGTGAACAATGCCCAGCAGAATGTAAGCAACCAGCAGCTTCAGATCAGCAATGCCAAGCTGAATGTTGATAACATGCGCAAACAGTTTGACATGCAGGAGCGTCTTTATAAACAAGGGGTGGCTTCCAAACAGGAATATTTAAACGCCCAGCAGCAGCTGTACTCTATGCAGCAGGCTCTCAGAAATGCCCAGCAGCAGCTGGTAACGGCGCAAAAGGCTTTGCAGATCGCCAGAACCGGATCTACTCCGGAACTGCAGGGTCTGGCCACGACCCAGATCCGCTCCAAAGCAGCAGGAACGGTGCTTGAGGTGCCGGTAAAGGTGGGAAGCCAGGTAATCGAGGCCAACTCGTTCAATGCCGGAACCACCATCTGTTCGATCGCTAATCTGAATTCACTGATCTTTCAGGGGGAAATCGATGAGGCCCAGGCCGGAAAGCTGAAGCAGGGGATGGACATGAATATAGTGATCGGTGCCCTTCAGAACAAAACGTTTCCGGGAAGGCTGACGATGATTGCCCCAAAGGGAAAAGACAACAACGGAACCATCAAATTCCCGGTGGAAGGCGATGTGTTCAACCCGAACAACGAATACATCAGAGCCGGTTTTTCAGCCAACGGTGAAATTGTTCTGAACTCCCAGAAAAACGCCTTACTGCTGGATGAATCCCTGATCCAGTATGAAAAAAGAAACGGAAAAGACGTTCCTTTTGTTGAGGTAAAGCAGAAAGACGGCAAGTTCAAAAAAGCCTATGTGAAATTAGGTGCAAGCGACGGCATCAATGTCCAGATCCTGCAGGGTCTTGATAAAAATGCGGAAGTAAAAGTCTGGAACCCTTCTGATAAAGACAAGGAAGAATTAAAGGACAAAACAAAAATATAGTAAACAATCACTATACATTTCTTTAAACGCGGTCCCGGGATTTTCCCGGGATTTTTTATTTTGGCCGGAGATTTTCAGGAGCTGTTTCCTGCTATCCACTGTATCTTTTTTGTCACGGCCTCCGCTTTGCTCCACCCGCAACAAAAAAGGATGCCGTTTCTATCAGGGCTATGGAGGAAGCCGTTCCTTACACCAGACTGAGAAATTTTTAGGCATCCGGCTTTCTGTTTACAATCTTTTAAATTATTATTGAAACATTGTTGCATTAATGAAAATTTGTTTTATCTTTGACGGAAATAAACGGTGCAGTACTTGTACTAACCTTCAACCAACACACAGCTATGGAAAATAACTTTGATGTCATTATTATAGGAGGAAGCTACGCAGGACTATCGGCAGGGATGTCTTTAGGAAGATCGCTGAGAAAAGTTTTAATCATCGACGGCGGAAAGCCTTGCAACTGGCAGACCCCGCATTCCCATAATTTTCTTACGCACGACGGGAAAACCCCGAAAGAAATTTCCGATCTCGCCAAAGAGCAGGTATTACAGTATAAAACCGTAGAATTTTATGACGGATTAGCAGCCAGAGTATTGAAGCAACCTGAAAATTTTATGGTACAAACTGAAAGTGGTGAAACGTTTCATACTAAAAAAATAATCCTGGCTTCAGGGGTAAAAGACATCATACCGGAGATTCCCGGATTTGCAGAATGCTGGGGAATCTCGGTAATCCATTGCCCTTACTGTCACGGGTATGAAGTTCATGGAAAAACCACCGGAATTATGTCCAACGGCGACATGGGTTTTGAATTTTCGAAAATCGTTTATAATTTAACCAAAGAACTGACCCTTTTTACCAACGGAAGCTCAACGCTCAACGAAGAACAGACCGAAAGATTCGGAAGAAATAAAATCGGGATTAAGGAAACGGAAATTGAAAGGATTGATCATGAGAACGGGCAGATCCGCAAAGTGGTCCTTAAAGGCGGGGAAGAAATTTCTTTGGATGCCCTCTATGCCAAGATTCCTTTTGAACAGAATATCAATACCGGTGATCTGGGATTGGAGCTTACAGAACACGGATACCTTAAAATAGACCACTTCCATAAAACCAGTGTGGATGGCGTTTTTGCCTGCGGTGACAATACGACTATGATGCGCGCTGTGGCAAGTGCCGTAGCACAGGGAAATTTAACAGGGGCTATTGTAAATAAGGAGCTGGCTGACGAAAGTTTTTAAACTTCATCTATATATTTATTTTGTTAGCCTCCCGGTTTTCGGGAGGTTTTTTCTGGATAGTTTGGCTGATAAGAAATATTTATCGTAATATTGCGATGTATTTTCAGAGATGGGCGCTACAAAAACAGATTTCTTTACCGAACGTCAGAACCGGATTGCAGTTATTGCAAAGGCATTAGGCCATCCCGCGCGGATCGCCATCATCGAATACCTGCTGAAAGTAAACGAATGTATTTGCGGAGATATCGTGAACGAGCTTCCTCTGGCACAGCCTACCGTTTCGCAGCATCTTAAGGAACTGAAGAATGCGGGCCTGATCAAAGGAAATATTGAAGGCAATTCCGTATGTTACTGCATCGATGAAAAAGCTTTTGAATCGTTGCATCTGTTTTTTTCGGAAGTAATCGCTACCGTTAAAAAGCAGAATTGCTGTTAAAATTTTTTGAAACAGAATATCGTAATATTGCGATATTACAATTAAATAAAGATATTATGACCTTTGGACAGATTAAGAAAATTCTTCCCGAGTTAAACGCTCTGGAATTTCAGTTGGAAAACGGCACTTTTGTTCCTTCACATTTTCATGTTACTGAAATCGGAAAGATTACCAAAAAATTTATCGATTGCGGAGGAACCTTAAGAAATGAAGAGAAAGTAAATTTCCAGCTTTGGAATGCCGACGATCAAGAACATCGCCTGAAGCCGGAAAAGCTTCTCGGCATCATCCGGCTTTCCGAAGAACAGCTGGGAATCGGAGATCTGGAAATCGAAGTGGAATTTCAGGATACGACGATCGGAAGGTATGATCTTGATTTTAACGGAAGGAATTTTGTGCTTAAGAATAAGCTGACCGCCTGTCTTGCCCAGGACTCGTGCGGAACACCGCCGCAGAAGCAAAAGATTGCCCCGAGTGAATTAACCCGACAAAAATCCGGATGCAGCCCTGAATCCGGATGTTGCTGATTTTATGAAACATTTTTTATTTAAATACAAAAAGCCTGTTATTATCACGGCTTCGGTTCTTCTTTTACAGATGATTTTCGGTTTTGACCCGAAATTCTTTATCATCAATATCATTTGGTTACTTGTTTAAATATGAAGAAAAAAATACTTGTTCTCTGCACCGGAAACAGCTGCAGAAGCCAGATTGCAGAAGGTTATCTGCGGTACTTCGCGCAGGATAAAGCGGAAATTTACAGTGCGGGAATTGAAACGCACGGTATAAACCCAAAAGCGGTTGCTGCTATGAAAGAAGATGGCATTGATATCTCCGGGCATACTTCCAACCGCATCGATGAATACAGGCATCTTGACTTTGATATTGTGGTTACCGTTTGTGATAATGCCAGAGCAAGCTGTCCGCATTTCCCGACAAAAGCAGTAATTCTTCATCATAACTTTCCGGATCCTGCAAAAGCGGTAGGATCTGAGGCTGAGATTAAGACAGCTTTTACAAAAGTACGCGGAGAAATAAAAAAATATTGTGAAAATTTCATCAGAGAAAACCTTTTATAGGCTGATCTGATAAGTTTTGACAATAAAAAACCTATTTTCCCATGCTTCAATCTCGCCGGAAATTTCGTACTTTTGGCATGAAAAATTTCTAAAACTAAAAGTAAAATGGACATTATTTTCGACCTGATTGAAAAAGAAAGACAAAGACAGACTCACGGCATTGAGATGATTGCGTCAGAAAACTTTGTTTCTGAGAATGTGATGAAAGCGGTGGGAAGCGTATTGACGAATAAATATGCCGAAGGGTATCCCGGAAAAAGATATTACGGAGGATGTGAAGTGGTAGATGAGGTCGAAACCCTGGCGATCGAAAGAGCAAAGGAACTTTTCGGAATCGAATATGCAAATGTTCAGCCTCATTCCGGTTCCCAGGCAAATGCAGCCATTTACCTTGCGGTTTTGAAACCCGGTGATAAAATCATGGGCATGGACCTTTCCATGGGAGGGCATCTTACGCATGGTTCAGCCGTGAACTTTTCAGGGATCCAATATGATGTTGTTTCTTATGGTGTTCAGCAGGAAACCGGCCTTATCGATTACGATCAGATGAGGGAAGTAGCCTTAAGGGAAAAACCGAAAATGCTGATTGCAGGTTTCTCAGCATACTCCAGGGATCTTGATTATACAAAATTCAGAGAAGTTGCCGATGAGATCGGGGCTACGCTTTGGGCGGATATTGCCCATCCGGCAGGTCTTGTAGCCAAAGGTCTTCTGAACAACCCGTTCGAGTATTGCCACCTTGTAACCACGACGACTCACAAGACGTTAAGAGGTCCGAGAGGAGGAATGATCATGATGGGCAAAGATTTTGAAAATACCTACGGACATAAAACCCCGAAAGGCGAGACCAAAATGATGAGCCAGGTTCTGGACGGAGCTGTTTTCCCGGGAATCCAGGGCGGTCCGCTGGAGCACGTGATCGCAGGAAAGGCAGTGGCCTTCGGTGAAGCATTGGATGATAAGTTCATGACCTATGCCAAGCAGGTGCAATCCAACGCGCAGGCTTTGGCCAAAGCCATGATCGACAGAGGATTCGATATTGTAAGCGGCGGAACGGATAATCACCTGATGCTGGTAGACCTTCGGAATAAAAATGTAAATGGTAAAGAGACCGAAAAAGCATTGGTACTGGCAGATATTACCTGCAACAAAAACATGGTTCCTTTTGATGATAAGTCTCCGTTTACCACATCTGGAATCCGACTGGGGACTGCGGCTATTACAACAAGAGGATTGAAGGAAAACGATATGGATACGATTGCCGGATTTGTTTCCGACGTGGTAGACAATATCAAAAACGAAGAAGTCATTGCTTCCGTAAGAAAGAAAGTAAACGAATTAATGGAAGGTAGAGCTTTGTTCAATTACTAACCGTATCATAAATAAATAAAAGAATGGGCAGACTGTCCATTCTTTTTTGTATCATTACAGATGGAAAAGAAGTCTCTTACTTTTGCTGAGATTAAGCTGAAACTCGTGAATTACTGCGTGTATCAGGACCGTTGCCATGCAGAAGTTGAACAGAAAATGAAGGAGTTTCTTCTGATTGATGAAGCAAAGGAAGAAATTATGCTTTATCTGATGAAAGAAAATTATCTCAATGAAGAGCGGTTTACAAGAAGCTATATCCGCGGTAAATTTTACATTAAGCATTGGGGAAAGACAAAGATCAAGATGCACCTCAAGCAGAAGCAGATTACCGATAAGTTGATCAGCAAATGTTTTGATGAAATATATGAAGACGATTATCTGAAAACCATCAGAAAAATTTACGGGGATTATTACGCGAAACAAAGCGGACAGGAATATCAGAAAAAGGCTAAAACTATAAAATATCTGATGAGCCGGGGATTTGAATACGAACGCATAAATGATATTTTTGAATAAAACGAACATTTGAAATTGGAAGAAAAAAGAATTTGGCTTTCGCCTCCTCATATGGGAGGCAATGAACTCCAATACATACAGGAAGCATTTGATACCAACTGGATTTCGCAGGCCGGAAATAATATTACTGAATTTGAAAAAAGCCTTGAAAATTATTTGGGGAAGAATTCCTTTGTTACTGCTTTATCTTCCGGCACCGCAGCCATACATCTTGCGCTGCAGCTTTTAAATGTAGAAGAAGGCGATTTTGTCATATGCCAGTCTTTTACTTTTGTGGCTTCCGCTAATCCCATATTATATCTAAAGGCGGTTCCTGTTTTTGTAGACAGTGAGCGTTCTACCTGGAATTTATGTCCGGATGCTCTTGATGAAGCGATTAAGTTTTGTATAAAGAAAGGTAAAAAGCCCAAAGCAATTATTGTGGTGTCTTTATATGGAATGCCATTCATGGTAAAAGAGATAATAGCTATTTCCAGAAGATATGAGATTCCCATTATCGAAGACAGTGCCGAAGCTTTGGGAAGCCGTTATGAAAACCAGCTTTGCGGAACCTTCGGTGATTTGTCGGTAATAAGCTTCAATGGAAATAAAATTATTACAACGTCGGGTGGCGGCATTTTAATTTCAAGAAATCAAAAAGATAAAAACCGGACCTTCTACCTGGCAACGCAGGCTAAAGAAGATAAAGATTATTACAGCCATTCTGAAATAGGATACAATTACCGCCTTAATAACATTTCCGCAGGGATCGGGCGTGGCCAGATGCAGGTTCTTGAAGAAAGAATTCTCCAACGGAGGAAAAATCATGACTTTTATCAGGGTGTATTAAATGACTCTGAAGTATTTTCTTTATTCTCTGCTCCTGATGAAAAATATTATTCCAATTACTGGCTCAACACCATTATCATCAAACATCCTGATTTACAGAAAGAAGAAATTGCAAAACAATTTTCTGAAAAAAATATAGAGACCCGATATTTATGGAAACCGATGCATTTACAGGATCTGTATAAGGATTATTATTTCTTTGGTACCAATGTGTGTGGTATGCTTTTTGATACTGGTCTATGCCTTCCATCAGGGAGTGAAATGAGTGATAGATGCAGATGCAGAATATCAGAATTATTATCCGGTATCAAAATTTAAATTTATTTCATAAATTTCAATGATAGATGAATTTTTATTTTAATTTTGTACCAATGCTTTGGTCATTAATGGCGGCAGGTTTATGTTTTAGGAATGAACACAAATAAGAATAATGTATAATTCTCTCAGGAAAAAAATATTCGGAGGGGATAATGTTGTAAGTCTTTCGGATGTAAGGTATCTGCCAAGATGGATAATTCTTTTTATAGATATTATTATTTTGGTAATATCTTTATTTTTATCAACTTACATCATTGAAAAGATAACACAGACTGATTTCATTTATCATTCAAATGAAAAGGCATTATTCATTTCCATAGTATTGGTGAATGTCATTTTCATGTACATTTTCAAAACTTATGCAGGTATTATCCGTCATTCTACTTTTATAGATCTTTTCAAATTAATGATCTCCTGTTTCTGTACAATTTTTATTGTAGGAAGTGTGAACATCATTTATTTTTGGATGACCGGTACAAAATTTATTCTTACGGCCTATCTCATCTTATATTTTATCATTTCCTTTATGGGCTTGTTCCTGTTCAGGTTATATGTGAAAGAATTTTTTCATATCGTAAGAGAATACCGTCGCAGTGCATTGAAGAAAAGGATTCTTGTCTTGGGAATCGATGAACAGTCTATTGCAATAGCCCGGGCGATTCTTGACAATCCAAGCCTGCCTTACCATGTTGTGGGATTTTTAACCCAACGTACAGATTCAAAACGGGCATCTCTTTTAGGCAAACCTATTTTCGGTAAAGAAAAAATAGAAAATCACACCAAAGAGGAGCTTATCGTAGACGGCGTCATTATTGTTAAAGAAATGATGTCCAAAGACGAAATGAACTCCTGGGTTAATCTTTTTCTGGAAAAGGATCTTAACATCTTTAAGGCACCTTCAGTACAAAAACTGCGGGACAGTGATCTTGGCGGATCTATACGGAACCTTCAGATTGAAGATTTGCTCAATAGAAAGCCTATTAAAATTGAAAATGAAGAAGTTAGAAGCCGCCATTTTGACAAGAACATATTAGTAACAGGAGGTGCAGGATCTATTGGAAGCGAGATCGTAAGACAGGTAGCGCAATTCAATCCTTCTTTAATTGTGGTATTGGACCAGGCTGAAACTCCTCTTTACGATATAGAGCTGGAAATGAGAAGCAAGTTCCCGCATATCATGTTCAAATTTGTTTTGGCAGACGTTTCCAATAAGCATAGGATCGAACCATTATTCAAAGAATATGATTTTTCGATGGTATACCACGCCGCAGCTTACAAGCATGTTCCATTAGTTGAAGAAAATCCGCATGAAGGTATTCTGGTAAATGTACTGGGATCAAAAATTATAGCTTCTCTGTCCAGTAAGTATAAAGTAAACCGGTTTGTGATGGTTTCTACAGACAAAGCAGTGAATCCCACCAATGTAATGGGAGCTTCCAAAAGAACGGCAGAATTGTATGTACAATCGCTGCAGAATATGGACGGAAATATCACCAAATTTATTACCACAAGATTCGGAAATGTTTTAGGATCAAACGGTTCTGTGATTCCACATTTTAAAAAACAGATTGAGGCAGGAGGGCCTGTAACAATTACCCATCCGGATATTGTACGGTATTTTATGACCATTCCGGAAGCCTGTGAACTTGTTCTTCAGGCCGGAACTATGGGGCATGGCGGAGAAATCTTTGTTTTTGATATGGGAGAACCTGTAAAAATACTGGACCTAGCGCGACGTATGATAAAACTATCTGGATTTGAGCCTAATATTGATATCAAAATTATCTATACAGGACTTAGACCTGGAGAGAAATTGTATGAAGAGCTTTTAAGTGATGATGCAAAAACGCTACCGACACACAATGAGAAAATCATGATTTCAAAAGATCCTTGTATTGAATTTAGAGAAATTGAACAAATGACGAAGATGCTTATCATAGCATCGGTTAAAAGAGATAAAGTAGAAGTGGTAAGGATTTTAAAGATAATTGTACCGGAATTTAAAAGTAATAATTCCGTTTACGAGGTTTTAGATAATTAAAAAAGATGAGGTATATTTGTACAATTTAAAAATATGAAAGGAAATATTTTATACATGGTTCTTTTATTAGGGCTTTTTTCATGCAGAACTAATCCAAAAATGCATACCGATCTTAATTATATGCAGAATATTGAACAGGTTGCCACAGAAAAATCTGTTGAAATTACAAGTTCTACTATACAGCCAGGGGATCAACTTGTAATACTTGTTACAGCTAAGGATCTGGATGTTGTTAAGCCTTTTAATCAAAATTATTCTTCTTCTGAAGTAATAACTACTAATAGTACCGCAGGAGGAAATACCCCTAATCAAGGTCTTACAACAGTTACTGGACCTACTTATATTGTAGACACCAATGGTAATATTGATTTTCCAACTTTGGGTAAATTAAATACTTCAAATAAGAGTTTAATACAGTTTAAAGAAGAATTGACACAGATGCTAACTAAATTTATAATTAATCCCACTGTAAATTTAAGGCTTGTCAATTTTAAAGTTACAGTACTTGGAGAAGTAAATAAGCAAGGAGATTATACTCTTGCTAACGGACATGGTACAATTCTTAATGCTTTAGGACTTGCTGGTGATTTAACATTATATGGTAAAAGAGAAGATATCCTGATTATAAGAACAGAAAACGGGCAAATCACCCACGGTAAAATTAATTTGCACGATGCAAATCTTATTAGCTCACCCTATTATAACCTAAAACAAGGCGATGCGATTATTGTTTCGGCAAACAAAGCAAGAAATATTTCTGCCAAACAAAACCCTAATACCGGTATTTATTTAACAGCAGCTTCCATTGCAATAAGTGCGGTTGCAATTATAGTAAGCTTGATTTCGAAATAAAGATTAAATGGATAAAGAAAACTTTTCACAATTTTCAAAGGTTGATCATCTTTCTTCCACGAATGATATTCGTGAAACGATTAGTACTTACTTGAGAAAATGGCCATGGTTTGTAATTTCGGGTATATTGGCCATTTTAGCTGCTTTTTTTGTATTGAAATTTATAACACCAGTTTTCGGGATACAATCAACAATTCTTATCAAAGATTCTAAAACAACCCCTTCAATCCCTGAAAACGATATTCTTCAGGATTTATCAGGTGGCTTTGGCGGTATGAAGACCAATAGTGTTGATAATGAAATCGAGATATTAAAATCGAAAAGACTGATGCGCGATGTTATTATTGCTGAAAATCTACAGGTAGATATTTTTGCGAAAGATAATATAATAAGCAAAGAGTTATATAAGACATCATCACCAGTTATTATTCATGTAATTAACGAAAAACAAGGCAGGACTTTTCCTAGTAAGCACTTGAATTTGACTATCAACGGTAATAATCTCTCATTAAACTCTGAAGAATTGGAGAAGGAAATTATTTCAAGTTTCAATAAAACAATTAGCCTTCCATATGCAAATATCATCATCACTAAGAATAAAAATTTTATGGCATCTTCTTATGAAAATGGTAATCATAACGAATTGGAAATAGCAATATCTTCACTTGAGTCTAAGGTAAGTAGTTTTCAGAATCTGCTTAATGTAGGATTGGTGAATAAAGATGTAACTGTTGTTGAACTAAGCATGAATTATCCTCAGGTTGATAAAGCCAAGGATATCCTTAATACTTTAGTTGAAGTATATAATAAGGATGCAATAATGGATAAGAATTCACAATCCAAAAACACATTGGATTTTATCGACGGGCGAATTAAAAAGCTGGCTGTAGAATTAGGTGATGTAGAAAATCAAAAGGAAACATTTAAATCTAAGAATCAATTAACCGATATTGGAACAGAAGCAAAAATAAGTTTAGAAAGTTCTGCAGCAGCCAGAGCCAAGCAATTGGATATAGATGCTCAATTAGAATTGACTAATGCACTAATTGGATATATTTCTAAACAAGGAGTATACCAAATTCTCCCATCTAATGTTGGTTTAGATAATCCTGATGCCGTTTCTGGAATTTCAGTATATAATCAATTAATTTTACAAAGAAATAGGTTACTTGAATCTGCAACTCCTGAAAACCCAGCAGTGATAGATGTTACAAAACAGATCTCTACTCTGCGTACATCAATTACGCAGAGTCTTCAGAGAAATAAAATTGGTTTAGAGCTTGCTCGAAATGAATATTTGGGAGAGCAAAGTAATGTGAATAATAAAATTTCAAAATTACCTTCGGTAGAGAAAATTTTTAGAAGTATTGAGAGACAGCAGCAGATAAAAGAAAACCTATATTTGCTGTTATTGCAAAAAAGGGAAGAAACTGCGATTTCTGAATCTATTACATCACCAAAAGCCAGAGTAATCGATGTCGCATATGCCACACCAAGGCCGATTTCTCCAAAAAATAACCTTTTTATTCTTGCAGCTTTACTGATAGGTTTACTGATTCCGTTTTTAATTATTTATTTGCTTGAACTTCTCAACAACAAGATCAAATCCAAACATGATTTAGAAAAATTGGTTCATGCACCCATTATTGGTGAGTTGCCAAGTCTTAGAAAGGGAGATGATGACATTGTAAGAATTAATGATATAACTCCTTTAGCAGAAGCATTTAGAATTCTTATAACAAATATGAATTTTATGCTTGCAAAAAATAAAAAAGGAAAGACTATTTTAGTAACTTCTACTATTAAAGGAGAAGGTAAAACCTTTACCTCTGTAAATCTGGCGCTAACGCTAGCCACACCCAAAAGAAAAGTTTTGATTATAGGTTCTGATATTAGAAATCCGCAATTACAACGATATAATACAAGCAGGAAAGGTCTTGAAGGACTTACCGAGTATCTTTACTCGGAAGATAAAGAAGTAAAGGATGTAATTCATGTTTCATCTTTTAATCCTCATCTGGATGTTATATATTCGGGAATGATTCCTCCAAATCCTACTGAATTACTGTCAAATGGGCGCTATGAAAAGCTTTTAGAAGAATTAAAGCCTCAATATGATTATATTATATTGGATACAGCACCTTTGTTACTTGTTACTGATACATTCCTAATAGCTGATCTGGCAGATGTGATATTATATGTTTCAAGATCCGGATATACTGAGAAATCTCTTATTGAATTTATCAACAGTTCAATTGATCAGAACAAAATTAAAAATGTAGGATTTGTGCTGAACGATGTAAGCAGAGAAAATCAAGGTTACGGCAATAAGTATGGTTATGGTTATAACGATTTGGACAATGAGAGTTTTATTGATAAAATTAAAAACATATTCAAATGAAATTTTATAAAATAGCCGTTCTTGGTCAAGGATATGTTGGCTTACCGTTGTCACTGGAATTTGCTCATCATTACCCTGTTTTAGGTTTTGATATAAACTCACAAAGAGTAGCGGAGCTGAACAATGGAAAAGATAGTACACTTGAAGCGGATTCGGGAAAACTCAAAAAATATTTAAAGTATTATGAAGAATCAAATGGAGAGTCAGGCTTTAAGGCAGTGAGCGAATTAAAGGATATTTCTGAATGCAATGTTTTTATTGTAACAGTTCCTACTCCTATTGATAAATATAATGCACCAAATCTCAAGCCTTTATTATCTGCTTCAAAAATGATAGGTAGTATTATGAAAAAAGGTGATATTGTAATATATGAGTCTACAGTTTATCCTGGATGTACCGAAGAAGAATGTGTACCAGTACTGGAAAAGCAATCCGGATTAAAATTCAATCAGGATTTCTTTATCGGATATTCGCCGGAAAGAATAAATCCCGGTGATAAAATAAATACATTAACCAATGTAAAAAAAGTAACGTCAGGCTCTACTGTGGAAATTGCAAAGGAAATTGATGATTTATACAAAAAAATTATTACGGCCGGTACCTTTAAAGCATCAAGTATTAAGGTGGCAGAGGCATCTAAAGCGATTGAAAATGCCCAGCGCGATATCAATATTTCATTTGTAAACGAGTTGGCCCTCATATTTGATCGGATTGGTATTGATACAAACGATGTTTTGGAAGCTGCAGGAACAAAATATAATTTCCTGAAGTACAAACCTGGCTTAGTAGGTGGGCACTGTATATCCGTAGATCCTTATTATTTGGCGCACAAAGCTGAACAACTTGGTTACCATCCCGATGTTATTTTATCGGGACGCCGCGTTAATGATTCTATTGCGAAGTTCATCTCATCGAAAGTTGTTAAACTTCTTATCAATAAAGGAAACATTATTAAAGATTCTGAATGTTTGATTTTAGGGTTTACTTTTAAAGAAAACTGCCCTGATGTAAGAAATACGAAAGTTGTTGATATTTATACTGAATTAGTGGAATATGGGATAAAAGTAGATATTTTTGATCCTTGGGCCAATAAAGAAGAGGTAAGAGAAGAATACAATTTGGAAATTCTTGCCAAAATTCCGGAACAAACAAAATACGACTCTATAATAGTTGCAGTTTCGCACAGCGAATTTCTACAGATTGATATTCCAAGCTTAGTTAAAAGCAATGGAGTTATTTTCGATACCAAAGCTTGTCTGGACAGGAACATTGTAGATGCAAGGCTATGACTTTATAAAAAATAGACTAAAGAATATCAAATTAAAGAAATATATAATATAAAATGGCAAATAAGATTATACCTTACGGTAAGCAGCATATTACAGGTGAGGATGTAAAAGAGGTAATTGATGCTTTGATGTCATCCCATATTACACAGGGGCCTAGGATTACGGAATTTGAAGAGAATTTCGCAAAATATGTAGGGGCAAGATTTGCAGTTGCCGTTTCTAATGGAACTGCTGCGTTGCATCTTGCCGCATTAGCATTAGGCCTGAAAGAAGGAGATAAAGTTATTACAACGCCTATTACTTTTGCTGCTTCAGCTAATTGTATAAGGTTTTGTGGAGCAGATGTTGTGTTTGCCGATATCAATCCGGATACTTATTTGCTGAATATAGATAATGTAAAAAAAATATTAGAATCTTCTCCTAAAGGAACTTATAAAGGAATAATTCCTGTAGATTTTGCCGGTAGAGTAGTTGATTTGGAGGCGTTCAGAAAACTTGCGGATGAATACGGTTTATGGATTATCGAAGATGCATGCCATGCTCCTGGAGGCTTTTTCTTGGATTCGTCAGGAAATTCCGGGAATGCAGGAAACGGAAAGTTTGCAGATCTATCGGTATTTTCTTTTCATCCCGTGAAGCATATTGCCTGTGGAGAGGGAGGTATGATAACCACGGATGACGAAGAGCTTTATAAGCAGCTTAACCGTTTAAGATCTCATGGTATTACTAAAGGTGATGATGAATATACAAATTCCGAAGTGTTTGCCAATGGCGGCGACGATCATGCAGTAGGATACCCGGGGTGGTATATGGAAATGCAATATTTAGGATATAATTACAGGTTAACGGATATCCAGGCTGCCTTGGGTAACAGCCAACTTCAGCGGGCAGATGATGGTATGAAGAAGAGAAAGGAAATTGCAAAAAGATATGATGGTTTTTTCTCTGGTAAAGACTATGTTTTAGGTCAGTCTGGATTTATTGAAGGCCATGCTTATCATTTATATGTACTGGAAGTAAAAGACAGACTGGGATTGTACAACCATCTTAGGGAAAAAAATATTTATGCGCAGATTCACTACATCCCTTGCCATCTGATGCCATATTATAGGGATTTGGGATGGAAAGAAGGAGATTTGCCTTATGCCGAAAACTATTATAAAAACTGTATAAGCATTCCGGTATATCCTACATTATCTAAAGAAGATCAGGATTTCGTGAAAAATACCATCAATGGATACTACGAAAAGTAATTTGTGCATAATTCCTGCCAGAGGAGGAAGCAAGAGAATTCCTGGCAAGAACATAAAAAAGTTCCTTGGCAAACCAATCATTGCCTACAGTGTAGAAGCTGCTATGAATAGCAAAATGTTCTCGGAAATTATGGTTTCTACTGATGATGACGAAATTGGAGAAATTGCAAAAAAATATGGAGCTTCAGTACCTTTTATGCGTTCACCTAAAAATTCTGATGATTTTGCCACCACGATGGATGTTTTAGCTGAAGTTACCGAAAGCTACCAGAAGATAGGTAAAACTTTTGAAAATATATGCTGTATTTATGCCACTTCACCGTTTGTAAATTCAGAAATTTTGATTACTACCTATCATATTTTTAAAGAAAAGGAATTTGACTCTCTGTTTCCTGTCATCAGATACAGTTTTCCTATTCAGAGATCTTTAAAAATGAAAAATAATAAGGTTGAGTTTAATTACCCGCAGTATGCCGATAAGAGAAGTCAGGATTTGGATGCTTCCTTTCATGATGCAGGCCAATTTTATTGGATAAAAAACAATGTTGTAACAACAAAGAGCAGTATTGTTACCAAAAACACCGGAGCTTACGAGATCAGCGAATTGCACGGACAGGATATAGATAATGAAATGGACTGGAAATTAGCGGAATTAAAATATGAACTTTTACAAAGCACTCGATAAACAGATTTATTCCCGGGACGGCTACAGCATTGTACCTATTCGAATAGAAGACCGTTATGACATTATGAGATGGCGTAATGAACAGATATATCATTTGAGGCAAAACAAGCCTCTTACCAAAGAGGAACAGGATAATTATTTTGACAATGTCGTTACCGGACTATTTACGGATGCATTTCCCAAGCAACTTCTGTTTTCCTATCTTAAGGACGAAAAATGTATAGGTTACGGTGGTTTGGTACATATTAATTGGATCGATAAAAACGCAGAAATTTCGTTTATTATGGATACCTCTTTAGAAGAAAATTTCTTTTTATTTCATTGGAAAAAATATCTGGAATTGATTGAAGAAGCCGCTTTTTTCGATTTAAAGTTGCATAAAATCTATGTTTACGCATTTGATTTAAGACCTCATCTATATGAAGCTTTACAAGAATGCAATTTTTTTCTGGATGCCGTTTTAAAAGAACATTGTCTTTATAATGGACGTTATATCGATGTAATTATTTACTCTAAAACAAATTCTTTATGAAGTATGCATTTTTATGCAGTGGAAATTTGGGTTTTAATATACTATCCGAACTATATAACACATTAGATATAAAATTCGTATTTACAGACAGTAAATCATTGTCGATAATCGATTTTTGTAAAAAGAATGATATTCTGTTTTTCAAAGGAAATCCACGGGGAGATAAAGCTATTAATTTTATTGAAGATAATAATCTAAATATTTATAAAGTTGATATTTTGATTTCTGTAAACTATTTATTTATAATACAGGACAATATCATTAATTTAGCCTCTAAAGTTGCTTTTAATGTTCATGGTTCATTGCTTCCCAAATATAGAGGACGAACACCCCACGTATGGAGTATTATAAATAATGAAAAATATACAGGCATTACCGCTCACATAATCGATAGCGGATGTGATACAGGAGATATTATTGAACAAATAAAAATTCCCATCGAAAGTAATGATACTGGTGCTTCACTTTTAGAGCGGTACAATACTCTGTATCTTCCGTTAATAAAAAGTGTAATCGGCAAAATTGCCAGCAAAGCTTTTTTCTTAGAAAAACAGGATAACAAGAAAGCTACTTATTTTGGAAAGAGGGTTCCTGAAGACGGAGAAATTAATTGGGAATGGCAGAAGGAAAGAATTTACAACTGGGTTAGAGCTCAAGCCTACCCATATCCTGGAGCTTTTACTTATCTAAAAGGGAAGCAATTAGTTATTGATGAAGTACAACTGAGCGATTTTGGTTTTGATTACTCTTATGAAAACGGAAGCATTTTGTCGACTACACCTCTGATAGTAAAAACCCCAAATGGGTGCTTAGAAATTACCAAATTTAGAGGAAGTATAGAAAACATTGAAATAAACGATATTTTAAAAAATGATAATAGATAATTATACAATAGATTCAGAAAGTCCAGTCTTTATTATTGCAGAACTTTCTGCAAATCATAATGGAAGTTTAGAAACCGCTTTAGAAACTGTAAGAGCCGCAAAACGTGCGGGTGCAAACTGTATAAAGCTACAGACTTATACAGCAGATACGTTAACGATAAATTCTGATAAAGAAGATTTCATGATCAAAGGAACAATCTGGGAAGGAAAAAATTATTATCAGCTGTACGGCGAAGCCTATACCCCTTGGGAATGGCATTCTGAAATAATGAGTGTGGCTAAAGAAGAAGGGCTTATTTGTTTTTCCTCACCTTTTGATCCTACCAGTGTAGATTTTCTTGAAAATTTAAATGTACCCGCCTATAAAATTGCCTCCTTCGAAATTACTGACATCCCGTTGATTGAATATGTCGCATCAAAAGGCAAACCCGTAATAATTTCAACGGGAATTGCTACGCTTGAAGATATTGAACTGGCAATTGATGCCTGCCACCGTATGGGAAATCATGATATTGCCCTTTTAAAATGTACTTCCAGTTATCCTGCACCCATTGAGGAAGCCAATATGGTTATGGTAAAAGATTTGGCAGAAAGATTTAATGTAATTAGCGGCTTATCGGATCATACACTGGGAAGTATAGTGCCCATTGTGGCTACCTGTTTTGGCGCGAGAATTATTGAGAAACATTTTATTTTAAACCACTCTATCGGCGGACCAGACGCTTCGTTCTCGATGGACGAAAAAGAATTTTCTGATATGGTAAAAGCGGTTCGTGATGCGGAGAAAGCAATAGGAGTAATCGACTACAATCTCACGGATAAGCAGGTGAAAGGCCGGGATTTTTCCAGATCATTATATGTGGTTAAAGATATTAAAGCAGGAGAAGTAATTACAAAAGAAAATGTACGATCAATAAGACCAGGGTTTGGGCTTCATCCGCAATATTATAATGATATTTTGGAGAAAAGTTTTAAGAAAAATTTCACTTCGGGAGACAGATTTTCAATTGAAGATCTGTCGGATGAATAATATTTTAATTAGTCTGCAAAATCCTAATAGTGAAACAAAAGTCAAAAAAATAATTTGAGAAATGCATTTTGTAAAAAAAATTAATTCAGCATCAATTTACTTGGTTTCCAGATATTTTATTTATGGAATTCAATTTTTTAATTCTTTGCTGATCGCATTATATCTAGGACCATTTTATCTTGGTATTTGGGGTTTTTTTAATTTGATTTTGCAATATACAGAACAGCTCAATCTCGGAATCGCTAATGCCAGTAATGTTTTTTTGTCTATTGGAAAGACGCAAAAAAGATATAATTCGTACTTAATTGGCAACTCTATCATCCAGTTGTCGTTATTTGCATTGGTAGTTGTAGGTATATTGTTTACCGTTTTTTACTTCCTTAATATTGGAAAAGAATATAATATTAAAGGTTTTTTTTTTCCTATAATAATTATTACGTTTACAACTTATATTAATTCGCTTTTGCTGAATATTATGAGAGTTTATGATAAAATAATTTTAATCATTATTTCTCAGGCATTTTATCCGCTTCTTACACTTGTTGTGTTATTGACTGTTAAAAAAGAAATTCTGCTGGAATCGTTGGTCTATTGTTATATGTTCTCTAATCTTATTCTTACTGCTTTATTTCTTTATAAGAACCCGATTAAAATAAGGTATAATTTCAATAAAGATCTTTTTCACGTTATTTTAAATAAAGCCATTCCTTTATTTCTTTATAACTGTTTTTTTTATTTAATAATGATTTCTACCCGTACCGCTGTGAGCTTAAATTATAATGTTGCTGAATTCGGGATTTTTACATTTACATTTTCTCTCAGTAGTATTGTTCTTTTATTGTTTGAGTCCATTACTTTTTTAATCTGGCCTAAACTAATTCATCGTTTTTCTATTGCAAAAAATGAGGATGCAAAAGCTATTTTAACCAAAACCAGAGAGGTGTATTTGGTTTCCAGCCATTTTCTTATGTATGCTGCGTTGTTATTTTATCCGTTGTTTGTTTTGTTTTTCGAGAAATATCAAAACTCTTATAAAGCATTTGGTTTTAATCTTCTTACAGTAATGGTGCTGAATGCTGCATTCGGTTTTCAGCCGTTTATTATTTCTAAATCGAAACAGAAGTTTTTGTCTTACCTATCTTTTTTCTGTTTTATTTTAAATATCATTATATCTTGTCTTATCATTTTGGTTTTTCATTTAACATTTGAATATGTAATTATTGCCAGTATGATATCCTATCTGGTATTTACGCTTGGTTCAGGGCTGTACACTTATAATGCAATTGAAGAAACACAAACAACAACAAAAATTCAATACATTCTACCTTTCAGAATTTTCTTGCCTTTTACTTTAGTTATTCTATTTTTAGTATTTAATATATACGATATGTATCTTGTCTTCTTGGTGTTTTCCTTATTTCTTTTTTTAAATTATAGTAAAGTAATCAATATTAAAATTTTGATTGGAAAAATTTTTACTCAACCGGATTTCTTTAAAATATGAGAACGAACTATTTTGTGGTAACAACGCCTCTACAATATTTAAATGCCTTGAATATTGAGACATCAGGTGAAAGAATAATAATGTTTTTGAGTGGATTTACAAATTCAGAAAAATTTTATTCAAATATTATTGAAAAGGGAGTTTGGGATAAGACATACTATTTTTCCGATTATAATAAGATGTTTAGACATCTTATCCGTAAAGTTGAAAAAACCGACAAATTGTTTATCGATTCAGATTATGGGAGGGTTACCAACAGCAAATTAAGACGAATAAAAACAAAAGAAATCTACGTTTATGAAGAAGGAATAGGAACATATCGATCTAATCTTCTTTCAAAGGGTAATGGATGGCTGAAAAAAAATATCTTAAAGTTTTTGGGAAATAAAGAGTTTTTTGCAGGGTCAAAATATGTAAAGGGGATTTATGTCTACGATCATCAAAGACACAAACAATCCGTACCCAGTTTCTCTAAGGAAAGATTACATTTTAAAAACGATTTTTCAAGCCAGCTGGAAAATCATATCGGGATCTTTATTGCTCCGGATTTAATCGAGAAATATAAAAATCTATTTAATGCTAGGGAAGTTGTACTTTATCTTACAAGCTGGAATTATAATCTAAGAATAGAGCAATATATACAAGACTTGAAACAAATACAAAAAAGTGATGTGTTGATTATTCTTAAGCCCCATCCGCATTTTAAAGATTTCGAAAAGATTAATCTTAAATATGATGATGTGGTAAGTGGAGAAGTACTGGTGGAAATTTTATTTATACTTTTAAGGAAATATTCTGCTGGTTTTGTTGTCTTACATGAAAATTCAAGCTCTCTTCAGTACTATCCTGAAATTAATAATGTTACCTTTTAAATTATTAATCATTAATTATTACATATGAATCTGTTTTTTATTATCTGTATTTCTGTATTCTGTGGAATTATTTCATATGACGGTTCCGTGCATTTTTTTTCTACCAGGGTGTATTTAGCAAGTTTAGTTATTCAGATATTTTCCTTAACGCAGATTTTTAATGACAAATATAAGAATTTCTCTTTATATAAGATTTTTTATTTGTTTACATTGTTCTTTCTGGGGATTGCGCCTATCTTACAATTTTATGAGAAAGATTCCTTTTATAATGCTCCATTAATTACCGAAGAATGGTATTTTTATACTGATATTATTATTATTATTATATGTATTTCTTATACATTTTTCTATAACTT